>NZ_BMKE01000024.1 GCF_014643915.1 Oceanisphaera marina
CACCTTTTGTGATGATATTTGAGTGGGTAACCCAAATATGGCGCGTAATGACGCCGGTTGCACAAGAGGTGTCCATCTCATCATCCATGTGGCGCTCAGCACATGACTTCCCTGTCATGTGATGGTCGGCTGAGGCTATTCCAGCAGCCTTTTCTTAGCCTCTGAGCTGTCGGCCGGTAATATTGAAAGACCACTGTGCTGCCAATGGGAAGGCAGAGAGTGTCTGCTCAGCCGACCATCCGCGCCAGGGATGGCGCGGCTGAGCCTACAGGGACCGTATTTACGGCGAGTCGGAGGAGGAGTGCCCTCTGCCTGACAAGCCACACTAACTTCAACAAATTTCAAAAAATAGTTGTGACTAGGGGGCGTTCTCAATCATTGTAAAATCCTGCCGATAGTAAGTGCATCATGGATCTGAAGAGAGTGAAACGTATGCCCCGGCCAGTGCTGAGCGATGATCAATGGGAACGAATCAAGAACCTACTTCCAGGGAAGGCCGGTGACTGTGGGGTCACAGCAAAGGATAACCGCCTTTTTGTTGAAGCCGTGTTGTGGATTGCTCGAACAGGAGCGCCCTGGCGGGATTTGCCAGAGTCCTTCGGCCACTGGCATCGAGTGTATGTTCGCTATAACCGCTGGTCACACAAGGGCGTATGGACGCAGATTTGGGCAGCTGTCTCGGATGATCCCGACTTGGAATATTTGATGGTGGATGGAAGTATCGTTCGAGTCCATCAGCATGGGGCCTCAAAAAAACAGAGCGCGATGAGCAAGCGCAAGGCAAGTCACGAGGCGGACTGAGTACCAAAATCCACCTAGCTGTCGATGCGTTGGGTAACCCGGTCCGCTTTCTATTAACGCCCGGACAAGCATCGGAATATGGTCAAGCCAACCACTTGATTGAAGGCATGAAAGCGGACTTCGTGATGGCAGACAAGGGTTATGATTCAGATCGCTTCGTCGATGCAATCCGTAACAGTGGAGCCAGCCCGGTGATCCCACCGAGAAAGAACCGGACCAGCCCACGGGACTACGATAAAGTGTTGTATAAAGAACGTAATTTGGTTGAACGCGCTTTCCAGAAGCTCAAGCATTACCGTCGTATCGCGACTCGATATGAGCGTGTCGAGAAACACTACACCGCCATGCTCAGCCTTGTATCAACGGTGATATGGCTGGCATGATTGAGAACGCCCCCTAAGAGACAGGCGGTCAGCTGTAAACTATCAGTTAACATCAAGATCCTGATGCTCATCAGGATGACGGCAAAAGCTCCATCTTATGCCGCCATGCCGGACTTGCTCCTGTATCTTTTTTTGAATGCACTAAAATCCCAAATCCCAAATCCCAAGTCCCAAATCCCAAATCCCAAATCCCAAATCCCAAATCCTGACTTTCGTCAGGATGACGACAAAACACCAACATACCTCTCTTTGCCGGACTTGCGTGTATCTAAACGCCGATCACCGAGTGGTGCTCTTGTGCTTACTCCACACCTTCTTGCGGCCACAATATGCCGCTGCCGATGGTTTATATCCAGTAAACCAGGCTTTAGGTCAGCGTATTTCCAGCACACGACAACGGCGATACTTGGGCAAGTGATGGCCTGTTGTACTAGCTGACGGCTTGCCTTTTTCGCGTCAATCACACGAGCCGGATTGATACCTGCATCTATCAGGACCTGGCGCGACAAGGGGGCCGGAGCATTCGCTATTAATATCCACCCTTTATTATCTCTGCTGATAGCGGCCAGGCTAGCCAGCAAACGCGGTTGTGGCACACCTCCCCAGTGACTGATGTGGCCTTTTATTGCCTCTGCCTCTGCCTCTGTGCTGTTTGGCGTATACATAAAGGGGGCATCCAGTAATAAAGGCTGCCAATGCATGGATGAACAAAGCGGCTGACGAGATAACAAGAGAGTGGCCATAAGCAATCCGAGTTCCCTGAGGTGTGGTTACTGTTTATATATACAGTAGTGATCCAGTGGCCAGAGATCAAGGAAATACTGGTTAAATTAACAGTGTTTTGTGCGGGCAGTATTTTTTACTCCGGCTATAGTAATCGGGTAACCACATCCTTGATGGAGCAGGAGTGCAATATGGATAGATTTTTACTGCAAAAACTGGATAGCCACATGGTGCTCAGTATTTTGAATGAAAAGCTGCGACTGGAATGTGACAGCCTGACCGCGCTGGTGTCTCGTTACGAGCTGGATAGCAGCTGGCTCATGGGGAGCATGGCACAAATCGGCTATCGTTATGATCCCGTCAGCAATCAGTTTAAACCCCGAGCCTGACCCACTCTTGCTTCGTCTATGCTAGTCTCGCTTTATTTAAGGTGAGCACGATTATGGACGCAGAATTTTGGCATCAGCGCTGGCAAGAAGCACGCATCGGCTTTCATCGCCAACAGATTAACCCTCAGCTCAGACAATATTGGCCACAGCTTGCAGTACCAGCACACACAGAGGTGCTGGTCCCTTTGTGTGGTAAAAGTAACGACATGCACTGGCTGGCCGAACAAGGACATACAGTGGCCGGTTTCGAGTTATCGGCACTGGCGGTGCATGACTTTTTTGCCGACACGCAGCTTGCGGCCAGGCAAGAGGCCATAGGCCCTTATCAATGCTGGCATACCGAACAGATCAGCTTGTACCAGGGTGACTTCTTTCAAGCCGAGCAACTTGGCCGCCGCTTTGATGCGGCATACGATCGGGCGGCACTCATCGCCTTACCGCATTCGATGCAAGCGCAATATGTGGCGTTGCTGGCAAACCTGCTTAATCCTGGTGCGGTATTGTTATTGATTACGGTCAATTATGCGCCGGAGCAGCAGCAAGCGCCTCCGTTTTCGGTATCCGTTCAGGCAGTTAGCAGCTTGTTTGAACCTTATTTCACGATTGAGCATTGCGGAAAAATAGCAGAAGGGCAAGAGAATCCCAGGGTAGCCAGCGGCGAGCTGACGTTTTTTGATGAACTGTGTTTTGTATTGAAACGTAAGCAATACTAACGCCAAAAGCCTGCTTCTCGGACGCCTTCTACATCTTCTATGAGGGTATATACCGCGCCACCTCTGACGCGGTATATACCTATTACTCTTCTCGTTCTCGCCGCTAGTCAGCTGCCCCATAAAGATGGACTTTGGGACTCGTTTATCTCTGATCGCTGCCGATCAGTGTCACGCAGGTGGCAGCAACTCCGGGTTAAGGTCCGATTGCGGGATTAAATTTCGATTTTTTCTTTTGCTTAAATATATTTCACTGTAAAATAACTATTCAATCAGCCTATTGTTTGCTGGGCTTATATTCAGTTTAAGAGTGGTTTTATGCAATGACTTCGGTGTGGGTTGCATAAAATGACGATTTTTATCTTATTTTAGCTAAGTGGTGTGTCGTGGTTCGGCACCAGGAGTAACCATGGAAAAGACATTGGCGGGGCAGGCTAAAGCCGGCAAACGTAATTTACTGATGTTTGTGCTGCCTTCATTGCTGGGCGTGCTGCTGTTTATGACACCAGTCAGTTATAACGGCGATTTGACCATCATGATAGCGGTGCTTGCCAAAAGCCTGCAGGCCGTATTATCGGGTATGCTGCCGACTATCGTCACTGTGCTGATTTGCGTTTCGGCGATACTCAGCGTGCTGGCCACCCTGTTCAAGCCGTCTCTGGTCACCAAAAGCTCGTTTTTAAACACGCTGTTCAATGTCAGCCCGGTCTGGCTGCTAAGCCGAGTGTTGGGTGCTGTTTTTGTGTTGCTGGTGTACAACCAGGCAGGGCCAGAACTTCTGTACAGCGGTGATACGGGGGGGCTGGTGCTGAACGACTTGCTACCGGTGTTGTTTGCGGTCTTTATTTTTGCCGGCTTGCTACTGCCCCTGTTGCTGGACTTTGGCTTGCTGGAGTTTGTGGGTACCCTGCTTACCGATATTATGCGCCCCATATTTCGCTTGCCGGGCCGCTCGGCAGTCGATTGCATGGCCTCTTGGTTGGGCGATGGTAGCGTGGGTATTCTACTGACCAGCAAACAGTACGAAGGCCGTCATTATACCCAGCGTGAAGCGGCGGTTATCGGCACCACCTTCTCGGCGGTATCCATTACCTTCAGCCTGGTGGTGTTGGCGCAGGTAAAGCTGGAGCATATGTTTTTGCCGTTTTATGGTGCCGTATGCCTGGCCGGTATAGTTGCGGCCATTGTGGTACCGCGCTTGCCGCCGTTGTGCTGGAAGAAAGATACCTTCATCAATGGCGAAGCTCGCCCAGCTGATGACGAAGTGACTCCAGCTGGATATTCACGCCTTGGGCATGGATATGCTCTGGCTCTGGCCCGTGCCGGCAAGGTACACAGCCTCGGGCAGGTTGTCCGCACCGGTATTCATAATGCGCTGGATATGCTGCTGGGGGTATTACCCGTAGTGATGGCCTTTGGTACGCTGGCGCTGGTAATTGCCGAAACCACGCCGCTGTTCAGCTGGTTGGGGATGCCTTTTGTCCCCTTGCTGGAGCTACTGCAGATCCCGGAAGCCGCCGCCGCCTCACAAACCATGGTGGTCGGTTTTGCCGATATGTTTATCCCAGCGATTCTGGCGACCTCTATCGAGAGCGACATGACGCGTTTTGTGATCGCGGCACTGTCGGTCACCCAGCTGATTTACATGTCGGAAGTTGGGGCCTTGTTATTGGGCAGCAAAATACCGGTGAATGTACTAGAGTTGTTCGTGATCTTCTTGCTGCGCACCCTGGTGACTTTGCCGGTCATTGCTCTGGTGGCACACTGGGTATTTTAAAATCCGCTGTACGCTTTAAGCCGTACGCCGTACGCCTTACGCTGTTAGTTAACCAAGACGGTGTTTGTCTTTAACTTATGGCGTACAGCGTAAGGCTTATTGCACCTCGCAGGGGGACAGTTTATGTATCAATCGGTACTTGCATTCTGGTTTGAAGAACTTAAACCTGCGCAGTGGTGGCAAAAAAACAAGCAACTGGACCAGGATATTGCCGAGCGCTTTGGTGACTTGCATCGCCAAGCCTGTCTGGGTGAGCTGTTTGACTGGCGAACCCGGGCTGAGGGCCGATTGGCCGAAATTATCGTGCTTGATCAATTCTCACGTAATATCTATCGAGACACCCCTCGGGCATTTGCCGCAGACGGCGTGGCGCTGGCACTGGCTCAAGAAGCCGTGAGTGCAGGGGCTGCACAATCATTACGCCCGCAACAGCGGGTGTTTTTGTATATGCCAATGATGCACAGCGAATCGCTCAAGGTGCATGAGGTGGCACTCGCTTTGTTTGAAAAAAATGCCGAGCTTGATCCCGACCATGAGCAGGAACAGAGTGGGGCAGTCAGCAGTTTGAAATTCGAACGCGCGCACAAAGACATTATCGCCCGTTTTGGCCGTTACCCTCACCGCAATCGTATTCTGGGCCGAAAATCGAGTGCAGCAGAAGAAGCCTTCCTGCAACAACCCGGTTCGTCATTTTAAATACAAACGCAGCGCTTGCTGTTATCTGCCATATGAACAAAAAACCGAGCTCGCAGGCTCGGTTTTTTCACATCATGCTGCTAGCTTGCAGTGGTTGTTACTGCTGCTGAATAGCCCAGATTTGAAAAGCGCGCTGGGTATCTTTATCGGCGCTATTCCACCAGTGCTTCAGCATATCGAGTGCATCGGCGTCTACGACGGCATCGCCAAACTTGGCCTGAGCGGCCGCTACGGCGGCATCGGTGCGGCCGTTAAATGCCATTCCTTTTTCTGCCAGTGATTCTTGAATACCACTCGCGACATTCAAACCTGCTGGCGCCGGGATGATTAACAGTTCGGCTGGAACCTGATCTCCGGTTTTTTTGTCGATGACCTTGAGCTGAGTGTCCTGTTCACGCAAAAACTGGCGAGCCAGTTGATAATTGATGGGCGATGTATAATCGAGCGCAAGCTCGGCGTCGGCGGGTACATCAATGGTGATGATAACCGGATCACCATTCAGTATGCGTAGCTCGGAGCGATTCGAATAATCCTTGGTATAGGACACAGCCAGCTGGTGCTTGCCTTCACCAAGATCCACTTTATGGATGTTTTTGGTAATACTGTTGGCCGTTTTTTCTCCGTTTACCAGATGAATTTGATAAGGCTGTTGGGCTTCAAAGGTAGCGGCGCTGGCGCCAAAAGACAGACCGGCAAGGGCGAGGGCGGCAAGGGTTAAACGTGTTTTCATTAAATTGGGCTCCTGGGCCATGAGTATATTCTTCTTGAGATGCACTGATTATGCACAAAAAAAGCGACTAAGTATTTGAAGTAACACCAAGTTAATCGCAAATTGTGACAATTTCCAGGTGCCAGTGCAATAAACGGCAATACAGTGGTTAGCTACAATAGCCTTGCAGGCGACCAGATCGTCAGCTTCCTGTTTGAGGTATGGCTTTTCCTAACTCCTGGGTGAAGGGCGGTAACGCCTGAAGCAGTGCCGGGCCATATCGGCGGCTGATCAGCCGTTTATCCAGCAATACAATACGACCACTGTCGGTTTCGGTCCGTAATAAGCGCCCACATGCCTGAATGAGCTTGCGTGACGCTTCGGGCAGGGCAAGCTGCATAAAAGGATTGCCGCCGCAAAGCGTAATCCACTCGGCCATGGCTTCTTCCACTGGCGAGGTAGGTACCGCAAACGGCAATTTGGTAATAATCAGGTTGGTTAAATAATGGCCGGGTAAATCCAGACCTTCGGCAAAACTGCCGGTACCAAACAGTACGCTGGGTTGCTTGCCATCACACTTCACTTTATGTAATTGCAACAAGGCCTGGCGGCTGGCTTCACCCTGCACCAGCAGCGAATGGCCCTGAGCTCTTAATGCAACGGCCGCTTGTTTCATTTGTCGATAAGAAGAAAACAGTACCAGGCTGGCGGCCTGATCTTGTAACCAGAAGGGAATTTGCGTGGCGAGCAACTCATCGAAGTCCTGGCTGGTCGGCTCGCAGGTCAACTCGGGGATAACCAGGCGGGCACTGGCGTAGTCAAACGGTGAATTGAGACGTAAATAGTGGCTGCCATCGTCTGCGCGCAAGCCCACGGCACGACGAAAATAGCCAAAATCATTCAGCGCCGTCAGGGTAGCAGATACCATGATGACGGCCGCCGCCCGAGACCAGCACCATTGCTCCAATAAGTGACCCACCGCCAAGGGCGTTACGCACAGCAAGATTTCCTGTTTATCTTTTGGGTCAAGCTCCAGCCAACGCGCCGGTGGTGTGTGTTTGGGGCCAGGGGCACGCAGTAATAATGCACAACCATCACGCAGTTGTTCGCCCTGAAGCTGCTGCTGGCTGATCATGGCCAATGCTGCTTCAATGGCAGCAGCCTGAGAGGGTTTCAGTTTAAGCTGTTCGGCAAGCTGGCTATTAACGGGCCCCAGCGCCCGACAAAAGGTCTGGCTGTCTTCTTTTAGCGTGCTTAAGGTCTCATCCAGGCCACAGGGTAAATCACCCGGGCTAAACCGCAGACAACCCTGGTCATCGGTACGCAAGTCCTGGCGCTGCAGGGCCGAGAACAGTTGGCGATATACCTGGTTGAGGGCGGGAATAAGCTGGCTTGAACTGTGCTGTAGTTTACCGATGGCGGCCTGGCCGTCGGCTCCCAGCAAATCATTCAACTTGCTTTGCCATTTGTTGAATTGTTCCAGCGACCGGCGAAGCTGGCGCAAAGGCAAGCGTGCCGAGCCCTGATCTCGGGCAACCGCTGCAATATGATGGGCTTCATCCAGTATATACAAGCACTGTTCTGGTTCGGGCAGCACTATGCCGCCGCCCATGCTTAAATCTGCCAGCAGCAGGGCGTGATTCACCACTATTACATCCGCCTGTTCCAGCTCGGCCCGCGCCAGATGAAAGGGACAGTGCTGATGGCCCAGCATGGGCTGACAGCTATGACGTTCAGCTTGCACTTGCTGCCACAGTATGGCGTCAATGGGGGTTGGCCAGCTGTCGCGATCGCCTTGCCAGCTTTTATCGCTGTACGATTGCCACATGTCTGCCAACTGAGTTTGCTGGTGCGTCGTTAAGGGGGCCGCAGTTGTAGCTCCAGGTCCAAATAACTCGGTTTGTGACACGCCACCGGCCAAGTCCGATAACCGCCGGGCACAGCAGTAACGTGCACGACCTTTAGCCAATGCAAAGCGAAAGCCGGGTTGGCAATGAGGTAAAAACAACGGCAGATCTTTATCCACCAACTGTTCTTGCAGCGCCAGGGTGGCGGTGGAAATCACCAACTTTTTTTGATTGATGCGTGCCCACGGGATGCCTGCCTGCAAATAGGCCAGTGACTTGCCAATGCCGGTGCCAGCTTCGGCGACCAAAATACGTCGGCTTGAGTCGTAACGGCCCAACAACACCTTGCCAATTTCTGCCACCAGATAATTCTGTTCTCGTCGCGGTGTAAAACCGGGCAACGCCTGGCTCAGGCGCCGGTAATTCTCGCGCACCAATGTTTGATAATTGCAGCTTGGCATATAGGGATATCTTGATTATGGCTGATACTGAGGCTCAGCATACGTTAATAAAAAGATGATAAACGAGAGGCTAAGTATAGTGACAATAGCGTTTTATACCAGATGCAAGCAGCAAGTGAGCAAAAGGTGCTTCTGTTCACGTTTAATAGCGGGGTGAGTCTAATTGTCATAAAAAGTTCCCGCGATTTTGTTGCAAGCTCAAAATGTCGATGATAGTCTGCCTGCCATAGTAACGCGATGCGTTGCTAACACAGGGAAAAACAAGGACTTAGTGTTCAATAACAGTAGGCATATAAAAATCATGAAAAAAACGATTCTTGCACTGACTATTCCTGCGCTGTTCGCAACTTCTGCTAGCGCCGTGACCGTATACTCCGACGAAGGCGCCCAGGTAGACATCTACGGCCGCGTTCAGTACGAAGCTGGTGAAATTGGCCATCAAGGCGACTTTGGCCAAGCCGGTGCTGGTGAAGCCGAAAACTTCGGTGGTGACGGCGAAGCGCGTCTGGGCGTCAACGTCAAGTACATGCTGAACCAGGATGTTGATCTGATTGGTAAGCTGGAATGGCAGGTTGCCGGTGAGTCCAGCGCTAACGGCCAGTTTGATTCTCGTTATGCTTGGGCTGGTTTCCGTTTTGTAGACACTACCGAGCTGACCTTTGGTCGCAGCATGGACCCCTATGCTCAAGCACTGTACTACACCGATATACTGAATATCTATGGCGGTACTGCTGCTTACGGTGGCGCTATTGGTGATGTAACTAAAGCTCTTGGCTATAAAGCAGCGATCAATGACAAGGTTGATGATCAAGTTCTGTTGACCTATGCAGCAAATGGCCTTGATCTTCGCGCAGGTTATGCATTTGCCGATGATCGAAAAAATGATTCTACCAAAGAGAATAAAGACAATCAGTGGTCTGTCTCTGCCGGCTACACTGCCCCATTTGGTTTGGGCGTGGTAGCTGCTTATGAAGAGCAGCAGTTTGGTAATTTTGGCTTTGCTGGGCAGGATGATTATCAGCTAGATGCTTGGATTGCTGGTCTGAATTATAGCATTGACGGTTTCTATTTCGCTGCTCTTTATACTGAGCAAGAAATGGATAATAATACTAACAATATAGAAACTGAAGGCTACGAACTGCACGCACAATACAGTGTTGACGCCTGGACTCTGTTGGCTCAGTACTCCAAAGAAGATGCAAATCTGAATGGTTTCGAGTGGGATAGCATTGACACTATTACTCTGGGTGGTCAGTACGCCCTGACTCCTAAGGCTAAGCTGTATGCCGAGTACGTTATCTCTGATTCCGAAACTCTGGATAACAACGGCCTTGTGACTAAAGACGACGTCTTTGGTATGGGCATTCAGTACAACTTCTAATGTAGCTTAAGCTAAATTAGAAGTATTAAAGCCGGCGCAAGCCGGCTTTTTAGTGTCTGATTTTTAGAGCGAGTGAAGCGTAAAGAGTGAAGGGAGCAAGCAATCCTAACGCTTGTGGAACCTTGTCAGCTTAAAGCTTCCAGCTTCCTTGCTGTGTTGCTAGATATTTTTGCTCGCAGGGCGTGCAGCGTTGACGGCAGGGATCTTGATATAGCTGCTCAAAGGTTAACTCGGCTTCACAATCGCTACACAGGCCATATAAACCGAGCTGTTGCTGGCATAGCGCCGCATCAAGTTGCTTTAGCTGTTTGATGTGCGGCTGCAGTTGTGGCCAGGCAGCTAATGTAGACAAATCGGCCCATTCATCAGGCGATAGCTGCTCGAGTTGCAGAGCCAGGTTGCCATCTAGCGCCTGCACTGCCTGCAAAAATGCCAGGCGTCGACGGCTCGCTTCGGCCAACAGGCGTTCTTGCAGTTGAGATTTCAATACGCTGCTCATGATGCATTCCCAAAAACTGAATATGATCAGCAGTATAAAGCGGGCTGTTGTAGTGCATTATGACGTAAATCAAACTGCGGCTAGAGTCTGGCGAATGTCATCGGTATGTTTCAGAGTACGCACCTGGCCAAATAAGCTTTGCGCTTGTGGGTACTGCAGCTTTAAAAAATTCAGCCATTGCTTGATGCGATTAGGGTAATAAATACTTTTATTGCCTTCTACTTCCAGCGCCGAATAATCCAGTAACAGCTCAATCACCTGCTCCCAGCTCATGGAGGCGGCACCGTGTTTAATGGTAGCTGCCAGGTTGGGCAGCGCCAGCGCACCTCGGCCCAGCATCACATCGCGACACCCGCTTTGTGTCTGGGCAAGCGTTGCTTGATCGGCGTTCCAGATTTCACCATTGATGATCACCGGAATAGCCAGCGCAGCGCGAATATCTGCCACCAAGGGCCAGTAAGCCGGTGGGCGATAGCCGTCGCGCTTGCTGCGCGCGTGTACGGCCAGCTCGCTCACGCCGCCCTCGGCCAGTGCCTGACTGTTTTCCAGATACGAGTCTCTGTCTTCCAGCCCCAGGCGGATTTTGGCGCTCACCGGCAAATGCGCGGGTACGGCGGCACGCACCGCTTTGGCAATGCGATAGAGCTGTTCGCTGTCTCCTAGCAAGGCGGCGCCGCCGCGATGCTTGTTCACGGTTTTGGCGGGGCAGCCAAAATTCAGATCTATGCCTTCGGCCCCCAACAGGCAGGCTTGTTCGGCATTTTCCGCCAGCCAGTCGGGCTCCTGGCCCAACAGCTGAATGCGCACTGGTGTACCGGATGGAGTACGACAACCCTGGTGTAGTTCGGGACACAGGCGATAAAACACTTTCGGCGGCAGGCGCATATCCACCACGCGAATAAACTCGGTCACGCACAGGTCGAAGGGGTTGATGCGGGTAAGCAAGTCCCGCATCAGGTGATCCAGTACCCCTTCCATCGGGGCCAATATCAAGCGCATAGCGTTGTAAACTACCTGAATAAACAAAGGCGCGATTGTAACAGATTTACCCTGCGGGGAGCGGTACACCAGAAATAAACCAAACGTCTTTTATAGCCAGCGTTTTAGCTGTTGCCCCTGCGGAGCAGGATGATTTTAAAGCCACCCTGCTAACGCAGGGCCAGCAGCTAAAGCGCTGGACTACAGGGGTGTGTGTTTTGTTTTTTGCCGTCATCCTGACGAACATTAAAATTTGGGGACTGGGGACTGGGGACTGGGGACTGGGGACTGGGGAATGGGGACTGGGGATTAGGGATTAGGGATTGGGGATTAGGGTATATTTTCCCCATTCCCCATTCCCCATTCACGATATTCCCCTGTTTTATTTGCGTCGAAATGGTTGTAGCAACAATCGGTGCAGGCGCAGCTCGCCGGGCTCGCGAAACTGCTTAAGGCCTATGGTCATGCCAAGCTGGCCGGCTTGAGGTTGGGCTTGATAAGTACCGAACAGGCGATCCCACCAGGGCAGATTAAAACCGAAGTTGCTGTCGGTCTCACGTGGGATCACCGAATGGTGCACGCGGTGCATATCCGGCGTAACTAGTAGCAATCTCAGCATAGTATCCAGCCGTTTTGGCAGCCGGATATTGCCGTGATTAAACATGGCGGTCGCGTTAAGCAAGACTTCGAACAAGAGCACGGCCAAGGCAGGCGCGCCGAGCAGGATAACGGCCGCCAATTTGAGCAGCATGGACAGCACAATCTCGAACGGGTGAAAACGCAGGCCGGTGGTCACGTCGAATTCCAGATCTGCATGATGTACGCGGTGCAAACGCCACAGCCAGGGCAGGGCGTGAAACAGACGATGTTGCCAATAGATAAGTAAATCGAGCGCCAACATCGATAACAGCAGACTAAACCAAAAAGGCACTGGCCACAGGTTCAAAAGCCCCCAGTCGTGCTCGCTGGCAAGCAAAGCGGCGCCTACCGCCGCCAGCGGAAAAAACAGCCGCAGCAACAGTGTATTAATGACCACCAATAACAAGTTATTGGGCCAACGCGTCAGGCGACCAATGTGCTGAGGCCGGCGCGGCGCCCAGCACTCCCACAGCATCATCACCATCAGCACACCGGCAAAGCAGCCCAGCCGGATCCAGGGCTCGTACTCAAACATGATGGCTGGCCTCCGTGATGGGGGTCTGCAGCGCCTTTACCCAGCTGGCCGTTAGCCACAGCAAATCTTGTGGTTCGTCAATGTCCTGCAATTGTTCAGCCCGTTGATAGCGCCAGCCTAATGCCGCCAATCGCGTTTGGGTAAGCGCTGCTACCTGAGGCGTACTCCAGGGCATGTCGGTAAATAAATGCGGGTTAAACTGGCGCAACCCCAGCAGGGCATAGCCGCCATCCCGGGTGGGATGCAGCACCGCATCCAGCGAGCTCAGGCACCGGGCTGAGTGGCGTAACAGCTCAGGTGACAGTTGCGGGCAGTCGGTGCCAACCAGCAAGACTTGCTGCGCGCCATGATCTACCAGGGCGCGATGTGCGGCTCGGGCCATGCGGCATCCTAAATCGCCCTCGCCCTGGTGACTGAGCTCAAGGGCCAGTGGCAGATTAATGTCTGCCCACTCCGGGTGGTTGAGTGATGGGCTCATGCACAGCTCTACCGGCCCGATTGCGGCGCCCAGGCAGGCATCTACCGTGCTGGTCAGCATGTGGCGTGCCAGTCTTGCGGCCCCCTCGGCGCCCAGCACCGACATCAGCCGGGTTTTGGCCCGGCCAGCCACCGGCGCCTTGGCAAAAATAATGATGCGAGTGCTCAATGATACCTCCTGGCCAGCTGGCTGGGGCAGGCGCCACGCCAGTAGGCAAAACGCAACCGCCACATCAGCCAAATAGTGCGCCACACGCCGTTTTGCTCCCAGCGTCGGCCCGAGGTGACTACTTTTTGCTTTAAACAGGCAGGAGACCCCAGGTGCTTCAACCGCTGACTGAGGGCGATATCTTCCATCAAATCCTGCTCGGGAAAGCCGCCCACAGCACTAAAGGTCTCGCGGCGTATAAACAACGCCTGATCGCCGGTGGCAATGCCCGATAGCCGTGAACGCCAGTTCATCATAAAGCCGATCACCTTCAGCATCGGATGTTGCCCGCTAATGATCACATCAAATCGCCCCCAGTCATGCCGTGCCAGTGCTGAGCGGATCACAGGCTCAACGTTGGCCGGTAGCCGAGTGTCGGCGTGCAGGAATAGCAGATAATCGCCGCTTGCCTGTTTGGCACCCAGATTCATCTGTCGAGCCCGGCCGGCAGCAGTATTAAGCACGGTAGCGCCGTACTGCCCGGCAATGGCCACAGAGTCATCAATACTGCCACCATCGACCACAATCAGCTCGGCATCGGAGGTACTGTGCTGAAGTGCCGACAAGGTGGCAGGCAAGGCCCGGGCCTCGTTCAGTATGGGTATGATAATCGACAGCGTCATGAGGCGCTTGATTCGTCGCGCAGGGCGCCGCCGCAGCTGCTGCCCTGGCCGGCGGTACAACCATAGCAGTGCTCGGCTACCCGTATCGGTTGCCCGGCGAGATCTCGATGCAGCAGATCTCGCAAATGGGGGCGAGCGTCTTCGTCTGTGGCACTGGGCAACCGCAGTGCCAGCTGTTGATTAAAATCGCAATCATACAAGTAGCCTTGCCAGTCCACACTGACCAGATTTCGGCACATCAGGTTTGCCAGATTATCGGCAGAAAAATTGTCTTTTAATAATCGCAGATAATCATGAAACTGCCGCTTGGTGATCAGGTAGTCACCAAAGCGCTTGATGGGCATATTGGCCAGCGCAAACAGGTGGTTAAAGCGAATATCGAAGTGTGCCAGCAGCTCTTGTCGATAAGCGGCCTCCAGCCCCTTCTGCTCGGGTGGTAGGGTGGGCCCCTGTGGGTTGTACACCAGATTCAAGACCAGGCCTGAGCCGGGCTGACCATAGCCCAGTTGATTCAGCCGTTGCAAGGCGGCAATGCTTTTATTGAAGGTGCCTTTGCCTCTTTGCCTATCGACATTTTCCAGCTCGTAGCAGGGCAGTGAAGCGACCACTTCCACCTGTTGCTCGGCTAAAAACTCGGCCAGGGTCTCGTGGCCGGGCTCATATAAAATGGTGAGGTTGCAGCGGTCTATGACATGTACACCCAGCTGGCGCGCGGCCATCACCACCTCGCGAAAACGCGGGTGCATTTCGGGGGCACCGCCGGTCAGGTCGAGGGTGCTCAGTGCGCGCGCCTGCAATACGGCGGGAATCAAGGCGAGATTGGCATCATCCATCATCTCGGTACGATGGGGGCCGGCGGCGACATGACAATGCACGCACTTCATGTTGCACATGTACCCCAGATTCACCTGCAGCGTGTCCAGGGTATGACGCTTGAGTGCCGGAAAACCGGTTAAGTCGAGTAGAGGTAGAGTATCTCGCATCATGCTTCCTTTATTCAGAGTGCTGCTGGTTGGCACGACTCATCAGTATCAACCGCTGTCTTTCGGCTCGGTATCCGGCTTGTTATTACCTGTATTATCGGGCTTATGGGCAAAGGTATTAGCTAAAGACCGAATGACAGGTAATTGTCGTTCAAACTGGCGGCAGCCGTTACACATTACTGTGTGCATCGCTAACGACATACGCTCGAATTTGCTCAAGGGGCGATCTTGTCCTTCGGACATCAGCCGAGTGGCCTTATGACAGCTCAACATGGACAGTCTCCTTGCTGTTGCCATTTGTTTTCCAAACATTCTCGCAAGCGTAATCGGGCTCGATAGAGCAGCACATTGAGATTGCTGACCGTTAAATCCAGCTCCAGGCAGATTTCGCGGCTTTCCAGCCCGATAAACTCGCGCATCATAAAAGTACGTCCCTGATTGGGGGGCAGTTTGTCCAGGCACAATTCAAACAACGCCCAGAATTCGTCGTCTTGCTTGCTGTGTTCCGGTGCGCTCCATTCCACGGGGCGTTCCACTTTGTGCCACATGCCAAACCGATTAAACAACTGCTCTTCCATATCGTTGCTGTCGTCGGCACCCAGGCTGGTGAGTGTCACCAGGCGCTGGTTTTTACGGATCACATCCACAATTTTGTGTTTGAGAATGGCAAACACCCAATTTTTGTAGGCAGCGCGCCCCGTAAAGCTGTCTGCATATTTAAAGGCACCCAATAATGCTTCCTGTACCGCATCTTCTGCCAATTGAGCATCCTTTAACTGCAGTGTGGCAAAGCGCAGCATTTGCCGACGTAGCTCCGTAGATAACAAGGGGTCTGCAATATTCTCATTAAGGTCCATCATGACTCTTGTTTGGTTGCTATTGATAATTAGAGTATATGTTGCCTGGCCTCTGCGCACCTATTCAGGACTCTAATGTTACCAATGTTGTGTTTTGTGCTGCGTTTGTGTTGTTATGGTTGGTCGTCATCAAGGCCGTTTTTATTACAAAGCGTATGGTTTTATTAATGTTGTCTGCCAGGCAGGGGCTTTGCTTGCCAGGGGAGCCAGAGTCAGGGAGTGGTTATGAGTCAATATCGAATATTCAATCATGATGACGCCATCGCTTACGTGCGCCAGGCAGCCCAGCTTGATTCGGCTGTGGTCCTGCAGGGTGAGGAAATAGGAGATGGCAATCTTAATCAGGTGTTCAAGGTGTGGCAGCCTGGTCAGGCAAAGGGATTTATTGTTAAACAGGCGCTGCCCTATATTCGCTGCATTGGCGAGTCTTGGCCCTTGACCCGCGACCGGGCGCGCATAGAAGCCGAAATACTGCTGTATCACGGCCAGCACTGCCCCGAGTATACGGTGGCGGTGCTGCATCATGATGCGGAGTTGTCGACGATACTGCTGGAAGATTTGTCGGATCTTCAAGTATGGCGCCAGGCGCTGCTTAACGGCCAGCACGTAGCCGGGGTTTCGGAAAAGCTCGGGGTATATCTGGCGCAGGTGCATGTGCACAGCAGTGATTTTCAGCTGGATTATCACGCGCAACGAACGGCGCAGCTGCGATTTGCCAACCCAGAGTTAATGGCGATCAGCGAAGCCGTATATTTTGTCGACCCCTTTTGTGATCACGAGCGTAACAATGTGGCTCCCGAAATTCGCCTCGAGGCCGAGCAGCTTTGGGCCGACCAGGCGTTGAAAACTCGCGTGGCCCGACTCAAGCACGACTTTCGTTGCAAGGGGCAGGCCTTGCTGCATGGCGACTTGCATACCGGATCCGTCATGGTGGGGGCGGGCAAGCTCAAGGTGATAGATGCCGAATTTGGCGGCTATGGTCCCATGGGCTTTGATCTGGGGGTCATTATTGCCCATTTATTGCTTAACTTTTGTGCTCAGCCGGCTTCGCGCCAACAGCCCCAGCGTATTAAGGACGTTCAGGCCCTGTGGCGCAGTTATAAAATACAGTTTTTTCAGCAGGCCAGTCAGGGAGCGGATTCCAGTCTGGCAGAGCCCGAGGTTATCGGCGCCTTCTTGCGTCAGGTATGGCAAGACGCCCTGGGGTATGCGGGCTGCGAAATGATACGCCGCACCATAGGTGTGGCCCATGTGGCGGATATCGATACTATTGCCGACCCCATTCAAAAAGCCGCCAGCCAACGCCAGGCGCTGGCATTGGGGCGTACGCTCATCATGAACGCCGACCAACTCAACGACGCCCAGCTGGAACATACAGCTTTAAACATAGCATTGAAAGAAAGCTTTAAGCCGTAAGCGGTCAGCCATCAGAAAAAGCCAAACACCCTCCTGCTAACGCAGGACCGGCAGCTAAAGCGCCGGATTACAGAAATGGGCTGACGCTGTACGCCGTAGGTTAAAGACAAACATCGTCAATTTTGACTTGCAACGTACGGCTTAAGGCTGCCGGAAGAGTTTATTATTACCTATAAAATGTATTTCAGATGTAATCTCTATTTTTCCGTGGGTTCTGTGGATTCCGTGGCGAAATGGTTTTGATCTGTACCTGACCGCTTCCAGCTTTCGGCTTATCGCTTTTTTTTACAGCTGGTAAGGCGAGACGCTGGTGCCTTGCAGTGAATAGGCGGCGTCGCCCATTTCGTGGCTGGCGCCTGAGGTGTGTAAAGTGCCGGTGACCCACACCGCATCCCATAAGTCGTCGACCTTGGCGCCGGCCGGGTATTCCACATACACAATCTGGTTGGTGGGTGGTGGCGGCACATGAATACAGGCGCCAAAGTAGGGCACCAGCAAAAAGGCGGTAATCTGCTGGCTGTCTCCTTCCAGCGGCACCACAAAGCCGGGCAAGCGCACCTTTTTTCCGTTCAGGCTGGGTACCACCTTGCCGATAGGTTGGGCAGGAATGGCAAACTCATCCTCATGATCCACCCCGGGAAAAGGCGGTGGATTCAGCTGTTCTGCCAGCGGGATCAAGTCGTCCCACTCCAACAGGGTGTATTCGTCGGCCCGGGCAGGGGACGCGACCAACATCAGCGCGGCCAGCGCCATGGCAATATAATGTAACATCAGTGGTTGATACTCATTCCATCGTGCAGTGAATAAAAATAGGCCCGGGCGGCAGGCAGCAAGCCGATCAGGGTGCCCGCCAGCAGGGTCAAGCCCATCAGCCGCCATTCACCTGACTGGGGCAGCGCAGGATACAACAACAAGCCATAGTGTGCCTGCAACCAGGGAGCCAGCAACTGCAAGGTACCATATAACAGAGCCAGCCCAAGCAGAATACCCAGCCCCGTCAGTAGCAGCGACTCCAGCGCCAACAAGCCAAACAAGTGCCGAGGTCCGGCGCCCAAAGAACGTAAAATAGCCAGTTCGCGTCGCCGTGCCGACAGGCCGGCCAGCAAGGTGGTCAGCATGCCTAACAGGCCCGCCACCACCACCAGCAGGGCGATAAAGGCAATGGCTTTTTCGGCGATACTCAGCAAACTCCACAGCTCGTGCAAGGCCGACCCCGGTAAAATGGCCGACAGCGGCTCGGTGCGATACCCATTGATGGCGCGCTGCAGGCCAAACACCTGCACCTTGTTGTGCATGCCCACCAAAAAAGCGGTAATCGACTGGGGCGTCAAGTCGTGATCGCGGACCTGTTCATGGGACAGTTGTTGGGTTTTACGCCCGCTTTGCCAGCCAAGGTGAATGGCCTCCAGACCATCGAGCCGCACATGCACGGTTTTATCTACCGGGGTGCCGGTGGGCGCTAAAATACCAACCAAGGTAAAGGGCAGGTCGTCGTGCAGGCTGAACGAGGTATTGCCCGCGCCGTGGGCAATAATCAGCGAGTCATTGAGTTGATAGCCCAATGCGCGCGCCACTTCGGCGCCTATCACGGCTTCAAAGGTGTCGTTAAAGGCCCGCCCATCGGCCAGCTGCAGCGGTTGCTGGTGGCCATAGGCGTAATGCCTGAAATAGTCCTGATTGGTGCCCAGCACCCGAAAGCCCTGATGAGAGTCGCCCAGGGCAATGGGAATGGTCCAGGCTATGCCCTGGTGCTGTTTAATGCGCTGATAGCTTTGCCAGCTGATGTTGTTGGTAGGATTGCCGAGGCGAAACACCGAATAGAGCAGCAGGTTGATCTGGCCGGTGCGTGCGCCCACAATCAAATCGGTTCCCGATAAGGTACGGGCAAAGCTGTCTTTCAGCTCCAGGCGTATTTTTTCAACGCCCAGCAGCAGCAGTACACTGATCGCAATGGCTGCCAGGGTCAAACCGGCGGTCAGGCGCCGCGCCCACAGGCTTTTTAACGCCAGTATCAACATAGTGAAGCCTCGTTAACATCAGACAAGGACACCACGCGGGTAAAGAGGGGCTCCAGGGTCGCGTCGTGGCTTACAAAGATCAGGCTGCTGTGCTGGCGTCGGCATTCATTAAACAACAAGGTCATAAAAGCCGCGCGGTTATCTGCATCCAGTGCCGAAGTGGGCTCGTCGGCAATCACCAGCTCCGGGCGTCCCATCAAGGCGCGTGCCGCCGCCACCCTTTGCTGTTGGCCAATACTCAGCCGGTGCACGGGTTGCAACCACAGTTCGGGCGCCAGTTGTAATTCACCGAGCAAACGCCTGGCTTCTTCCTCTGCGGGCAGGATGAGCCGCCGGCGCTTGTGGCGGGAAAAAATCAGCGCCGAGGTCACATTTTCCAGTACCGATAAAAAGGGCAATAAGTTGAATTGCTGAAAAATGTAGCCAATATGATCGGCTCTGAACTGGTCTCGCGCTCGGCCCGACATACGGGCCAAGTCATGGCCCAACAGGCACAGCTGACCCTGATTGGCACTCTGAATACCGGCCAGCAAGCCCAGCAGAGTACTTTTGCCGCTGCCACTGGGACCCTTGATAAACACCGACTCACCGGCGGCCAGTTCAAAGTGGGGGATCTGTAGCAAAGCAGCCTGGCCGGGCCAGGCAAACGCGAGATCGCGAATGGACACTAGGCGGGTCATGAGTAATTTACCAGCTCGCTGTTGGTTGTTCGGGGGTCAGGGTGGCGGCAATTTGTCCCGAATGCACTATGCCTTGCAGCTCTATGTTATTAAAACTGGTGAACTGCTCGAACAGTCGAGTGCTTAGCTGGGTGAGTGCCTGTGGCTGCTGACATTGGTAACGATATTGTACCAATATGTCGTTGTGGCCATGCTCTGTGTGTTGCTCTTCATCATGTTCATGTTCATGTTCATGTTCATGTTCATGTTCATGTTCATGTTTATGTTCATCGTCGTGATGATGCTCACCTTGGTGTTCATCTTCGGCCTCATGCAATGCGTCTTCATCCTGCTCGAGCAACTGGCTGGCTATCAACTGGCAGTCTGCTGCCCTGGGTAAGGTAAAGAGCAGCTCGGCATCTTTAATACGAGCCAGTGCTTCGTGGTATTGAGTACGCTGCTCGGCATTGTTGGGCTGGTGTTCGAAGCCAACAATATCTGCCGCCGGCGCAAATAATTCCAACATCAGCTGTTGCTGATCCTGAGCCAGACTCAAGCGACCAAAGCCATGTTGATGCACACCGGGCAGCGTTTGTGCCAATGCTCCAAGGGGCAGCAAGGGGAGGATGAACAGGAAGGGCTTAACAGACATAACAGACTCCATTTGAATTTGTTATGTTATAACGTCTTTTTTTGGGTCTGTAAAGAAGCAAACACAGCGATAAGCCATAAGCTGCCAGAGATTAGATAAAGACAAGCCTGCTCTGTGTCGCGTTACGCCTTACATCATACGCTGTACGAAATAATACGCCGCTTTTAGGTTTTATCTTATTGCTCCTTTTTGTGGATTCCGTGGCCGAAATAGCGCTTGGATTTATCTTTTCTCTTTAACTGACAGCTTGCGGCTTAAAGCGTACGGCTCCTCGAAGGGCGCTGCTGTCTTCATAAATTCGATAAAGGCTTGCTCGGCACGGGATAGCGGGCGGTTGTTGGGCCAGGCCAGACATAAATCCAGAAAATAGGGTTCGGCAAACGAGACGGCAAACAAATCGGGGTCGTCTTTGATCACCATGCGCAAAAAAGTGGTAATGGCAAACCCCTGACGTACCACTGCCTTTAACAACGGAATTAAATTACTCTCGAAACCTATGTGTGGCACCAGGCCACTTTCTTTGGCCATGGCATCTATATATTCACGATGAAAAAAACCGTGCCGAAATACCGCCAGCTCTTCGGTCAAAAAGGCGTCCATGGTGATAAAGGGCTGCCCGCGGACTGGGTGATCTTCATTAACCACCGCCACCATTTCTTCGCGCAATAATGGCAACCCGCTAAGCTCGGGAGGTAAAGAGGCGGTCAGTACAATCCCCAATCCCAGTTGCCCCTGACACAACTTGGCCAATACATCCTGTGTGCCGGCTTCTTCAACCCGAATCGACAGTCCCGGATATTGATGTTTAAAGGCCATGAGCAGAGGCGGAAAGTAAAATGAACCCAGCATACTGGGAATGCCGATACACACCTCACCATTACTGAGGTCTTGCAGGGCCGCCATGTCTTGCTCCGCCAGCGTCAGTGCATCAAGAATCCGCTCGGCATGTTGATACAGTCGCAGGCCTTCTGCCGTCAGGTGCAAGCGTCCCTGATGGCGATCAAACAAACTAATGCCCAACTGTTGCTCAAGCTTTTTAATGGTCATGGTGACGGCGGGCTGGGCCAGATGCAGCCGCTTGGCGGCGCGGGTGATGTTTCCCTCGCGCGCGACCGCGGCAAACTGGCGCAGCCATTTGGTTTCAAGCATAACGTCTTCTTATTGTTTTGATATTATTTATATATTTCATTTATACGCAGGCGCACGCTAAGGTCAAGGTCATTATCGAGGAGCCTTCATGATAGAGCTGAAAACCGCACTCTGGTGGCGTGCAACCCTGGCGTTGGGGTTGGGTTCCATGCTGGTGTTCATCAATTTGTATATTGCCCAGCCATTATTGCCGCTGCTGGCACAAGACTTTGAGGTGTCGGCGCTGTCGGCAAGCTGGGTGTTGTCTGTTTCTACTCTGGGGCTGGCCGTCGGCCTGCTGTTTTGGGCGAGAGTGGCGGATCAACTGGGGCGCAAGCCGGTGATGATGGGCTGCTTGCTGGCGGCCTTGTTATTGGGAATACTTATCTCCCAGCTGAGCAATTTTTATGGTGTCTTGCTGGCTCGTGGGCTGCAGGGCTTCTTTTTGGCGGGATTACCTGCCACGGCCGTCGCCTACATGGGAGAGGAGTTTACCCCCAAGGCGTTGGTGACCAGTATAGGCATTTACATTGCCGCCAATTCACTGGGCGGCATCGGGGGGCGAGTGCTCGGCGGCCTGTTGGCAGAGTGGGGAGGCGGTTGGCAAATCAGTTTTATGGTGTTGGCGGCGGTTAGCTTGTTGCTATGGTTGCCGTTATTGAAGTGGCTGCCGGCCTCGCGATATTTTGTGCCGACGAGCAAAGGCCAGGGGGGCGCTGCGTTATTAAGCCATATTAACAATCCGCTGCTCTGGCCTATTTATCTGGTGGGCGGGCTCAATTTCATGGTGTTTTTAAACCAGTACACCTATGTGGCGTTTTATTTATCGGCACCGCCCATTCATATGGCGCCCGCCGCTCTGGGCTTATTGTTCTTGACCTATTTGACCGGTACGGTTGCATCGGGTGCCAGCGGCTGGTTGATCAATCGTTTTGGTTTGTGCCAGACCCTGTTAGCGGCAATTGCCATTATGGCTATCGGCAATCTGGGGTTACTTAGCAGCCGGTTACCGGTTATTTTGCTTGCGCTATTCATCGACAGCTTTGCCTTCTTTTTGGCTCATGCCTGCGCCAGTAGCTGGGTAGGGCGTAGCGTACAGCAACATAGAGCCCTGGCGTCATCGCTTTACCTGGTGTTTTACTATCTGGGTGCCAGCCTGGGTGGCTTGTACCTGTATCCGTTTTGGGAGCGTGCCGGGCTGCCCGGTGTTGCCCTGGGCATGTGGCTGGTACTGCTGATGACCGCAGCGTTAAGCGTACGCCTACTGCGTAAGGAACGTGCGCGCGTCACCACAAAAAGCGAGCAGCTAAGCAGCTAAGCAGCTAACGGTTTACCCCGCACTCTGACTTTTATGAAAAGTAATCATCGGGCACGGCATTGACCTGATGACAGGCAATTTCGCGGGCTATGGTGTCGGCCAGGCTGTGGCAATGAAACTTAATTTGATACGGCGATAATGCCAGGGTAAGTTCCGGTGCCGGGCCATGTAACGCCGTGCGGTTAAAAGGCACCCGGGAATACTCGTTCAGTAGCTGTTGCAGGTTGGGTACCACTATTTCACCGTGTTCCAGACCATGGAAATGCTGTTTACCCGCTTTTGGGGCGGCCAGTTCGACGCAGGGAATGGGGCCAAAAGGGCTTGCCAGCGGCTGGAACAACTTGAAGGTAATAATGGGTCGGTTGCCGATCATGCCTTCCACCAGAACGTCGCCAAACTGAGTCAGTGCGGTGCGCAATGCCAGGTATTCAGCATTATCAAGGGCACGATAACAAAGGTGATCCATGGGGCCCAGAACCAGCGGCAGGCCATGATCCAGCATGCCTTGTTCCAGCTCTCGTAAAAAATGACCTGTGTTGCCAAGTACGTCTTCCAGTGTGGCCATGGTCGCTACCATTTCCGCTTTGGTTCAAACAGCAAATCGAGTTCAGACTTTTCTTTTTCCTTCTCGCGAACCTGTTGCTCTTGTTGTTCTTTTTTCTGGGTGGTGGTCAGTTCATTCAACCGTTGCTGCAAATTGCTTTCCATGCCCTTTAACTGCTCGTCTTTATCGGGGATTTTCTCCAGTACGGCCAGCCCTTTTGTCAGCATCTGTCGCGCCATATTAACGTCTTGATTGCTTAACGAGATGCGTGCGCGTTTGGCCAGATTAGCCAGGTTGACCTTTAACCGCATCAGCTCCAGACGACGGTCTTCAATCACAAACGTCTGATTTCCCACCTTGCCTTTATTATGCTCTATACGCAGCACGGAGCGCAGTCGCTTGATCACTTGCAGCATATGAATGGCTTGCTGATCCGAGTCGGGAGACTTGAGCGCGGTTTGCTCCAATTGATCGTTTTCTTTTATTTGCTGTATTTGCTGCTCGATATTGATGCGTCGGTTTTTTATCTGCGCATTGCCGGGATCTTGTTGCTGCATGGTTTGCAGGCTGTACAAAATGCGGTTGTACAGGGTTACCACCAATGCCTTGCTGAAAGGCAGCTGGCTGGCGTTGAGCAGGAGCTCGTCGGTCTCGTTAATGATATTTTTATGCTTGAGCAGTAAGGTGCGCTTTTCTGCTTCCTGCTTTTGCCAGTATTGTTGCAAGATATTGTAGATGATAACCAGAAAAAGCAGGGCGCCTATGGCTACGAGGATCAGGGTCAACGTCATATATCGGCGGCTCGGTTAGGGTGGAAAGTAAAAAGAAATGTTACCCCAGTCCTGGGGCTTTGGCTAACTTACATCTCTAAATGATAGTGTGCTGATTATTTTGTAATCAATCAACATATAACTTATAGTTATTAACGACTGAAAATGAGGATAAATTTATAAGGTCTGATAATATTTAGTTATAACGCCGCCACCAATCTAAATGTGAGATGTCATGAAACTGCAGCAGTTACGCTATATCGTTGAAGTTGCCAATCATAACCTGAATGTATCCGCCACCGCCGAGAGTCTGTACACCTCGCAACCGGGGATCAGCAAGCAAGTGCGGATGCTGGAAGATGAGCTGGGGATCCAGGTATTTGAGCGTAGTGGCAAGCATCTGACTCGGATAACGCCAGCGGGAAAAGACATTATTCGTATTTCCAGCGAGATCCTGGGCAAGGTGGAAAGCATTAAGGCGGTGGCGAGCCAGCATACACACCCGGATCAGGGCTCGTTGAATATTTCTACAACCCATACCCAGGCGCGTTACGCCTTGCCGGGCGTCATCAAAGGCTTTATAAACCGTTATCCCAAGGTGTCGCTGCACATGCATCAGGGCACACCGGTGCAAATCAGCGAGTCGGTCGCCAAGGGCACCTCGGATTTTGCCATTGCCACCGAAGCCATGCACTTGTATCAGGATTTGATCATGCTGCCCTGCTATCACTGGAACCGATGTATTCTGGTACCCAAAGGCCATCCTCTGGCCGACATAGAAAAACCGGACATAGCCGATATTGCGCACTATTCGCTGGTGACCTACGTGTTTGGTTTTACGGGGCGTTCCGAGCTGGACATTGCCTTCAACAAGGCCGGATTCGAGCCCAAGGTGGTGTTTACTGCCACCGATGCCGACGTGATTAAAACCTACGTGCGTTTGGGAATTGGCATTGGTGTGTTGGCCAGCATGGCTGTCGATCCCGAGCGAGACACCGATCTGGTCGCAATAGACGCCAGCCACCTGTTTGCGTCCAGCACCACTAAAATAGGCTTTCGCAAAGGCACCTTTTTACGCAGTTATATGTATGACTTTATGGAGCGTTTTGCCCCGCACCTGACGCGTGAACGAGTCGATAAAGCCATCGCCCTGAAAACCGCAGAAGAACGCGACCAGCTGTTTGAAGATGTGGAATTGCCATCGCGGTAAAACAAAGCTGATCGCTTACGGCTGGCAGCTGTGTGTTATTCCCCCAGTCCTTTACCGGCGTCGTCTTTGGCGATCAGCTCAATTTTGTAGCCGTCCGGATCTTCGACAAACGCAATGACAGTGCTGCCGCCTTTAACCGGGCCTGGCTCGCGAATCACCTTGCCGCCGGCGTCGCGAATCTGCTCGCACATGGCATAGATATCGTCGGCTTCAATGGCAATGTGACCATAGGCTGTGCCCTGATCGTATTGAGTGGTGTCCCAGTTGTAAGTGAGCTCCAGCACGGCTTCGTCTTCTTCTTTGCCGTAGCCGACAAAGGCCAGGGTGTATTCATACTCTTCATTTTCGCTGGTGCGCAGCAGTTTCATGCCCATTACATCGGTATAAAAGGCAACGGATTTCTTCAAATCGCCTACTCGTAACATGGTGTGCAGTATACGCATTCATTGATCTCCCAGAGTGAGGATAAGAGGCAGGCATGATTTGCCTGGGGGCTTTTTTACGTGTTTTGATTGTATCAGAAAGCTGGGCGGTTGGCCGATGGGGACTCCCTTGCAACTTATAATTTTCTTTCAGGTAGCGACAACTTTGGTCTGAATGATTTTTATTACTATGGTTATTTAATAAAAAGGCGGCTACGCTTTTTAAGCCATCAGAGCCAAGAGGGAATAACCCTTATAGGAATCAATCTGGTTCCTGGCTGGTATATTATCTGACTTTTTACTCAGTAGTCTGCGGAGGACAATATGAATTGGGACATCGTAGAAGGTAACTGGAAACAATTTAAAGGTAAGGTGCAGACCCAATGGGGCAAGTTGACCGATGATCAGCTTGATGAAGTGAACGGCAGACGACAAGAGCTTGCCGGTAAGATCCAAGAGGTTTATGGCGTTAACAAAGACGAAGCAGAAAAACAGATTAAAGAGTTCGAAGACCGAAACCGGGATTTATAATTCAATAGCCTCTTACTCAGAGTAGTCTGGGGAATGGGGCCGCAGTACGTTTCAAGCCGTACGCAATAAAAAACACCCCCTTCGCTGCAAGGCACGGGGGTGTTTTTGTTGGTGCGAACACCGCAGTACGCGTTACGTTACACGCCTTAAGTTAAGTCAGCTTACAGTATAAGGTTGCATCTATATTTCGGTTTTGTCTTTAAATTCACACAAATCTTCTATGATGCAGGAGCCACAGCGGGGCTTGCGGGCGATGCAGGTGTAGCGGCCGTGCAGAATAAACCAATGATGTACGTCCAGCTTGAATTCGGCCGGCACCCATTTTAACAGCCGTTGTTCTACTTCATCCACGGTTTTGCCCTTGGCAAATGCGGTGCGGTTGGCGACCCGGAAAATATGGGTATCCACGGCAATGGTCGGCCAGCCGAAGGCGGTATTGAGCACCACGTTGGCGGTTTTACGACCCACACCGGGCAAGGCTTCCAGCGCGGCGCGGTTTTCTGGCACTTCGCCACCGTGCAACTCCATCAGCATGGTACAGGTTTTAATGACATTGACCGCCTTGGTGTTAAACAGGCCGATGGTTTTTATGTGCTGTTTTACGCCCTCTACGCCCAGTGCCAGCATGGCCGCAGGGGTAGGGCCGTCGGTAAACAGGCCTATGGTGGCCTTGTTGACGCTTACATCGGTCGCCTGAGCCGATAGCAACACCGCAATCAGTAATTCAAACGGATTGCGAAAATTCAGCTCGGTGGTGGGCTGTGGGTTGTCGGCCCGCAAACGTTCCAGGATCTGTCGCCGTTTTTGCATATTCATAGTGACGTTACCCGTGCCCGGGTGACTTCGGCCTTTGGAGCCGGAGCCTGACGGGCAGCCAATCGACCGTCCAGCCAGTTTTTGGCCGCCACCATCAGGCCCAAACCGATAAAGGCACCCGGTGGCAGAATCGCCAGTAAAAAGCCGTTGTCCAGGTGCAGCACATCGATGCGCAGACTGCTGGCCCACTCGCCCAGCAACAACTCGGCGCCATCAAACAAGGTGCCCTGGCCCAACAATTCCCGCAGTCCGCCCAGCACCAGTAGTACGGCGGTAAAGCCCAGTCCCATCATCAAACCGTCCAGTGCGGCCAGGGGCGCACTGTTTTTAGAGGCAAAAGCTTCGGCACGGCCGATGATCACGCAGTTAGTCACAATCAATGGAATGAAAATGCCCAACGATTGATAAAGCCCATAGGTGTAGGCGTTCATCAGTAACTGCACGCAGGTCACCAGGCTGGCAATAATCATCACGTAAATGGGAATACGCACCTCGTTGGGTACCCATTGGCGCACCAGCGAGACACAGACGTTGGAGCCCACCAATACCAGCAGGGTGGCGATTCCCAACCCCATGGCATTGGTCACGGTACTGGTGACTGCCAGCACCGGGCACAAGCCCAATATTTGCACCAGGGCCGGGTTGTTGCGCCATAAGCCCTGGCGAATAATGTCTTTATATTGTTCATTCATAACGAGGCTCCACAGGCTGGGGCTTGGGTCAGTAACTGCGGTTGTTGGTTAACCAGCAGCAACACCTTGCGCACGGCTTTTACCACGGCTCTGGGGGTAATGGTGGCACCGGTAAAGGCATCAAACTGTCCGCCATCGCTGCGTACGGCCCAGCGCATATCGTTTTCTCCGGCCAACGATTTGCCGTTAAAGTTCAGCACCCAGGGCGATTTTTTAAGCTCTATTTTGTCGCCAAGCCCGGGAGTTTCGTTGTGATTCAATACCCGCACGCCGCTCAAGGTGCCGTCGGCATCTAGGCCCACCACCAGTTTTATTTCCCCACTGTAGCCATCGGGGGCAATGGTCTCTATGGCATAGCCTTGAATCTGACCATTTTTAACCGCAGTAAATACCGGCAGGGCGTCGCTGCTGCCCAAAAACTGCTTGTTGCCGAGCATAACGCAGTGATCGAACAAGGGCTCGTCGTGGCTGCTTTGCGGTAATAGTTCATCAAGTACCCGCAGCAACTGAGCTTGCTCTTGTTCAACAATGGTGTGGCGAGTCAGTTGATGAGTCAACGCCACCACAGCGGTACAGGCCAGGGCGAACAGTGCCAGGGTGAGGGCATTCTTGCGCATCATTTCCAGCATCAGCGGGCGGCTCCATAGGTAGAGGGTTTGGTCAGCGCATCTATCATGGGCACCGTCATGTTGGCCAGCAATACCGCAAAGGCGATGGCATCGGGATAGCCACCAAAGGTACGAATAAGATAAATCAGCAAGCCGATCAGCACACCGTAAATCAGCCTGCCCTTAAAGGTAGTGGCCGCCGACACGGGATCGGTGGCAATAAAGAAAGCCCCCAGCATGGTAGCGCCGGACAACAGGTGCAGGGTCGGCCCTATGGTACTGTCGGGTGCCATTAAAAAGCCGATCAGGCTAAACAGCAGCAAGCTGGCGAGAATGGCTACAGGAATGGGCCAGCTGATCAATTTGAGACGCAACATGATCAGGCCACCGGCCAAATAGGCCAGATTTACCCATTGCCAGCCAATGCCAGCCAGGCCCGCAAACACAGGGGTGGTGATAATTTCACTGTGGGTATGACCCTGGGTAAAGCCGGTTTTCAGGGTGTCGAGGGGGGTGGCCATGGTGGTGCCATCGGCCAGTTCACGCAGTTGATGAGGGCTGAAACCGTCCAGGGTAAAGCCGGTGAAAATGGCCGACACACTGTCGGCAAAGGTAACCGGATACAGCTGTAATTCAAGCGGAGGCAACCAGCTGGTCATATGTAGCGGAAACGACACCAGCAAGAGTACATAGGCCACCATGGCGGGATTAAACAGGTTTTGCCCTATGCCACCATAAAGATGTTTGGCGACAATAATGGCAAAGGCGGTGCCGATGACCACCAGCCACCAGGGAGCCAGAGCCGGCAAGGCAATACCAATGAGGAGGGCGGTAAGTAACGCCGAGTTGTCCTTCAGCTGGCTCAAGCGCCGGCCACGCAAGCGTAATACCAGGGCTTCTGCGCCATAGGCAGTGAGCACGGCAAGAGCAATCTGAATCAGGCTGCCGGCGCCAAAAAACCACCATTGGGCGGCAATGCCGGGGATCAGGCAATAGCAGACCCGCCGCATCAGCGTCGGGGTGTCCAGCGGAGTGCTGTCGTGGGGTGAACTGCTGATGGTTAACGCCATTATGACTCGTCTTCTCTGTCTGATGGTTTATCTTGGGCCGATTGTTGTGCCTTGCGCGCCTTGGCTTTGGCCACCGCCGCTTTAATGGCGGCCTTTTTTGCGGCAGCCGCATCCGCATCGGCCGTCTCTGCAGGCGTTGCGTCTGTCGTCGGAGTTTCGGTGGCAGGGGCGGATGGTGGTTCGTTCGCCTCGGCCTGTTGCGCCGCCTTGCGGGCTTTGGCTCGCGCGACGGCAGCCTTCACCGCGGCTTGTTTATCATCTGTTGCGGTGGTCGTTTCTGGCACAGACTCAGCATTTTCAGTAGCACCGGACGAAGCATTCGCGTCTGCCTGTTGCGCCGCCTTGCGGGCCTTGGCTCGCGCGACGGCGGCCTTCACCGCGGCTTGTTTATCATCTGCTGCTGCGGTGGTCGTTTCGGGCACAGACTCGGCATTTGCAGTGGCTTCAGTAGAGCCATTGGCTTCGGCCTGTTGCGCCGCTTTGCGGGCCTTGGCACGCGCGACGGCCGCGGCAACCGCCGATGATTTATCATTGCCGGGCGTGGCGTGTTGCTCGCTTGCGCTGTCGCTGGACGAGCTTCCCTGTTCCGCCTGTTTCAACTCGCGATTACGCCGTGCTTCTTCTTTGCGGGCGGCGCGGGCGGCAGCCATATCTTCGCCACTCGTCTCTTGCTGGCGAGCTTTAACCCGGGCAAGGGCGGCCGCCACCGGATCTTCACCGGTTTTGGCGGTTTGTTCGGCCATGCGCGCTTTACGCTCGGCGGCGGCTTTGGCCTGTCTGGCCTGGCGCTCTTCTTTCTCCCGGGCCAGCCGTTCCTGACGAGCTTCAAAGCGTTGTTTGGCGCGCTCTGCCAGCTCGGCTTCACGCTCGGCATGGCGAATATCAGCCTTGGCGACCCGGTAATATTGCACCAGGGGAATGTTGCTGGGGCACACATAGGCACAGGCACCGCATTCTATACAGTCGAACAGGTTGTGGCTCTGCAGCTTGTCGTGTTCGTCACTGCGGGCGTACCAGTATAACTGCTGGGGCAACAGGCTGGCGGGGCAGGCATCGGCACACTGACTACAGCGAATGCAGGCCATTTCTTCGGCCGGAGGCGACAATTCGGCGTATTTGGGCGCAAGAATACAGTTGCTGCCCTTGATGATGGGGGCAGAGGCGGAGTGCAGGGTAAAGCCCATCATGGGGCCGCCCATGATCACCCGTTGCTCCCGCTCAGCCTTAAGACCATAGCGTTGTAATAAATAGCGTACCGGTGTGCCAATGTGTACCCAGGCGTTACCGGGCTTGTCAAATGCCTCGCCCGCCAGGGTGACCACGCGGCGGATAAGCGGTTCGTCATCGATAATGGCGTTTTTAACGGCAAAGGCGGTGCCCACGTTTTGCACCACTATGCCCAGATTGGCCGGCAGCCCTTTGCTGGGCACCTGCAAGCCGGTCAGCACTTCAATTAGCTGCTTTTCACCGCCCGACGGGTACTTGGTGGGCACGGCAACAATCAGCACATTGTCGTCTTTGTTGGCGGCTCTGAGAGCCGCCAGCGCTTCGGGCTTGTTGTCTTCTACCGCTAAAATGGTGTGCTCGGGCTTCACAATGTGGCGCAGAATATCAATGCCCTGCAAGATGTCCTGCGGATGCTCGCGCATCAGCCGGTCGTCGGCACTGATATAGGGTTCGCATTCCACACCATTGATGATCAGTGTCTTGATGGCCGGCTTGCGGGGCGTCAACTTAACATGAGCCGGAAAACCCGCGCCGCCCAGGCCGGTAATACCTGCCTGATGAATGCGATTCAGCAAGACATCGGCGTCCAGTAAATGATAGTCGGCCACCGGAAACCGCTGCCGCCACTCTTGTTTACCGTCGGGTGTCAGCACAATGCACAGCCCTTCCAGCCCGGAAGGATGGCACAAGGGCCGATTTTCAATGGCGCTGATGATGCCCGAGGTAGGAGCATGCACCGGAATCATCATGGGATTCAGCGGCTCGGTCAGCAGCTGGCCCGTTAAAACCCGCTCGCCTACGGCCACTTTAAGTCGGGCCGGTTGGCCGATGTGCTGGCGCACCTGCAGAATCAGCTCATTGGGCAACCCGGCCTCACTGATCGGCGTGAGGTTCGCGGGGGCCTTGCGCTCGGGTGGATGAATGCCACCATGAAAATGGTGCAGTTTGCCTGCTTTAAGGCTCTCTAGCAGCGTCATTTTAATTTACCTGTTTAATGGCGATGGGCGTCAGTTGCCATTTCCAGTTATCGGGAGTGACCGACAGCGGGATCATTTCTATGCAGTCGGTGGGGCAAGGATCTACGCATAAATCACAGCCGGTGCATTCATCACTGATCACGGTGTGCATGGCCTTGGTGGCACCCACTATGGCGTCGACCGGGCAGGCCTGAATGCACTTGGTGCACCCTATACACATGTCTTCATGAATAAAGGCGACTTTTTTCTCGGGAGCGGCGGCGGCTTCTCCCATCGGCTGGGGCTCGACCCCCATCAGATCGGCAATCTTGCGCATGGTGGCATCACCACCGGGCACGCATTTGTTCACGTCGTCCCCGTTGGCCACGGCTTCTGCATAGGGCTTGCAGCCCGGATAACCACACTGGCCGCATTGGGTTTGCGGCAGCAGTTCATCCAGTTGTTCGACGATAGGATCGGACTCCACTCGAAACTTGACCGCAGCAAAGCCCAGAATCACACCAAAAACAAGCGCCAGCAGCGCCAACACGGCAATGGCGATTAACATATTACTCATTACAACTTCACCAATCCGGTAAAGCCCATAAAGGCCAGAGACATCAAGCCGGCCGTGATCATGGCCAGGGCGGCACCTTTAAAGGGAGCGGGCACATCGGCACCGGCCAGGCGTTCACGCATGGCGGCAAACAACACCAACACCAGTGAAAACCCGAGGGCGGCACCAAAGCCATACACCAGGCTTTGCATAAAGTTATGCTGTTCGTTGATGTTGAGCAGGGCCACACCCAGCACGGCGCAGTTGGTGGTGATCAGCGGCAGGAAAATGCCCAGCAAACGATACAGCGTGGGGCTGGTTTTATGTACCACCATTTCGGTGAACTGCACCACCACGGCGATCACCAGAATAAACGACAGGGTGCGCAGATAGGTCAACCCCAGTGGCAGCAGTATGTACTGGTTCACCAGATAAGAGCAGGCCGCCGCCAGGGTAAGAACGAAGGTGGTGGCCAGGCCCATGCCAATGGCGGTTTCAAGTTTGCCGGACACGCCCATAAAGGGGCAAAGTCCCAGAAACTTGACCAGCACGAAATTATTGACCAGCACGGTGCCGACAAACAGCAGCAGGTATTCAGACATGATCACTCGGCAATATAAAATGACAGCCGCTATTATCGGACTTTATGCCGCGTTTAACAATGCCACATATACTGTGGGTTTAGCGGATGCCTCAAGAAAAAGTGTTAATTAACATGCCAATAACGGCCACGGTACAAAGTAGCAAAGAGCCGTAGTGCATGATGGGCCTGGAGACCAGGTGCAGGGTATTAGCCGCCACCCAGTTGCCGAGTAGGGCGGCAGGCACCATAGGCAAGGCTTGTGTGAGGTGCTCCACCGACAGAAAGCCCCCCATGGCGAGCGCCACAACCGACATCATGGTGGACACCACGAAGAAACCGGCCAGGTTGGCGCGGATGCGATGTATGTCGGCGCCGTGCATCACCAGTACCATGGGCGGACCGCCTATGGTGGTGCTGGTACCCATGACGCCGGACAAAAAGCCGCCCAGTGCCATATTAGTGCGGGTCATTGGCAGGGCAATGTCTTTGAGTCGTACCAGCACGCCCAGCATGATGGTAATGGCGATAAGCAAGGCCAGCGACTGTTGAGAAACCAGCGCCAGCAACAGCACGCCCAGGGCACTGCCGGGAATACGGGCCAGCAATGCCGGTGCCAGCAGGTTCAGCTCCAGCCCCTTGCGAAAACGCCAGCCGTTCATCAGGCACATCACCAACAGCACTACCATCAGGGGCCCGGGCACCAATGCCGGATCCAGATAAAACAGGATAGGGGCGGCGATAATGGCCATGCCAAAACCGATGGCCGTTTGCACATAGGCGCCAACAAAGCAGGCCAGCGCAGCCAGCAGCAGTATCATGAAATTCAGATCGGGATTATCCATCAGGCTCTGTCTTTAAAGCGCAAAGTGACCGTCATTATGGACAATCCCCGAGAGTGGGGGAAGCCAGGCGAGGCCTGGCCTCAGTGATATTGCAAGCTGGCTCCATAAACTAAGCGCCCGCGACAGAAAAGATCAAAATCATTTTTGCCACGGAATACACGGAAGCACACGGGCCAAGGACAATAAGGGATAAGGAGCGTCAACCCGGTTTCCCTTCACCCTGATTAAAATAGTGTGTTTGACAGTTGGTACATTTCTTCGTTGAAGGGGCGCTTCAAGTGTTTGATGCAGTCGATAATGTCATGATGCACTATGTGGTTGCTTTGCAGACCCATGCAACGGCCGCCGTAGCCTTCCAGCAGTAACTCAACGGCGCGAGCGCCCATGCGGCTGGCCATGATGCGATCTTGTGCCGTGGGAGTACCACCGCGTTGAATGTGACCCAGAATAGTGGCGCGGGTATCGCGGCCGGTGGCGGCCTGAATGTCGTACGCCAAACGATTGACGTCGCACATGTTTTCACAAATGGCGACAATGGCGTGCTTCTTTCCCTTGGCGACCCCTTCGTGGATCTGCAGGATCAGTTCACTCTGGTCAAAGGCCACCTCCGGCACTATGACGTATTCGGCCCCGCCCGCCACGGCGGCAGAGGAGGTGAGATCGCCACAATGGCGGCCCATGATTTCGACCACCGAAATACGGTTGTGCGAGCTGCAGGTATCCCGCAGCCGATCAATGGCTTCTACGGCCACATTCAGCGCGGTGTCAAAACCGATGGTAAAATCGGTGCCGGCAATGTCGTTATCAATGGTGCCGGGGATGCCGATGCAGGGAAATCCCAGCTCGGTCAGGCACATGGCACCCATGTAAGAGCCATCTCCCCCAATTACCACCAGAGCGTCTATGCCATGCTGCTTCAGATTTTCGACCGCCTGCAGGCGCACGGCTTCGTCTTTAAATTCCGGAAAGCGTGCCGAGCCTAAAAAAGTGCCGCCCCGGGTAATGACATCGGATACCGAATGGCGATCCAGCTGCACTATGTCATTCTGGTGCAGGCCCTTGTAGCCGCTGTGAATACCAAATACTTCCAGGTCGTGGTGCAAGCCGGTTCTCACTACGGCACGAATGGCAGCATTCATGCCCGGCGCATCGCCACCACTGGTCAATACTCCAATGCGTTTAATCATTTATACGCTCTCTTCTGCTGTTAGATAGCTGGGCCACCATGTAGCCCAGGCTGAACATCTAAACTGAGTCTAGGGTCGGCTTATTTTAGGTAAAAATATTCGAGTGGTATTGTACCGTGTCACTATTTTGGTCGAATGAATTCGACCCTACGATTTTTTAGCCCGGCGTCTGGCGCTGGTTTACCCTGCGCTGATAATGGCGGCAAACTCTTCTGCCTGCAAGGCAGCGCCGCCTACCAGGGCGCCGTCTATGTCGGCCATGGCAAACAGGCCGGCGGCACTGGCGCCTTTGACCGAGCCGCCATACAAAATCTGGATTTTGGCGGCGACAGTAGTATCAAAGCCGGCAATAAAGGTACGAATGGCGGCGTGTACCTGCTGGGCTATTTCGGGAGTGGCCGTTTTGCCGGTGCCGATGGCCCACACGGGTTCGTAGGCAATCACTGCCTTTGAGAATGCTGCTATACCACAGTGGGCAATTACTTCCTGTAATTGACGTTCTACCACAGCCTGGGTCTCATTGGCTTCAAACTGCTCCAGAGTTTCCCCAATGCACAGCACGGGCGTCAGTCCTGCCTGTTGCACGGCAGCAAACTTGGCGGCCACCATGGCATCGCTTTCACCGTGCAGGGTGCGGCGTTCGCTGTGGCCTACCAGCACATAGTGCACGCCAAACTCCTGATACATAACGGCAGAATTTTCACCGGTAAAGGCGCCTTCGCTGTGTAAATCCGCATCTTGCGCACCCAGTGCGATAGGGCTATCAGTTAGCAGTGCCTGAGCCTGACCTAAAAACAACACAGGCGGGCACACGGCGACGGCCACGTTTGGGTGCTGTGCAGCAGGCGCCTGCAGGTCATTAATCAGCTTGGCGACCATGGCCTTGTTGCCGTTGAGCTTCCAGTTACCCATCACTAGCGTCTGTCGAGTTGTCTGCGTCATTTTGTCTTTCCTGTGCGATAAATGCAGCCATTATAGGGGCAGGGATCCGGCAAAACCAGAGCCCTTCGGGCATCGGTCAGTTTTAAGCCTTAAGCTGTCAGGCCAAGATAAACACCGAACTTTGTAGTCCGGCGCTTTAGCTGCCGGTTCTGCGTTAGCAGAATTGTTTGGCAGTTGTCTTTAACTTACAGCTGGCCGAAGGGTTGATTCTGCTTTTCATCTTTAACTGATCGCTTATAGCTGACCGCTTACAGCTTCTTTTAAAAGTCCCAAATATTCATGCCAGGCGATTTCGCTGCGCTCAAGATAACGCGCGCTGGGCAGGTAGGTGTAGAGCGGCAGCGAACCCTGGCTTTCTTTAACGTGATGACCCACGGGGGCGGCGGTGGGCTTGGCACCCTGGTGGTGAAACAAGGCCATGGCGCGGGGCATATGACTGGCGGAGGTGACCAGCAAGGCGTGGCGGCCGTGAATCAAGGGCGCTATTGCCATGGCTTCCTCGGCGGTGTCTTTGGGCAAGGGCAGGGCAATAATACGCGACTCGGCGATGCCCAGCGCCTGGGCCACGGCGGCATATAACTCGGCGCTGGAGCGACCCTCACCGCCGGCATATCCGCTGACAATCAACCGTGCCTCGGGATAGGCGTGGGCCAGACTGACGCCTTCGCTGATGCGCACCAAACCGGCGTGCCCAAGCTGGCTGAGTAACGGCAAGCTGGGGTCTGCAGCCTGAGCCGCCCCCAACACCACTATGTCTTGTATCGGGTCTTGCCCTTGAGTACGCAATGCAGGTAAGTGTGTGGGGTATTGTGTTTCAAGTGGGGCCATAAGTGCATTGGCCACCGGCCGCGTAGACAGCAAACACAGGCTCAGCAGCGACAACAGCACCAGGGTGCGGCCACTGCGTTTATGCTGTTTGTGCAGCAGCCATAAACCAAGAAAAGTCATGATCAGCAGCAAAGGTAGCGGTAATAACAGGCTACCCAGCCATTTTTTCGCCAAAAAAACTGCTCCCACGCACACACTCATTTGTTAACCCTACTGGTTGTGACAGAATAGCGGCCCCTGAGTCGTTAAGAAATACCAAGTGCAGTCTAATACTAACTTTGATAGCAAAGCGCAGGTGTTTGCCCGCAACATCTATGGCACCACCAAGGGCCGCATTCGGCTGGCCGTATTGCAACGGGATATTGACGAGCTGCTGGCCAGCCTGCCCGATGACAGGCCGTTGCGCATTCTGGATGCCGGTGGTGGCTTTGGCCCCCTGTCACAGCCCCTGGCCGCCCTAGGTCATCAGGTGGTGCTGTGCGACTTGTCAGGCGAAATGCTGGCCCTGGCCAGAGAACAGGTCGAGGAAAAGGGCATCTTGTCGCAGTTCGAGTTTATTCATGCGCCCATTCAGTCGTTAACAGTGGAAGATGTTGGGCAGTTTGACCTGGTGTTGTGCCATGCGGTATTGGAGTGGGTAGAAGACCAGGCCACCCTGTTGGGCTGTTTACAGGCGTTATTGCACGATGGCGGTCATTTGTCGTTGATGTTTTATAACCGCGACGGCCTCTTGTATCACAGTCTGGTGATGGGCCATTTTGATTATGTATACGCCGACCTGGTCAAAAAACGACGTCAGAAACTGACACCCGGCTGGCCTTGCCGACCGCCACAGGTTTATGACTGGCTGCAGGCGCTGGGCTTTGTTATAACCACTCGCAGTGGCGTGCGTGTGATCCATGACTATATGGTAGAAAAACGCATTAAGGTGGAGCAGGCCGACGAGGTGATCGCCATGGAGCTGGCCCATGCCAAACAAGAGCCCTTTATGCACCTGGGCCGGTATATTCATGTGCTGGCGAAAAAAATCGCCAAGCACCCGGCTAATGAATAGCGAGTAAAGCGTTAAGAGTGAAGGGGAAAGAGTAACACCTGGTTTGGGCACTTTCCCTTCACTCTGTGCGCTTCACCCTTTACAGCAAAAGCGTTCCCGCAGGGGATAAAGAGAGTACAAACATGACGGAAATGTCCCGCACCCTGCCGGACTGGATTGGCTGGGTGAAACAAGAACAATGTCAGCTGAATCTGCCGCCAGAGCGATTGGCATTTTTGCTGGCCATACAGGTCTTTAGCCGAGACGGCGAACAACCGCAGCTGACCGAGGCCGATTTGCAGCATGGCTTCAGCTTTGTGAGCAAGGGCTTTGAGCAGGCGCAAGACACGCAAGTGAGCCGTGCCAACAATGCCATCAATGATTTGGTGCGCCAGCGGCTGCTCAGTCGTTTTCAGGCCGAGGCGAGTGACGGAGACAGCCTGTATCGCCTGACGCGTTTGGGCGTGGCCATTGTCGAGTTTTTTGCCGCCCAGCGTGATGTCAGCCAAATCAAGCTGTCGTTGCAGCTCGAACACATCAGCCAGGATCTGGACAAGATCACCGCCACCATTGCCGATAACCCCGATGAGCAAGCATGGCAACAAGAGGTAGCAGGGCGGCTGACCTATTCGGTGGCCGAGCAGCTGGCGCGTATCGACGACACTCAAAGGGCCATGGACGAGCAGCAAAATGCGGTAAAAGCCAATATTGCCGCGCTGTTGAATAAAAACTGGCATGAAGCTATCGCGGCCTGTGAGCAATTATTGCGCGAAACCGGCCAGACCCTGCGCGAGCTGCAAGACACCCTGGACAAGGCCGGGCACGGACTGCAACTCAGCCTGCTCAATATAGAAGAGCAACTGCAACACCAGGCGCGGGGCTTGGTACTGGCTCCCTTGTGTCAGCAGCTGCAAGCCAAACTGGATGCCATTATTTTGTGGGGCAGCCAGTGTATCGAGCTGTGGGCCCGTTACGACTTGCACGTGCATCGCTTTATTCGTACCGCCATCGACATGGACAAAAACCGCGCCTTTAGCCAGCGGCTGCGTGAGTCGATTCGTCAATTTGAAGACCATAACTGGCAGTTGCGCATCGCCCAGGCAGAGCCCCTGCTGGAGCTGAGAGCCGAAACCATGGCCGCCTACGCCGACGAAGTGACCGGCGCACTGCCAGAAGCACTGGAATACCATGAGATGATCGATGTGGCCGCCGAGTTGTCGGGGCGCATTCGTCAACACCTGCAGGGGTTTGCCGAGACGGGCAAGCCGCTGAATCTGGCCTCTGTGCTCAGTGATTATTTACAGGATTTCCCTTATTACCAACATTTTGATATTGCCCGCCTGCTGATTGACGAAGCGGTGAAACTGGGACACGCCAACGCCGAATGTTCAGGCGCCGCCCAGCCAGAGTGGCAACGCATTAACGCCCACGGGGCCAAGGTACAAGCACATGTTATCGACCAATACTGAACTCGCGCTTCACCCGCGGTTGGCCCAGGCTATCGCCAATCCGTTATTTCCGGCACTGGATAATCAGTTGCGTACCGGTCGTCACATCAGTGCCGACGAGCTGGAAGCGCACTCTTTGCTGCAAGAATACTATCCCGAGCTGGAAGCCTTTTATCAGCGTTACCAGGTAGAGCTGGTACGAGCGCCAGAGGGCTTTTATTACCTGCGTCCGCGCTCGACCAGTGAAATCAACACCTCTATTTTATCCGAGCTGGAAATGCTGGTTGGCAAGGTGTTGTGCTATCTGTACCTGAGCCCGGACCGCTTGGTCAACGAAGGCGTGTTTTCCTTGCTCGACCTGCAGGAAGAAGTGTTGACGCTGGCCAATGAAAGCGCCCTGTTGCGCATGGTCAATCAAAGAGCCGGTGGCAGTGATTTGGACCGCCGCAAGCTGCAGGACAAACTGAAAAGTGCCATTCGACGCTTGAAGCGGCTGGGTATGGTGAGTGCCGTGGGCAGCCAGGACAAGTTTCGCATCAGTGAAGCCGTATTCCGCTTTGCCGCCGATGTGCGTACCGATGAAGATCCGCGCGAATTGCAGTTGCGCATGATCCGCGACGGGGAAGCCGTGGCCAGAGAGGAAGATTCAGCACTTGATGAACACGCCGTCAGCGAGTATGAGCAAGACCAGCAGGAGGATCCGCAGTGAACAGCATGACCGACACCACCCTGGATAACATCAGCGCAACCACGGCGGCTCCTCAGCCTGGTGAAGCGGCGTTCACGCGCGGTAAATTTCATTCTCTGACCATGGTCAACTGGAACGGCTTTTTTGCCCGCACCTTCGAGCTGGATACCCTGGTCACCACTTTGTCTGGCGGCAACGGCGCCGGTAAGTCGACCACCATGGCGGCCTTTATTGCCGCGCTGATCCCGGACTTGAGCCTGCTGCATTTTCGCAATACCACCGAAGCGGGCAGCCAGTCGGGCAGCCGCGACAAGGGGCTGTATGGCAAGCTGCAACGGGGGCACTGCTACTCGCTGATTGAAATCAATACCTCTCAAGGCGAGCGAGTCTGGTTTGGCGTACACCTGGAACAGGTAGCCAACCGCGACAACAAGGTCAACCTGACCGCCTTCAGCATGCGGGGCCTGAGTGCCGACACCCAGCCCACCGAGCTGCTACTGGCCGAGCTGGAGGATGGTCGTGGCCAGGTGCGCTCGCTTAACGAGCTTAAAGCCGCGGCGCTGGCCAAACAACTGCAGTTTACCCGCTTTAACACCATCTCCGAATATCATAACTTTTTATTCGATGTGGGCGTCACGCCACGCAAGCTCAAGGATCAGCGCGACCGCGTCAAGTTTTACCGGCTGATTGAAGCCTCTTTGTATGGCGGTATTTCCAGCACCATCAGCCGCAGCCTGAAAGACTATTTACTGCCAGAAAACGCCGGTATTCGTCAGGCCTTCAATGACATGGAAGCGGCGATTTTCGAGAACCGCCGCACCCTGGAAGCCATTCGCGAAACCCAGCGCCAACGGGACGTATTTCGCCAGCTGATCACCGAAACCACCCACTATGTGGCGGCGGATTATGTACGCAACAGCGCCGAAAAAAAGCGCCTGTCCGAACAGGCTCTGGCTGCACGCCAGGCCCTGACAAACGAACGCCGGATCCTGGCCGAAGAGCGCGCACGACTGATTTATCTGGCCGATGAGCTGGAACATCTGGCGGCGCGCGAGCGCATGATGACCGAAGAGCTGGATATGGCCTCCGAGCATTTGGCGCGGGTGCTGAACGGCGTCAAGCTCAACGAAAAAATTCAGGGTTATCAGCATGAATTGGATGAGCTGGCGGAAAAGCTCGCCATTCAGCAGGAAACCCTGGCCGAGCTGCAAGACGAGCATCAGCAAGCCAGCGCCGTCAAGCTGGCGGCCGAAGAAGAAGTCGACAGCCTGAAAACCCAGCTGGCAGACTATCAACAGGCGCTGGACACCCAGCAAACCCGTGCCATTCAGTATCGCCAGGCGCGTACCGCCTTGGGCGAGGCCAAGGTAAAATGCGCACTGCCGGAGCTGACCCCGGAGCAGGCCAAAGCCGAAGAACAGGCCCACCAGGCACGGGAGCAGCGTTTAACCGGCGTGGTGCTCGAGCATCGCCAGCAATTGTCGTTGGCCGAAGCAGCCCGGGCGCAATACGATCACGCACTCGGCTTGTTGCACAGCATAGACAGCCAGGCCGATCGGGCCCAGGCCTTTGCTCGCGCCAATCAACTGCTGGAGCAGGGGCGGGAGTACCAGGCCTTGCTGGCGCGCGAAGCCGGCATTCGTCAGCAATTTCAACAGGCCGAGCAAAGCGTACAAAAGCGCGATAAAGCGCTGGCACTGCAAGCCGAACTGGCACGGCTGGGGCGCACGGTACAAGACGAGGCCGAGCTGGAAATGCAGCTGGCCGAGCTGGATGAACAAAAGGCCGAGCTAGAAGCCCGACTGGCCGATTGTGCCGACAGCCAACGCCAGCAACAAACCCAGCAGACACAGATTGCGCCCAGGGTGGCGACTCTGCGCAGTCAGGCACCGGCCTGGCATAAAGCCCGGCAGCAGCTGGAACGGCTGCGCGAGTTATCGGATCTGCCGCTGCGTGACAGCAGCGAAGTCACCGCCGCCATGCAGCAGGCACTGCGTGGCGAGCACAGCGCCGAGCAACACAAACAACAGGCGCTGGCGACCAAGCAGCAACTGGAGCAGCAGGTGCGTAATCTGCACGGCGGCAGTGATGCCGATCCGCGGCTGGTTGCCTTGTGCGAGCAGCTGGGTGGCACCTTGCTGGCCGACGTCTACGACGACATCGCGGTAGAGGATGCTCCCTATTACGAGGCCTTGTATGGGCCTGCCCGTAACGGCATAGTGGTGGCCGATCCCCAGGCCGCGTTGCAACAACTGCAGGCACTGGAGTCGTGCCCGGCCGATGTGTATTTAATTCAGGGCAACCCCGATGCCTTCGATGAAGACATGTTGCACGCCACCGAGCTGGACAACGCCATCTGGGTGAAAAACGGCGAGCGGCAACTGCGTTATTCGCGCTTTTCCACCGAGCCCCTGTTTGGCCGTGCCGCCCGTGAAGCGAAAATAGCGCAGCTTAATCTTGAGCTGGAAACCGTTAATGATCAGTACGCCGAGTCGGCCTTTACCCAGCAAAAGCAAAGCCGTCTCTATCATCAGCTCAGCGAGTTTGTCAGCCAGGGCATGCAGCACGCCTTTGGCACAGACCCGGAAGCCGAACTCGAGCAGTTGGCGGCCGAGCAAGCCAGCATTGAAGCGGCGCTGGCCCGCACGGCGGGCGAACTGTCCCAGTGGCAGGCCAAGCGTGAGCAGCTGCGTGAGCAGCAAACGGTGCTGCATCGATTGCTGCCGCTGGCGGATCACCTGAGCGAGCAGGGGGCCGACGCACAATTGGCGGCCGCCACGGTGGAGCAGAATGCGCTGGCCGAGGCGCGTGACTTCATGGCGGTTCATGGCCAGAAGCTGGGTCGCCTGGCCGAGCAGGTACAGGTGTTACGCCAGGATCCGGCCCAGTTTGAGCACTTGCAGCAGCAGGTGTTGGCGGCAGAAGCCGAACTGACCGAGGCGCGGGCGCGCACCTATGCCCTGACCCAGCTGGTGGCCCGTTTGCCGCACCTGGCCTATGCCGATGCGGAGCAATTGCTGGATCAAAGTTCGGCCATGAACGACAGCCTGAAAGCCAAGCTGGTGCAGGCCGAAGAAGCGCGGCGCAAGGCCGTTCTCAAGCTCGAACAGCTGAGTGGCCGCCTGACCGATGCCCTGCAGGCGCGTACCGCGCTGGTCACCGGGCACGAGGCGCGCAACCAGACCCTGAACGAGTTTCAACAGGAGTTTGCGGCGCTGGGCATAGAATTGTCGGAGGACATGGAAGAAAAAGCGCTGGCCGCCAAGCGTGAACGGGAAAGCGAGCTGGTACATACCCGCAGCAAGCGCAGCCAGACCGAAGCACAACGCCAGGTTACCCACCGCGAAATTGAATCCTTGAGTCAACGGCTGAGCAAAGACGGCCAAGGCTACTTTGCGGCACGCAAGGCGCTGGTTAGCCACAAAGCCAACTGGGCCAAGGTGGTGCGACTGGCAAGGGATCATGATGTAGAGCGTCGCCTTGCCAAGCCCGAGCTGGCTTATCTGGATGCAGACGAATTGCGCTCCATTTCCGATAAGGCCTTGGGTGCCTTGCGCATGGCGGTGGCCCAGGATGAAGAGCTGCGCGATGCGCTGCGCATCAGTGAAGGTCAGCGTAATACCCTGCAAAAGGTGCAGTTTTATATTCTGGTGTTCAGCCACCTGAAGGCGCGCATTCGTCACGACATTATTCGTGCCGACGATCCGGTGGAAGCATTGGAAGAAATGGAAGTGGAGCTGGGTCGTCTGGCCGATGAGCTGCAACAGCGTGAAGGGCAGCTGTCGTTGTCGTCTCACGAGGTTGCCGCCAAGATCAACACCATTATTCGCCGTGAGCAAAACCGGATTCGCCAGCTTAACCAGGGGCTGCAGAACATCAGCTTTGGTTTGGTTGGCGGCGTGCGCCTGAACGTGAATATGCGCGATACCTATGCCCGTTTACTGGAGGCATTGAGTGACAAGGATGGTCGCCATCAGGACTTGTTCAGCAGCAAGGACATGAGCTTCTCCGAGGCGATGGGCAAGTTGTTTCAGCGGCTGAATCCGCAGTTGGAGCAAGGTGATCGCAGCCCGCAGGTGCTGGGGCAGGCGTTACTGGATTACCGTAACTATCTGGATCTGGACATAGAAGTGCAGCGTGGGGCCGACGGCTGGCTGCGCGCCGAAAGTGGCGCGCTATCCACCGGTGAGGCCATTGGTACCGGGCAGGCGATTTTGCTGATGGTGCTGCAAAGCTGGGAAGAAGAATCCCGCCACTTGCGTAGCCGTGAGGTGTTGCCGTGCCGCTTGTTATTCCTGGATGAAGCGGCGCGACTCGATACCCGCTCCATCGCCACCTTGTTTGAGTTGTGCGAGCGTCAGGACATGCAGTTACTGATTGCGGCACCAGAAAACATCAGCCCGGAAAAAGGCACCACCTACAAGCTGATCCGCAAAGTGCACGGCAAGCAGGAGCAGGTGCATGTAGTGGGGTTAAGAGGCTTTGCCGGTGAACCCGCCGCCTGACAGATAATTGCAAGCCGGAACAAAAACACCGAATCAATCGATTCGGTGTTTTTTTATATCAGCCATGCAACTGCCGAACAGTCTGACGGTGAACTAGCAAGGTAAACTAGCGTATCTCGCCAGGTTAAAAATGAACAGCGTACAACTTGGTAAACACTGAAAAACCTGCATATGTGCAGGTTTTTCAGTGTTTACAGTCACTTTTTTATCCAGCTCATTCAACCAAAGCCACTGGCAGCCATGGGGGCAGGGTTGGCATGGTACTTGTATGTCATTTATTTGGAAACCAGGGCCAAGCGCTGCATTAGCGTTAAAACAGCACCCGCGAATCCCTTCTCTGGTGCTCCATTATAGAGCCAGAATACAGAGCCAGAGTGATCCTGATTTTATAACAACAAAACAACGAGCACGGAGCCGGCCACATCGCCGGGCATATTCTATGGACACAGCATTGCAAGGCGTTGCCGAACTTGCCCTCGGTCAGGCAAAACCCGGTGCCAACCAACATCAGGCCTGGTTGCATTTGGGCGAACTTGGCGAGCAGTCGGTGTATGACTATCAGGGTGAAGAGCGCATCAGTGGCTGCTATCAGGTACAGGTCACCCTGGTGTGCAGCACGCCGCTGCCGGCGCTCAGCTCGTTATTGCAACAGCCCGCTACCTTGGTGTTACAGAGCCCCCACGGCACCCAGCGCTACGTGCACGGCCTGGTGTTTGCCATGGCCGAGCTGGACCGCAGTGACCGCCATCTTCGTTATCAGCTGACCCTGGTGCCGCCCCTGGCCCTGTTGGCGTTGCGCCGCGGGGTGCGCATCTTTCAAAACGTCAGCGTGCCCGACATCGTCGAGCAACTGCTGACCGAGGCCGGACTGAGCGCCGACACCCGCAGCTGGCGATTAAGTGGTAACTACCCGCTACGCGACTATTGTGTGCAATACAATGAAACCGAACTGGCGTTTATTGAGCGCATTCTGGCCGAAGAAGGCATTCATTATCACTTTGCCCATGGGCCCGACGGCACGCTGCTGATATTGGCCGATGGTCCGGAAGGGTTAGATACCCTGGCCGAGTTACCCTTTAAAGCCGAAGCGGGCCTGGCCACCGAGCAGCACGCCATTCATCGCTTTCGTGTCGGGCCGGAGGTACGCTCGGGAAGCGTCAGCCTGCGCGACACCGACTTTACTCGCCCCAGTTTGCAGTTGCACCCCAACAGCCTGGTGCAACAAGCCCAAGACGATGCCCAAGACAGCCCCGATGAGCACGGGCTGGAGGATTACAGCTGGCCCGGCCCCTTTACCAGCCAGGCCCGCGGCAGCCAGCTGACCGACTTGAGTCTGGCTCGCCATCGCCACGACCGCGAACAGGTAGACGGCGCCAGTGACAGCCCGCAGCTGATGGCCGGCCATTATCAACCGCTCGGCGAGCATCCCGAATCGCAGTTCAATCAGGCCTGGTTGATTACCCAGCTCAGCTACCAGGGCAAACAGCCGCAAGTATTGGGTGAATTGGCGGACGGCCAGAGCACCTATAGCAACACCTTTACTGCCCAGCCCTGGACCAGCCCCTATAAGCCACCTTGCCCCGCCAAACCCCAGGTTCCCGGCCAGCAAAGTGCCATCGTGACTGGCCCTGCGGGCGAAGAGATTTACTGTGACGAATACGGCCGGGTAAAGGTGCAGTTTTACTGGGACCGTGAAGGACAGGGCGATGAAAAAACCAGTACCTGGCTGCGGGTCAGTCAGGGCTGGGCCGGTAACGGCTATGGCCAGTTAATCTTGCCCAGAGTGGGCATGGAAGTATTAGTCAGCTTTATTAACGGCGACCCCGATAGGCCCATCATCACCGGCTGTTTGTTTAACGGCAATAACCAACTGCCCTATGCACTGCCCGAGCACAAAACCCGCTCCACCTTTAAAACCGCCAGCAGCCCCGGCGGTGAGGGCAGCAACGAACTGCGCTTTGAAGACAAAGCTGGCAGCGAAGAAATCTACCTGCATGCCGCTAGGGACTATCAAGAGCGCATTGAAAATAACAGCCACAGCCATATTGTGAACGACCGCCAGCAGCTGATTGAAGGCCAGCACATTTTTGAAGTACGCGGCGAACACCACCATACGGTGCACGGCACCCATCATTATCAGAGCCAGGCGGATGAGCATCATGTGGTAGACGGCAGTCGTCACACCTTAATTGCAAACAAAGAACTGGTATCAGCAGGGCAGGAAATTCACCTGTCGACCGGGCAAAAAGTGGTGTTGGAAGCGGGCGCCGAGCTTACCTTTAAAGCTGGCGGCAGCTTTTTGAAGCTGGATCCCAGTGGTGTGACCTTAGTTGGTCCGACGATTGATTTAAATAATGGGGGCCAACCTAGCGCTGGCAGCAGATCTAAAATACTTTTGCCGCTGCTTGGCAGTTTGGGTAGTATTGGCAATGTTTTTGGCAATAAAGTGACTTTTTCAAAGGCTTCTTCATCGCTACTAACCACTCACTTTGCTAGTAATGCTTCTACTCATAATGAAATGGTTAAGCTAAATGAGGTCGACTATTCCGATGTGTTTAATCCTCCAGAAGTAAGTAAGACGTCAAAAACAAGTAAAACGTCAAACAAAAATAAGGAATACCGAGTAACGGATATTCCTTCTACAATGAGAAAAAAATTAAATTGGGAAAAATCGGCAGATGTTATGGATTTGTGGTTCAGCCTACCCGCAAGAGAAATGACACGCGAAGAAAAGTTAGGAAAGACATTAAAATTCCCGAAAGAATATATTAATACAACACTTTTTCCGTGGTCATGGCTATCAGGGTTTTCTCAAGTGCAAGAAGGACTTGCTCAATTAAATAACAACATATTTAGCCCAGACGCTCAGAAAACACTGAAAAGAAAATGTCAAGAGATGTTTGCAAGTCGTAGGGTGGGTGATAACTACTTATGGGATGGTGATATTTGGTCACTGCATAACAACTGGCAATTTCAATTACAAGTAATAAGTTATCAATTATTTAACGTTGATGATTTATATGGTTCATTAGGGAATTTTGCAATTTATGCAGCCATCACTTCCGCTCGGATAAAACGAAAAGCAGGGACTAACATTGCTTCTGTACATATTTCTGAAATTGGTGTTTATATGCGAGATACATTCGAGTTTATAGGTGATCAATATTTGGGTCATTGGGATTTTGATGGTGCGGGAATAAACATTCTCGCCGGAGTCGCGAATTCATCACCTGAACGCATTAGCTTTGAATGGCAACTTAAATCTTGGACTCCTTTTGTAGGCGTTACACAACCTTTTGGAAATAAAGATTTTCGTAAATATAGAGAGCAGAACAACAAGGGAGGAGACTTGCTTTTGTTTTCTGATGTTAAAAAGCTGCCGTTTGATTTTAGCGTAAACATTGTTTTAGAGGACCGTGATGTACCTTCTAATTAAGAAAAAATTAACTATTTTCGTTCTATTGATCAGTGTTTTTTTTACATTAAAGATGGTCTACTTGGTGTGTTTAATACCCGACTTTGGAGATGGTGCCGGATACTCATATTACTCTCCTCAAGAGGGGCGGTATGAAGTGCTAGAAGTTTTTCCAGGAAAAGATGAACATAACAACTCCACAGATTGGGGGGGTATAGATCCTGTTTATGTTCTAATAGATAGAGAAACACAAAATGTATTGTCGATTTATCGCCGGCCAATATGGGAAAGTGCGGATGTACTTTATGTACAAAGTGCAATTACTTGGGCACTATCAGGCACAAAGGAATATGATAAACCATTTTATACACCTTATGGGTATTTGGTTGATCTCCACATTCCACTTTCGCCCACTTTATGGCAAAAGGCTCACGCCTGGATAGTGATAAATAGATATCATATAGATATAAATAAAATTAGAAAAACGTTTGTAGGTCATGGGTATTCTCATGTAGATAGCCTTCCGAACAAGACCTAATGGCTAATTTTTTGCTATGCGATAATATATTATAAAATCCAATAAACGAACTGGTGGTTTTTTAAGCTAAACTTTACACTCAAAAAATTGCAGTTTGGACTATATATAAAAGACCCTAATAGGCCCCCCATGATTAGTTGATGCTCACCCACCATTGGCACGCCAAGGCCGATGAGCATCACATCATAGATGGCAACAGCCATACCTTAGTCGCAAGCAAAAAACTGGTGTCTGCGGGCCAAGAAATACACTTGTTTACGGGAAGAGAGTCGACTGGGCAAAAAATAGTATTAGAGGCAGGGGCCGAGCTTACTTTTAAGGCCGGTGGCAGCCCAGGGAGAGGGACGCCGGTTATGCCTAGGTTAGTGAAAAAACTCCTAGTATCTAGCGCTAACTTCAACGCCGAAGGTCGCTTCGGTAACAGGGCTGGAGCAACCCCTTATTTATTGGCCACACTGTTGCCAAGCAGTTTTGAGGGTGACCAGACTGTCTTGGAGGAATCCAGCTTAGCACTCGCACGCTCCGCCACGGCCACTGAAGAAAGTCCGCCTGTTACGGAGGCATTGAGCGTATGCGACAAGCAAGTACCACAAGCAGCATTGAGTGAATTAGGCAATTGTGCGTTTTACTATCAGCCTTTACATGATGAATATGTTAACAAGACGGGAGTGTCAACCTGGGAAGCGATCAAGGCATGGGCGACGTTTTGGAACCCCTGGGATGATCAGGCCGTCGCAAAGCGCCTGATGCAAAAACGCGACGCACTGATTACTTTGGATAGCCAAGATAGTGACTGGTCACGCCATGCCAATTTCATGATGCGTCATGTTAACTGTGGACACCTTCCGCCGAATTATTACCTTAGTTACGGATATTATTACTGCTCAATCTACGGCGCTAAGTTGTACCCAAGACTTAGCGAGCAAGGTAAAAAATGGCTGAAAAGCGCCCGCTATTTGCTACAAGAGAATATCGAAATTGGTCTAAAACAAAATATGAAAGGAAACGCTATTGCTATCGAGTGCAAGCGCTATCCCAATCGTACGGCACAGATGCAGGTTCAAAGACAAGAGCTTGAAATCGACCCAGATATGTTCAAGAGCTTCGCCTTCAAAACCCACGTGCCGGCCTATCTGGACGCGGGCTTGGCGGATTTGCCTTTCTCCGATCTTGCTAAAATCGGGGGCCAACCCAACCTGGAAGAATGGTTGGATGAACAAACCTGGGAACAAGCCATCGACAGTGGTATTGAGGTGGGTAAAGACAAGCTTCGTCAGGCAGGCTCTGCGGTTGTTGATAGTCTGCAAGACGTTAAGGCTGCCGCCTTAGAAGTAAGACGAGCTGGAAAAGCCGCCATAAGAACTGCTCGAGAAGTGCGAGATGCTGCCCAGGCCGTGCAGTCTGCTCTGGACGCACTAACCCGCAAGTTTAGGTTTTAGATAACAGGAACAGAGTTCGTATGAGATTCATTAAATGGTTTTTTCTGCTCGCCGTGTTGGCGGTGACGTGGAATGTGATTGGAGGTTGGGTAATGTGGACATCGGTCAGCAATGAATTTATGAAAGAGATCAAACCCTACGGGCCGGGTGATATCAGAGTGCGTGATGATCAGTTTATTTCCATGAGGATGAGTGGTAACAGTTCACCCAGAGTGGCTTGACGCACACAATTCTTCAGGAATGGGGTAATTCGTTTTTTCGATGCAGGCGCGGACTACGGCTCGTAACCACTCCTGAG
>NZ_BMKE01000025.1 GCF_014643915.1 Oceanisphaera marina
TCGGCCGTGAGTGACTGACCTAACAAGTTCCGTTTCATGGCAGGCTCCCGAATGTAGCTATATGTAGAAATTATAGATCCACATGGGTTATGCCGTACTGCTTATCTGATGGTTTGAAGTTTGGTAATAAAAAGGCAATGGCTACCATTTTGGGTGGTGCCATTGCCGCTCTGATGCTGATGAGCATTTCAGCCGTGGGGCTGGGTGCTGTGCTGGTGGCGTCGGAAAATCTGTTTTTTGCCATCAAGATTGCCGGTGCCTGTTATCTTGTTTATCTGGGTTACAGTTCCTGGCAAGAAGGCAGCATCCACATAGCAAGCAACGAGCCTGATGAATATAAATCGGCCAGTTACTCCTGCTATGCGCTGTTTCGCAAAGGCTTTATGGTTGGCATCAGCAACCCGAAAGATCTGTTGTTTTTTATCGCCTTGTTCCCCGGTTTCATGAATGCACAATTGCCCCAGCTTGAACAATATATGGTGCTGGCCTGCACCTGGTTTGTTATCGATTGCAGCTCCATGTTCATGTACGCCGCGCTGGGTTCAAAGATCAGCCCCTGGCTTTCCAAAGCCGAAAACATGAAGCGGGTTAACCGTGGGGTAGGCGGTCTCTTTATGGTGTTAGGCGGTGCCCTGGCACTTTCTACCGGCATGGATGAAAAAGCATAACCAGAGCGATGACACTTGATGTATTGTTCGCAGCTGTGTTCTGGTGCCACCATAACGCTTAGGCTTGTACAAGCTCCTCTCTTTACTCACTCACCAGGTTTTCAGCCACAACAATGTCAACTCACATCGCATTTAACAGCCTCACACCTGAGCTGATTACTGCCCGTAAAAACAGTCATGAAATTTGCCGTACCTTTGCCAAAAGTCCCAGCAAAGGGAATTTGAAACGCTTGAAAACGCTTTTCGGCCACTGTGGTGAACAGGTGATGATTGAGCCGCCATTCCATTGCGATTACGGCAATCAAATCACCCTAGGTGATCGCACCTTCATAAATATCAATTGCACCGTGCTCGACTCGCCTTTAAAGGTGGGTGCCATCGCCATTGGCCGCGACTGTTTAATTGGCCCCAACGTACAGTTATTGGCGGTGTCGCATGCGCTCAACCCAACCGAGCGGTTGGATAAAGCCAACCTCTGTGCCCCGGTGACCATTGGCGATAACGTATGGATTGGTGCCGGGGCCATCGTGCTGGCCGGTGTTTCCATTGGGGATAACAGCGTGGTTGGTGCTGGCAGCGTGGTCACCAAAGATGTGGCAGCCAATAGCCTGGTGGCAGGCAATCCGGCGGTGAAAATAAGGGATATTTAAACGGTTATTCTGCACCAATGCAGGTTTGCAACGCCCGGCGACGCAGCAAAAGACTGAATACGGCCATGTTAGCCGTGGCCCATGGTTTTTTTGGCTTTTGCAGCGGGGAGGCCGCGCCAGTGTTCCGCGCTGTATCCTGCTATGTGTGCGTGCAGTTGCAACGCCAGTTGTTCGGTGGCTTCGGTTGCAGCTTTGGTGCTGCGATGCAGGGCGATTTCAATGCTGGGCAGCACCGGTAAACCATCTTCTGTACCCAGCACGCGCATGTCCGGCCCCAGCATGGACGGGGTTAGCACGGTAATGGCCAACCCGGCGCGCACGGCGGCCGACAGGCCCGAGAGGCTGGCACTGGTGTAGGCGATGCGCCAGTCAATGGCGGCTGAGTCCAGGCTGGCCAGGGTGTGCTCTCTGAAGATACAGACTCCCTGTTTGGACACCGCCAACGGCAAGGGTGAGCGCCTGTGGGTATCGTAACCGGCGGCGCCCACCCAGACCATGGGTTCGCGGCGCAGTACCTTGCCGCCCGGGCTGCGGGGCTGCGGGGCTGGCGGGTGGTAATGGCCAGATCCAGCGCCCCGGTTTTTACCTGTTGAATCAAATCCACACTCAGGCCGCAATGTACTGCCAGCTCTACGTCGGGAAAGCGAGCCGCAAAGTCGGAAAGCGCCCCGGGCAGATAGCTCAGGTAATCTTCGGGTATGCCCAGGCGCACCACGCCGGCCAGGCGCTGATCCCGCACGTCCTGCCAGGCCTGGGCATTCTGGCGCAGCATTTGGCGGGCGTGGCTCAGCAGGCGTTCACCGGCTGCCGTGGGCACCGCCATCTGCAGCTTGCGTTGCAGCAAAGAGCGTTCCAGTACATTTTCCAGCCGCTTGATGTGCGCGCTTATCGTGGATTGCGCCAGATGCAGGTGGTTGGCGGCGGCAGTAAAGCCGCCTTTGTCGACCACGGCAACAAAGCTTTTCAGTAGCACGAGGTCAAGAGGGCGACAGGGATCAGACATAGTTATCACGATTCATGATGGGGGTATCGAAACTCTTCGTTTCCATGATGGTGGCTCATTATTCAGAATGCGCGGCTTCAAGACAAGCCAGGTGCCATTTTTATCCCGCCCTGAACTCAATCAGCTGACAGGTACATCATGAACGAAGCGTATTATCGACGGGAGGCAGCAGCGCCCAGCGCGGCTGCCGAGAGTATCCCTTCGCCCGATGGGCATTCCAACCTTATCGACACCGATTATGTTATTGGCCAGGACAACATCACCTCCGGCTTTTTCGGGCTGAAAATCGATCTGCACAGCACGGTATTTACCTGGTCGTCGTTGGTCATTCTGGCCTTTGTGGCCGTTACCCTGGCCATGCCCGAGGCGATGGAACCCTTTTTTGGCGGCATTCGCAACTATCTCACCAGCCATCTGAGCTGGGCATTTATGCTGTCGACCAATCTGTTTGTAATACTGGCCGTTGGGCTGATTTTTTCACCGTTGGGGCGGGTTCGTCTGGGCGGTACCCACGCCAAACCGGACTTCAGTTACCCGGGCTGGTTTGCCATGCTGTTTGCCGCCGGCATGGGGGTAGGGCTGATGTTCTACTGCGTGTCTGAGCCGCTTACCTATTTTGGCGACCTTCGCACCGGCACTGCCGGCCCGCTGGGCGAACAGCTGGCCTCGGATGGCGCAGCCCAATCGCTAAGTCTGGCCACCTCGATTTTTCACTGGGGCATGCACCCCTGGGCGACCTACGCCATTATTGCGCTGGCACTGGCGCTGTTTTCGTTCAATAAAGGGTTGCCGCTGACCATTCGCTCGGTGTTTTATCCGGTGCTGGGCGAGCGGGTGTGGGGCTGGCCCGGGCACGTAATTGATGTGCTGGCGGTGTTTGCCACCCTGTTCGGGCTGGCAACCTCGCTCGGCCTGGGGGCATCGCAGGCGGCGGCCGGGCTGCATTCCCTGTTTGGCGTGCCGAACGATACCACCACCATGGTGCTGCTGGTGCTGGGTATTACCGCCATCACCCTGGTGTCTGTGGTGGCCGGAGTCGACAAGGGCGTTCGCCGCATGTCGCAGCTCAACATGGCGCTGGCCATTCTGCTGATGCTGTTTGTGATGGTGGTGGGGCCCACGCTGCTGATTGCCACCGGTGCTGCCAACAATCTGCTGTCTTATCTAAAAGAGTTGCCGGCACTGGCCAATCCCTTCGGCCGCAGCGATGAAGACTTTATTCACGGCTGGACCGCCTTTTACTGGGCCTGGTGGGTAAGCTGGTCGCCGTTTGTGGGCATGTTTATTGCGCGGGTGTCCCGCGGGCGTACCGTGCGTGAATTTCTGATTGCCGTATTGCTGGTGCCCACCATGGTGTCGGTGATCTGGATGACCACTTTTGGTGACACCGCCTTGTGGCAACTGGGGCAGGGCTATGAAGGTGCGAAGAACGCGGCACTGGAGCTGCAGTTGTTTGCCATGCTGGAGCAACTGCCGCTGTCGTCCATTACCTCTTTGGTGGGCATTGTGCTGGTGATGGTGTTCTTTATTACCTCGTCGGACTCCGGGTCTCTGGTAATCGACTCCATTACCTCGGGGGGCAAAGTCACGTCTCCGCGCATTCAGCGTATTTTTTGGGTGATGATTGAGGCGGCGATTGCCATTGCACTCTTGCTGGGCGGCGGGTTAACCGCGCTGCAGGCGGCTGTACTGATCACCGGTGTTCCCTTTATGGTGGTAGTGCTGATCTCGGGTTACTCTGTAGTTCAGGGGCTGCGTAGCGAACCGCGTATTTGATTTCATGTTGTAAAAGGGGGAGGCGACGCTTCCCTCACTTTTTACCGCCGAATACACAGGATATCGCCGCAGTTCATTTCATGATGATCCCAATTCATGCTGATGATGTCAGGCCGGGCGCATTAATTGAGTCAGCATGGGCGCATTCATTGTCTGTTTAGTAGGCGCCTTCGCTGTAAATCAGCTCGTAGCTGTGGCTGTAAATCTCCAGAATATTGCCGAACGGGTCTTCCATGTAGATCATGCGGTACGGCTTTTTTCCGGGATAGTAATAGCGCGGTTTTGCCATGCGTTTTTTGCCGCCGGCAGCCACAATGCGCTCGGCCAGCTCTTCTACATTAGGGTCTTGCACGCAAAAGTGGAAGATGCCGGTTTTCCAGTATTCGAAGTTATTTTCCGGATTAACCTAGTTGTTGAACTGAAACAGTTCTACGCCAATGCGGTCACCGGTGGAAAGGTGAGCGATTTTAAAGCTTTTCCATTGTGCACCGAATACCCGGTACACATTTCGCCGATGGCGCTGTCGTCTTCGCTGATCTCGGTGGGCGCCATGATCAGGTACCAGCCCATCACCTCGGTATAGAATGTAACGGCGGCGTCCAGATCGGGTACCGAAATGCCGATGTGCGAAAAATTTCTTGGGTATACGTTAGCCATCACTTGTTCTCCTGATTGGTTGTTGATATCAGATTACAAAGGACTAGTGATTACGTAAAATTATCATCTGTCATGAAAATGAGTATTTTTTGTTATGATTAATCCGGTCTGGCTACGAAGCTTTTGTACCCTGGTTGAAGTGGGGCATTTCACCCGCACCGCAGAGCGTTTGCACATGACGCAATCCGGTGTTAGCCAGCATGTACGAAAGCTTGAAGATCAGCTTGGTCGACCCTTGCTGATCCGCCAAGGCAAGCAGTTCATGCTGACCGAGGCGGGCGAGCGCTTGTATCGTGAGGCGCGTGTGATTATTCGCTCGCTGGCCAACCTTGAGCTGCGAGTAGGGGAAGACCCTCCTCATGAAGGGCTGGTGCGGGTGATGTCGCCGGGCAGTGTGGGCCTTAAGTTGTATCCTCACCTGCTGGCGCTGCAATGCCAGCACCCGGGGCTGATTATCGATTATCGCTTTGCACCCAACGCCGACGTAGAACAAGCCATTGCGAGCGATGCGCTGGACGTCGGCTTTATGACCCGCCTCGCCACGAGGGACGAGGTGAGTTGCCAGCCCATTGCCGAAGAGCCTTTGCTGCTGGTGACGCCAGCTTCGATACAGGATCCCAGCTGGCCCACCTTGCTGCAGCTGGGGTTTATCGATCATCCCGACGGGGCACACCATGCGGGTCTGCTGCTGGGGGCCAACTACCCCGAGTTTCAACACAGCAATCTGTTTGAAAAAAAGGGATTTTCCAACCAGATCAACCTGATCCTGGAGCCGGTGAGCATGGGGCTGGGGTTTACCGTATTGCCGGCCCATGCGGTGGTCGCGTTTCAACAACCAGACCGGGTGAACAGCCATCAATTAAGCCATCCGGTGAGTGAGATTCTATATCTCGGGGTCACTCGCAATCGCGCCTTGCCCAATCGGGTACAGAGCGTGATTGCCGAGGCCAGAAAGTGGCTGTGACTGTTATCGTTAATCATGCATTGTGGGCAAGACTCGGGGGCGTTTAAATGAGAGCCATTTGACCAAGTGTGATGCTATTGTAAGGCTCACCGATACACCATCAAGGAGGATTTTTTGCATATTCCAGGCAAGTTCAAACAAGATAACGGCGCCGAGCTGGAAGGCGTGATTCGGGATTATCCCTTCGCCACCCTGGTGACGTATTCAAGCTCGGGCATAGCGGCAAACCACTTGCCGATGGTGCTGACTGAAGTGAATGGTAAAAAGGTACTGCAGGCGCACATCGCCCGGGCCAACCCCTTGTGGAAGACGGTAAGCGAGCAATCCGAGGTGCTTGTTATCTTTAACGGCCCACATTGTTATATTTCGCCCAACCATTACCCCACCAAACAGGAAACCGGCAGGGCAGTGCCGACCTGGAATTATGTGGTGGTGCATGTAACCGGAGTAATGCGCTATGTGCAGGATGAAAACTGGCTACGCGCCTTCATCGACAATTTAACGACTCGGCATGAGGCGGGCCAGCCGGTGCCATGGTCAACATCCGATGCGCCGCAAGGCTATATACAGAAAATGTTGCCGGCCATTGTGGGGCTGGAAATTGACATTACCGCCATCACCGGCCAATGGAAGCTGAGCCAGAATCAGCCGGAACAAAACCGGCTGGGGGTGATTGCGGGCCTGTCGTGCGAACACGATAGCCAGTACCAGCAAGTGGCGGCATTGGTAAAGGCACAAATGACAGCAAAGTGAACATAAAATGGAGTTCATTGAATGGAATTACCTTTATTTGTGGTAGATGCGTTTACCGACCAACAGTTCAAGGGTAACTCGGCCGCCGTGGTGCCGGTCGCCGAGTGGCCACAAACCGCCTTGATGCAACAGATTGCCACCGAAAACAACCTGTCAGAAACCGCCTTTATCAAGGTGCTCGACCAGGGCCGCTATGCGATACGCTGGTTTTCTCCGCTCACCGAAATCGACTTTTGTGGTCACGCCACCCTGGCGGCGTCGTTCGTGCTGTTCAACCATTTGGGCTGTGCCGGTGAAATCGAATATGTCACCCAAACCGTGGGCAGCCTGACGGTGGTGCAATTGGCTGACGGCCGCATCGAGATGAGCTTTCCCAATCAGGCACCCGAGCCGGTGGCAAAGGTGCCCGCCGCACTGTTGGAAGGGCTGTCGGCCACCCCGGTCGAGGTCCTGAAAAACCGCCAGGCCTACATGGTGGTATTGGCATCACAAGCCGAGGTGCGTGAGCTGAGTTATCGGTCGGAGTTGCTGAAAACCCTGGCCCCATTCGATGTGGTGGTGACGGCGGCGGGGACCGAGCATGATTTTGTGTCCCGCTACTTCTGGCCGGCCAATGGGGGTGATGAAGATCCGGTGACCGGCTCAATACACGCGGCGCTGGCCCCTTACTGGGCACAACGCTTGTCTAAATCGGAGCTGGTGGCTTACCAGGCCTCGGCCCGAGGCGGGATGCTGCATTGCCGTGTGGTCAACGACCGGGTACTGGTGTCCGGCTACGGTGTGCTGTACCTGAAAGGGCAGATCTACGTTTAATCATCTCGCTATACTCTAGGTGTTGCAGTAAAGCGAATAACAAGTCTTCAGGCTTGTCTTGAGCTGCAAATGCAATGATTGCATGGCAATCGCTGCGGCGTTTTGCTTTTCGTTTATCATCAAGCAGTATAATGAAAGGTGAAAAATCAAGGACGAGCGAGGCTGAATGATCTCTGTATTTCTGATCAATACCCTGGTGGTGGCAGTGTCGGTGATGGTGCATTACGAATTTCTTTATCGTATCACCCTGTTCATTCCAAAGATGAAGATCACTCATCGCTACCGAATTGTATTTGGTGTGTGTGGCGCGTTAATCGCCCACGCATTCGAGATCTGGATATTCGCCATTGCCTATTACTTCATGAATAGAAGCGATAACTGGGGGCATTTGAGCGGCAGCTTCGATGGCAGCCTGATGGATTGCGGCTATTTCTCGTTCACGGTATTCACCACCCTCGGCTTTGGCGACATTCAGCCCAATGGCGATTTGAGATATTTGACAGGCATAGAGTCGTTGACCGGTCTGGTGCTCATTACCTGGACGGCGTCTTTTCTGTACTTTGAAATGCAGCGACATTGGGGGGTTGGCAAGGCGACCTAGCCTAGGGAATGATCAAGGCCCCACCGAGGTGGGGCCTTGATCATTCCAGGGTTGGTTTACATCAGGCCAGGTCGAAGCGGTCTGCGTTCATTACCTTGTTCCAGGCACTGATAAAGTCACGCACAAACCGCTCTTTGGCGTCGGCCTAGGCATACACTTCTGCCACCGCTCGTAACTGGGAGTTGGATCCAAAAATCAGGTCAACGCGGGTGGCGGTCCACTTCAGGTTGCCGGTTTTTCTGTCTCTTCCTTCAAACACGTCTTCCTCGCCGGCCGCGGGGGCCCACGCCGTGCCCATGTCGAGCAGGTTAACGAAAAAGTCGTTGCTCAGGGTTTGGGGATGTCGGGTAAAGACACCGTGCTGCGCCTGGCGATAGTTGGCATCCAGCACTCTCAGTCCGCCTATCAGCACCGTCATTTGTGGCGCCGTCAATTGCAGCAGCTGTGCCTTGTCGATCAGCATTTCTTCGTCCGACACCGTGAATTTGGTGCGGCGATAGTTACGAAAGCCGTCGGCCTCCGGCTTGAGTGGCGCAAAAGCCTCTACGTCGGTCTGCTCTTGCGAGGCATCGGTGCGCCCGGGCACAAAGGGCACCTGTGCAGGGCTGCCTGCGTCTTTGCTGGCCTGCTCGATGGCCGCGGCGCCACCCAGTACGATGAGATCCGCCAGCGAGACTCGCTTGTTGCCGGTCTGCGCCTGGTTGAAGTCGCTTTGTATGTCTTGCAGTACCTTCAACACCCTGGCCAGTTGCTCGGGCTGGTTCGCTTCCCAGTCTTTTTGCGGAGCCAGGCGAATGCGGGCTCCATTGGCGCCGCCGCGTTTATCGGAGCCGCGAAAGGTAGACGCGGAGGCCCAGGCGGTGGCGACCAGTTCGGATATCGACAGCCCGGATGCCAGCAGTGTTTTTTTGAGGTTGGCGATGTCCTGCTCGTTCACCAGTTCGTGATCGACCTCCGGCACCGGGTCTTGCCAAATCAGTTCTTCTGCCGGTACCTCGGGGCCCAGATAGCGCGAAATGGGGCCCATATCGCGGTGGGTCAGCTTGTACCAGGCGCGGGCAAAGGCATCGGCAAATTCGTCCGGGTTGGCATGAAAATGTTCCGAGATCTTGCGGTAGGCCGGATCTTCGCGCATGGCCATGTCGGCAGTCGACATCATGGGGGCGTGGCGCTTGTTGAGGTTGTGGGCATCCGGCACAGTGCCTTTGGCGGCATCGCCTTTTGGCGTCCACTGGTGGGCGCCGGCCGGGCTCTTGGTCAGCTCCCAGTCGTAGCCGAACAGGGTGTCGAAGTAACTCATGTCCCACTGGGTAGGGGTTGGGGTCCAGGCGCCTTCCAGGCCGCTGGTGATGGTGTTTTCCCCCACGCCTGTGCCCATGCTGTTGATCCAGCCAAAGCCCATGGCCTCGAGAGGCGCGGCTTCGGGCTCGGGCCCCAGTTGGGACGCATCACCGGCACCGTGAGTCTTGCCAAAGGTATGACCGCCGGCGGTGAGCGCGACCGTTTCATAATCGTTCATCGCCATGCGGGCGAAGGTTTCGCGAATATCGCGGGCCGAGCCAAGCGGGTCGGGGTTGCCGTCCGGGCCTTCCGGATTGACGTAAATCAGCCCCATCTGCACCGCGGCCAGCGGATTCTCGAGCTGGCGCTCACCCGAGTAGCGGCTGTTGGCTTTGTCGCTGGTAGCTAGCCATTCTTCTTCTGCGCCCCAGTAAATATCTTCTTCCGGCTCCCAGATGTCTTCACGGCCACCGGCAAAGCCGAAGGTCTTGAAGCCCATGGACTCCAGCGCCACGTTGCCGGTTAATACCAGCAAATCGGCCCATGACAGTTTGTTGCCGTATTTTTGCTTGATGGGCCACAGCAGGCGACGGGCCTTGTCCAGATTACCGTTATCCGGCCAGCTGTTGAGCGGAGCAAAACGTTGCGAGCCGCTGCCGGCGCCGCCACGGCCATCGCCAATGCGATAGGTGCCGGCGCTGTGCCAGGCCATGCGAATAAAGAAGGGACCGTAATGGCCGTAGTCGGCGGGCCACCAGTCCTGGGAGTCGGTCATCAGGGCGTGCAGATCCTGTTTTACTGCCGCTAAATCGAGCGTTTTAAAGGCCTCGGCGTAGTTGAACTGTTCGCCCTGCGGGTTCATATTGGCAGAATTCTGGTGCAGTACCTTGAGGTTCAGCTGGTTTGGCCACCAATGACGATTGGCCGAGGCCTTGTCACCCAGCTTGGTGTGAGATCCGTGCATCACCGGGCATTTGCCGGCGTTGCTTGCGTGCTGTTTATTGTCGCTCATCAATGATGTCTCCAGGGTGGGTGATGCTAATTGAACTGCTCGGTCAAACAGACGACGAGTCACCGCTAACCGATGTTTGCACCAGTTTGTCGCCGCCTTGTAAAGATAGGTATAACATCCCTGTGCCATTAACTTAAGTTGCTTGTACTTATCAATGCGATAGGTGCTGTGTATCGTCCGTGGCGGTAGCGATATTTTTCACATTACACGAGGCCATATGAATACCCGTCAGTACCTGGAAAGACCCACCAAAGACGCCATGCGACAGCTCCCAGCCTTTAGTGGTCTGGCAAACACGCACATTCATCTGGTGGAAAGCGCCGAGGACGCAAGCTTTGCTCGGGCTTTGCTGGTTAACTGTACCCATCTGGGCTTTGATACCGAGAGCAAGCCCACCTTTAAGGTAGGCGAGTCCAATACTGGCCCGCATCTGGTGCAGCTGGCCACGTTGGAGCACGCCTTTTTGTTCAGAGCCGGGAACTTGGCCAGCCAGAGTGCGGCGCATCAGCTGCTGGCCGACGTGCTGCAGTCACCACAAATAATGAAAGTCGGCTTTGGCCTAAAATCGGACCGAGGACCGGTACTGCGCAAGTTTGGTATCGAGCTAACGGCCACCCAGGAGTTGTCTGGGGCGGTAAAACGGCTGGGTTACAAGCAACAGGTGGGGCTGCAGGCCGCGGTAGCCATTGTGCTGGGCGAGTATCTGGCCAAATCCAGAAAAGTGACGCTGTCTAACTGGGCAGGAACGTCCTTATCTACCGCCCAGCAGAGCTATGCTGCCAACGATGCCTATGCCAGCTTGAGGGTATTCGAGGCGATGAATCGCACCGCGCCCCATCTGCTGCGCTCTGTATAACGAGTTATGCCAACATGCATGTGAGCGTGCCGGTGATAACGGCTAACCGTGATTGCCGGCAGCTAACCAGATGCTATTTGATGAGCTCGGGCACGTCGCTTTTATTCACATTTTCCTTTGCCATTTTCTGTTCAGCCAGTTGCTGGTCGTCGGTATCAACGGGAAGCTCGCTGTGGCCATTATCTTTATTTGGCGTAAAGCCGAGACAGGTGAGCAGCGCAAAATGATCAGATCCCGTGAGTGTTAAACGGTGTAGTTTGATGACGCGAAAATGATGGCTATGAAACAAATGATCCAGCGGCCAGCGAATAAACCAATGCTGGGCATGAAAGGTGTTGAACATGCCACGGCCGATACGGGGATCGAGCAAACCACTGATTTTTCTGAATAGCCGGGTGGTGGTTGACCATGCCACGTCGTTGAGATCACCGGCCACTATGACAGGCAAACGAGCGTCGGCGACACTATCGGCCACGGCCAGCAACTCGGCATCCCGTTCTGTGGATTCGTCATTTTCGGTAGGGCTGGGAGGGGCCGGATGTACGAAGTGGGTTCTTATTTTGGCGCCACAGGGCAGTTGTACCAAACAGTGCATGGAGGGTACATCGTCTTGTACCAGATATTCTATGGTGCTGTTTTCAAGCGGCAGACGAGAATACACGTGCATGCCGTAAAGGTTATCAAGCGGGCACTTTATGGTGTGGGGATAATCGGTTTCCAGTACGGCCAGCTGTTGCTGCCACCAATGAGTAGATTCAAGCGTCACCAATATATCGGGTGAATATTGGTGCACCAGATCAATCAGACACTGCGCATTGTTGTTGGTGGCCAGTACATTGGACGACAGGATTTTGATGGTATGTTCAGCCTGTGCGGCCGATGCCGACTTCACTTCCTTTGGGTGCAGACGCGTGTAGGGCCATATCCACCAAGCATGATAAAGCAGGCAGGCGAAGTTGATGCCTACTATTGCCAGGCTGCCGAGATGGGATAAATCGAGCCGCCACAGGGCGAACAGCATAACCACGCCGGCCAGAGTCATAAATTGTACGCGAGGAAAGTCGAGCCCTCTTATCCACCAGGCCTCACAGCGCGATAGTGGCAGTACCGTAATGGTGGCCGTTATCAGGGTAACAAGCGCAAACAGTGTCCATTCCATTGATTAAGTCACCTTTGAGTCGGTTCAAGGAATAAAATGGCATTGTCGGTGTAATAACACAAGTCACGCAGGGGCGAGAGCATGGTAACAGGGGCCTGCAGTCATCAGTCCGCCAGTTTTTGACTCGATTATGGCAAGTTTACACTGCTATTAACGGTCTGCCTGCTTCTTGCTCTTCCAATTCGTATTGTGCCGCCAGTGATGAACTGGCCAGTTGTGTGAAATAGCGGCTTTGCTCTTGCTCAAGCGGGGTTTGTTGCCAGTGTTGCGTCAGCTCGGTGGCTCTGTTTTGCACCCAGTCCGTGTAATTTTGCTCGGTGGCAGTCAATTGCTGCAAAATCTGGGCCGAGGGCGTGAGCTCGGGCTGTTGCAACATGGGCTTGAAGTGTTGCAGCGCATCACTATAGCCACTACCGGCCTTGTCCAGCAGCTGGGCGATGGCGTCCAGCTCGGCAAACAATTGCTCGCCCCAGGCTGCACGGCTGAGTTCACCGCTGGCGGTTTCAAGCAGCAGATCGGGCCGACGGCCCTGCTCGGTCACGCGAGTGTGGTTGCGGGCCAGGCGCCGTTGCTCCTGCTCACCAATTTCCGGGCTGCCTTGCAACAGGCAGAACAGTAAAAAGGTATCCAGAAAACGTATCTGGCTGTCATCTATGCCCAGCGCCAACAGAGGGTTGATGTCTAGATTGCGCACTTCTATGTATTCCACACCGCGGTTGGCCATGGCCTGCAGCGGCGTTTCCCCGGCATGGGTTACCCGCTTGGGCCGAATATCGCTGTAATACTCGTTTTCTATCTGCAGAATATGGTCGTTTAACTGGCGGGATTCGCCGTTAACCTCGACTCCGATGCGAGTATAGGGCGCGTGAGGCGTGTTCAGGGCGCAAGTGAGATCGCGGCCGTATTCCGCCAAGCTGTTGGTGCTGATGTTCAAGTCGGCCTGGGCGTCGCTTTGGTAGCCTAATCCGCTCATGCGTAACGAGGTGGCGAAGGGCAGATAGAGTGTGTCGGTGCCAAGGCTTGCCAGCTGGTGCGGGCGGCCATCCATAAAGGAGCGGCTGAGCGCGGGCGAGGCACCAAATAAATACAGCAGCAGCCAGCCGTAGCGGCGAAAGTTGCGGATCAATGCAAAATACTGAGCCGAGCGAAAGTCGGTCAGCGAGTCCTGGCTGCCGAGCAACTCCCGGTAGCCCTGCCAGAAGCTGTCGGGCAACGAGAAGTTGAAATGAATGCCGGCAATGCTCTGCATAATGCGGCCATAGCGTACATCCAGCCCGCGGCGATAAATATGTTTCATTTGGCCGGCACGAGAGCTGCCGTATTCGGCAATGGGTACGCTGTTATTCCCCTGTAAGGCGCAGGGCATGCTGGCGGGCCACAAATGTTCGTCCTCAAGCTGGCTGACGACATAACGATGCAGCTGCTCCATAAAGCCGAGGGTGTCGCCAATCTGTTCACTGGGCGGCGTAATAAACTCCAACAACGATTCTGAATAGTCGGTGGTGATGTGCGGGTGCGTGAGCGCCGAGCCCAGTGTGTGCAAGTGCGGCTCTTGGGACAGCCGGCCTTGGGGAGTAACCCGCAAGGCTTCTTTTTCTATGCCGCGACGAATATGGGCCAGCGGCCGGATCAAGTCGGCATCGGCCAGTTGTGCCAGGCGCGGAGTAAGGGATGGCGTCATAAAAACCTCGGTATCAAGTCAATCAATCAGGCCAATCGGCCTTACTCTTTGTTACCAAGCTTTCACGCTTGGGTTTACCGGTCTGCGGGTAGCCGGCACGGTATTATATTTCTTCTGCGCTCACGGATAATTACAGCAAAATGCAAATAACTTTTGATTGTCAGTAACAATCCAGGTGTGCCGCCTGTTCGGCGGCAGCGGGGCTAGGATAGGCAGCCGTCTATGGGGGTGATGGCGGGGGGAAGCTCGGTTTCTTCCAGCGCTTCCAGCAGGTTGATTTCGATGGTGCGTGACAGCGCGTTAAGCGGCAGATCGTTGGCGGCCAGGCCAAAGGGCAACATAAAACAATATAGATAGGTAGTGCGATGTACCAGCAGGGTATAGGCAAACGGCAGCGGCGTATTCTGAATGCGCTCGCAGGCGGCTAATACCCCGGTCATGGAGGTCAGCCGTTCGTCCATGCTTTGCACCAGAAACTCCGATAATAATCGCTGGCGCCGACTGTAACCGACCTTCTTGCCCATCAGCCGCAGCAGGCATTCGGGCAGGTTTTGCGCCTGGCGCAGGCTGGCATGATGCTCGGGCTCCACAAAGCGGTCGACGTCCTGCCAGGGCGAGGTGTCACGCAGTCGATGGCGCAAGGCGTGGGTAAAGGCGATGGTGAGGTGGATCATCCGCCGCTGGGTGTGCCGCCCGGTCTCGGTTTCCTCATCCATAAAGGAGATCACTTGGCGGGCCAGACTGCGAGCATCTATGGTTAACTGCCCCCATTGTTATCGCGCCTCCCACCAGCGTGCGTAGCTGGCGTTGTTTCTAAAACCGAGAAACAGAGACAAGGCAACGCCTAGCAAGGTGAAGGGAGCTGTGCTGTAAGAAGAAAAAAAGCCGGGAAACCCATGCTGAATGCCAGCTATTAAGGTACTGAGCAGAGTGATCAGCAAAATCTGCGGATAAATCTGCGGAATGACAGAGCCGCGCAGGGTAAAAAACAGCTTAAGCGCATGCGGTTTTTGCCGAACGATCATGTCAGCCTCCAAATGATGAGATTGGTGAGTGTTGAGTTAATTAGCGTGGTAAATACAGGAAGTGTTGCAAGTGTAGTTTGTGGCGCTGGAGGACAGCAGGCTAATGGCCCCGAAGAAAAGTACTTCGGGGCTTAGTCACTAGCGGGTATGCATTAGCGAGTGAGGTGCTTGGCATGAAAGCGCAGGTGCTGCTCGATAAAGCTGGCGATAAAGTAATAGCTATGATCATAGCCTTCTCGCCGATTTAGCACTAGCGGATAACCGCTGTGGCTAGCGGCGGCTTCCAGTGCCTCCGGCATGAGCTGCTCGGTGAGAAAGTTATCGGCTTCGCCCTGATCCACCAGCGCTGGCACGAAGCGGCTGGCACTGCGCATCAGCAGGCTGGCGTCATACTCGGCCCAGGCTGCGGTGTCTTTGCCCAGGTAAGTCTTGAACGCCTTCTTGCCCCAGGGGCAATTGACCGGGTTGCTGATGGGGCTGAAGGCCGATACCGAGCGGTAGCGTTCCGGATTGCGCATGGCCAGCACCAGAGCACCGTGACCGCCCATGGAATGACCGGCAATGGATCTTTGATCGTTGAGTGGGAACATGGACTCGACAAGCGCCGGCAGTTCGTTCAGCACATAATCGTACATGCGATAATGTCGGCTCCAGGGTGTTTGGGTAGCGTTGACGTAGAAACCCGCCCCCTTGCCCAGATCGTAACCGTCATCATCCGCCACTTCATCGCCGCGAGGGCTGGTATCGGGTGCAATAATGGCCATGCCCAGCTCGGCGGCAATGCGCTGGGCACCGGCTTTGTGCATGAAATTTTCATCGGTGCAGGTCAGGCCAGACAGCCAGTATAAGGCCGGCACCTTGTCACCGCTAGATACCTGTGGCGGCAGGTAAATGGCAAACCGCATGGTGCAATTCAGCGTTTCTGAATAATGGCTGTACTGTTTGTGCCAGCCATCGAAGCTCTTGTTACAGCTCAGGTTTTCAATACTCATCTGTATCTCCCAGAAAACGGGTGCCGTGGTGGCAGTGGTGATATTATATTCGCTTTCGAGCTGGTGATAATGACCAAATTTATTAAATAACCTTTACCAGATAGTAATAGTCTTAAAGTATGCTTTAGATAAAGAGACCGGCTTCGTGATAAGGACGTAACCATGTTTATCTGGGAAGGAGTGAGTGAATTTGTGGCGGTGGCCGATGGTGAAAGCTTTACCCGGGCAGCCAAGAGATTGGGTGTTTCTACCGCCCAGGTCAGTCGCCAGGTAAGCGCCCTGGAAGCACGGCTGTCGACCAAGTTGTTTTACCGGACAACCCGCAAGGTGTCGGTAACGGAAGCCGGGCAAATCTATTATCAACACTGTCGGCAAGTGCTGGACGGACTGGAAGAAGCCGAACGTACCATTACCAATCTGCAGCTGGCGCCGAAAGGCAAGTTAAAGCTGACGGCGCCGATCACCTTTGGCGAGAAAACCATAGCCCCTCTGGTTAACGACTTTGTGCTCCGTTATCCCGAGCTGGAAGTGCAGATGCACCTGACCAATCAGAAGCTGGATTTGGTGGCGGAGGGGTTTGATCTGGCAATACGGCTGGGCAAACTGGAAGATTCGAGCATGATGGCCAAGCGGCTCTCTTATCGCACCCAGTATGTGTGCGCCTCGCCCCATTACCTGTCCACCTATGGGGTGCCGCACTCGTTATCGGAGTTGGAGCAACATAACTGCCTGCAGGGCAACCTGGATTACTGGCGCTTTCAAGAGCAGGGCAAGCCGCGCAATGTGCGGGTAAAAGGCAATATTCGCTGCGACAGCGGCTGGGCGCTGCTGGATGCCGCCTTGAAAGGCATAGGTATAGTGCAGTTGCCGGATTATTACGTACAGCCAGCGCTGGATGAGGGTCAATTGGTCCCTTTACTGGAGCATTATCAGGAGCCTGATGACGGTATTTGGGCGCTCTATCCGCACAACCGTCACCTATCGCCCAAGGTGCGGATGTTGCTGGATTTTTTGGGTGAATCGCTGAGTTGACAGCAGACAAACCGAGCAGCCGAACGTAAAATAATGTTATTTTTTTGTAATAAAATCCTCTTTTATCCCGTCTTTATGAGTAACCGTTAGACGCAGTTGCCATAACGGACGGGTATGTGCCCGGTTGATAGACTCAGGCCTTGCAGGCAACGGAAGTTAGGATCTATGACGAGGCTATTCATTTAGGTGAAGGGGATGCATTATGAAAGCCATTGTTTCAGTTATGCTGGCGGCAGTGTTTACCGTCGCTATGTTACCGGCCCAGGCTGCTACCGTATCGGCTAACACAGGAGCGTTTGTTCAAACCTTGTCGATGGGTGACGGTGTTGATAATCGTCAGTGCAAAATGTTAGAGAAACGGGGTAAAAAACTCCCCGGTTATTGCAGACCATAACAGGTACAGGCCTTAATAGGTACAGGCCTTAATAGGTAAAAGACAGGTTGTGTGAATCGGGCCGAGATGCAGCATGCATCTCGGCCCGTTATTGTGTTATTCCTTGCCCAGTCGCCACTGATGGTAACGGCCCAGCCAGCTCAGCACCCGCTCTGGGGCATGGGCGCGCTTCCATTCTCCGGCTACGTACTTGTTGGCTTCCGCCAGGGTGGGGTAAACATGAATGGTGCCCAGGATCTTGTTCAGGCCAAGTTTGTGTTTCATGGCCAGCACATATTCGGCCAGCAAATCACCCGCATGTTCGCCGACGATGGTCACTCCCAGAATCCGGTCTTTGCCGGGGACGGTCAGTACTTTGATAAAGCCTTGTTCCGAGCCGTCGGTAATGGCCCTGTCCAGCTCGTCCAGCTCAAACCGGGTCACCTCATAGGCGACATTCTGCGCCCTGGCTTCCTGCTCGCTCAGGCCCACCCGGGCTACCTCCGGGTCGACGAAAGTACACCAGGGCACCACCGAATAATCGACCTTAAAACGCTTGAAGTGGCCGAACAGGGCATTCACGCTGGCATACCAGGCCATGTGAGCGGCGGTGTGGGTAAACTGGTAGGGGCCCGCCACGTCGCCGGCGGCGTAAATATTGGGATACAGGGTTTCCAGATACTCGTTGGTGGTCACGGTGCGATCGGTGGGGATGCCCAGGGCTTCCAGTCCGTAGCCCTGCAACCGCGCCTGGCGGCCGAGCGCCAGCAACAAGTCATCGCATTCCAGTATGACTTCCTGCTCCTGATGCATCGCTATTACGCGAATACCATCGGCGCCTCGCTCTACGCGTAGCGGGCTATGCTCGGTCAGCACCCGAACGCCGTCATGGCTGAGGGCATTTTTGACCCATTCACTCACTTCCCCGTCTTCTTTAGGCATCAGGTGCGGGTTGCGTTGCAGCAAGATGACCTCGGACCCCAGTCGGGCAAAGGTCTGCGCCAGCTCGCAACCGATGGGGCCTCCCCCCATTACCAGCAGCCGTTTGGGCGGCGTGTCCCGGTCGGCCATGTCGTCCCACAGGGTATCGCTGGTGAGGTAGTCCACCTGATCCAGGCCGGGTATCGGCGGCACGGCAGCTCGGGCACCGGCGGCGATGATGATGCTGCGGGTGGTCAATCGTTGCGTGGTGCCGTTTGCCTGCGTCACTTCTACCGTCCAGGGATCGAGCAGCTTGGCGTACCCCTGCAACACGTCAACGCCCAGCCGGGTATAGCGCGCTATGCTGTCGTGAGGTTCGACCTTCTGAATAATGGCCTGCACGCGCTGCATGATTTGTTTGAAGCTGAAGGCAGGCTGGGTGCGGGTCAGGCCGTATTGCTCGGCGTGGCGCATCTGGTGGGCCAGCTTGGCGCTGCGGATCAATGCCTTGCTTGGCACACAGCCGGTGTTAAGGCAGTCGCCGCCCATCTTGTCCGCTTCAATCAGGGTGACTTTCGCCTTGACCGCCGCCGCTATGTAAGCGCTGACCAGACCGGCGGCACCGGCGCCGATCACGATCAGGTTGCGGTCGAAATGGCGGGGCTTGTTGAAGCCGCCATAGACTCGGCGGCGTTGCACCAGTCGCAGCACTGCGCGGGCCAGCAGCGGAAAAATGCCGAGCAGGGCGAAAGAGGCCAACAGAGTGGGTGACAATATGCCGCTCAGGCTGTCGATGGCGGCCAGCTGGGTGCCAGCGTTCACGTACACCAGGGTACCGGGCAGCATACCGAGCTGGCTTACCCAGTAGAAGGTGCGAGCGGGCAGGGCGGTGAGTCCCATCAGTAGATTGATGACGAAGAAGGGGAACACCGGTACCAGCCGCAGGGTAAACAGGTAGAAGGCGCCGTCTCGGCTGATGCCTTTGTCGATGGCCTTGAGTTTTTCGCCAAAGCGATGCTGTACCTGATCCCGCAGCAGAAAGCGGGACACCAGAAAGGCCAAAGTGGCACCTATGCTAGAAGCAAACGATACCAGTACCAGCCCTTGCCATACGCCGAAGAAGGCCCCCGCGGCCAGGGTCATGATGGCGGCACCGGGCAAAGACAATGCCGCCATTACGACATACAGCGCGAAGAAGCCGGCGGCAATCAACCAAGGGGATTCGGCCCGCAGCGCACCAATCTGTGCCTGTTGTTGTTTCAAGGCTTCGAGCGTAAACCAGTCGCCCAGATCGAAGATGAAAAACAGGGCAACCAGTAGCAACAGCAGAGTCAGCAACAGGGGTTTGCGCATAAAAATATCCTTTTAGGGCGATGGGGTAGGCCTGGCCGGTATTCATAATGAAGGTTATACACAAAGTCGCAAGGATGTAGTCGATTCTTACAGTGAGGTGGGGCGCCTGGATCAATGTATTTAAAAATAACATGCATTTGTAATAGCCGGGTCGTCTGCCACGACGTACCTTTACCGTGGAGGGGGTTGTGGCCCCTATGCTGACGCCGGGTTATTGAATTGAAAACGGTGTCGGATATTGATGCCGTACGATAGCCTTTAAACTGACCTGATGATAAGGAGATCTACATGGTCGACTTTCCCGTTGCTACCTTGATTGTGCTGCTTGCGGGGGGGGGCATGCTGAGTGTGTGGCTTGCGCCCCGGGTACGCACCGCTGAAGGATTCTTCTCAGGTCGAGACGAACAGGGCGCATCGCCCGGATTGCTCACGCTGACATTTTCCCAGGTCACCACCTGGATTTTTGCCCGTTCGTTGCTCAATGCCGCCATTCTCGGCTATTTGTATGGTATTGCAGGGGCTCTGGCTTACAGCGCCTATTACGGCTCCTTTGTTACCGGCTGGCTGATCGTCGATCGGCTGCGTTATCAATACGGCGTGCATAATATTCAGGCCTTTTTGGTGGCGCGGTTTGGTCGAGCGGGCAGCAGCTGTTTCAATCTGCTGATATCAATGCGATTGCTGACCGAGGTATTTGCCAACTTGCTGGTGGTGGGCATGGTATTTGGGGTGGCGGGATCCGGTGCCTATACCGGTGCCATTCTTGCGGTGTCGGCGCTGACGCTGGTCTATTCCATGACCGGTGGCCTGCGCGCTTCGTTGCGTACCGATGTGCTGCAAATGGGGTTGCTGATCGTGCTTATTGTATTGCTGGTCGGTATGACGTTGTTGCACCCTCTGTTTGATTGGCAAAGCGTGCTGACCAGCAGCCCGCAATGGGATAGCCCTGGCTGGATATTGCTGGTGGTGGCGCTGTTACAGGTGCTGAGTTATCCGCTGCATGACCCCGTGATGATGGACCGAGGCTTTATCGCCGACCGGGACACCACCAAACGCAGCTTTTTGCATGCTTTTTGGCTGTCGGCGCTGCTCATTTTAGCGTTTGGTTTACTCGGGGTGTTTGCCGGCCTGCAGGGCGGAGAAGACAAAGATGTGCTGATCACCCTGCAACGACTGCTCGGCACGCCGGCCATGCTGTTGCTGGGGTTGGCTCTAGTGATCTCTGCCGCGTCTACCCTGGACTCGACCCTGTCCAGTGCGTCCAAGCTGCTGGTGGTCGATATGGGGCTGGGCCGTCCCTCTGCCGGCACCGGTCGGCTGGCCATGGCGTTGTTTGCCCTGGGCGGTTTGGTGCTGGTGTTTATGGGTAGCAAAGACTTGTTTGATGCGGTGGCGATCAGCGGCACCGCTTCGCTGGCGCTGACCCCGGTAATACTGTTCAGCATTTTCGCTAATTGCCAGGTGGCACGCTGGAGCTTCGTGGCCAACTTTGCCGTGGCGCTGGCCGGTGCGGTGCTGTATTTTCTCGAAAAAGGTGGCCGGCTCGATCTGATCGGCCCCTTGTTTGGCGTTGAGCACAGCTACAGCAAGCTGCTGGTGATCACGGTGGCGATTCTGCTCTCGGGCCTGTTGCTGTTTGCTCTGGGACTCAAGCCCAAAGCCCAAAGCGAATAGCATTTTTTGCCATGCCTCTTTGCTACGAGAAGCTCGGAACCTACGGACGAAGAGAAACGTGTTTTGTTTTTGTAGGGGCCATGTTTTGTAGCTGGCGCTTCAGCTGCCGGGGCAGACGATGCCGATGTTGCAGCATCATTGACCCGCTACAGAAACGGCTAAACTGACTGTCATCACCCATGTCTGACGCTCACCACCATGTCTTACAATGATGCTTTGGCCGGCCGATGTTCTTTGCCCGGGCATATCTACCACATCACCGTTTGTACCCGACACCGGCAACCATTCTTTTCCGACTGGCGGCTTGGTCGTTTGATTGTTCAGGAGTTGCAGCATGCGCAGACGCATCTGGACGTACAGTCTCTGGCATGGGTGTTGATGCCCGATCATCTGCATTGGCTTATGCAACTTAACGAAACAACCACGCTGGCGCGCACTTTGCGCGTGTTCAAAGGGCGCTCGGCGAAAACCGCCAATCACTATCTCGACCGTACCGGTGGACTATGGCAGAAAGGCTTTCACGATCATGCCATCAGGCAAAATGAAAGCCTGCAACAGGTGGCCAGATATATTGTGGCCAATCCAATAAGAGCAGGTCTGGTACGGCGAGTGGGCGATTACCCATTATGGGACGCGGTTTGGCTGTAGCCGGCGCTTCAGCTGCTGCAGACACAGCACCGCTTGCAGGTTCGCGCCGGCTAAAGCGGCGCCTACAGCTCAATCCAAACATCGGCACTGTGTTTTTGTAGCCGGCGCTTCAGCTGCCGGAGCAGACGGCACCGATGCTGCAGACACAGCACCGCTTGCAGATTCGCGCCGGCTAAAGCGGCGCCTACAGCTCAATCCAAACATCGGCACTGTGTTTTTGTAGCCGGCGCTTCAGCTGCCGGATCAGACGGCACCGACTCTGCAGACACAGCACCGCTTGCAGGTTCGCGCCGGCTAAAGCGGCACGGTTAACCCAGCGCCTTGATCCCCGAGCGGGCAAACTCGATAAGCGCCTGATGATAGTCAGACAAAATCACATCATGAACAATGGCGGGATCCACTTCGAGGTAGTCATGCACCAACGCATTTCTGAGTCCGATCACCTTGCGCCAAGGTGTATTTTTGTCAATAACCCCTTTTTCAGCCAGCCGGTTGAAGGCGGTAAGTGCCTCGTTACTGGCCATACCGGTTTCTTGTTTGGCCCAATGTTTGGCAAGACCAATACAGGATTCAATTAAAACCTGAAGAGTCCGTTCAGCTGCTCTTTGTTCAAACCGGCTCCAGGGGGCTTGTTGCAATCGCCGCTTCAGCTCGGTCAAATCCAGTTCACACTGATCGACGTGTTCTTTTTGCGCATTCAGATAGGCATTTGGCCCGGTGTTAACCATGTTGTTCTCCGGCTTTGTTGGAATGAACGTAATCCAGCTCCCACATTGAGTAAATACGCTGCTCTGCCTGCATTCGGTGAGAAGGGGACAGATCCAGTAACAGCTTTCCCTGGCTTAGTACACTCCAGCCAAGGGGTATAGGAGCAATGGCCAAGTCCACCACACTAATGGTGCCTTCAGGCATGGCAAGCTGATGTTGCCAGTCTATCGCTACTTCTTCCGGCCTTAGCCGGCGAGACAATGCATCTGGCTCCCAGAGGGTAAAGACCACCGCGAGATCGTAGTCGCTACTGGCATGATGATCCCCCCTTGCCCGTGAACCATAAAGCCAAAGAGCGGCAATATCTGAACGCTGGCGCGCCAGCTCAATAATGTTCGCCAGTTGCTCCATATGCACTCCTGTGGGGTGGCGGTCTGAGAATAAGGCGTTTAAACCATAGCTTTCTGTCAATGGCAACTTTAACATCTTTCTTTGTATCATCCGCAGGCGGCGGGCATTTTGCAGCCGGCGCAGACGGCTCCGATTTTGCAGATATGGCGTTGTTTGCAGGTTTGTGCAGCTGAAGAAATGCCTTGTCCACCCAAACACCGGGTGCCATGTCTTGTAGCCGGCGTTTTAGCTGCCGGGGCAGGCGATGCCGAGTCTGCAACACCACCGGGTGCCATGTTTTGTAGCCGGCGCTTTAGCTGCCGGATCAGGCGGCGCCGATTCTGCAGATATGGCGTTGTTTGCAAATTCGCGCCGGCTAAAGCGGCGCCTACAGCTGGCCAGAGCTTATCCCTTTAACGCTTCCCACAAAAACCGGGCTTTGCGCATGCGCCGATGCGCCCAGCGCAGTACTGTATTATCCGGCTCCCTGAACTGCTTTCGTTCCTGGGCCAATCGCCAGGCCATGCGCAGCGGCGTACTGTACAGTCCGGTGGGGTAGTCTACATAGGTGGGGTACCAGGCATAAGTGGCGTATACCAAAGCGGCCAGTGGAAGCGCGCGGCCACGGCGCTCAACCGGATGCTTGTCTTGCGTTAGCCCCCAGCCCGCATAAAACGGCTGACCCCACACGGTCACCGGCTTGCCGCGAATTAACGCCTCCAGCCCCGTTAGTGACGTTAGTGTATGCACTGCATCACAGGCGTCCAAACAAGCCACAATACCGGCTTGGGTTTCTATCGCATCTACACATCGCTCAAGCACGGCATCGGGCACCTGACCCTTTCGATTACCACTTACTACGTCAGGGTGGGGTTTAAATACAATAAAAGCGTTTGGATGTTCACGCCGAACCGCCTGTAACAAAGCCTCATTGCCCGGCACAAACGGGCTGCCCAGCTGAATGGACGCATCGTCATCCACCTGGCCGGGTACCAGCAAAATTGCGCGATTTTTTGCAAGCTGGCGCCAGTTCAAGCTGACCTGTTCGCCCACATTGTATTTGGTGAGCGCCTGTTCTTTAAAATGCGTCACCAGCTGCTCTCCCAAGCCTAACTCGAGTTGAGAAAAGTCGTGGCTAACCAGATACTGTTCAATGGCGCTGGGCGTGCGCGGGTCGTAATACATGCCGGTATTGTCTACCACCAGCGAACCTGGCCGGCGCAAGTCTGACCCTAAACCTACCGAGCGCAAAAAGCCGTCTTCCATGCGCCACACTGGCAATGGGCAAGTAGCCAGTTCTTGTTCAAAGTGTCGCCCCCAAATAAGCACCGCCTTTGCAGAGTTCACCGCAGGAACACTTGTAGGGTCCACTTCAGTGGACCTGTGTTGATCGAATGAATTAGACCCTACAGGAATGTGTTTTACGAATTTCACTTCTCGCGCATAGCGGCTTACAAATCGGGGTGTAAAACGCCGCCGCCACAATGAAAATCCTACCGCATATAGCGTATCCACCACTGGCACTGGACTACGTTGCGCCAAAATCAAATCCAGCACATCTTCCAGCTCGCAGCGCTCGCCGGTAACAGGATCGACATAGCGGCAATAACGCAAATAGGCGGCGACCAGCAATTGCGGCACGGTGCGTGGTTGGCCGCGACGAGGAACAGCCATTCTGTCGTCGGTGACCCCCCAGCCCGCATAAAAAGGGGCGCCAAAACAGACCACCGGCTTGCCGGCCAGCAAGGCCTCAAAGCCTAGTTGCGAGGTAACCGTATATACCTTGTCTACCGCCGCCATCAGCGCAAAAGGATTAACCGCATCGGCCAACAGCAGCAGATCGTCATCGGCAACATCCGTCAAATAGCCCTGCTTCTTGCCCAGCAACACATCCGGATGTGTGCGTACAATAATCTGGGCGCCGGGGTTTTCTGCCCGGGCGGCCGCTAACATATCGGTAAAGCTCTGCTCGCTAGCCAGGCCCAGCCGCACCGACTGATCGCCCCGGGTTTGATCAATAACCAGCACCCGGGGGCGCGAATAATCCAGCCGTTCCGCCACTGCCGGTGGCAAGCTATTCTCGGCATAGTGGTTGTATTTGGTAATGCCTTCACGTTCAAGCAAAACTTGCAGCCGCTCAGCCCGCTGCTGCCACTGCGGGTTCCACCAACTGATATCATCCAGCATCTGCTCAAGCTGGCTGGAGCGAGTGGCATCGTAATACACACCCACGCCATCCACTATTAGTGACAGTCGAGTGGCAGCAGTAGCGGGGTGACCGATATAACCTATAAAGCCGTCTTCCAGCTGCCAAAAAGGCAGAGATCGGCGCACTGCAAGTTCTCGGGCTTTTTGTGTGTTGGGTTTCATGCCCCAGCCAACCACAGCCGCTAACTCGGGGGTTGCCTGCTTGCCAAGATAATGAGGAGATAGAAACGTATTCAGCACCTGGCGCTGGCGCCAGATACCGCGTGAGGTGGTAAGCAGCATAAAAGATATAAAGCCCTGTAATTTTTGTAGCCGGCGCTTCAGCTGCCGGATCAGACGGTGCCAATGCTTCAGACGCCACGCTGTTTGCAAACTCGCGCCAGCTGAAGCGGCGCCTACACCTAGCCAAACGTCGAGGTTATGAATTGAGTGCTGTGGCTGACATTTAGCCAGGCAGTTCGGTATTGGCAAACAGTAGCGCTTTTTTATCTTTTTCCGAAAGCACGGGCGGGCAGGGCACCGGCCAGTCTATGGCAAGTGTGGGATCATCCCACCTAATGCTACGCTCGTGCTCGGGGGCGTAATAATCGGTTGTTTTGTATAAAAACTCGGCTACCTCGGAGAGCACCACAAAGCCATGGGCGAAGCCTTCGGGGATCCACACCTGACGCTTGTTCTCGGCCGATAAAAATATACCTTCCCACTGGCCAAATGTAGGGGAGTTGGGGCGAATATCTACCGCTACGTCGAACACTTCCCCCAGGGTACATCGCACCAGTTTTCCTTGGGGCTGTGTAATTTGATAATGCAGGCCACGCAGTACCCCTTTGCCCGAGCGAGAATGATTATCCTGTACAAAGTTAACCGGTTTGCCAACAGCCTGTTCAAACTGGCGCTGGTTGAAGCTTTCAAAAAAGAAGCCGCGTTCGTCACCAAATACCTTAGGTTCGATAATCAATACATCGGGAATGCCGGTTTTAATAATATTCATCAAGCTTTGAACCCAGGTTGGATAAGGCGGAGTAGATACTGGCCATACGCGTTTTTAGCGAGCGGAGCGGCCAATTGTCGCACCTGTTCAGCGTTGATAAAACCTTTGCGAAAGGCAATTTCTTCAGGGCAAGCGACTTTCAGCCCCTGGCGATGCTCTATGGTCTGAATAAAATTACTGGCCTCGTTCAGGCTCTCGTGAGTGCCTGTGTCCAGCCAGGCGTAACCCCGACCCATGATAGATACAGACAATTCGCCCTGCTTCAGGTAATGCCGATTGATATCGGTAATTTCCAGCTCACCTCGCGCTGAAGGTTGCAATCCTTTTGCTATGTTCACTACCTGGTTATCGTAAAAATACAGGCCGGTAATGGCATAATTACTTTTGGGGCAACTTGGTTTTTCTTCCAGTGACAGTGCCTGACCTTGTTCATTGAATTCCACCACGCCGTAACGTTCAGGATCCTGCACATGATAGGCGAACACAGTCGCACCTTCTGCCTGAGCACTGGCCTGCATTAGTTCCGCCTGAAGATTGTGACCGTAAAAAATATTGTCACCCAGCACCAGCGCACAATTATCCTGGCCAATAAAGTCTTCACCAATCAAAAATGCCTGTGCCAAACCATCGGGACTTTCTTGCACGGCATATTGCAGGTTAAGACCCCACTGACTGCCGTTGCCCAGTAGCTGCTCAAAACGTGGTGTATCTTGTGGGGTACTGATGATCAGAATATCGCGAATACCCGCCAGCATAAGCGTGCACAGCGGGTAGTAGATCATGGGTTTGTCATACACCGGCAGCAGTTGTTTACTTACGGCCATGGTTACTGGGTAAAGCCGGGTACCGGATCCACCGGCGAGGATAATCCCCTTACGAGAGCTCATTATGATTTTTTATCCAATAGTTCGTTCAGCATGCGAGTGACGCCAACCTGCCAAGACGGCAGCGTAAGCTGAAAAGCAGTAGTAAATGACTGAGTGTTCAGGCGGGAGTTAGTGGGACGCTGAGCCGGAGCAGGCCAATCATGACTGGACATGGCCTTGAGTTGCTCCAGCTTGAGTGGTTCACCTAACGAGCGGGCATGATCAAAGACAAAGGCGGCATAGTGGTGCCAGCTGGTTTCACCCGTGGCGGTTAGGTGATACAGGCCTGCCAAATCTGGTTTGGCAAGTGCCATGCGCAACGCCTGTGCCGAACAGTCTGCAATGAGCTCTGCACCTGTGGGGGCGCCAATTTGATCACTCACTACCGCCAGTTCCTGCCGTTCCCGCGCCAGGCGCAGCATGGTGGCGGCAAAGTTATTGCCGCGTACCGAATATACCCAACTGGTGCGAAAAATAAGGTGGCGAGAGCAATACATCGTAATGGCCTGTTCGCCGGCCAGCTTGGTTTTGCCATAGATATTGAGTGGATCGGGCGTATCGGTTTCCTGCCATGGGCGAGTACCTTTACCGTTAAACACATAATCGGTGGAATAATGCACCAGCCAGGCCCCCAACGCCTCGGCCTCTTTTGCCAGTACGGCCACACTGGCCGCATTAATCTGGTAGGCCAGCTCTGGCTCTTGTTCGGCTTTGTCTACGGCGGTATAAGCGGCGGCGTTCACAATCACATCAGGCTTGAGTTTACGCAGGGTGCGTGCCAGTTCATCCGGGCGACTTAAGTCACCACAATACTTGGTGCTGTGCCGATCCAGTGCCGTTAACCGGCCCAATGGCGCCAACGCCCGTTGCAGCTCCCAGCCTACCTGACCATTTTTACCCAATAACACAATATGCATGTTTGAACTCTTTTCTTAAGGCTTACCGCGCTGTTTCACATTACTTACCCAATCTTCATTGATCAGGTACCACTCTACGGTTTTACGAATGCCGGATTCAAAAGTTTCCTGTGGCGTCCAGCCCAGTTCGCGCTCGATTTTGGCGGCATCTATGGCATAGCGCACATCGTGCCCGGGCCGATCGATTACGTGGGTGATAAGTGAGGCATAAGGCGAAAAGTCTGACGGAGCCAGCTCATCCAGAATGCCACAAATGGTTTTAACCACGTCGATATTCTGCTGTTCGTTATGGCCGCCAATGTTGTAGGTTTCACCCACTTCACCACGGGTGACCACTTCATATAAAGCGCGGGCATGATCTTCTACATATAGCCAGTCACGAATTTGATCGCCCTTGCCGTAGATGGGCAACGGCTTGCCTTCCAGTGCATTGAGAATAACAAGCGGGATCAACTTTTCAGGAAAGTGGTAAGGCCCGTAGTTGTTGGAACAATTGGTAATGATCGTGGGCAGGCCGTAAGTACGGTGCCAGGCTCTTACCAAATGATCACTGGAGGCCTTGGAAGCAGAATAGGGGCTGCTGGGGGCATAAGGTGTGGTTTCGGTAAAAAGCGGCAAAGCCGCAGTGTTGAGTTGTGAATGTTGAGTGTTGAGTGTTTGATCTTTTAACTCACCACTCAACATTGAACACTCAGCACTATCACTCGGGTGAGGAAGGTCGCCATACACTTCGTCGGTAGAAATGTGATGAAAGCGAAACGCCGCTTTGCGTTCAGCATCCAGCTCATTCCAATATGCGCGTGCTGCTTCCAGCAAGGTATAAGTGCCTACAATATTGGTATTGATGAACTCCGCCGGGCCGGAAATGGATCTGTCTACATGACTCTCTGCCGCCAGATGCATCACCGCATCGGGTTGATGTTCGACAAACAAGGCATCCAGTCCGGCATGGTCACAAATATCCAGCTTAGCAAAGTGATAACGAGGCGAGTTCGCGACCGTGGCCAATGATTCCAGATTGCCCGCATAAGTGAGCTTGTCCAGGTTTACTACCGCATCTGATGTGTGCTGAATAATATGGCGGATCACTGCCGAGCCAATAAAACCGGCTCCGCCAGTAACCAAAATTTTGCGCATTATTACATCTCTTATTGTTGAAATCTTTAACCTAAGTTTTCAGTTTCGTGCTGTTGTAGTGGCCATTTTTTATAAAGCGTATTCGACCGTTTTTAGAACAGCACACTGGGTTTGGTCGAATGAATTCGGCCCTACGTATGGCTTATCTTTTTTGCGTTTTCTCTTATCATTTCCCGAGTTGAGTCATCTTTACTCAATCGCAAAATAGCATCTACCCATACTTGTTGCTTCATAGGTAACAGCAGGCCGTTATGCTCATGGCGCACCAGGGGGCGATAAACCGGATGATCCGCATAAATGCCTACGGCACCGGCCTGGGTAATATCAAAAAACTTGGTGGGGGCGCGGGCAGCGTTAAAGCCATTATCCAATAGCGGCGCCAGGCCAATGGTGCGGCCCGGGCGGGCCAGCAAGGCCTGGTAGGCCGGCCACTTCATGGGGTGCAGTACATGCACCCGGGGCTGGTCGGCAAATCGCTTGCGTACCTTATGGTTACCAATCAGCTCTACACTCAGGCTGGCGTCTTGCTCAAGTGCTTGCTTAAACACCGGATACAGCCATTCAAACTCGGGCCCGTGCGATGCCGAGCCATGATAAAACAAGGTTTTTTGCGGCCTTGAGTGTGTATAAGGTGATTGTGGTTGCAATACCTTTGGCGACCAGCTGGCGTATTTTTCTGCCAGCCAGGGTGTGGACACCCACAGCTCGACCCCCATGCGCTGCAGCCAGTTTTTATGCCGACAGGCCAACAGCCACAGCTTGTAGCGATAGCGCAGCGGCAAACCGGCATGGGCACCCAGGTCGAACAGGTCGTCATCCATAAAAAACACCAGCCGACCAAGTTGTGCTCGGTTCTCTTCAACCCACTTACGCCAGGCCGGCGTGAGATAGCGAACAAACACAACACCTGCCAGCGGTGTGGCGACTGGCGGCGGCTCGCCATTAAGTACCGCCACAGCAAACCGCATGCCGTCCGCCGCCAAGTGGGGATGCACGAAAAAATCGCTCGAAGGATTGTCTCCCTGGGAGACGACCAGGGTTTGAGCATTCGGTGTTACCACGGCCAGTCTATCCGCGGGATTTTTCCCAGCCTGAAGTCGGGTTGGGAATAGTTGAGATTGGGGTTATAAAAAGGGTCCCGTTCAATGATGTGACCCCAGCGAGCCTGCATATATTCGGACTCGCGTTTGGCCCTGGCCTGTTTTTCTGGCGAATCGTCTTTGCCCCGAGAAACCGACTCGTGGTGGTAAAGCTCCGCATAGGGAGTGTAAATAACGCGCTGACCGGCTTCTCTGACCTTGAGGCAATAATCCACGTCATTGAAAGCCACGCTCAGGTTGGCTTCGTTGAGTCCACCCAGAGCTTGGTAAAGCGATTTGTGAGTGACCAGGCAGGCGGCGGTGACAGCCGAGAGATCCTGGGCCAGCACGGCTCTGTGCATATAACCGGGATCGTCGGCATCAATAATGCCGTGCAAATGCATGGCGCACCCGCCCGGGCCAAGCACGTCGCCGGCATGTTGCACGCGGCCATCACTGAAATATAACCGGGTGCCGACCACGCCTACGCCCGGTTGCAGCAGGCGAGAGACCATTTCTTCCAGCCAGTCGGGACTGATCACCTCGGTATCGTTATTCAGAAGGCAGATCACATTCCCTGTTGCTTGTTCTACCGCAAAATTATTGATGGCAGAAAAGTTAAAGGGGTGATCGTAACGCAGCACCTTTACCCGGGCATCCGTTTCCAGTTGCTCAAGGTACGCCAGGGCCGCCGGCTCACTGCTCTGGTTATCCACAATAAGCAGTTCGTAGTCCGGCCAGGTGGTTTTTTGCAACAGGCTTTCTACACAGGTTTGCAGATAATGCAGGGCATCCCGGGTGGGCACCACAATCGACACCTTGGGCAGCGAGGCTGGCAAGGAGTAGCGCAGCCTAAAGAAAGCGCCCTGATCAATCACTTTGGCACCGATATGATGTTGATGCAGGTGCTGTTCCAGTGCCTGGCGGCAAACCGGCTCGGCCTCGGCGGAAGCATAGTGGCAAAGCACGGCGGGAATGTGTTGAACGGAGTTATCGGGCATCGTCGCCGTGCTGTCCAGCATCAGTTGATAGAGGCTGGTAAACCCATGATGTTTAATCACCCGAACGAAGTCATGACCGTGTAACGCAAAGGCTGTGCCCACATAGCCAGAGCAACGGGCCAGCTCAGGTGACCAGTCAGGTTTGAACTGAGGCGCCACCCTAGAGCCTTGATCCAGGTAATCGTGGTCGGCATATATGAACCTGACGTTTTCATTGCTGGCCTCGGCAGCAAACCACGCGAGCGCCCAGGGAGCCAGTCGGGTTCCTGCTTGCATCACGAATACCCAGTCATGCTCAAGGCCCTGCTCGAGCAAAGCCGAGGGATGGTCAATCATGCCCTCTTGGTTGCCGGGTTTGTGCGTCCACTCGGTTTCAACGGAGGCGTTGGTCAGCACCTGGCAGTGAGCTTTAATCTCCTTTTGCTGCCGGAGTGACTGCAATGTTTGCTCGACCAGATCCGGTGAAGGGCAGTCTCGTGCGTCTATAAGCACCTGCAGCCTGATCTGGTGTAGCCGATGCCGCTTCGCGAAACGTTTAAGCCGGCGGGCCACGCCGGGGGTGAATCGCTCCGATTGGGCAATCCATTCCGGGTAATCGGGCGATGCCGTGTAGTAACGGCTTTTGCCAATCAGCGCATAGGCCCGGTAAGGAGTCAGCACCATCGGCAGTGGGCGTAATCCCAGTAGCCGCCGTTGCGGCTTGCTTACCGTGGTGTAGGTATTGTAAAGGCGGCGCCACATCAGGTACCGGCTAAAGAGCAAGCCGGGGAAAGAGATTGCCAGTGTATCAAGCCCGTTTACTTCACCCTCGCTTCTTGCTTCAAGCCAGGCTAGGTTGACGTTGGGGAGTTTGACCAGTTCATGCACCTTGCCCTTGAGTGTGACCGGCAGATTGTAGCTTTGACGCCGTTCCTGATCATCTTCTGTCACTAGGGTAACGACCAGCTCAGGCCCATTGTATTGAAGTTGACCGCTAACCAGTCCCCAACCATTTGTGCCAGCCTTAATATCCAACCTGCGGCGCTGTAATTGCTGTGCCACTGCAAGGTTTAACTGCTGTGTCATCTTGTTATTCGCCCCGCATGCGCAGCAGGTTCTGCACCAATTGGGTTCCCAGACCACCACTCTTGACGTGGGTAATGCACAAACGCGCCAGCGGCGTGCGCTCGTCATTCAGGATTAACCCCAGCTCGGCGCCTTTTTGCAGCCAGCTCATCGGTAGCTCGCAGGAAAAACCACAGGGCTGTTGCTGCCAATGTGCGGGGGCCGCATCGAGGCTGCCAAATACGCTTTCAAGCACATCTTTTCTTAGTTTGGTTGGGACGAACTTCAGCTCGCCGTCCGGGCCTGAGATATACAGCTGATAGGCGGTTTGCAGGGCACCCAGGGTCACGGCCCAACCGGCCACACGCAGGGTCTGCTCGCCGGTGTGCCACTCGCCATGGGTTGGGGAGTCCAGATGCCATTTGATCAGGTCTTTAACGTCCCTTTTCACCAGTTTGGTGATTTTGATGCGATCCCCGGCCAGTGCCGCTTGTTCTTTTTTCAGATGCTGACCATATTGTTTGGCCTTGTGGGTGGAGGTTTGCGCTTTGGTCAGCGGGCTCTTGTTGTCCCAGCTGACGTTGACAGGAAAATAGCCCAGCGTTTGCAGTGCATCTTTAACCTGCTGCTGGAACGCTGCGGGAACGTAGGAGTCGATTGCAAAATCCCGAAACCCCGCCTGTTTGGCCCAGACCTGTACCAGCGCCTCGGTATAACCTTGTTCAAACACCTTGCGAGTGGTGGCATCTATGGTTGCTGTAGAGAAATCTTCCGTTATCAGGGCGCGCAGGGGAGCGGAGACATCGAGTTTACCCTGGCTGATTTGTTGGTAGATGCTGTCGCCTGAAAGCATCTTGGTGCCGGGTTTGGCGTTAAACATGCGTCTGCCGATGGTTGACTTGCCTGAGCCCGGCTCCTGCATCAGTAACCAGGCATAGGGTTGCAGTTTGCGAATATGTATCACATAGCGCTGCAAGGGGTCGCCGGCCTGTTTAACACTGTGGCCGATTATTTTCCAGGCGTAGTCTTTCAGAATGCTGCCCAGCTTGTTGCGCGTGGGAAACCAGCGTTCGTCGATAGCTCTTGTTACCTTGACCCATTCATTCTGCTGCCCTGGCGCCATGCTGATTTCCAGCACCAACAGACCATCGTCGGCCAGCAGTAACATCAGCTGGTGGATCAGGGCTTCTTGATCGTCGGCATAATGCAGTGCCGACAGCATGGTGATGACGTCAAAGGGGCCTTCCGGCAATGTGTCCCAAGACTGGTTAAGAAACTCAGCATCCGGAAAACGGGCGCTGGCCTTGTTGATGGCCAAAACGGACTTATCCATGCCCACCACGCGGCCGGCGCCTTCGAACAGGGCATAACCGCAAAAGAACCCTTCATTACAGCCTACATCCAGAAAACGTTTACCGGAGAGAGGGGGCAGGCGCAATGCGGCCAGTTTTTGTTGCGAGGCCGAACCACCTTTTGCGTCAGGAAATGACTGATATTGCATAAATTTTCTCTTTATTGTTTGGCATGACCAAGCAGGCGGTGCAGTAACCGGCTCAAGGCGTGTTGCAAATTCATTGGGCTGTAATGCTGCGTAGCGCGGGATTGGGCTGCCTTACCCATGGTCACCAGCAGGGCATTATCATGCGAAAGTGTGGCTATCAGAGTGGTGGCTTCCGTGATGGCGCCCAACGGCACAAGAAAGCCGGTTTCTCCATGTTTAACCAGCTCGGGCAAGGCTCCCCAGTCATAACAGATAACCGGTCGCCCTGCGGCCATGGCTTCCAATACCGTACGGCCGAATGATTCCTGAACGTGAGAGAGGTTAACCACCACGTCCAGTTTTGCAATGGCATCGTACGAAGAGGGAATATACCCGGTTAATTCCAGGTTGGCCGGCAGGGATGATTGAGTGCGCAGGGCCTGAGTATGTTCATTGTCGGGACCAATCAGCAGGCAGTCGGCCGCAATGCCCCCCTGATGTAATAACGTGGCCAGGGCCACAAAGTCGTGCAGCCCTTTCTTGGGAAGATTGCTGCTGATCATGCCGACCTGCAACCGTTCGCGGCCGGGCAGGGTGGGCGCAACCCCATGGGCATCAATGACATTACCTATGACTTCTACCCGTTCGGGTTGATTCAGGTAGCCGGCCACCAAGGTGGAGTTGGCAATAAAAAAGTCCGAGTGAGCCAGCAGGTGCTGCCTGATGTGCGCCGGGTTGGCGTTAAGCACCTGGCACAGGGCCGCATCGTGTTCCGGTAATTCGCGGACGTGGGTAATGGTTGGCACCTTGCTGTTACGCGCTGCGACATAAGGCTCCAGCAAGGTCAGGGTATTGCAGTAAATCAGGGAAACCTCGTAGTGCCGGATCAACTGCTCGAAATGCGCGAGGGTTTCCGTGTCTTCATCCCGCCCTGCTTGCCACCAGCGATAAGGCACGACAACGAGCCTGTGGCTGAGAGCCAGTATCTGATCCGCATAACCGGTGTTTTGCGCCGAAGGCAGGGTAACCACCAGATTGCAGGGCAGGGTGGATAAAGCCCGCAACACATCCAGCAAACTGCGCTCGGCACCATAGGTGTGCTCGCTGACCTGATGGGCGCACAGCAATAGAGTTGGTGCGTCCGGTTGCCACGGCCGCTGCCCGACATGATGGGGCAGCGAGTAATCACCGGCCTTATCAGTGTTCAACAGATGCACCAGCGGATTACCATCTTGTGACTCGGGAGTGGCATAACGATAACCGGAACCACTGAAAGCCGGGCCGGGGTCCCGGCCTTCTCGGTAGCCAAACCGGAAATAATGCTGCCAGGGATCCATGCCGGCGGCAGCCACGTCCGGGTAGCGGCGCAAATACCAGTCCGGGCTGAACAGGCCATGCTGTATGGCAAGCAATTCCAGGTTGTGATTGCGTGCATCGGCAGTGCCCCGGCACATGGGGGCTGGCGCCGCAAAAGGGCGTCGGACAGGGGAGGCCGGCATATACAGCCGCTGAGCTTTTTGATGCCATGCCAGTGCGGCTTCGTAGTAGCGACGGCGCAGGCCGTTATCCAGATAATGTGTTCGTAAATGCGTTTGATTGTGTTGTGTAAGCGAGCTGTCGTTAACCCTTGAAAGCGTTAACGGTATACCAGGCATGATTTCAACAAGGCCGTTATTACCAAACCGTTTAAGTAGCCGTTGATAAAACTCGGAGTCCGCACCAACAGACACTGAATCCCAATAACCAAGAGCTTTACGGACTTTTTTTCGGAACATTAGGGAAGACAGGTTCTTGGTGACCCAAGAGTCTTCCATTCGCCAACGTTTAAAATGCAGCTCTGGAGAGCATCTTATCAGGTGAGAGAGACAGGCCTGGACTTTGGGGGATTTCATTAAGGCTTTTGCCTGCCGCTCAATTTTTTGCGGATGAGACCAGTCGTCACTGTCGTGGGTGGTTATAAAACGCCCTCGGGCTTTTGCCAGCGCCGTGTTGCGTGCGGCATAGGTGCCCTGGTTGCTGTTGTGACGCAACAGGGTAATACGAGGGTCCTGTCGGGCCAATGCTGCCACGGTTTGTGCCGAGCCGTCGGTGGAGGCGTCGTCCACGACCAGGATCTCGAGATTTTGCCAGCTTTGTTGCTGCAGGCTGCGCAGAGCGGTGGCAATGGTGGCTTCGGCGTTGTAGCAGGGCAGGATCACGCTTACCAGCGGTTGGCGTTGCCACCAGGAGCGCCTTGCTGCAGGCACCGATGGGGCGGCCAAATTATCCAGCGACAGAGTAGATTCGGCCCGGAGCAATGCTAATGGGCAGAGCCCTTGCTCTTGATAAAACGCATTCAGGGTAGCCAGGGTGTGGTGCGCCGGCAGCATAAATCGGGCCAGGGCATGGTCCGGCAGTTCGGGCCAGCCCGGCTGCTCCAGCCAGGCGTTGGCCTGCTGAATTTTTCCCTGATGCCAGAGCACGGCAAACAGCAACAGCCAGGGGCCGGCGTGGTTTACCAGCAGGCCGGCGACCGGCTCGGCAAAAAATGCCCGCAACAGGGGCTCTGCCAGGGCATGCTCACCCAGGGATGCATACCAGCGTGCCAGCACCCAGGCCGCCACGGCCGCCTCGGTTCCCTTGCCTTGAGCCAGGGTGTGCAGCTTGGGTAACACCTCTGTGTGACCGCGCCACAGCTTATTTTCCAGTTCCAGTGCGGTTACCGGGCATGGCAGCCGGTGCTCGTGCATGCCGTGATGAACAAAGTGCCGCCATGGGTCTATGCCTGCGGCGGCTACATCGGGGTAGTGCTTAAGATACCACTCTGGGTTGAACAGGACGTGCAGCACCTGTTCGTTGACCCCGGTTGCCGGAATAACAATAGGCATTAATACAGCGGCCGTTTTTCGGCCTGGCCGAAGCGCAGGTAATGATAAAGCGGGTTAAAGCCGGCGACGGCCACATCCGGGTTAGCATTCAGATAATCTCGGCTGTCGAAATCGGGGCTGGGGTTGCGCCCTTCAAATCCGCCGCATTTCAGGTAGTGCAGGGCCGGGTTGTTAGTAAACACCTTGTCGGCGGCCACATCGGGATATTGCTTGAGATACCATTCGGCATTGAACAAAGGCGACGCAGCCAGCTCGGCGGCTTTGCGCTGCAGTTTTTTCTTTTCTACCCGTTTTTTAAGCTGAGTTTTGAAGGAAGCAGCCAGCCTGGGTGAGGCCGGCTTGTCCTCGGCCGGCAACGCGGGAGCATGCTCCCGCTCGGACGGAAGCTGCTCGGAAACAAAATGTTTTTCCAGCTCTTCCTGCACGCAGAATAACTGTTCCAGCAGCAGGACATTTTCTTGCTGAAGATCATCGACAAGAGCTTGGTGCTTCCTCACCTGTTCAGTGCGTGTAGCTTTTTCCTGGGAAAGTAGTTTCTCAGAACGTTGGAGGGCAACTTCCAACTCCTTGTTCCGGGCTGTTTGTTGCCGGAGTAAGAATTGTTGTTGTTCCAGTTCACTACGGTTTTGTTGCTGGGTTTGCAAGTTGCTTTCAAGCGTTTCCTGGACTTGGTGTAACTGCTCCAGCAACAGGGTGTTCTCTTGCTGCAATTCCACCAGTGCAGACTGGGCAGTGTTTTTTTCATCAGTAAGGCGGGCAAGGTGCTGTTGCTGTTGTTGCAACTGCTGCTCGGCATGCTGCAGCCCGGTACGGGCTTGCTGACCTGCCTGCATGTTTGCTACCAGCTGGTTGAGCTCGGTGAGGGGGATGTGTGCAGAGGCCTCATCTTCCAGCGGCTGAGCCAGGGCGGCGAGTTGTTGTTCCTGCGTATTCAGCTCTGCTGAGCTCGAGCGCAGGCTTTGCGCCACCAGGTGGTGCAGCACGGCCACCGGGTGCTCAATGGCTGAGACGGAAGGTGTTGCTACTTCCAGTTCGGGCCAGCGCTGGGTGCACAGGGTTTTAAATAATTGCGGGGCGGCCAGCACCTCCACCAGGCTGAACAGCAACACCTGGCCGCGATATTGTTTGCAAAAGCGCACCAACTGGGCCGTGTTGTGTCGCCACAGTGACACCGCCTGCGAAGGCTCTGTACCCACGTTGGCAGCCTGCTCCAATGCCAAGTGTAACGGAGCATACAGCACCACGGCACCGGTGTGATCCTCGGCCAGTTGTTGCTCCAGCTGCCCAAGGGCAGTGGCATTTTCCAAACCGGTGACGGTGAGAGCCGTGCCTGGGGTGAGCTGCCGTAACACGGGGGCAGCCAGCTGCCAGTTGCAAAATGCCGCGGCGGCAAGGGTTAAATTCATGCGTGCTCCTGCAAAAGTGTTTGTTGTGCCAGTGCTGCTTGAGCAGCGCTGGCTAACAATATCCCGGGTGTATACCTTCTTGGCCACATCTTGTAAATCGGCCTGCTGCCGGTTGGCGAGAATAACATCGGCCGGTTAAAGAGGTGGGAGGTATATCAATAACGACAAAAATGTTTTTCTACTTTAACGTGCTAAATGCTTATACCGCTTCGGCAATATATTCCGCCAGTTCATTCACCAGCTGTCTATTCGCACCTTCCACCATCACCCGGACAAGCGGCTCGGTGCCGGACTTGCGCAACAACACACGCCCATTGTCGGCAAGCTTAACTTCTGCTTCACTCACCCGCTGTTTAACCGTATCGCTTTCCAGCGGGTTGCTGCCGGGGGCAAAACGCACATTCACCAAGCGCTGGGGGAACAGCACGAGATCACGGCGCAGTTCATTTAACGTCAGGCCCTGGCCAACGGAGGCTTTAAGCACCTGCAGGGCGGCGATAATGCCGTCTCCGGTGCTGTTGTGATCCAGGCTGATGATGTGCCCCGAGTTTTCACCGCCCAGTTTCCAGCCGTATTGTTGCAACTGCTCCATCACATAACGGTCGCCCACCTTGGCGCGCACAAAGGGAATATTATGCTCGGCCAGGGCCAGCTCCAGTGCCATGTTGGTCATAAGCGTGCCCACCACGCCACCGCCCAAAGTGCCCTGGCGGCTGGCATGTTGCGCCAAAATGAACAGCAGTTCGTCGCCATCCAGTAGCTCACCGGTGTGATCCACCATGGCCAGGCGATCGCCGTCGCCATCAAAGGCAATACCCAGGTCGGCACGGTATTGTTTAACGGCGGCAATTAGTGCCTCAGGCGCGGTAGAGCCGACTTGCTCGTTGATGTTTAATCCATTTGGGCTGGCGCCAATGGTAATCACTTCTGCGCCCAGTTCCTGAAACACCGCCGGGGCAATGTGGTAGGTGGCACCGTGGGCGCAGTCCAGCACAATGCGTAAGCCCTCAAGGCTGAGCTCGGTTGAAAAAGTGCTCTTGCAAAACTCAATATAACGGCCGGCGGCGTCGGTAATGCGGCGGGCTTTGCCCAGTTTGTTAGATGCCACGCAGTCCATGGGTTGATCCATCATGGCCTCAATGGCCAGCTCTACTTCATCGGGCAGCTTGGTGCCGTTATGAGAGAAAAACTTGATGCCGTTATCGTAATACGGGTTGTGCGAGGCGCTGATCACAATGCCGGCCTCGGCCCGAAAGGTGCGGGTAAGGTAGGCAATGGCCGGGGTAGGCATGGGGCCGAGCAGGGCGGCATTTAACCCCGCAGCAGAAAGGCCGGCCTCGAGTGCCGACTCCAGCATATAGCCGGAAATACGCGTGTCTTTGCCGATCAGCACAGTTTTAGTGCCGGTTTGCGACAGCACCTTGCCGGCGGCCCAGCCCAGCTTCATTACAAATTCAGGAGTAATGGGATAATGGCCGACCTTGCCGCGAACGCCGTCGGTGCCGAAGTATTTTCTGGTCATGGTTATTCTCTGCTAATAGAAAACTAAATTTTTAAAAACTAAATGCGCTCAGGAAAGCCAGATACGAACTCGGCAAGCATTTGCTCGTCAGGTTGCAAGCCCTTTACTTGGTAGGTAATGATAAATGCCATGGCAAAAAATTCATAGCGGGCATGGCCCAGCAAAGTTTTTCTACCCAGTATTTTTAATAGCTTTCTGCTTTCTCTATTCCAAAATCCATTGCGCATTAGACTGCGCTTGGGTCGCTTGATATTGAGGTGATAGATAGAGTCCACCATTAGCACCTCTAATTCGGCGATCAAGCCTTTAAATTCCATATCTAACACCACACCCTGCAACGTCAGCATAATGCTGGAAATGCGTTTTTGATCCTGCTCGCTAAGTTGGTAGCCTTTGGGTAATGGCACTTGCTGGCTAATTAATAACCCTGAATTAATCCAGGATAAATAGGCCTGCATGAGTTGTAGATGAAAGCGCACCTTTTCACTCAACCATAACTTGTGTGAACTGATCAGTTGTTCGAAAGATCGTTGAAATTCATGGAAACATTCAAGATCACCAAATATCTTGGCATACTGCATAAGCGAAGGGGAGGGTACTGGCAGTTCAGTTTGTTCAAGAAGTGCAATGTATTTTTTTGCTTCTTGTTCAGGCATTTGTACTGAGTAGGAGATATCTTCAAGCCTGGATAATATGACCTGTTCGCTATTTATCCGCTTTTCTAGAATCACTCCGGCAACCCGAGTGACTTCATCCCGTTTCTTAAGATAAAAAGTAGTAACCAAAGCGATAGCCAATGCCGCCAGTATAGTTGAAAAACCGGATGCTAAAGCTTGCCAAAGAAAGAGAGGATATCCTAAATATTCGTCGATGACTTACTTCCTTGAGTTTAGGTGACAACTATATAAGAACATTTTTTGCTGCGCCTTTCTATAGAATGCACGGGGAAGGCAATAGATATTTTATTGTGACGAGTCTAACTCTCGGTATCTGTAAGAGCTAAGCGAAGTTGTTTAATATTATCTGCTGATTCCCATTCACGGGCACTTGGGTGCATAACACCAAAATGAACCTTGCAATTAATGCCCTGTACCGACTTAACAAAGTTACTCGCAACATGACCGAGAGGAATGATGACCTTTGTTTTATCTGCAATCATGTTTCTCAAACGTTCAGAGAAATCATTGCACAGCTTGCTCTCAACACCTTCTCTAGGCTTGTATACAGTTTGGGTGTGTTTTTGGAGTCTGTTCTTAATTTCTGCTAAAGCGTCAACCATTTTTGAGTTGCAGGCTTGCTGACAATAAAAATTTTTGTCTAAGGGGAAAGGTGATGCATTCATTATAGAGATATTCAGTATTTCGCCACTTTTTATTAAGCATCCTAATGGTTTGTTTGGTATATCATTAGGGATAGCTCCCACACGTTTTAATAGAGACAATAACCTGGTTCCCGCTTGCCCCGCAATAGGGTGGGAATGTATATACTCATCTTTATGTGGAGACTCTAAAATGAAAATAATTTGGCTTATGTTGTTTTTAGATGTTAGGTCGTCCACTTTGAATTTACATAAGCCCATAGTTATATCTTGGTTACCATTTAATGTCAGTTTGAGCGTCCGCTGCCATTGCAACAGCCACAAGTGTTGCCGGAGGGTAATGCCGATATGGTGTTAAACCTTCCGCTTTTATTTACACTATCTAACAAAGCGAATTCATACTTTTTTTCGATCTTTATTGTGTAATATTCGCCATCGTTACCTTTAACTGTATAGCTTTTCTCTAATTTTTCCTCGCCAGACTTTGCGAACTCTATGATAGCCTGCTCTATAACTTTATTGTTCATGTTTTTCTCCTTTTTATGTTTTGCGCATTTTGTCACTTGATAAACGTTCGTTTTCCAGGTTCTGATAGAATTGGAAGGCCGCTCGATTATCTCTCAGTAGTTTTTTTCCGTCAACATCGAGCCCTGGTATGTTTACGCATCTCTCAACAGATTCATAATGCATCATAAATTGTTCTTTGAATGTTCGGCGTATGACTTGCTCATCAATCATACCGCCTTCGCAACATAAAGCTACTAATTCAAGAGTGTTAACCACCTTTATTATGTCAGGCGTAATCGGTGCTGTAGGGTTAACTTCACTCAACGTCGCCATGTGTTCCCATAACGGTAACAGCAATTGTCGTTGAGATAGTAACTTTTGGTTTTGATGTACTTTATATGCAACAAAAATACCAGCAGAAGCAGCTGTGCCTGATAACAAAGCCCCAATAGCAGTGATTACTTCTAACATTATACCTTCTAAATGTCGAGGTTGGCTTATATGAAGAGGTTTTTAGGGCGGCTACTTGTAGTGCTACCCAAAAACTCAGCCCTTGTTTGAGATGTTTGGCAATGAAAAGTCCAAACCTTGAACAAGTCCAGGGAGGTGTTCATCAGCGTTGTAATTTGAGGTTGCTGGCATTAGAGCTGACGATGATACAAGAGCATTAGACCGGGTTAATCGTCCTAATCCTTTTTCTAGTGGAAAATATTCGGCATTAAAGCCGTATTTTTCTGCCCAATGGTTACAGATGTCTTTTTCTTCCTGGCGAATAGTATCGTCCATCCACACTTCTGCGTGTTGCGATAGCTTATCAGCCAAGGCTAATAGTGCTGGATAACGACTGAATAAACAAGTCGCACCCGGTGGACCATCAACCCACAATAAATCTACATTTTCGACGCCATCAAGCAGAGAAGTCAGATACCAACGAGAGGGTTTTTCAGCGTCTTCCGGATTAAGGTGTTCACCTTGCCAAGCCTCCAGCTCACCGATTCGCAGATCAACCCAGCCTTCCAGGCGCTCCGCCTGCAGGGTATTGAGGGTTTGCGCCCCGTAGTGGTCGCTATGCTCAATGGAGATCAGCTTGCCTGTACGATTCTGGCGCAGGGCATCGGCAATTACCAAGGTAGAAGCGCCGCTGCCAAATTCGACAATAATCTGGGGGCAGGTGGCCATAATATGTGAGTGCAGACGAAGCAGTACATCGGGTGATGTTGCCCATCCACGCAGCGGGGGCAATTGACCTTTAATTGTCATTCGACGTTGGAGCCAGGAAAGGCTTTCCAGTTGGGCGTAGAGACGGTCTTGAACAATAATCAGGTCTCTGTTTGTTTTACCGGCATTTTCTTTGCCTGCTTGAATTATGGCTTTTTGTAAGCTTTCAAGTTGAGAGGTTAGGGCTTCATCCATGAATTTTATCCATATAGAAATGATTACGGCAACTGATTATAAATGCTGGCATAAAAAATGTTTTAAGTGCTCCACACATTAATTTGCATTATTAAGTTTTGCGTAGCTGCATCATGATTTAACGCATCCGTCTTGCCCAACAGCGTGTCTACCAGCCCGCTAGCCAGTTTTTTACCCAGCTCCACGCCCCATTGGTCAAAGCTGTTTACGCTCCACAGCACGCCCTGCACAAAGGTTTTGTGCTCATACAGGGCAATTAAACTGCCAAGGGTATGAGGGGTCAGCTCCTTGCACAAAATCACTGTGCTGGGGCGATTGCCGGGCATCACCTTGCTGGGCAGCAGCTCGGCAATGCGCTGTTCGCTCAAGCCTTCTGCTCTCAGCTCGGCTTCTACCTCAGCGGCCGGCTTGCCAAAGGCCAGTGCTTCGGCCTGGGCCAGCATATTGGCCAGCAACTTGTGGCGGTGTGCGGGAAAGTCGTAAGGCGAGTTTACAAAACCAATAAACTCCGCTGGCACCACAGTGGTGCCCTGGTGCAGCAGCTGAAAAAACGCATGCTGGCTGTTGGAGCCCACATCGCCAAACACAATAGGGCCGGTGGCATAGCTGACCGGGGTGCCCTCAAGCGTTACCGACTTGCCGTTCGACTCCATATTCAGCTGCTGCAAAAACGCCGGAAAACGGTGCATCAGCTGGCTGTAGGGGAATACCCCTTCGCTGGCATGGCCCAGTACGTTATGGTTCCAGATGGTTAACAATGCCAGCAGCACCGGAATGTTCTGCTCAAGGGGCGTGCTGCGCAGGTGCTCATCCATGGCATGGGCACCGGCCAGCAACTCTTCAAAACGCTCAAAGCCCACCGCCAGAGCAATGGGCAGGCCAATGGCAGACCACAAAGAAAAACGCCCGCCTACCCAGTCCCAGAACTCAAACATGTTTTCGGCCGCAATGCCAAACTCCACCACCTTGCGGTGATTGGTAGACACCGCCACAAAATGCTGCTGAATAAGGCTGTCGTCACCACAGGCATTCAGCAGCCACTGGCGGGCAGCCAGGGCGTTAGACATGGTCTCATCGGTGCCAAAGCTTTTGGACGACACCACAAACAAAGTGGTGGCCGGGTTAAGCCGCTCAAGGGTGGTGGCTAAATGTGCCGGGTCTATATTCGACACAAAATTCGCGCGAATGCCGGTGGTGCAATAGGGCTTAAGCGCCTCGCACACCATGGCCGGGCCCAGGTCGGAGCCACCAATGCCAATGTTGACCACATCGGTAACAGGCAGTCCGGTGTAACCCCGCCATTCGCCATTGTGTATGCGCTGGCAAAAGCGCCGCATTTTGGCCAGCTCTGCATGCACAACGGGGATGATATTTTCCCCGTTACGCGTCAGCACTGCGTTGGCCGGCATACGTAGTGCTGTGTGCAGCACGGCGCGTTGCTCGGTGGGGTTAAACTGGTTATCTGCAAACAGGCCGGCAATGGCCGCAGGTAGGTTCATTTGCCGTGCCAGCTCGCACAGCTGCTGCAGCACAGCAGGGCACACCTGCTGGCGGGAAAGGTCCACCAGCAACTCCTCACCAACATGAAAAGTCAGCTGCTGCGCACGTTCGCTATTTTCAGCAAAGCGCTCCGCCAGCGTGGGCATGGATTCAGCGCTGTGTTGCAACGCCTTGAATAAAGGGTGTGTAGATAACGGCACAAGAAGCTCTGTTAAATTATTCGCCAGCGGCAAAAGGCACTACCTTGTTGCCAGTGTAATTAGGCAGCAGCCTGGCAAAGTCTTCACCCAGCTCAGGGTGGCGCAGGGCATATTCTACATTGGCCTTCATATAGCCCAGCTTACTGCCGCAGTCGTGGCTTTTGCCTACCATGCGATAAGCATCTACCCGCTCTTGCTGCATCAGCTCTGCGATAGCATCAGTCAGCTGAATTTCATCTCCGGCACCGGGAGGCGTTTTGGCCAGCAGCGGCCAAATGGCCTTGCTCAGCACATAGCGGCCTACCACCGCCAGGTTGGACGGAGCCAGCTCGGCAGCGGGTTTTTCTACTATGCCGGTCATGGGTTTGCTTTGATCAACCGCCACCTCGTGGCCCATACAATCCACCACACCATATTGGCTTACCAGGTGCTCTGGCACGGGCTCTACCATAATCTGGCTGTTACCCGTTTCTTCAAAGCGTTCACGCATACGGGCCAAGTTATCTTGCGCCAGGTTGCAGGCTGCATCGTCAATTAATACGTCTGGCAAAATAACTGCAAACGGCTCATCACCCACCATGGGCTGAGCACACAACACGGCATGGCCCAGCCCTTTGGCAGCACCCTGGCGCACATGCATAATGGTAACGTCATTGGGGCAGATAGAACGAACCTCAGCTAAAAGCTGACGCTTTACCCGTTTTTCCAGTGTGGCTTCCAGCTCAAAGCTGGTGTCAAAGTGGTTTTCAATGGAGTTTTTACTGGAGTGGGTAACCAGCACAATTTCCTTAAAGCCGGCAGCTACTGCTTCGCTTACCACATATTGAATAAGCGGTTTGTCGACAATGGGCAGCATTTCCTTCGGTATTGCCTTGGTAGCGGGCAGCATGCGGGTGCCGAGGCCAGCAACGGGAATGATGGCTTTCATGTTATTTTTATCCCTTGTTATGTGCGAGTTAATTGTTGGACAGGGCAAGATTACGAAACCCCCAGTCCTGCCAAGACGTGCGACAGGTAGGCGTTGTTTCGGCTTGCCCGCTTTTGCTTGCTTTTCATCCCGGCCTTGAAGCTGGTGTCTCCCTTCAATGCATTGAAGGCGATATGCTGGATAACGGCCATGTTTTCGCCGGCCTGCTCGCAGCGGATGCGACAGTCGTCTTCACGCATGCCCACGTCAAGCTGCCAGTGCACTGGGATTCTATCGACCAGTGGGAGCGGCTCGCTTCCAGGATAAGATTACGAACCCCCCAGTCCTGCCAAAACGTGCGACAGGTAGGTGCTGTTTCGGCTGGCCCGCTTTTGCTTGCGTTTCATGCCAGCCTTGAAACTGGTATCTCTGTTCAGGGCATTGAATGCCATGTGTCGAATGGCCGCCATGTTTTCACCCGCCTGTTCACGGCGAATGCGACAGTCATCTTTCCGTATGCCTACGTCCAGCCGCCAGTGCAGCTGTGATTCGATTGACCAGTGAGAACGGGTGGCCTCCAGCATTTCTTTAGGTGACAGCTGCGCCGAGCTGATGTAGTAACGCACCGTGATATCCAGCTCTTTCACTGGTTGGCCTTTTTCCTCACGGATTGTCCCTACTATTCCCAGCGTTTTCAGTGCAGGCCACTCATACTCGAGGTCACCCAGGATGGACAGATCTTCCACCACTAGGCTCAGCCGGGTTTCCTTACGGCCATGGCCGAATTCCTGAATGCTGTAACCGTTGACGTCTTCCTGCTGTAACATGTCCAACCGGAAGTAATCGTTGAAGGCCACTTCCAAGCTAGGCTGGTTGCCTTTTACGGTCAGCAGATAGTCAGCACCTTTGTCGAGGATCTTTTTGGCGATTGCTCGTTGGCAGCCCATGACATCGATGGTAACCAGACAACCACGGATACTCAGCAGCTCCATTAATTCAGGAATGGCGGTGATCTCATTGCTTTTATCGCTGGTTTTCACCTGCCCCAGCACCACTTGATTGGCAGCACTAAAAGCAGACACCATATGAATGGCTCCTTTACGTTTGCCCTTGTCGTAGCTGCGCCGCAGGGTTTTGCCATCAATGGCAATCACTTCGCCCTCCGTCACGTCGTAGCAAGCCTGCATCCAGGCCGCAAAGTACTTTTGCAGCTTTTGGCCGACAGCATGCCCATCACCCAGGCAATGGTGTCATGCACAGGAACGCCCTTGTTTGCCAACATAAGCCAAAGTCACCGTGCTGACGTAGCCAGTCGAGATGATCATGACCGAAATCCTCGATGTCCTCCCAACCTTCAGCGCCGCCGATAACCGCCGCGACAGTCAGAAACAGGATATCCGCGAGCTTGTGCTCGATTTTCCACTGCTGACGCGGGTCTCGAATAACGGAAAGGTGGTCCAAAAGGCTGAGTCCATTCATGGTAATAAGCTGCTGTTGAAAAGACAGCATATGATCACAGCTGGGAGAGATCGTCAAAGCGATCCTTGAAAATCGACATTTTTCTTCAAAAAAGCTGCGTCTCGTTATACAAAGTAGCCATTAGTGTTTTAATTTTTACCTCGCTGAAAGCCTTGCCACATAAGGGGTTTTCATGATCTTGCCCTGAACTCAAATGTAGCCTCTTGGCTTTGTGGAAATTATTTCTTTGATTTGTTTGTAAAAGTCGTTCTGTAATATTTCTTTTTTTATTTTTCTGATTTTTTTTAATGTTTCGTGTTGTTCACTTTTGAATTTCTGTTCATCTAGCAAATTGATTATCATTTCTGCCGCATCATTTTCATCTTTAAATTTGGTGCTCGTTTCTACGTATTGATTCAAAGATTGAGGCATGTTAGGTAAAATTGGGATAACACCTAGTTGAGCCAGTTCTAAAGGTGGTGCAGCGAAGGTTTCCTTGTCTGTTAGCCATACTATAGCTCTTAGATTAGACATGGTTTCAAAGAATGACAACTGATCTTGTTTTGGTATTATCTTTACTATTTTTCTTAATTTGCGATTTTCTTCAGCATATTGTCCATAAGTAAAGATATCTTCTTTAAATCCTTTTTCCACTAATTTGTCTATCAAAAGATTAGGAGAGAAGCTAGATAGGCTAACTCTTTGTATTTTTCCTAGCTCACCAATGCAAACACCTTTTCTCTCGATAAATGGTTTGACAGGTAAGTTAGAGTTTATATTTTGAATGTGTGGTAAGTAAACTATTTTATTTCTTAACTTCTTGTTGTTGTCTTCTATAATCTGCTTTGCTTGATGTGTCCAGGTGTTGAATATTAAATTAGGGAATTTGAGTATATATCTTTCCAACGTTTCAATCATCCAACGCTCACGATTGACGTCTGGCACCCATCCCGAGTTAATAATTAGCGGGATGTCTGTAGGATCTATGTTATTAAGAATTCTATCTGATATTTGTATGAAATCCCCAGTATAGATCCAAATGAAGTTGTGCTCGTCAACTTTATAGTGGTCCAATTTATCTGCGATTTCATCAATGTGAAATCCATTTTTTTTAAGGGCCTCTGATGACAGTTTTGCTGTTCTATATATACCCCCGCCTCTTCTAGCATCAGTGCGGCCAAAACGACTAATTATCATTCCCTTCATAAATTTCTCTTGTGTACTTATCATATTTTTATAATAGGTTAATAAATGAATTTTTCATTTAGTTCTTTTTTTAATGGATAGTGGGATTGCAAGTTTTCTATGATTTCATCATTTCCACCTTTCTTATTATAGGTATCATAAAGCGTAATTTCTGATTTTTCTTCATTCTCGATTGAAGTAAATGAATCCTGTAGTGCATCTAGTAGAAGGCAAGAGGCATAACCTGCACGTAATGTATGCCATTTAAACCAAAGATCATCCGCAGTTTTTGCTATTTCCAATGCGTGATTTATATTTAAGACATCACGTGAGAAATGATGTGGCATATAAATAACACCATCTTTTCCCGTTGGTAACTTACACGCGGACGCACCTGCTAAATTTGAACTTTTCCATTTCTTATATGGGAGTATTTTGTTTTGACTATTTAATGTTATTTCTCGTCCCCTAAAGGCTATTGGACAGTCAAATATTTTTTGTGCGTGGGTCATGGTTTCTAAAAAATTGTTAGGGTAAGCAACATCGTCATCAATAGTAATGATTGGCTTTTTTGTCCCCCAGAATTCGGTTAACGCAGGTATTAATTTTCTATACGGGCCAGTGTTTTTGGTGTAAATGACTTTAAATCTAGAATCTTTTTTAAGTTTTTCTAATCTGTGAGGGATTGAAGTTATTCCTTTATCTAACAGCCATGGCTCTTTGGATATGTACAGCCTAAGTTCAAATTCCTCTATTGATTGATTGAGTATGTTGAACACAACATTATCAACTATATCAACTCGAGAAGATATGGTTGTAAAACTTATAATCATGAATTTTCTCTGAAGTGTATTTTCTTTTTTTGATGTGAGAATGAAAATAAACTGCTTTTTTCAAATTTTGTTGATAAGGTGTTTTCATTTCCAAAGGCGAAATAAAGAGGTATTTTTATTTGCTGATAAGAATTAATCCCCAAAACACTTCGGCATCTTGAGCGATAATCTATATCACCTCGAGAGCGATATTCGCTAAAGGGACCTATAGAATTCCATGCGTCCCGACTTATAAGCATTGTCACTGGACCATCGGATATAATATTTTTTCCATCATCCAGTTGTGGGTATCCCATTTCATCAATTCGTATGTGAGATACAGCTAAAATACTAGCTCTAAGTTCTTTGGCTTTATTGAGCTGATAGCTTATCCTCTCTGGATGAGATACGTCGTCGTCGTCTTGAAAAGCTATGTAATCCGAATTGTGTCTTTTTATTGCAAAGTTCCTGCACTTATAAGTGCCAATATTTTCATTCATTCTGTAATAATGAAAGTTTTCTTTTTTTGGGATTATTTTTTTTATTTCATCAGAGTTTTCTGAGTTGTCATCCATAATTACGGTTTCAATATTTTTATGAGATTGTTTTGATATTGACTCTATAGAAAGTGACAGTAACTCAATATTTGGGTTGAATGTTGTTAATACAACTAAAACTTTCT
>NZ_BMKE01000026.1 GCF_014643915.1 Oceanisphaera marina
CGCAGCTTTATTTCCTGGAGAAAAGATCAGCTACTGACTGAAGTTTCAATGTTGCTAAAGGGAGTAGGAAGTGAATTCCACATACGTTATACGTGATTGCTTAACTGTTATAAAGTGCATTCAAGGCGTAATGTTAAAAGATAAGACGATGGCCTGTCGGTTTTAAGGAGCTGTGGTATGAAGCTGGTAGGTGGAATAGTAATGCTGATGTTGTCGTGGCAGGTGCAGGCGTTGAGCGAGCCGGTGATATTGAGTGTGTATGGAGATATCAGGATCAACGAGCGCCATTATGATCAGATGGATTTTACCCTGAGTGAGTTACAAGCACTGACCCAGTCTGATATTACCACCGCTCACCCCTGGTCTACCGGCCCCCAGCATTATCATGGTGTAGACATGAATGCCTTGTTCGGGCTGTTGTTTAATAATCGCCGTGTGCTTGGTTTGCAGCTGGAAGCGCTAAACGACTTCAGCGTTACTGTTGATTGGAGCCAGATTGCGCCCTTTTCTCCTATTCTGGCGTGGCAGGAAAACGATCAGATTATGACTCGGCGCAACAAGGGACCCTTGTGGTTAGTATTGCCATTTGATCGGGTTCCCAAGGTGCAACAGGCCGATTTTTTACACTTCATGGTCTGGCAGCTCAGGGTCATCCGGGTATATTCGGAGCCTGAATGAAGCGAATATTTGCCTCCTATCCGCACATAGACGGCCAGTACGGTCGTGTGCATCCGTTCAAACTCGCATTGGGGGGCATGCTGTTGCTGGGCATTGTCTGGCTGGGCAGCCATGCCACTCATACCCTGATGAATATTCGCCAGCACAATGCCTTGCTGGAACAGCGTACCTATGAAGTTCCCTGGTCTTTAATGCAGCTGCAGCTTGAAATGGGGCGCTTTTTAGATGCGGTGCGCTTGCGCCATGCCGATGCCATAACGCAGGAAGAGTTTATGCTGCGCTATGACATTTTATGGAGTAGAACCCCGATACTGCTCAGCAATCAGTTCAAGAACACCCTGAGTGAGCGGCCGGACTTATGGCTGCTGATCCGCCAGATCGACACGCGAGTACACGAACTGGAACCGTCGGTACAGGCATTGCAGCCCGGAGCCGCAGACTACCTGCTGATTCTGACCGAACTCAGTCCCTATCTTGAGCCTCTTTCACGCACCGTTACCGCCACCATGCACGACAACGTGCGTTTTTATGCCGAGTATGATCAGGCATATCGCAAACTCGGCAAGCAGCTTTATCATCAGATAATCGGGCTGTTTATCGTTCTGGGACTGTTGTTGCTGTTGTTGTTTCGTGAGCTGCGGCGCTATTGGCAGTTGCAGCAGCAGGACCCGCTAACCGGCTTGCCCAACCGGTTTGCCTTGCAGCGACACCTGACCCCCATGATTGAGCAAGCTGTGCCTTTCAGCGTGACGGTATTGGAGTTAAAGGATTTTACCGAATACCACCATCGTTTTGGCTTTAAAGTGATCGACAGTCTGTTGCAGGAATGCTGTTTGCGCTTACAGCACAGTCTGCAGCCCCATGAATTTATCGCTCAGCCCGATCAGAACGGTGTGATGATAGTGGCGCGGGGCGTGGTGGAATTGGAAGAGGTACGGGCGCAAATGTCTCGTTTTCGCCAGGCCTTGGCCGAAAAAGCGGTGATTGATGCACATAACTTTTACATGGAACCCATAATGGGAGTGGTTCTGTATCCTGCCGATGCAGATAATCTGGTGGATCTGCTAGCCAGAGGCGAACTGGCATTGGAGCTGTGTAAAAAGAACAAATCACCCTACGTCTTTTTTGACCCTTCCCTGCTCAAGGAAATGTCGCGTCGCCAGCAGCTGGCGAAGGATTTACCCGCCGCACTGGACAGTGGCAGCCTGAGTCTGCAACTTCAGCCGGTGGTCGAATGGCCAGGTCGGCAATGTATCGGATTACAGGTGTTGATGAGCTGGCATCATCCGAGTTTTGGGGTTATTTCCACCACCGAGTTGTTACGGGTGACCGAGCAATATCAGCGTTCGGAAAGCCTGACATTATGGGCGCTGCGCTCGGTGTGCGCTCAGCTGACGACATGGCAGCGTTACAGCAGTGCCTCGTTATTTATCAGTTTGAAGATACCTACGGCCTTGTTCAGAGCCGGCGTCGAGCAGTCCCTGTTGCAGGTGCTGGAATCATACGCCGTCAGCCCGGAGTCCTTGGTGCTGGAAATTAGCGAAAACGTGGCCATGAAAGATCCGCGCGAATCCATGATTATCATGGAAGGCATTCGGGCTGCGGGGATACGTATTATAATGAGCGAGTTTGGCAGTGGCTGCTCGGCACTGGGCTATCTGTCGCAACTGCCGCTGAACTGGCTGCAACTTGATCCTACCTTTTGCAGTGGTATCGAGCATGAAGGCGGGCCTCGTCGTCAGCTGGAAACACTGGTTGCCATGGGTCAGTTGCTGCAGTTACCCATCATTCATTGCGGGGTCGATCACCCAGCCGAGCTTGCGGTACTGGAAACCCTGGCCAGCCCCTTGCTTGTTCAGGGTGATACGGTAGGCGAAATCTTGCTGGCAACGGAAGTGAGGGCGTGGCTTGAACAATACGGTCAGCAGTAAGCGGTAAGAAAATCCGAACAGGGTAAAGAGTAAAGCCAGACCAGCTCACCCGGTTTGGCTTTCCCTCTTCATTTCTCCCCCACGCCTCACGCCGAAGGCAGGCGCATGAACTGGTTGATGGTTTCGGCCAGCAACTGAATTTTGTGTACCATGCGTGATAGCAGGCCCTGGGCTTCTTCTTCGCTTGCCGTAATCAGTATTTCCAGCTCTTCCGCCAGCTCGGCCACGTAGGGTAAAAAATGATCGGCATGGGTAATAAATTGGCTGTCTTCTCGTAACACGGCACTGAACTTGGCCTGGCCACGGCTACGCAACTCGGCCAGCTTTTTATCCGCATCAATGGCCTGGTGATACAGTTCTTTGAGGGTGTCGTTCAATTTACTGGTAACGGAATCATTCATGGTTATGTTTACCTGTTCTCTATTGAAAAGCGTTAACTTGGCTCCAGGCCAAGATCGATGGGGGTCTTGTTGTGTTCGCCGCCAATTTCTCGCACCAGTTTGGGGACTAAAAAACCGGGTAAGCGCGCCAGCATCTCAGTCATGAGTGCGGTTGCCGTCTTGTCATCAACGGCAAAGTGCGCCGCCCCCGCCACCTTGTCCAACTGATGCAGATAATAGGGCAGAATGCCGGCGGTAAATAAGCGTTCCGACAGTTCACACAAGGCGTTGGCGTTATCATTAACACCGGCGAGCAAGACACTTTGATTCAGCAGGGTAATACCAGCCTGACGCCAGGCTCCGAGCCGTTGACATAAATCATCGTCAATTTCGTTGGCATGGTTGATATGCAATACCATCACCGCCTGCAGGCGACTGTTGCTTAGCCGTTGCAGCAAGTCGCCAGTCAGTCGCGACGGAATGACCACCGGCAGCCGGGTATGAATGCGCACTCGGGTCAGGTGAGAGATGGACTCCAGCCCCTCGAGCAGGGTCGCCAGCTGCGCATCCTTGGCCATCAGCGGATCTCCACCGGACAGGATCACTTCATTGATTTCGGGATGAGCGGCAATATAATCGAGCGCCTCGTGCCAGCCCGCCTGATTGGGGCTGTTATCGGCGTAGGGAAAGTGCCGGCGAAAACAATAACGGCAGTTGACGGCACAGCCGCCGCGCACTACCAGCAGCACGCGAGAACGATACTTGTGCAGCAGGCCGGGCAGGGCGCTGTGATGCTCATCGAGGGGATCGGTTACAAAACCGGGCACCTCGTCGAACTCCTCGACCAGCGGTAATACCTGGCGCAGCAGCGGATCATTGGCATCCCCCGGGCGCATTTTGGCGGCAAAGGGACGGGGTACACGCATGGGAAACAACCGCCGGGCCCTGAATCCTGGCTGCCAGGATTCAGGGTCAAGCTGCAGGTAATGTAACAACTGCTCGGGAGTCGTAAAGGCCTGGGCAAGTTCTTTTTGCCAGTTAATATGTAAATTTCCCTGCTTTAGGGGTATGATTGCCGGCATTTTCTGCAACTCTGTCTAACTCACGAGGGTAAAATGGCCTCTTATAGTACCAATGATTTTCGCTCTGGCCTAAAAGTTATGCTGGATGGCGAACCGTGTGCCATCGTTGAAAACGAATTTGTAAAGCCGGGTAAAGGTCAGGCGTTCAGCCGCGTGAAGATCCGCCGTCTGCTTAATGGCAAGATGCTGGAAAAAACCTTCAAGTCGGGTGAGTCCCTGGAAGCGGCCGATGTGGTCGATATGGAAATGGCCTATCTGTATAACGATGGCGAGTTCTACCATTTCATGGACAACGACACCTTCGAGCAGTTGGCTGCCGACGATAAAGCGGTAGGTGACACCCGGTTGTGGTTGAAGGAACAGGATGTATGCACCCTGACGCTGTGGAACGGTGCCGCCATTTCTGTTACTCCGCCCAACTTCGTTGAGCTGGAAGTGGTCGAAACCGATCCGGGCCTGAAGGGCGATACGGCGGGTACGGGTGGCAAACCTGCCACGCTGACGACCGGCGCCGTGGTTCGTGTACCTCTGTTCATCCAGATTGGTGAAGTGTTGAAAGTAGACACTCGCTCTGGTGAATATGTATCACGCGTAAAATAAGCGAATCGCGTTACATAAAAAAACGGCGCCTTTTGGGCGCCGTTTTTTTATGTAAAACAGCTGTCAGCCATCAGCTTCTGGCAGTTATACCAATCTGGAAAACTAACTGATCTATTTAGCTACCCTGTAAAGGTCGAACGAAGGGGCTACTCCACCGACACGCCTCAATAATGCCACTCACCATTTCAGCCTACTGCGAACATTCACTGGATGTTCGGTCAGGCTGAAATAATTCGTCTCGGCGAGGCTAGCTCGCCCCCTGCACGCTCAGCACATGACGTCCTGTCATGTGATGGTCGCCTGAGTAGACCCCTTCATCCGCCCCTGTGCTGCGGCGTCGCCTGTGGGAACGCTTAGCAGACAACTCGGTGCTTAAGGAGAGGCAACAGAGTTCGGCTCCCACGACCGTGAAATGCCAAGGAAGGTATTTCCCGAGCCCCCAAGGATGGGTTTATGGCGTGTTGCGGGAGGTGATTCTGTTGCCTTTCGTTCCGAGCTTTAAAATCGATCATATTTTTACTTAGATTGGTATTAACAGACAAAGCCTGTCGGTTGCTGTTATCTGATGGCTGACAGCTTACCGCTTTATTCCTTGCCGTATACGTTGTTTTCTTGCTCACGTACGCGAATAAAGGTGGTGCGTTTGGTCAGCTCTTTCAGGCGCTGTGCACCCACATAAGTACAGGTTGAGCGTACGCCGCCCAGAATATCCTGAATGGTATCTTCTACCGGACCACGAAAGGCCAGTTCAACGGTTTTGCCTTCGGCGGCACGATACTTGGCTACGCCACCGGAATGCTTGCCCATGGCACTGGAAGAGCTCATGCCATAAAACTTCATGAAGGTGTTACCGTCACGCTCGACCAGCTCGCCACCACACTCTTCGTGTGCGGCCAGCATGCCGCCCAGCATGACGAAGTCGGCACCGCCACCAAAGGCCTTGGCCACGTCACCCGGACAGGTACAACCGCCGTCCCCAATGATTTGACCACCCAGGCCATGGGCGGCATCGGCACATTCGATAATGGCCGACAACTGTGGATAGCCCACACCGGTTTTAACGCGGGTAGTACATACCGAGCCCGGGCCTATGCCCACTTTAACGATGTCGGCACCGGACAAAATCAGCTCTTCTACCATTTCACCGGTCACCACGTTGCCGGCAATAATGGTGTGCCCTGGCCACTGCTTGCGGGCTTTGCTGACAAAAGACGTGAAGTGCTCGCTGTAACCGTTGGCTACATCGATGCAGATAAAGGTCAGCTCTTCGGACAGGGTTAAAATCTGCTGCAGCTTTTCAAAGTCTTTTTCAGAGGTGCCGCTGGAGACGACCACGTGCTTGAGCACATCGCTGTTCTGGGCTGCAACAAATGCCTGCCACTCATCTACAGAATAATGCTTGTGTACCGCAGTCAGGATCTGATGCTTCGCCAAGGCCTGGGCCATCTCAAAGGTCGCTACTGTATCCATGTTGGCTGCAATAATCGGTACACCAGACCAACGGCGTCCTGAATGCTTAAACACAAATTCGCGGTTCAACTCTACTTGAGACCGGCTGTTAAGAGTAGAGCGCTTGGGGCGAAAAAGTACATCGCTAAAGCCCAGTTTCAAGTCTTCTTCGATACGCATTGTGGTATTACCTCAGTAAGTGACAGGCACAAAAAAACCGGGGGTTTCTTAGGCCCCCGGTTTTCAGCATTCTAGGTTTATGAAATCTTTTTGCAACTATCTTGACCGATAATTCAGGAATTAATTTATTCCGTTGGCTTGAGTCAGACTTATAAACGGCAATGCTGCTGTTATTTTGTACAAAACTGCGTCATGATGTTAGCAAATGTAGCCTGGAGGGGATGACGATGGCACTGTTCGAGATAGTGGGGTTGGATCATTTGGTACTCCGGGTACGAAACCCTCATCGTATGCTGGATTTTTACTGCCGGGTGCTGGGTTGCAAGCTGGAGCGAGAAAAAGCGGAGATCGGGCTTTATCAACTTCGAGCCGGCGCTCAATTTATCGATTTGGTGGATATTCGTGGCCCGTTAGGCGGCGATGGACTGCCGGCGGATCAGTGTCGATCCAACATGGATCATTTTTGTTTGCAGATTACGCCGTTTCAGCCCGATGAGCTGGGTGCCTACCTGGCAAAAAACGGGATCATTTACGAAGTGCCGGTCAACCGTTACGGGGCCCAGGGCGAAGGCCTGTCACTTTACCTTTACGACCCCGAAGGTAACCAGCTGGAGTTGAAAGGTAGCCCCCTGGGCAGCCTTGAGCTTTAAGCTGTCAGACCCCTGCAGAGCGTCAGTTCACGTACCCATGAAGGGCATGGACGTGATGAGTATGTTGAATGAGCTCGGCGCCGTACTTTCCTCATTAAAAGGCTGCCTAACCGGTGAGTTAAGGGTAACATTCCTTTCATTTTTGTGGGATGAAATCCATGACGTCTACTGCCTGGTCGCCAACGGCCCCTCTTGCACTATTACAACAACGGGCCCGGTTACTGGGTCTGATTCGCGGCTTTTTTGCCGAACGTCAGGTACTGGAAGTGGATACTCCCACCATGGCCAGTGCCGGTGTGACTGATGTGCACCTGGAAAATTTCAAGACGCATTTTGTTGGCCCCGGCATGGCTGCTGGCATCGAGCTATATCTGCAAACCTCACCCGAATTTCATATGAAGCGTATGTTGGCGGCGGGCTATGGGGCTATTTATCAAATAGCCAAAGCCTACCGTAATGAAGAATCCGGCCGTTTGCATAATCCGGAATTTACCATGCTGGAATGGTATCGTCCCGGGTTTGATCATCATCAGCTGATGGATGAAATGGCCGATTTACTGCAATTGGTGCTCAACACGGCGTCTCCTACCAGAATCACTTATCAGCAAGCCTTTATCGAGACCTTGGGCGTGTGCCCGCTGACGGCGTCACTGGATGCGCTCCGCGAGGCAGGGCCAGGCCTGGGGGCCGATGATTTACTGGCGCGAGAAACAGACCGCGATACCATACTGCAGCTGTTGTTTGCACTGGGAGTGGAGCCGCAGATTGGCCAGCTTGAGCCCTGCTTTGTGTATGACTTTCCCGCCAGTCAGGCGGCGCTGGCTCGCATCAGCCCGAAGGACGCCAGAGTGGCGGAGCGCTTCGAGGTGTATTTCAAGGGTATTGAACTGGCCAATGGTTTTCATGAACTCAGTGACGAGCGTGAACAGCGACGTCGTTTTGAGCTGGACAATCAGGCTCGCGAAGAAAGGGGCCTGGCCACTCGGCCGATAGATGAATACTTGCTGGCCGCCCTGGCTGCCGGTTTACCGGACTGTGCGGGCGTAGCCTTGGGTATCGATCGACTGGTTATGCTGGCCGTGGGCGCCGAACGACTTGATCAGGTGATTGCCTTTCCTGTTACCCGCGCCTGAGCTATTTCACCGGGGGATAGGTTGCCAGTAGCTCGGCGACTTGCTGTTCAATACGCCGGCTGCGCTCGGCTCCATTGAGCCGCTCGGCGGGAAAAGCCGATGAATGTGTGCTGCGCCAGACCACACGCTCACTTGCGGGGAGTGTCAGCCAGAGCAGCAGCTTTTGCTGGCGTACGGCCCCGTACACTCTTTCTTCATCATCCCGGCCATGGCCATGGCGAGACAGCATGCGTGGCATGGTCGTCAGCAGTCTGGTTTCTGGTTTTAACTGATAGTGTAACCACAGCGAAGCCTGCTCGGGAGCCGTTACTTTCAGCCCTCGAGCGGGGAGCCGTGCGCGCGCGGCAGCGGCAATGCGGGCGCCATCCAGCGAGTCGAGATCACTGTCCGGTGCCAAAGATACGCTGTTAAAACGAGTAAAATCAACATCTTCTGCATAGTCATAAGCAGGGGTACAAGCGCCGAGCAGCAATACGATAATCAACAGGCGTAGTATGCGCATGATCAGCTCCGGTTGGATGTCTTTATAGTTATTGCCAACCGGAGCTGAAAAAGCAAGCTCAGCAGCGCTTAGTCGCTAGCTTTGCCTGAATCACTTGCCTTGTTGAAGTCTCTGGCTTTCAGCATGTCCGTTATCGGCTGTTCACCCAATAAACGAATATCGACCTGCTGATGAGGTATTTTTATCTCGTGCTGGCGCAGGCGGGTTAACAGCAAGTTATGCAGCTCGTGAGTCATAGGCATACGATAGCTCATATCCTCTACATATACTCGTACCTCATAGACCAGCGCCGAGTCGGTAAGCTCGACCAGAAACACTTCTGGCACCGGGGTGTCGAGAATGCGGCTGCACTCGCCAATGGCTTCGTAGGTGAGGCGCTGTACCAGGTCGGTATCCGCATCCAGGCGCACCCGAACCAGGAGTCGCACGCGGGTAATGGCGTCAGATAACGACCAGTTAACGAATTGCTCGGTAATGAAGGCCTTGTTGGGGACTATGATTTCCCGACGGTCCCAGTCCACTATGGTGGTGGCGCGGGTTTTTATTTTAGAGATGGTGCCTGTCAGCTCGCGAATGGTCACGGTATCGCCAATGCGGATCGGCTTTTCAAACAGGATAATGATGCCTGATACGAAGTTGGCAAAAATTTCCTGCAAGCCAAAGCCCAGGCCCACCGACAGGGCCGCCACCAGCCACTGGGTTTTCGACCAGTCGATACCCAGCATGGCAAAGGTGGTAAAGGCACCAATGATCAGCACCATGTATTTAGAGATGGTGGTAATGGCAAACCCGGTGCCTGGCGATAAATTCAAGTGCTGTAAGACGCTCAGCTCCATCAGTCCCGGCAGGTTGCGGGCGGTGATCCAGGTGAGCACCACCACAAACAAGGCAATCACCAGATCCTTGAGTGAAATGGGCAGCAGGGCGTCTTCCCCGGCCAGCGTGCTGGATACCTGCCACACCTCTATGCTGTCGAGAAAGCTGAAGGCGGTATTAATTTCCGACCACAACAGCATCAGGCTGAGCAGGTACCCCAGCATCAGCGCCGAGCGCAGCAGCCCCAGCGACTGGGCACTTATGGTATCAAGATCGACTTCGGCCACGGCCGCCGCTTCCGCTTCCGGACTGGCAGGCGTTTCTGTCGGATCATCCTTTTCTTTGCGCTGGGCGAGAATCTCGGCTCGCCGGCTTTTCGCCCGTTCAAAGGCCAGTCGTCTGCGTTGGATCAGCATCCAGCGGCGCACCAGGTAGTAAAACATCAAGAAGCTCATGCCCACCAGCACCGAGACTTCCAGTTGCCGCAACAGTGTGTGCGCCGTGTAGAGGTAGCCCATTAAGGTGGCCACCAACGCCAGCAGCGGGGCGATGATCAACACTCCCCACAGGAAATGGTTCACCACGGTTAAGCGCTCCTGGCGAGGAGGGGATACCAGCAAGGGCAAATCTTCTCGATACATGCGCCAGGAAAACAGGCTGGTTAACAGGCAGATGACGATAAAGCTCAGCCGCCCCAGGGTATCGTACAGGGAGTATTCCCGATAATCGCGTGCCAGATACAAGATCAATAACGCGGGCAGCAAAGACAGCATCAGGCTTTGAAACTGGCGCCAAATGCGTCGTACCCTGTCATGAGGTAGGTTAAAGTGTGTAATCAGCAGGCCTTTGCTCATCATCAAGTTACCGGCGACCAGTAAAATAAACACCGGCAGCATCAGCTGATAAAGGGCATGTGCCAAGGCCAGCACCACGGGCGGAGCCCAGGGAGAGTCGATGGCACTGCTGAGCAAAGACAACAGCGCCGGCAAGGGCATGGCGGTTAGCAAACTTAACAGCAGGGTGTTGAAGGTATAGTCATATCTGTCTTGAGTCACATTGCCAATATGGGCGCTGATTTTTTCCAGATAGGTCCGTAGACTGCGACGGCTCATGATCCACAGATAGATGACGAGCAGTGAGCTGACACCATACAGAGTCAGGCTAGCCACACTCTGTTGCAGCAAGGTCTGCGGCAGGGCTGTCCAGGTAGACAAGGTTAACAGCCAGCCTACGGTTTCCATTAAGGCAGTAGGGAACTGGCTGCCGATGGGACGCAGATCCGGCAGCCAGAACAGACGTTCGTCGGTCAAGGCGCGAATCTCCTGCAACTGACTGTTTTGGCGGCTGTAAGCGACCTTCAGGCGTGTTTGTTCATGGATCTGGTTATCGAAGGCGCTGATCAGCCGTTCCAGCAATCGCTGCTGAGTGGCCAGTAGCTCGTCAATCTGCAGCCGCTGTATGTCCGTGATGCCCTGGGCCTTGTCGCTAAGCAGTAATTCGGTGCGATAATTATTGTTTCTCAGGCTATCAAGCGATTCCTGATAGCCGTATTTATCGACCCGGCTCTGTACGATGCGCGCTTCAAGCTGGGGCAGTGAATAGGGTTGAGGCAATTCACTGAGACGATTACGCAGGTTTTCGCCAAAGCCGCGGCTCACCTGTAACCATTCCAGCTGCTCTTTAAGATTCACCTTCATGTCGGCCAGCTCTGAAGCGGCACGCTCCACGGTTTGGTACTCCAGCTGTAGCGCCTCTACTTCGCGGCTTTTCTCACTCAACAGGGCTGACAGACGCTGGTTGATTGTTTGCTGTTCAACCAGTAGTTGCGAGTCGGTTTCCACTTCATCAAGCAAGCGATCGCTTTCGGCAATGGTGGCTTCGGTAGAGGCGCGACGTAATTCATTTTGTCGTTGCTGCAATGCCTCGATGACGAGGTCGATGTCTTGCAGCTGACGATGCAATATATCCAGCTTCAGACGATTGATGCTGTCTTTGTTGCTGGAGGAAAGCTGCTCGAGCTCCAGCGCCTGAATGCGGTGTTGCAGGTTTTGCTCACGCGCGATGATCAGGGTGCGAACGGCGGTTTCCTGACGACCCCGGGTACCGTTGAACTGGAGCTTGTCCAGCGATTGCTGGGTATCACGTAGCTGCTGGCGCAGATCGTCGAGCAGGTCATGCAGGCCGCTGTTGCTCAGCTCTTGCAGGTTAAGAGCGTTGGTCAGTTCTTCTCGTTGCCGCCTAATCCCCAGCCGCTGCGCCTGGGCTTCGACCAAGGCTTGTTGCACCGCTTCTTCATCCAGCCCGGCGATATAATCCAGATTGGTCGGCTTGAGATTGGCTTGCTGTTGCTCGAGCTTTTTCAACTCGGACGGATAGTCATCCATAAACGTCTTGAAGCTGGCTGCCTGTTCCTTGTAGCGCTCCCCTTCACGTACCAGCTGCAATGCCTGATTATAGTCTTCGCGCAGCTTTTTCAGCTCGGGTTGATCTCCTTCGGGCACCTCGGCTAACAGCGACTCGATATCGGCAACACTCTGATCGGCCAACAGCGGGGTGGGGAGTAATAAGGCGAGTAACAACAGGATGGGGGCAAACACGGCGAGCTCTCAACAAAAAGAAATATCAGACCGCGGCTGATGATTCAGCCGCGGCAATCAGTGTTAGTGCTGATTTATGTAACCAAACTCGGTGCCCATACGGGTGGGCGTGCCGGGCTGTAATTGTTCCGATAGTGTAACCTTGCCCGGAGCAAACAAACACACCACGGTACTGCCCAGTTTGAAGCGTCCCATCTCTTCACCTTTGGCCAGGCGTGGCGCGGTAGCCGGGTCATAATCCCAGCGTTGAATGCGCGTTCCTGCGGGTGGCGTGACGGTGCCCGACCACACGGTTTCTATGCTGGCCACTATGGTAGCGCCAACCAATACCATGGCCATGGGGCCGGCGGCGGTGTCGAACAGGCAGACGACCCGTTCGTTACGGGCAAACAGCTCGGGCACGCGAGACGCGGTAAGCGGATTGACCGAAAACAATTCCCCTGGCACATAAATCATGGTTTTCAGGGTGGCGTCTATGGGCATGTGAATGCGGTGATAATCCTTGGGCGCCAGATAAATGGTGGCAAAGTCGCCGCCCATAAACGGCTCGGCCAATGCCTTGTCGCCTCCCAGCAAGGTGCGGGCGCTGTAATCGTGGCCTTTGGCCTGAATGATGCGCCCTTGCATAATGGGAGCCAGCTGACTGATAGCGCCGTCTACCGGCATGGCAAGCAGGTTTTCCTCTTCAACCACGGGGCGGGCATCGGCTTTCAGGGCGCGGGTAAAAAAGTCGTTGAAGCTGGCGTAATGAGCGGGGTCTTCATACAAGGCCTCGCTCATGTTGACCTGGTACTGGCGAATGAAGCGTTTGATCAGCCATTGGGGCAGACGAGTGCCTTCTGTGGCGGCCAGGCGGCCAACCAGGCGGGATACCAGATGCTTGGGCATCAGATACTGCAGCAAAATTTTTAAATGATCAGTCATTGTGATTCCGAAAAGTAATCATTAATCATAGTGAGACGAGTTAATCAGAGCGAATTGGGATGATGGCGCGTCGGCTTGTCGGCCATGGCCGACATGATACGGTGATAGCTTTCCAATCGCTCGGGATGAATGTTACCGTTTTCTTTTGCTTCCTGGATCAGGCAGCCCGGATCGATGCCGTGTTTGCAGTCACGAAAACGGCAGCCGCCCAGATACTCCCTGAATTCACGGAAGCACCAGGCGACGCGTTCCGGTGCCAGGTGCCAGAGCGAGAATTCGCGAATACCGGGAGAATCGATCAAGGTACCACCAGAGGGAAAATGATACAGCCGTGCCGTGGTGGTGGTGTGCTGACCGAGCCCCGAGTTATCGGAAACCGCACCGGTAACCGCTCCCACATGAGGCATGACCGCATTGACCAGCGAAGATTTGCCCACACCAGACTGGCCGACGAAGATACTGGTGTGCTCGTTGAACGCCTGCTTTAATTGCTCAACTCCTTCGCCGGTATCGCAGCTTACATAAAGTACCTGATAACCAATGTCGCAATAACGTTGCAGCAGTTGTTCTGCCTGTTGGCGCTGTTCGTCGCTGAGCAAGTCGACCTTGTTCAGCACTATCATGGGCGGCATTTCCACGTCTTCTGCGGCCACCAGGTAGCGATCGATCACGTGGCAGCTAAGCTCTGGCAGCACGGAGGATACCAGCACAATCTGGTCGATATTGGCGGCCACCGGCTTAACGCCATCGTAAAAATCGGGACGAGTCAGCACGGTTTGTCGAGGATGCACGGCTTCCACCACGCCACTGATGCCCTGGCTGGTATCCAGACCCGGGCGCCAGACTACGCGATCGCCGGTGACAATCGAAGACAGGGTGCGTCTGAGGTTACAGCGATGAATCTGCCGTTCGTTATCTTCAATATCGGCATGCTGGCCAAAGCGACTGATCACCAGCCCTTCTTGCTGTGGCCCGAGTTGACTATCGTCTATGGTATCGGCGGCGTTGCGCTTGAGACGACGGCTGTGATTATCACTGACCCGTCGTGACTGGCCTTTGCTGAGCTTTTTTCTCTTGGTCATGATATCCCTAAACCTGCATTTATTGGTGGCTATGATACACTTTCCTGTTTCAACTTGTCCCTATTGCCGCCGAGCTTTGCGAGATAATATGAGCGTACACGCAGAAAACCTGGTCTGGATAGATCTGGAAATGACGGGTCTTGACCCGGATGAACACAAGATTATCGAAATTGCCAGTATCATTACCGACAAAGAGCTGAACATTCTGGCAGAAGGCCCGGTGTTGGCGATTCATCAAAACGACGCCGAACTGGCGAAGATGGATGACTGGAACGTGCGCACTCACACCGGATCCGGGCTGGTGGCACGCATAAAGGAAAGTCGGGTAACGGAAGCGCAGGCGATAGCCGAAACCCTTACCTTTTTACGACAGTGGGTGCCAGAAGGCAGCTCACCTCTGTGTGGTAATTCCATTGGTCAGGACAGACGCTTTTTAGTGCGGCATATGCCGGAGCTGGAGGCCTTCTTCCACTATCGCAATGTGGATGTCAGTACGGTTAAAGAGCTGGTACGCCGCTGGCAGCCTGAGTTGTTGGAACAATTTACCAAGAAAGGCAGTCATCAGGCACTGGATGATATTCGTGAGTCCATTGCTGAATTACAGTTTTATCGCAAGATGGTGTTCAAGATTTAAGCTGAAATCGCTGTTTTGTCGAGGAATTAACCAAATGACAGGGCGGGGGCAAAAAACTCTTGCATTCAATCAATCCGCTCGTATAATTCGCCTCCCGTAGCCACTGGTAATTGTGAAGCAAGCCACTGGTTACGAAAAGTTAGTTAAGAGTAATGAGTGCGGGAATAGCTCAGCTGGTAGAGCACAACCTTGCCAAGGTTGGGGTCGCGAGTTCGAATCTCGTTTCCCGCTCCAAATTNGCGAGTTCGAATCTCGTTTCCCGCTCCAAATTGAAAGGCATGGGTTACCAGACCGGTGTTTTGCAGGTTAAAGTAGTAAGCAAGTTTAGCGGGAATAGCTCAGTTGATAGAGCTAAACCTTGCTGAAGTTGATGAGGGTTGCGACGCGGCCCCATGCACAGAGTTAAAGATTACTGCGGGAATAGCTCAGCTGGTAGAGCACAACCTTGCCAAGGTTGGGGTCGCGAGTTCGAATCTCGTTTCCCGCTCCAAATTAAACGGTAGCGTTACCAGAACGATATCGTGTATGTGTTTTAAGCTTTATTGCGGGAATAGCTCAGCTGGTAGAGCACAACCTTGCCAAGGTTGGGGTCGCGAGTTCGAATCTCGTTTCCCGCTCCAAATTAAACGGTAGCGTTACCAGAACGATATCGTGTATGTGTTTTAAGCTTTATTGCGGGAATAGCTCAGCGGGTAGAACATAACCTTGCTGAAGTTGATAGAGGGTCGCCGCGACCGCTCGCAGAGTTAAAGAAAGTTTAGCGGGAATAGCTCAGCTGGTAGAGCACAACCTTGCCAAGGTTGGGGTCGCGAGTTCGAATCTCGTTTCCCGCTCCAAATAACAAAAAAGCCGACCATTGGTCGGCTTTTTTGTGTCTGCTTTTCGGCTGTATATTGCCTGCATGTTTGTTATTTCAGGGCGTAGCTGTATCTTCCAGCGTGCTCTGCGCGGTATCGGCATACCCCTCTGGATTATCGGGATGTGCTGCTGCGTAGTCCAGCCATGCCAGGCCCACTTTGCTTATCCGGTTGGCCGCATCTACATCAATGGCAACATCTTCTTGATAGAGGGAAAAGTCGATCAAGGCTTCAGTATCCTTGAAGGCCATCCTAAGTTGTGCTGCATCCTTGTTGAGATCGCCGTGCTGCGCCATGTAGTCACGCAATACGGTATAGAGCGTACGACGCTCCAGATGGAAAGACATCGTCATCCTCCTTTTCGCCAAAGTTCCTGATTTAAGTAGTTAGTGCAAGTATGAAGGGAAAGCAAAGTCTATCAGCAAAGCAGGAGTGCCCGGTTGCTCATTTTTAATGCTGATTGAAGTAAAAGCATTGCCTTGTGCAGGGGCGAATTTACTCGACCAAGAACGGCAGCTCCGGTTAAAAGAGATCCAATGAATTCGACCCTAGCAGTGTTGTTGCTTGGGCTTACGGCTTATAGCTTGCCGCTGCCCCTAAGGGACAGACCTTATTCGTCGTGCTCAAAACGGGCATGGGTGGGCATGCCTTTATCCACGGCGCGGATCAAGCGTTCTGTCTTGCGGCCTATTTTGGCCAGCCCGGCTCTTTGCTGCGCCAATGCCCAGTCAAGATGCTCCAGCACCATGGCATCCATATCGTCTTGCTGACGTTTTTGTTCCAGCGCCAACATGACGCTGGGGCTGACCGGCGCATTACCCAGGGCGACGGCAATATTACGCAACCAGCGACGATAACCAATGCGTCGAATCGGACTGCCTTCGGTTTGCTTGAGAAAATGGGCCTCGTCCCAGTCGAACAAGGCGAGCAGCTCGGGGGCATGCAGATTATCCCGGGCCGCAAAGTCGGGTTCCTGGCTGGCATTGGCAAACTTATTCCAGGGGCAGATCAACTGGCAATCGTCACAACCGTAGATGCGATTGCCCATCAAAGGGCGTAACTCGACAGGAATAGGCCCGTCCTGTTCTATGGTGAGATAAGAAATACAACGCCGGGCATCCACCACGTAAGGCTCAACAATGGCGCCGGTGGGGCAGGCGGTAATACAGGCCACACACTTGCCACAGCCTTCTTCAACCGGTTGGTCGGTCGGCAGCGGCAGGTTAACCAGTAATTCGCCAAGAAAGAAAAACGAGCCCTGCTGATGATTGATCAACAGCGAATGTTTGCCGGTCCAGCCCAGGCCTGCCTTGGCGGCCAGGGGACGCTCCAGTACGGGTGCCGAGTCGACAAAGGGCCGAGCCTCCAGTTGCTGTGCCCGCTGTTCGATACGGTCCGAGAGCTTTTTCAGGCGTTGGCGCATCACCTTGTGATAATCCCGACCCAGGGCATAACGGCTGATATAACCCAATTCGGGGTTGCTCAGCACACTGGCAATGGCCGCCTGTTCTGGCAGATAATTCATGCGTACCGAAATTACCCGCAAGGTGCCGGGCAGCAGCTCGTGTGGGCGCGCACGCATCATGCCATGGCGGGCCATATACTCCATGTCACCGTGATATCCCTTGTCGAGCCAGTCGGCCAGCAGGGGTTCGTGCTCCGCCAGGTCGGTATCGGTAATACCGACCTGGCTAAAGCCTAGCTCTGCTGCCCAGAGCTTGATATCGTGCGCTAAGGTCTCAAAGTCGGGAACTGTCATGGATATTATCAGTCTGGAAAAGTCCCATAGTCTAACACAATCGGTATGGTCCTCGGAGCAGATCCGAGTCGGCGAACGGCTGGCGGCTGCCAGTGCAGGTCTGACCTTGTTCGAGCTGATGACACGTGCCGGTCAGGCGGTGTTCGAGCAAGCTCGTAGCGCCTGGCCTCAGGCCCGTTGCTGGTGGGTATTTACCGGTGGCGGCAATAATGCCGGTGATGGTTATGTGGTGGCGCGCCTGGCAATAGAGGCCGGTATTCAGGTGCAACTGATACAGATGGGAGACGCGCGGCGTTTACGCGGCGATGCCGCCACGGCGCGAGATTATTATCAGGCGCAGGGTGGCGTTATCGGTCAGCTGGACCAGCTTTATGGTCAGCCAGATCTGATTATTGATGCCTTGCTGGGTACGGGGTTAAGCGGCCCCCTAAGATCAGAGGTCGAGCAACATATTCGTCGCATCAATCAAAGCTCGGCTCCGGTGCTGGCTATCGACTTGCCGTCGGGCCTGTGTGCCGATACCGGTCAGATCCTGACCGAGGCGGTGGTGGCCGATCAGACCCTGTGTGTGATTGGACTGAAGGCGGGATTGCTGACGGGGCGCGGACCTGATGTGGTGGGTACTCTATTATTGGCAGATCTCGGCATGCAGACCTTATTAAATAAAGTGCTGGCACAGCCCCCCTTGGCGAGCCTGATGCATTGGCAGCAGCAGCGTCAAGCATTGCCAGCCAGGCGAAGAGGGGCCCATAAAGGCGAAGCTGGGCGATTATTGATTGCCGGTGGTAACCGAGGCATGAATGGTGCGATTCGCCTGGCCGGCGAGGCGGCATTACGCTGTGGCACCGGTTTGGTGCGGCTGGTTAGTCATGACAGTCATGCGCAGTTGTTGAACATGATGCGGCCCGAATTAATGACGGCGGTCTTTCCCGAGTTTAGCGATTGGCAATGGGCCGATGCCCTGGTATTGGGGCCCGGATTGGGGCGGGATGATTGGTCTTTGGCATTATTTGAGGCTGCTCTCGAAAGCGACAAGCCCATGGTGATAGATGCGGATGCCTTATGGTGGCTGGCCAAACGAGGAATATCATTACCCGCGCAAAGCCCCTGGGTGCTTACGCCTCATCCGGGAGAGGCGGCGACCTTGCTGCAGTGCACCGTGGCCGATATTGAGGCTGATCGGCAGGCGGCAGCCCGGGCTATTCAACAACAATATGGCGGTGTGGTGGTATTAAAAGGAGCCGGCAGCTTAATCGTGGATGAGCGTGATGTCAGATTATGTCATTATGGCAACTCCGGCATGGCATCGGGGGGGATGGGCGATTTGTTATCTGGTATAATCGGCGCCTTCATGGCTCAAGGTTTGACTCCTTTCAATGCCGCCTCACTGGCGGTGTGCTTACACAGTTTGGCCGGCGATATGGCCGCAACCCAGGGAATGCGGGGGTTGCTGGCATCGGATTTACTGTCTCCACTCAGAAGCCTAATCAATGAAAATGACGACTATGACAACAAACATCCTGAATTTGTCCCTGGCTGATGAGCAGCAAACGCTGGCGCTGGGGAGCAAGCTGGCACAGTCTTTTGGTGCGGCAACCATTATTTTTCTCCATGGCGACCTGGGGGCGGGTAAAACCACGCTGAGTCGTGGCGTGGTTCAAGGGCTTGGGCATCAAGGCAAGGTAAAAAGCCCCACCTATACTCTGGTTGAACCTTATCAGGTGGGGGGCTGGCAGGTGTATCACTTTGATTTATATCGGCTGGCGGATCCGGAAGAGCTGGAATATATGGGCATTCGTGATTATTTTACTCCAGACAGCCTGTGCCTTGTTGAGTGGCCCGAGCGCGGTCATGGCATGCTGCCAGCCGCTGATATGGACATTACCCTGCAATATGAGGGTGAAAGGCGAGTGGCGCGAATTGAAGCGAACACCCCGGTTGGGATAGCACTGTTGGAGAAACTATCAGCGTGAAGGCGATACTGGCATTAATCTGTTTTTGGTTCAGCGTATCGGCCTGGGCAAATCAGCTGGAAAGCATCCGTGTCTGGCCATCGCCAGACAATACCCGCATCGTGCTCGATATGAGCTCGGCGCCCAGGTACGAATATTTTATGCTCACCAATCCGCATCGGTTGGTGGTGGATTTAAGCCAAACTCAGAATAGGGTGAAGTTTGCCGCCATCAACAATAAAAGCGAGTTGATCACCCGGATACGCGACAGTAGCCCGCCTGCTGCCGGCAGCTACCGCCTGGTCTTCGAGCTGAAGAATAGCGTCAAACCTGTGGTATTCCCCTTGGCGCCGGCAGGCGAGTATGGTCACCGTCTGGTGGTTGATCTGCCCTACAGCGATACCACTCATACGCCGCAGCAGATAGCGCGCAAACCGGCTCCCATGGGGCAGAAAGAGGTGGTGATCGCCATTGATGCCGGCCATGGCGGTGAAGACCCCGGAGCGATAGGGCCAAAGAAAAATCGGGAAAAACACGTGACGCTGGCGATTTCCCGGCGGCTTGCCGATCTGATTAACAAAGAACCCGGCATGCGGGCGGTGATGACCCGAACCGGCGATTACTACGTGAACCTCAATCGACGTTCGGAAATTGCCCGCAAGGGGCGTGCGGATTTATTACTGTCGATTCATGCCGATAGCGTGGCCAACAGTGGGCCGCGAGGTGCCTCGGTATGGGTGTTATCATCCAATCGGGCCAACCGCGAAATGGCGGGCTGGCTGGAGAAGCAGGAACGCCAGTCAGAGCTGCTGGGTGGCGTGGGTGAGGTGATTTCTCAAACCGACGGCAATCCTTATCTCACCCGTACTTTCCTCGATTTGTCGATGGATAAATCCCGCGCCGACAGTTACGCCATCAGCGAGCATATATTGTCTGCCATGGGCAAGGTGGTGCGCCTGCACAAGAGCAAGCCGGAACATGCCAGCCTGGCGGTACTGAAGTCGCCGGATATTCCCTCTTTGCTGATTGAGGCGGGCTTTATTTCCAATCCACAAGAAGAGCAGCTGTTGCTAACGGCGGCGCATCAGCAAAAAGTGGCGCAAGCGGTGTTTAATGGCGTTAAGTCCTTTTATCGGCAGAACCCGCCCAGCGGCACCATGATGGCCACTCAGAGTACGGGCCAGCCTAAAAAACACACGGTACGCACCGGTGAAAGCCTGTCGCTTATCGCCCAGCGTTATGGAGTCAGCTTGAGTCGTTTAAAAGGCCATAACAGCCTGAAGACCGACGTGGTGCGTATCGGTCAGGTCTTGGATATTCCGGGGAGCTGATATGGCGATCAAGATTTTGCCAGCCCGTTTGGCGAACCAGATTGCCGCCGGAGAAGTGGTGGAAAGACCGGCCTCTGTGGTTAAAGAACTGATTGAAAACAGCCTGGATGCCGGCGCGACCCGTATCGAGATCGACATTGAAAAGGGCGGCGCCAAGCTGATTCGGCTGCGTGATAACGGCTGTGGCATCAGTAAAGACGAACTGGCGCTGGCATTATCACGTCATGCCACGTCCAAGGTCAGTACGCTGGAAGATCTGGAACAGATCATGAGCCTGGGCTTTCGTGGTGAAGCGCTGGCTTCGATAAGTTCGGTGGCTCGGCTGACGTTAACGTCCAAAACCGCCGAGCAGAGCGAAGCCTGGCAGGCCATGGCCGAGGGGCGGGACATGGAAGTAAAGTTGATGCCTGCTTCCCATCCCCAGGGCACCACGCTCGAAGTGAGTGATTTGTTCTTTAATACTCCGGCACGGCGCAAGTTCATGCGTACCGAAAAAACCGAATTTGGCCATATAGACGAAGTGGTACGGCGAATTGCGCTAAGTCGTTTCGATCTCGACGTGATATTACGCCATAACGGCAAGCAGATCCGCCAGTATCGAGCCGGGCGTTTACCTTCTCAACAAGACAAGCGGCTGGCGGCCGTGTGCGGCCCCGCTTTTATCAACTCGGCACTCAGGCTGGACAGCGAGCACCACGGGTTTCGATTGTGGGGCTGGCTGGCGCCACCCGGCGCGGCCCGTGCTCAGCCAGACGTACAATACACCTATGTGAATGGCCGCATGATGCGCGACAAGTTGCTCAATCATGCGGTACGTCAGGCCTATGGCGAACGGCTGCCCGCCGACAGCCATGGCGCCTTTGTGTTGTACCTGGAGCTGGACGCAAAAGAAGTGGATGTAAACGTGCATCCGGCCAAGCACGAAGTGCGATTCCATCAATCTCGTCTGGTACATGATTTTATTTATCAGGTACTGGCGCAAGCCCTGGAACAGGCGCCCCTGATCCCGTCGGCTGAGTCATCGTCTTCAAAAGGCGACCATGATGACGTCCCCTGGAGTGTGGAGGAAGCCCGGCCCCATCACGGCGAAGCAACGACAGCGACGGTAAAATATCAGGCCCCTCGACATGGCTATGGTGGCGTGGCGAGAGAAAAAGCCCCAAGCAGCATCAGCCGTGGCGAATGGCAGGGCATAGACGGCCTGTTAACCACACTGGCGACAGAATCGAATACGACAGCTTTTACGGGGGCGGCCTCAGCAAAAACCGACCCACAGGTGTTTTCTTCAGAGTGCGGGCAGCCATTGCAACTGGTCAAAGAAAAAGCCCTGGTGCTGTGGTATCAACAACAACTCTGGCTGTGTGATCTCAATCGGGCCAGTGCCTACGCCGATGGCCAGGCCCTGCTTGCGGTCTGGCAACAGGGCCTGACGCCGCAACCGCTATTATTACCTATTCGACTCAGTTTATCGCCCGCGCAGCAGCACGCGGTGGAGCAGCACCAAACACAGTTGCAAAAACTGGGACTGGAGTTGAAAAAGGCCACCGGCGACACCATTATTCTGACTCGGGTGCCGCAACCATTACGCCATGCCGATTTGGCGCGCTTGTTTCCCGAGTTATTAACCCGGCTGGATCAAGACATGACGCCGGCGGACTTATGCCAGTGGCTAAGTGCCCAGGGCAGTGCGCATCGCAAGTCTTGGTCCATGACCGACGCGGTGGCCTTATGGCAACGGCTGCAATCTCGACTGCCAGCCGAAACCGCCAGCTTGCCCTTTTTACAGCCACTGGCAGTGGAACAACAATTAGACAGGTGGATAAATGGGGACTAAGCCCCTGGCAATATTTTTGATGGGCCCAACGGCCTCCGGTAAAACCAGCCTCGCCATGGAGCTATGCAAGGTCTTGCCCTGCGAGCTGGTCAGTGTCGATTCGGCCTTGGTCTATAAAGGCATGAATATCGGCACGGCCAAGCCCACGGCGGCAGAGCAGGCGGCGGTACCGCACCGGCTGATCGATTTGTTGGATCCTATTGACGCTTACTCTGCCGCCGATTTCAGGCGCGATGCTCTGGCGGCGATGGCCGACATTACCGCCGCTGGGCGGATTCCGTTGCTGGTTGGCGGCACCATGCTGTATTTCAAAGCCTTGCTGGAAGGCTTGTCTCCTCTGCCCAGTGCCGATGCTGCCGTGCGAGCGGAAATAGAAGCTCAGGCACAAGAACAGGGTTGGGAGGCATTGCATCGGCAGCTGGCCGATATAGATCCGGTTGCCGCGGCGCGAATTCACCCTAACGATCCCCAGCGTGTATCCCGAGCATTAGAGGTTTATCGCATTTCTGGCAGCACGCTAACAGAATTAACCCAGCGCAAGGGTGATCCCTTGCCTTACAAAGTGTTACAGTTTGCCATTGCGCCTCGCGAGCGTTCCCAATTACACAAACGTATTGGCGAGCGGTTTCGCCTGATGTTGGACCAGGGCTTTGAGCAGGAAGTTCGAGTCCTGTATGAACGGGGTGATTTACATCCGGATCTGCCGTCCATTCGTTGTGTTGGCTATCGTCAGATGTGGGATTACCTGAGCGGTGTTGTCAGCTATGATGAAATGATAGAGCGTGGCACGGCTGCCACTCGCCAGCTGGCCAAGCGGCAGTTGACCTGGCTCAGGGGATGGCCGGATCTGCAATGGCTGGATACAGACAATAAAGCGGTTGGCCAAGATGTGATTGCACAAATCAGGCAGGCCCATAATGAAATACAACAATAACAATTTCCATAATGACAAAAAATAAGGATAACAACATGGCTAAGGGACAATCTTTGCAGGACCCGTTTTTGAATGCGCTGCGACGAGAGCGGGTCCCTGTCTCTATTTATCTGGTGAATGGCATCAAGCTACAAGGACAGGTAGAGTCATTCGATCAATTCGTTATTTTGCTGAAAAATACGGTGAGCCAAATGGTCTATAAGCACGCGATTTCTACCGTGGTACCCGCGCGGCCCGTGCATCATTTGACGCCGACGTCGCCCAATGCCGATGCAGCTGCTCCCGAGCAGGATCAAGATTGAGTTTGAGTTATCATCCTATGCTGACTCGGCTGTGCTATTTACAGCACCACGATATTACACAATGGAGGGCGCGCCTTGTTTGAGCGTTATCAAGGTGGTGAGTCCGCCATTCTGGTTCATGTCAACTTTGCCGATGACAGTGAACGCGAAGATCTCGAAGAGTTGGAGCTGCTGACCGATTCGGCGGGCGTTGCCGTGTGCTCGGTACTGACTGGCAGTCGAGCCTCACCACAACCGAAGTTTTTCATTGGTACCGGTAAAGTCGACGAGTTGGCCAGTCTGGTACAGATGCATGAGGCAGATGTGGTTATTTTCAACCACAGCCTGAGCCCGGCCCAGGAACGCAACCTGGAGCGAGAAATAAAATGCCGGGTACTGGATCGTACCGGTCTTATCCTGGATATATTTGCGCAGCGCGCTCGTACCCACGAAGGTAAATTACAGGTTGAGCTGGCGCAATTACGCCATATGTCGACCCGATTGGTGCGAGGCTGGACCCACCTTGAACGCCAGAAAGGCGGTATAGGACTGCGTGGCCCGGGTGAAACCCAGCTTGAAACCGACCGACGTTTGTTGCGTGAGCGCATCAAATATATTCAAAAACGACTGGAAAAAGTATCACGCCAGCGTGAACAAGGCCGCCGGGCTCGCAAACGCAACGAGCTGCCGACCTTGTCATTGGTGGGATATACCAACGCCGGCAAGTCGACCCTGTTTAATCGGTTGACCCAGTCGGATGTCTACGCGGCGGATCAGCTGTTTGCGACCCTGGATCCCACCTTGCGCAAGCTGGAGTTACCCGATGCCGGCACCAGCATACTGGCCGACACCGTCGGGTTTATTCGTCATTTGCCCCACGATTTAATCGCCGCCTTTAAAGCCACTCTGCAAGAAACCCGGGATGCAGACTTGTTACTGCACGTGGTGGATTGCGCCGATGAGCAAATGCGCGAAAACATCGATGAGGTCAATTCGGTATTGGAGCAGATTGATGCCGATGACGTTCCGGTGCTGATGGTATTCAATAAAATAGACAAGCTGGATAATCCCAGTAGTCGCGTTGAGCTGGATGAAGAAGGAAAACCGCGAGCCGTCTGGCTGTCGGCACAGGAGGCATTGGGCATAGATCAACTGCTTGATGCGCTTAATCAGTTGCTGGCAGGGGTGTTGGTAGAGCACAGGTTGACGTTACCGGCGTCGGCATCCAAGCTGCGCAGTCGGCTTTATGCCATGAAAGGAGTAGTAAGCGAATCGTTTGGCGAGCAGGGTGAGTTTGTGGTCGATATCCGGCTGCAGCAAGCCGACTGGCAACGTTTGCGTAAGCAGGAAGATGAGCCGTTAGAGCGCTTTATAAGCGATTGATTGCTTGGTAAAGTTACTTTTATAAATCAGAAAGACGGAGAGACAAATGGCTTGGAATGAGCCTGGAAATGGTGGCAAAGACCGTGATCCCTGGGGGAACAACGGCAAGCAACAAGGTCCGCCAGATCTGGATCAGGTGATTCGTAACCTGAGTAATAAATTCGGTGGCTTATTAGGTCGTCGCGGCTCCGATTCCGGTGGCAGCGGTGGTTTAGGCTCCTTTGGCATAGTAGTGGCGCTGGTGATTGCCCTGGTGGTGTGGGTGGTGAGCGGTTTCTACACCATAGGTGAAGCACAGCGTGGCGTGGTATTACGTTTTGGTAATTATTACCAGAGTGTCGAGCCTGGCCTGAGCTGGAAAGCCACCTTCATCGATCGGGTATTTCCGGTAGACGTTGAGTCGGTACGTTCACAGCCTGCCTCTGGTTTCATGCTGACTAAAGATGAAAACCTGGTGCGGGTTGAAATGGATGTGCAGTATCGCGTGCTTGAGCCTCGAGACTATCTGTTCAACGTGACCAATGCCGACGACAGTCTGCACCAGGCGCTGGACAGTGCGTTGCGCTATGTGGTGGGTCACAGCACCATGGATGACGTACTGACCGTAGGTCGTGAGCGCGTACGTCAGGAAACCCGCGCCCTGCTGGAAGAAATTATCGAGCCCTACCAGTTAGGTCTGGCGGTACTGGATCTTAACTTCCTGCCTGCACGTCCGCCGGAAGAAGTGAAAGATGCCTTCGATGATGCCATCGCGGCACAGGAAGACGAACAACGCTTTATTCGTGAAGCCGAAGCCTATGCTCGTGAGATTGAGCCCAAGGCGCGGGGGCAGGCCAAGCGTCTGCTGCAGGAAGCCGAAGGTTATAAAGAGCAGGTTGCCTTGCGTGCCGAAGGTGAAGTGGCGCGTTTTCGCGAGCTGCTGCCTCAGTATCAATTGCAGCCTGAGCTGACTCGTGAACGTATTTACCTGGAGACCATGGAAGAGATTTACAGCAAGGTCAACAAGGTGATCATCGATACCCCAGAGGGCAGCAATAACATGATGTATCTGCCGCTGGACAAGTTGCTTGAGCAGAACGCCAACCGCAGGACCAAGGTAGATCCTAATATCATCACTTCTGATTATATTAATGGCCTGCAACAGCAAGCGGGTTCGGACAGCGGACAAGCTAGCTCGAATACCGATAGAAGTTCCATCCGTCCGACAGGGAGAAACTAAGCCATGAAAAAAGGTTTAATGGTTATTCTTGCCCTGGCTGTTATCGTACTTTATGCCTCTGTATTCGTGGTAGTTGAAGGCGAGCGGGGCATAGTGCTGCAATTTGGCAAGGTGAAACGTGAGCAGGGGACGGAGCAACCCACCGTATATGGTCCCGGCCTGCACTTTAAGGTGCCCATGATTGATCAGGTTCGTAAACTGGATGCCCGTTTACAGACCCTGGACGATCAGGTGGATCGCTTTGTTACTTCGGAGAAGAAAGATCTTATCATCGACTCCTACGTAAAATGGCGCATCGACAACTTTGCCAACTATTATCTGGCCACGGGTGGTGGTAATCGTCTGCAAGCAGAGAACCTGCTGCGCCGACGCATTAACAACAGCCTGCGTTCCGAAATTGGTAGCCGCACCATACGTGATATCGTCTCTGGTGAGCGTGGCGATGTGATGGAAAGCGCACTGCGCGGCCTGTTGGAATCGTCTTCAGAGCTGGGGATCAAGGTGTTGGATGTGCGGATCAAGCAGATCAACCTGCCGACCGAAGTGTCCAATTCTATCTATCAGCGGATGCGCGCCGAGCGAACTGCGGTTGCTCGTGAACACAGATCCGAAGGTCGTGAGCAGGCCGAGATCATCAAGGCTGAAGCGGATCGTCGGGTAACCGTCATGATTGCAGAAGCACAGCGTAACTCCCGCACCCTGCGTGGTGAAGGTGATGCCTCTGCTGCCAACATCTATGCAGAGTCTTACTCTGCGGATCCGGAATTCTTCAGTTTTATTCGGAGTCTTGAAGCCTATCGTAAAAGTTTCGAGCATGGGGGTGACATGATGATCCTCAAACCGGATGGCGAATTCTTCCGTTTCCTCAAGGATCCTTCTGGAAAAAGCCAGTAAAACCAAAGCCCGGGCAGCCGGGCTTTTTTCTGTCCGAGTTTTTCCGGCCAAGTTTGGCTTACTATATTCCGAATTTGGTCAAAATTTGATAGACTCGGTTTTTAATAACTTAACAGTTAGTGAAAGGAAAAATGGGACAAAACGTTGTGGTACTCGGCACCCAGTGGGGTGACGAAGGCAAGGGTAAGGTCGTAGACCTTCTGACTGACAAAGCCCGTTATGTCGTGCGTTATCAGGGGGGCCACAATGCGGGTCATACTCTGGTTATCGACGGTAAAAAAACCGTTCTTCACCTTATTCCATCAGGCATTTTGCGTGATAACTGCACCTGCATCATTGCCAATGGCGTAGTGTTGTCGCCAGAAGCATTGTTAAAGGAAATGGCGGGTTTGGAAGCCAGCGGCATACCAGTGCGCGAGCGTCTGGTGCTGAGCGAAGCCTGTCCTCTGATCCTGCAGTACCATGTCGCCATGGACGTTGCTCGTGAAGTGGCCCGTGGTGCCAAAGCCATCGGTACTACCGGTCGTGGTATTGGCCCCGCCTATGAAGACAAAGTGGCTCGTCGCGGTTTACGCGTGGGTGATCTTGCCAACATGGACACCTTTGCCATCAAGCTGAAAGAAATTGTGGAATACTACAACTTCCAGCTGACCGGTTTTTATGGTGTTGAGGCCGTGTCTTTTGATGATGTGCTGGAACAGGCCAAAGGCTATGCCGAGCTGCTGACCAGCATGGTCGTTGATGTGACCGATGTACTGGACACCGCCCGTAAAAATGGCGAGAAGATCATGTTTGAAGGCGCCCAGGGCACCTTGCTGGACATCGATCACGGTACTTATCCTTATGTGACGTCGTCCAACACCACTGCGGGCGGCGTTGCTACCGGCTCCGGTTTTGGCCCTTGCTACCTGGATTATGTACTGGGCATTATCAAAGCCTACACCACGCGCGTTGGCTCAGGTCCTTTCCCTACCGAGCTTTACGATGGTCAAGAGAAGCTGGATGCAGTCGGTAAACACCTGGGTACTGTGGGCCATGAGTTTGGTGCTACTACCGGTCGTTTGCGTCGTACCGGTTGGTTAGACCTGGTTGCCATCAAGCGTGCGATTCAAGTGAACTCTATCTCCGGTTTTTGCCTGACCAAGCTGGATGTACTGGACGGTCTTGAAGAAATCAAGATTTGTGTGGGCTATCAAATGCCTGACGGTTCAGTGAAAGATGTGCCACCGATGGCCGCCGAAGATTATGAAACCGTGAAGCCGGTTTACGAGACCATGCCTGGCTGGAGTGAGACGACATTTGGTGTTGTTACTGTCGAAGGCCTGCCTCAGGCCGCTCGTAACTACATCAAGCGTATTGAAACTCTGACCGGCGTGCCGATAGATATTATCTCTACCGGCCCGGATCGTGACGAAACCATGATTCTGCGTCATCCGTTTGATGCCTGATGATTAAGTTTCGTATCTAAAAAACGCCAGCTCATTGAGCTGGCGTTTTTATTATCTATTCACGAATGTAGTAGCTGCTTCAGCTGCTAAAACCTGCAACGCAGGTTCTGATACACTAAACCATCCCGACGAGTCGTCGAATAAAGGTGATAATACGACGACATATAAGATATCGCTGCGTGATATTGCACAGCTAAAGCAGTGCCTACATCGGTGCAATATAGCGCAACGGTACTGTGTTCACATTTAGCTGCTGCGATCTACCGCCATATGGGCGAGGGCGATCAGCGCCGATTTGTGTTCGGAGTCGGGCAGTATATTCAGGCTGTCGATGGCTTTTTGAGCTTCCAGTTCTGCCTGTTGCTGACTGTATTCCAATGCCCGGGTGTCCGCCAGAATCGCCATGATTTCTTCCAGGTGATCCATGCCGGTACGGTGGGCAATGGCATCGCGAATGCGTTCGCGCTGTGCATCATTACCGACGGCCATGGCTCGCAGCAAGGGCAGGGTCGGTTTACCTTCAGCCAGGTCGTCACCGACGTTTTTGCCCATGTCACCGGCATCCGAGCTGTAATCCATTATGTCGTCTACCAGCTGAAACGCCGTACCCAGATATTTACCGTAATCCAGCATGGCCTGCTCAATATCAGCTGGCTGATGGGTCAGCACGGCGGCCAGTCGGGTGGCGGCTTCAAACAGTTTGGCGGTCTTGCAGTAAATCACCTGCATATAACTGTCTTCGGTGGTATCGGGATCGTTGCAGTTCATCAACTGCAGTACTTCACCTTCGGCAATAATATTGGTGGCATCGCTGAGAATATTCATGATTTTCATGTTATCCAGCTCTGTCATCATCTGAAAGGCGCGGGTATACAGAAAATCACCGACCAGAACGCTGGCCGCATTGCCAAACAGGGCATTGGCGGTGTCTCGACCACGGCGCAAATCCGACTCGTCTACCACATCGTCATGCAGCAGGGTGGCTGTGTGAATGAATTCGATAATGGCGGCCAGGGTAATATGTGCCTCGCCTTCATAGCCCAATGCTCGAGCCGCCAGCACGGTAAGCTGTGGGCGCATGCGTTTGCCGCCAGCACCCACAATATAAAAACCAAGCTGGTTGATTAAAGCCACGTCCGATTGCAGTCGTGACATGATTAAATTATTCACCGATTGCATGTCTTGCTCGGTCAATTGTTTTATTTTATTGATATCTAACATAAAGTTATAAGCCAAACGACGCAGTCTAAAGTCATTGATGCCGAGATTTTACACTATTTGTCAAAGGGATAAAGCCGCCCTGTCACGCTTTGGTATCATCTTGGACAAGACGCATTTTTTTATTACTGCACTCTTGTCTCACTCTCACAATCTGCGTACAATACGCGACCATTGTAGAACAGTTTTAGTGCACGCCCTCAAGAGGGTAAATAGTGCCAATAAGTCGGAGTTATAATCATGTACGCGGTAATCCAAAGCGGCGGAAAACAGCACCGTGTAGCCGAAGGGCAGGTGATTCGTCTAGAGAAGTTGGACGTTGAAACTGGCGCTTCTGTCGAATTCGACAAAGTGCTTATGGTTGCTCAAGGTGAAGACGTTAAAGTTGGTGTTCCTTACATCGACGGTAGCAAGGTAGTAGCTGAAGTCGTAGCTCACGGTCGTGGCAAAAAAGTCAAGATCGTCAAGTTCCGTCGTCGTAAGCACTCTCGCAAACAGCAGGGTCATCGTCAGTGGTTCACTGAAGTGAAAATCACTGGTATCAGCGCCTAAGAGGGGAGTTAAGTTCCATGGCACATAAAAAAGCAGGCGGCTCTACTCGTAACGGTCGCGATTCAGAAAGTAAACGTCTTGGTGTTAAGCGTTTTGGTGGTGAAAACGTCCTGGCGGGCAACATCATCGTACGTCAGCGTGGAACCAAGTTCCACGCCGGCGTTAACGTAGGCCTGGGCAAAGATCACACTCTATTCGCCACTGCCGACGGCAAGGTGAAGTTTGAGATTAAAGGTCCCAAGAACCGCAAGTTCGTAAGCATTGAAGCTGAATAAGCATCAAGCAGGACTAAAAAAGCCCCGCCTACTGGCGGGGCTTTTTGTTTTATAAAAAGCACATTCAGCATTCGAACCAGATACACTGGGATCAGAAAGCGGATGGGAGAGTAATACCATGAAATTTGTAGATGAAGCACAAATCCGGGTTGAAGCCGGTGACGGCGGTAACGGTTGTGTGAGTTTTCGCCGTGAAAAATATATTCCCAACGGTGGCCCCGACGGTGGCGATGGTGGTGATGGTGGCGATTTGTACATGCTGGCCGATGACAACCTCAACACCTTGATCGACTACCATTTTGAACGTTTTCATCGCGCCGAGCGCGGCGAAAACGGCCGTAGCAGTAATTGTACCGGCAAGCGTGGTCAGGATTTAGTGATCAAGGTACCTGTCGGTACTCGGGCCAAAGACGAGATGACCGGCGAAATTCTGGGTGATCTGACCCGCCATGGGCAAAAGCTGTTGATCGCCAAGGGCGGTTTTCATGGTTTGGGTAACGCGCGTTTTAAAAGTTCGGTTAACCGCGCTCCTCGGCAAAAGACCAACGGGACTCCAGGCGAGATCCGCGAAGTACTGCTGGAGCTGATGCTGCTGGCAGACGTGGGCATGCTGGGATTACCCAATGCCGGCAAGTCGACCTTTATCCGTGCGGTTTCTGCTGCCAAGCCCAAAGTGGCCGATTATCCGTTTACCACCCTGGTACCTAACCTGGGCGTGGTGCGTTGCAGTGGTCATCAAAGCTTCGTCGTAGCCGATATTCCGGGTTTGATTGAAGGTGCCGCCGACGGGGCTGGTCTGGGTATTCGTTTCTTGAAGCACCTTGAGCGCTGCCGCGTGTTGTTGCACATGGTTGATGTGTTACCGGCTGATGAGACGGATCCTGCCGACAACGCCGACATTATCATCAATGAATTGGTGCAATACAGCGAAACGGTTGCAAACAAACCCCGCTGGTTGATCTTCAACAAGCTCGATTTGGTCATGGAAGATGAAGCCGAGGCCATTATCGAGCGGGTGATCAAGCATCTGGACTGGCAAGGCCCGGTATTCCGCATTAGCGCCATCAGCAAAGACGGAACTAAAGAGCTGACGGAAGCCTTGATGGACTTCCTGGAAGAAAACCCACGCACGCAAAAAGAACTGGAAGATGCGCGCGAGCCGGTTAACTTCAAATGGGATGAATATCATCAAGCCACCCTCGGCAAGCAAGCTGAGCCGCAAGCGGATGAAGACGATGATGACTGGGACGACGAAGAAGATGACGGCCACGTTATCTATACTCGCGAATAACCCATGCTGGTGTCGATGATTGTGGCGATGACGCGTAATGGCGTCATCGGTAAAGATAATGACATGCCGTGGCATCTGCCGTGCGATTTGGCCTACTTCAAGCAAACTACGCTGGGTAAGCCGGTGGTGATGGGGCGTAACACCTTCAACTCCATCGGCAGACCCCTGCCGGGACGGCGCAACATCATTGTCAGCCGCAGCCTGGCCGAGGCGCCGCAGGGCACCGAGGTAGTGGCTTCGCCTGCCGACGCGTTGGCGTTGCTGCAAGATGAGGCTGAAGTGATGGTGATGGGCGGCGGTCAGCTTTATGAAGCGTTTATGCCTTTAAGCCAGCGTTTATATTTGACCCGGATAGATGTCGAACTAGACGGAGATACCTATTTTCCGTTTCAGGCAGCAGACTGGTCGTTAGACTCTGAACAGGTGCGCCCGGCGGACGAGCGCAATGAATATCAATGTCGGTTTCAGGTGTTTGAAAGAAGGTAAAGAGTGGAGGGGGAAGAGTGAGGTGTTAACCATCTCAGGCCTTACGTTTCACCCTTCACTTTATTTCCCCTTCACACATTATTTAAGCGTATACAGGGCAGGCGGTGGCGATACGCTCGCCGGTTTCCCAACATAGCAGCGTCATACTTCCCCCCCATACACAGCCGGTATCCAGCGCATGAACACCGGGCACCTCGCATTGTCCTTCCAACGCGGCCCAATGGCCGAAGATCAGGGGGGGATCCTGATGATCGTCACGCAAGGTGAACCAGGGGGTCAAATGTTCGGGGGCCTGGCTCAGCGTCGCTTTATGGGCCAGATCCAGCCGGCCGTCTTTATGGCACAAGCGCATGCGGGTAAAGCTGTTGATGGTAAAGCGTAATTGTTCAAGATCGGATAAATCCGAGCGCCAAAAATCGGGTTCATTGCCATACATTTGCCGCAGTCGCTCTTGATAATGGGGAGAGCGTAATTCGGTTTCAGCTGTGCGGGCGGCGATGCGCGCCTGCTCTATACTCCACTGCGGCGCTATTCCGGCATGACTCATGGCAAAACCCTGCTGGTGTGCGGCGCCGGATGTGTACTCCGCCAACAAGGGCTGCTGACGTAGCCAATACAGCAGGTCGGCACTGTCGGTTGCCTGCAGTATGGGGCTGATTTTATCTGCCGCCTTGGGCTTGCCTATGCCATTGGCTACTGCCAGTAGATGCAAGTCGTGATTACCCAGTACGGTGGTGGCCGCATTGCCCAAGGCCATGACGCGGCGCAAACAGCCTAACGAGTCTGGTCCTCGTGCCACCAGATCGCCGGTCAACCAAAGCGTGTCCCGCGAGGGGTTAAACGCGACCTCGGCCAGCAAGCTGTTCAGCTCGGTGAGGCAACCCTGCAAATCGCCAATAACATAGGTGGTCATCAGTTAATCAAGTTCGGTAATGCCAGACGGAATGCGGCGATGGGCGCTTGAAACTCATCACCGTTTTCCTGGACCATGGTGTAGCTGCCTTCCATGACGCCGACCGGGGTTGCCAGACTGACACCACTGGTATAGGTAAACTGTTCTCCCGGCGCTATGCGTGGCTGTTCGCCCACCACACCACTGCCTTCCACTTCTACTATTTTGCCGTTGGCATCGGTAATCAACCAGCGACGGCTCATTAACGTAACGGACATATCGCCACGGTTATCAATGGTAATGGTGTAGGCAAACACATAATTTTGCTCATCGGGCGTGGAACGCTCGGCTAAATAATGTGGTTGAGTGGTGATATGAATGGCGCCGGGGGTCATAATTATTCCTTGCGTTCGGCCAAGGCGTTGGCCAGGACGACATATTGAACCAGAGTAAGCTGTTCCGGTCGGGCCGTGGGATCCAGCCCCAGAGCGGTCAGTTGCTCTACGTTGAACAAATGGCTTAAACTGTTGCGAATGGTCTTGCGGCGTTTGCCGAAAGCATCGGCGGCCACGCGAGACAGGCAGCTGATGTCGGTGACCGGATGCGGTGGTACTTCATACGGCAGCAGCTTGACCACGGCCGAGTCGACCTTGGGGGCAGGCTGAAAAGCTTCCGGACCGACTTCCAGTACCGGCACAACCTGACAGTAATACTGTGCCATTACGCTCAGGCGGCCATAGGTCTTGCTACCCGGGCCCGCGGCCAGACGATTCACCACTTCTTTTTGCAACATAAAGTGCATGTCTTCGACACAGGCCGCAAACTCGAACAAATGGAACATCAGCTGAGTCGAGATGTTGTAAGGCAAATTACCGAAGATTTTCAGCTTTTTGCCCGGCTCTTTCAGCTGGGTAAAGTCGAACTTCATGGCATCGGCCTGATGAATACTCAGCTTGTCTTTCAAGAAGGGGTGGGTGGCCAGTCGAGCGGCCAGATCCCGGTCCAGCTCCACGACATTAAGGCGGTTAATGCGATCGCAAACCGGGCCGGTGAGGGCGCCAAGGCCCGGGCCGATTTCAACCATGGTAAATTCATCGCTAGGATGAATAGCATCGACTATCTGGTCAATGACATAGTCGTCGTGCAAAAAATTCTGACCGAAGCGTTTACGGGCTTTATGCCCTTGGTGAACTTTACTATTCATCGCGTTTTTCTATCATTTCAATGGCTTGATTAAGCGCGCACAGCATGCTGCCCGCATCGATTTGGTCGGTTCCGGCTAATTCCAGGGCCGTGCCATGATCCACCGAGGTGCGGATAAAGGGCAGGCCCAGGGTGATGTTAACCGCCTGGCCGAAGCCGATATATTTTAATACCGGCAGCCCCTGATCATGATACATGGCCAGAAAGGCGTCTGCGTCCTGCATATATTTTTGTTGAAAGACCGTATCCGATGACAGCGGCCCCACAAGATCCATGCCTTCGGCTCTCAGGATGTCGAGAGTGGGAATGATAATATCCAGCTCTTCACGGCCAAGATGCCCGTCTTCACCGGCATGAGGGTTTAATCCACACACATAAATGCGCGGGTTGGGCAGGGCAAACTTGCTTTTCAGCTCCGCATGCAGAATACGGATAATTTTGCTCAACCTGTCTTCGGTAATGGCCTTGGCGACATAGGCCAGCGGAATATGCGTGGTCACCTGAGCTACGCGTAATCCCGGTGCGGCCAGCAACATCACCACATCGGGCACGTTGGCCTGCTGGGCAAAAAATTCGGTGTGACCGCTAAAGGACACCCCGGCTTTATTGATAATGCCCTTGTGTACCGGGCCGGTCACCACGGCGGCAAATTCACCACTCATGTTACCATCTGAAGCTCGCTTGAGCGTCTCGAGGACATACAGGCCGTTGGCTTCATTCAATACACCCGGCGTCGTTGGTTTGGCCAACTTGACCGGAATGATGGTGAGGGTGCCGGCTCGTTGAGGCTGAGGGGGCTGCTCGGGCCGATAGGGCAGCAGAGTCAAAGATTTGCCAAGCGCCTTGGCTCGAGACTGAATCAGCTCGGGATCGGCTATGACGACCAGCTCTGCAGGCCAGTCTTGCGCAGCCAAGGCCAGCATCAGCTCGGGGCCAATGCCGGCAGGCTCGCCAGGTGTTATCGCGATACGTTTACAAATCACAGTTCACCGTTTGATAAATTGGTGTCGACAATACGGATATAGGCTTCATCCTTCAGCTCGTCCAGCCAGGTTTGCACTTCTTCGGTAAAGCGACGATTAAAAATCAGCTTGTAAGCTCGTTGTTCGTTAGCTTGCTCGGTGGCATCCATCACCCGCTTATCTTCTAACTTGACCAGATGCCAACCATGTTCGGAGCGAAATGGTTCGCTTAATTCGCCCACTTTCAGCTGGCTTACCGTGTCACGAAAGCTGCTGACATACATTTCCGGTGCCGACCAGCCCAAATCACCGCCATTGATGGCCGAGCCTGGATCTTCGGAATACTGCTCTGCCAGCTGTGCCATAGTGGCTGTGCCTGCGCGAATAGAACCGGCAAACTCGGTCAGCATTGACTGAGCTTTGTCTTCACTCATGATGATGGAAGGTTTGAGCAAAATATGGCGAGCGCGCACTTCTACCGCTTGTACGGTTTGTGCCGTTGCACCTTGCATATCAAAGATCGTCAGAATATGCAGGCCGGCACCGGAGCGAATAGGACCAATGATATCACCCTTACGGTTATTCTTCACCGCTTCGCTGAAGAGCGAAGGCATTTCATTGATGCCCAGCAAGCCCCAGTCGCCGCCTTCCAGAGCTTTGGGTCCTGCACTGTTGGCAATGGCAAGCTGGCGGAAATCCGCGCCTTGTTTTAACTGCTTGATCAACTGATCAGCCTGGCTGCTTGCCTGACGAAGCTGCTCAGTGCTGGGGGTGCTTGGCAATGGCAGCAGGATGTTACCCACCTGGTAACGATTTTGATCCTGACCTTGCTCCTTGATCATTTGTACCACCTGCTTTACTTCTTGATCGGAAATATTGATGCGGCGGCGTACCTGATTGCGAGCCAATTCACTCAGCAGAATTTCGTTGCGTACCTGATCTCGAAACTGGCTGTAGGTGATGCCCTGGGCTTTAATGCCGTTGCGCAGTTGTTCCGGGGTTTTACCTTCGCTACGGGCAATATTCGCAATCGCCTGCTCCAGTTGAGTGTCGGTAATACGCAGCCCAAGACGCTCGGCCAGCTGTAGCTGCAGGCTTTCGAGTATCAGTCTTTCCAGTGCCTGCTTGCGGATGGCCTGTTCATCGGGCAAAGGTTGTTTTGCGGCTCTTGCGCTGTTTTTCACCTGATCGACCAGGCCGGTCAACTGGCTTTCCAGCACCACGTCTTTATCGACTACGGCTACCACTTTATCAAGCAACTCAACCGCTTGGCTGGTGGTTGAAAGCAGCCCTAAACCGGCGGCAATCAACAGTTGTTTACATCTTTTATTCATGACAAGTCCTGTGCGCAATGAAAATCAATTATTTAGATTAAAGGGACGATAATAAGGCAACAAGCTGGTGCCGGGTGAAAAATCACCGTTGCCGGTACCAAATGAGCTCAGGCCTTTGAGTTCGAATCGCAGTCCTATCAGTGTTTCCTGTTGTAACTCGGTCTTGGTTGACCAGTCTTCTTTTTGCGATTGCTCCCACACCAGGCTTACCGCCCAACAGCATGAGTCATAACGCAGTCCTATCAGACTATCGATATTACGATTGAGTTCAATATCCCGATAATGACCGCCAATCAGACGCCATTGTGGATCCAGTGGCCAGGAGAATGTCCCGCCAAGCTGGTTGAGATCATTAGTCAGGCTGGCGTCGGGGAAGTAGGTCTGGTTCAGGTGACGGAAGCCCAGTTGTGCCAGACGGCCCTGATTATTGTATTCAAGGGTAATATTACCGGCGGCAAGTCGGTGGTTGCGGGTGTCATGCTGTGCTTCGGTATGCAAAAACCAGTCGCCATCTATATTAAGATCGCCTTCAAAAGTCAGGAAAGAGCTTTTGGTATCACTGGGCTCGTCATTGGGGAATAACTGCACCTTGGGCGAGGTGAAGTTATAGGTTTGAGCCAGTGCCAGACGAAGCCGCTCAACGCTGTCGGCATCATAGATGCGGCTGGTAAAACCGGCGGTGATTTGATTGGCATCACTGATCCGGTCCAGGCCGGCAAAGCGGCGATCGCTGAACAGGCTGTAATAGTCCTGGCGCATATCCGTAGTGTCGTACAGGCCAATATTGTTCTGATCCTTGAAGGGCACATACAGATATTGCAGCTGCGGCTCCAGAGTCTGGGTAAAATCTTGTGAAAACCACTGAGTTTCCCGATCGAATACCAGGGTGCCGTTGAGTCGCAAGCGTGGTAACAATCGATCTACACTGCTGTCCAGTTCATCCGTAGTAAATCCCTGAGTGTTTTGATAGTAGCTTGACAGCGTGTCGGGAATATCCTGCTCGTAATGGGTGTAATAGGCGCCCACGTCGGCCGTCAACTGAGCGCCGGGTTGATTCACCACCGAATACACCAGCTTGGGTTCGGCATGAATTCGGGTAGCTTCATACGCATCATTGGCGTCGTTCTTGAACTGGGTCAACTCGGCGTCAAAGCCCACATCAAACTTGCCAAAGCCCTGATAACTGTTCAACGCCAGGCTGGGAGCCAGTTGAAAAGGTTGAGTTCCCAGATCGCGCTGGAGGATCTGATAATCACGAACTTCTGTCGTCAGTTGCCAATGTCTATCGTAATAACCACCGCGAAAAGACTGCATCAGTTGATTATCGACGACTTGTCCTACCGGGGGACTGAAATCATCCCAGTAGCCATAATCCTCATTGGCAACCTTGGTATAATCGGCACTGGCGCGCCAGTGTCCTTCGGCATCAAAGCGGGCATTGTGACGCCAGTTGAGCAACCATCTAGCCTCATCCAAGCCCTGCTCTTTTTCTCGTACCGCGTCACTTTCTAGATATTCCGTGTATAAAGTGCCGCTTTGGCCTGCCACTGGCAGATAGCGAAACTCGAGTTGCGCCATGGTGCCGCGTTTTTCCATATAGCGTGGCGTGAGGGTGGCATCGTAATTGGGCGCGATATTCCAGTAGTAAGGCAGGCTGATATCGGTGCCGCTATCGCTACCGAGATCGAAGGTGGGATATAAAAACCCGCTCAGGCGCTCGTCTTTGACCGGGAATCTGAGATAGGGAAAGTAAAACACCGGTGCGTCGCCCAGCCAGAGTACAGCATTCCAGGCTTCGCCAAAGACTTCATCCTGTTCAACCTGCACCGTGCTGGCTTTTAGTTGCCATACTTCCGAGTTGGGAGGACAGGTAGTGTAACTGGCGCTTTTTAAATCAACTTGATTGGTGTTGTCGCTTAACAGAACACGGCCGGCCTGGCCTCGACCCGGTTCACCGTGAAATTGGTATTGTGCCTGTTCAAGCTGGGTATCTTTACTGGTGAGATTACCGGTCAGGCGCTGTTCGCTGTCTACGCTGATAGTGCCATCGGTATAATGGATATTGCCTTCGGCCAGCACGTCGCGGCTCAATTGTTCCAGCTCGACATAGTCGGCGCGAAACTTGCGCTGTGCCTGTTCTACCTCTACATCACCACGGTACAATATTTTGCCATCGCGGGTGGCATCCAGCACCTCTGCGGTGACGGTAATTGGGGCCTGGTTATTATTGCCTGAAGCGGAGTCCACCCGAAGCGGAACATGGCTAAAGCAGCGGCTAAAATCAGAGGCGGCTTCTGTTGCGCTATTTTGAGTATTTGTTTGGGCCTGACTGAAGCCCGAAAGCAGCAACAGGGGTAAGCCGATAATCCGTATTCTCATGGGTTGACGCTCGCATCCTGGTGGCGACACCGCCTTCTGTGGCTAGTTGAGCTTTTGGTGTCATTACTTTATGGTAACGGGCTATGATAAAGCATTCTTGCGGCCAGCACTATGGCCTGCTTTAGCCCCATTTTTTCTTTTAGGATCCCGCTCATGAGCTTAGCTGCTTTTCATCGGCTTTCGCTGCCGAACAGCCTTGATATTGCCTGCCGATACCCTGTTTCGATGTACATGCTTGAGGGGTAAAGGATGCTGGCACACATTAAAGGCAAACTGATTGGCTGCATTTTCGGATTCTTGATTGGCAATCTGCCCGGTGCCTTGCTGGGGTTATGGTTAGGCCATATCATCGATAAAAAGCTGGCGAATGCCTGGGTTTTCAACAAAAGCGCACAGACAGAATTTCTCTATACCACCTTTGCCACCATGGGGCACATGGCCAAGTCGAGCGGTCAGGTATCCAGTGAAGAAATTCGCCTGGCCGAGCAATTAATGACGCAAATGCGCCTGCAGGGTGAACTGCGCGTACAGGCGCAAAATGCATTTCGTGAAGGCAAACATGCCGATTTTCCCTTGCAGGAAACCTTGCGCCGGTTTCGTGGGCGAGTCAAAGACAGTCGCAACCTGTTGCGCTTTTTTATGGAGGTGCAGCTGCAGCTGGCCTTTGCCGATGGTGAATTGCATCCGGCCGAACGGCGTTTGCTTTTGACCATCGCTCGTGAACTGGGTTTTTCCGAAGCCGAGCTGGAACAGTTACTGGCGTTTGCCGAAGCGCAGCTGCACGGTTTTCATCAAGGTGCTGGCCACGCTGGCGGAGGTCGGCAAGCTCAGCCATCTGCAGACCGCCTGCGCGATGCCTATCGTATTCTGGAAGTGGCAGACAATGCCGAAGACAGTGAAGTAAAACGCGCCTATCGCCGTCAGATGTCGAAACATCACCCCGATAAATTGGTGGCCCAGGGGTTGCCAAAAGAGATGATGGACATGGCCAAGGAAAAAGCCCAGGACATCCAGCAAGCCTGGGAAACCATTAAAGCCGTGCGCAATATCCGCTGACAAGCCGGGATTGGGGACCGGGGAACAGGGATTCGTCCCTAATCCCGAGTCCCCGGTTTTTAGACCAGCCGTTGTTGTGGCTTGCCGGCGACAAAGGCTTCTACGTTATCAATTAATTGATCTGCCAGGCGTTGCATGGCGTTTCGGCTGGCCCAGGCGATGTGTGGCGTTAGTATAAAGTTGGGATAGGCGAGCGCGCGCATTAATGGATTATCCGCAGCCGGCGGCTCAGCCGTGACGACATCAAATCCAGCACCACCAATTTGCTGTTGTTCTAATGCCCACAACAAGGCGGTTTCATCCACCAAGCCACCGCGCCCGACGTTGATCAGGATCGCATCGTCTTTCATGAGCTTGAATTCCTGCTCGGCAATTAAATGCCGGGTGCTTTCATTAAGCGGACAATGCAGGCTGATTACATCGGCATCCTTTAACAGTTGCTCAAAGCTTACCCTGCCTTCTCTGGGCGTTTGCCCTTTACGCGCCGCAACTATTACCTTCATGCCCAGTGCTAATGCCAGTTTTTCTACATCACGCGCTATGGTGCCATAACCGATTAGCCCCAGTGTTTGTCCTGCCAAATCTCTCACCGGATAGTCAAAGTAGCAAAACTGTCCGCTTTGTTGCCAGCGACCCTGGATGATAGAACTGCGATAGGCATGCAGGTTGCGATTCAATGCCATGATTAATGACAAGGCGTGTTCCGGTACCGAATTTTTGCTGTAATCGCGAATGTTACATACGGCAATTCCTGCCTGGCGGCAGGCGTCGAGATCGACGTTATCGCTCCCGGTCGCCGCCAGTGCTACCAACTTAAGTCGGGGCAGCTGGATTAATACCTCTGCGTTAAGACACACCTTGTTAATCAATACGATGTCGGCGTCTTGCAAACGCTCAACAACCTGATCGGGAGCCGTGGCGTTATAACTTTGCCACTGATGAGGAAAGCCAGGTGTGCGCAGGCTAATTTCTGGTGCCAGCGTTTGTCGATCTAGAAATACCAATTTCACGGCGTTGCTCCTTTAAATAATCCGGTGCACTGGGTGGTAGAGCTATCCAGCCTAGCCGTACCAGCCAGCCCGCTATTTGCTTGTTCAACAGTGCTGAGTCATGAAAACGTTGTATGGCATAACCGGTTTTCTCTCTCCGGTTGAGTTGCTGCTGTCGGCGTTGTTGATTATGCCAGGCCAGAGGACTGTCGGGGCGACTGAAGATATCGAGAATAGGGTAGGGGCTGCGGGCCAGGCTGATGGCCAGCATTTGCTGTTCACTAAAGCGGTAGGGCAAGGCGTCAAACAAAATCAATGTTTGAGGCTGCGCAATTGCACCACCATCCACCAACTGCTGAAACCAGAGTGCGGCACTGCCTTCGGTGATCACCACCAAAGGGGAACTCACTGCTTGCTCTGTGTTCTTATCCTCTTCTCCAGCCAGCTCTTTAGTAGGCAGGGGATGATCGGGTAATAAGTTGCTCAGCTGCAGGCCCAGTTGTTCGAGCCATTGGTTTTGCCGAGGTGAGGGTTGTTCACTGGTGGGATCAAATTGTTGCTGTTGTGCTCTTGCTTGCAGTAACAGCACTTGCCAGCCGCGTCGTTGCCACTCGTGGGCAATGGGCAGCCAGTGGTGGGTCTGGTTCAATTCGGGCCAGATAAGCAAGGTGCCGGCAGGTCGACTCTGGGCTTGATATTGCAGCAGGCGAGCATTGACGCTGTATTGTTCAACACCCGACCAGTCAAGTTGGGCCTGACCGGGAGTCGATATCAGCAGGGTGGCCAGCAAGGCCCACCCCGTTAATCCTTGGCGCCTGAACATCATCACATCAGCTAATATCAAAGGGAGCTGGCGCGGTGAACTTCATCCATTCTTTACTCTTGGGATGGCGAAATTCCAACTCGGCCGCATGTAACTGTAAATGAGGTGCCATGGTAAGCGCTTCGCCCTCGGCATACAGATTATCCCCTAAAATAACGTGCCCCATACTTTTCATGTGCACACGCAGCTGATGAGAGCGCCCCGTTATGGGCGTTAGCTTGATCAAGCTGCGGTCTTCCAGCCGGCGCAGACAGCGCCAGTGAGTGAGCGCCGCCTTGCCATTTTCATGATCCACCATGTGTCGAGGCCGATTGGGCCAGTCGCAACACAGGGGTAAATCAATACTGCCAGCACTCCGTTTGGGGTTGCCATGCACCCAGGCGTAATAGCACTTGGCGGTTTCGCGCTCGCGAAACTGCCGGCTCAGTTCTCGGTGCGCCTTGGGGTGCAGTGCCATCACAATGACCCCCGAGGTCGCCATATCAAGACGGTGTACCACCTGAGCGGTAGGGTAAACCCGCATCACCCGCAGCGACAAGCTGTCGAAATGAACGGGGTCACGGCCCGGCACACTGAGCAAGCCCGTTGGCTTGTTCAGTACGATCAGGCTGTCATCCTGATACAAGACCTCAAACTGGGGATCCATCGGCGGATCGTAATGCAATAACGCCATTTACTTATGTCCTTATTGATGACTGACGACTATATAGCGAATCGCATCCAGTTTTAAGCGCGTATTATTCAACAAGCTGTCCAACTCGTCCTGCAGTTCCTGTACGTGAGTAATTTCGCTGTCACGCACGTTCGGATTGACCTTGGCCAACTGCTGCAAGCGAGCCAGTTCCTGACCAATCGACTCATGCATTTGTTTACGCGCCTGATCGACCAATACCTGCATTTGTTGCTCGGCACTCGGGGCCGCCTGTTGTAACAGATGATGAATAATGGTCTGGGAAGCATTGACCAGCTTGCTCGCCAAATGACGGTTCACCGGGCTAAGCTGACGATCAAATGACTCAAAGGTCACCTTGTCGGCCAGATCATTACCGTTTTTATCCAGTAACAAGCGAATAGGGGCGGGTGGCAAGAAACGATACAGCTGAGCATTGTGCGCCGACTCGGCCACAAAGATCAGTTCCAGAAACTGAGTACCGACCGGCAGCGCCTTGTTCTTGAGAATCGCCACTGAAGTGGTACCAATTTCGGAGCCCAACACCAAATCGATACCGCCGCGGATCATGGGATGATCCCAGGTCAGCAGCTGCAAGTCGTCACGGCTCAATGCGGTATCACGGTCGAAGGTAATGCTGGCTCCATCTTCCGGCAAGCCTGGAAAGCTCGGGATCAGCATTTGCTCGGTTGGGCGCAATACAATGGCATTTTCACCACGGTCGTCTTGATGGATACCAATTTCATCAAACAACTTGATGGCAAAGATGGCCAGAGTGGGATCTTCATCAACCTCGCTCAATTCACCGGCCAGATCACGTTTGAGGATCACCCCGCTGGAATTAAGCTCCAGCAATCGATCGCGGCCTTGCTCCATCTGGCTGTTCAACTGGTGAGTCAAGGTGCGCGTTTCTTCTATCAGCTGTGCCAGCACGGTTTCGTCCTGTCCGTGATCGGCAAGCAGCGCCAGTAATGGCTCCGATACCTGCTGATACACTGGATGACCCACGGCGTTGGGTTTGCCGAAGGCATCCATACCCTGATAATACCACTGGGTCAGTGCCGCCTGCGCGGTACCTTCAAGGTAGGGCACATGAATATCAATGTCGTGTAACTGGCCAATACGATCCAGACGACCGATGCGTTGCTCCAGCAAATCGGGATTGAGCGGCAGATCGAACAACACCAGCTGATGGGCAAACTGGAAGTTACGCCCTTCCGAACCAATCTCGGAGCAAATCATCACCTGAGCGCCGCCTTCCTGCTGGGCAAAATAAGCCGCAGCCTTATCGCGCTCCAACAACGACATGCCTTCATGAAACACGGTACCGCGAATGCCTTCTTTTACCCGCAGTGCTTCTTCCAATGCCAGTGCTACACCTGCTTTGGCGGTGATGACCAAAATCTTGTCGTTACGTCTGGCCTTGGTATATTCCAGTAACCACTCCACGCGGCTGTCAAACTGGGTCCAGGAGCTGTCACCGCCTTCAAACTGGCGATAGATTTCTTCCGGATACAAGGCCTGTAAGGCTTGTGCCGCCGTATCTTGCTGGCTACCCATCATGCCGGCGACACGAATGGCGGTTTTATATTGGCTGGGTAACGGCAGCGGATGCAAATGCAATACACGGGACGGAAAGCCCTTAATGGCGTGGCGAGTATTGCGGAACAGCAAACGGCCGGTGCCGTGTCTGTCTAGTAGCTGTGCCAATAGCTGCTGGCGTGCAGCTGCATCGTTTAGCGCGCTGCCATCCATATCGTCCATAAACGGAGCCAGACGTGCCAAGGCTGTTTCATCTATCGCTTCATCAGATAACAAGGCTTCTGCGGCGGCGGCCAGTGGCTGGTATTCTTCTTCTTCTGCCAGAAAGGCGTCGTAATCATAGAAACGCTCGGGATCGAGCAGTCGCAGTCGGGCGAAGTGGCTCTCGTGGCCTTGCTGATCCGGGGTTGCGGTCAGTAGCAAGACGCCGGCGGTGTCTTCGGCCAGCGCCTCCACTACCTGATATGCGCGGCTGGGTTGCTCGGCATCCCAAATCAGGTGATGAGCTTCATCGACCACCAATAGATCCCAGTCGCTTTCATGCAACTGTTCAAAACGTTTACGCTTCTTGGTTATAAAGTCGAGGCTGCACAATACCAACTGTTCGGTATCAAACGGGTTGGCCGCATCGGCAAAGGCCTCAACACAACGTTCTTCGTCAAACAGGGCAAAATGCAGATTAAAGCGGCGCATCATCTCAATCAGCCACTGATGAATAAGTGCATCGGGTACCAGAATAAGAATACGGTTGGCTCGACCCGACAGCCACTGCTGTTGAATGATCATGCCCGCTTCAATGGTTTTACCCAAACCCACTTCATCGGCCAGCAAGACGCGGGGCGCATAACGAGTGCCCACTTCTTTGGCGATATGCAGCTGGTGCGGGATCAGGCTGACCTTGCCGCTTGCCATGCCACGTAGTGGAGAACGACGGCGATTGAATTGATGCATCAGCGCCTGATAACGCAAATTATAACGGCCTATTTTATCAATCTGACCGGCAAACAGTCGCTCTTGCGGTTTGTTCAGCTTGATAAAGTGATTAAGAAAGGTTTCCCTCAGGCTGGCAGCTTCACCATTATCCAGGCGAGTACCGTGGTAGATTAGCAAGCCGCTTTCTTCGGTAACGGAAGTGACTTCCAGCTCCCAGTCTTCATGACTGCTGATAACATCACCCGGATTGAACATGACTCGAGTAATGGGCGCATCACCTATGGCATACATACGGTTTTCACCGCAGGCCGGGAATAGCATGGTCACCATACGCACATCGATAGCCACGATGGCGCCGAGTCCCAAATCGGTTTCTGTATCACTAATCCAACGTTGGCCGAGGGAAAAAGGCATTCAAATCTCCAAGCTGAAGAGGGGAGTAAAAAAGGGGCGCTATCTTACCGTAAGCAACCCACGGGCGCACCCGCGAAAACCAAAAGAACAGCACCAAACGCTCAGCACCAAGCTTAAGGATAAATACCGTTCCTGTGGCTGTCATTCTGACTTGCTCGGATATCTCCCTCTATATATAGATATTAAAGACTACCTCAGAAAACGCCGTTATATCCGTTATACGTCTTGCGCCGTAAGGTAAAAGAAGAACACCTCACTTCGCTCGTCGCTTATCTCGTATGACGTAAAGCGGTCGACTTACCGCGGTTTTTTGTGGGTAACTCTGTAGATAACATGTGTTGATGCTGGGTGTTTGAGCGGTTGAGTGTGAAAGGCGTGTTTTTATCACAAAAGCCCTTGCGCTAAATCTCTGGCTCCCTATAATGCGCATCCACTGACACGGGGCAACACGCCAACGGTCACAAGGGTTTGAAACGAACGAAACAAAGTTTGAATCAACGCTTGACGAACAATACGG
>NZ_BMKE01000027.1 GCF_014643915.1 Oceanisphaera marina
TGGCAAACTCCTGCTCAACCCAATTCGTCATGTCACTCGTCGCTACACCTGTTGTTCAGTGGCATTGATGATACTCATTCAAGGACTTATGGGTAAAGGGATGACCTAAGGGGGCTCCTTCGCCATCGAGATGGATATCAAAATATTTAAATACAAGATATTTCAAGTTTCCTGAATGTGTTTCTGTACGTGCAAGAGAGGGGTGGGATAATCCTCGGGATGATAAAGATAGAAATTTATTGAGAACCATAACAGGCCAGAAGCCTTATCTTGATAAACATTCAGTATCATCAGGGATTAGTTTTTTGGAGGGCGCAAAGTTATATTGGTGGATTCTAAAAGATGAACCCGCAGTATCTAATAATAGTGGGTATATAGAATCAGGAGGTCATGTTGCAGCTTTATATCAGAATGAATTATATGACAGAGTGACAGCTCGTGCTGGAACGGCGCAGTTACAGCTTTTTGGAATCCTTTTTGGTAGTAAGTTTGTTGTGTTATATATAGAGCCGACTAATGAAAAAGAAAACTTGACAACCAATACTGCAAGAACAACTTTATTGCTTAACGGTGAACCATTACCATGGGCCGAGTGGGCTTATGAGTTTCGTGAAAAAATGCCTTCTGAACTTGCAGATTTTGTGAAGAATAAGTCAGCAGGCACACCAGAGAGAGACCATGTTAAGTCTATAAAAGAAAGGCTAAAAGGGATTATGGATCTATATAAGGTGAGTAGATACAAGCCTTCACCCCAAGGTACCTATTTATCTGATGACTCTTCTAAAATATCTGTTGGAACACCGATAATAAAAAGAGGTTCCCCTGATAACCCACGAGAAAGTATAAGAAATGTATCAGTTATTAAAAGAATAAAAGAAGGGCGCGATGGAAGCGTAGGGAATATTTATCATCTTTTTGAGAAAAAGGGTGGGCAGTTCAGTGATAGGGTGGAAACAGACCCTTTCCCTGTTGTTAATTGGGTTTCAATAGAAGATGGCACCAGGGATGAAGGTGACATGGAAGATAAAGCAGCAAAATATCTCTCAGAGCAAAATACATTGTTAGTTAATGCTGATTTCCGCGTTTTCAAAGACATGGTTCTGAGGTTATGCAAGGAGAAAGATACAAAACAAGGGTTAAATATTGAAAGTGTCGTGGAGGATGTTGTTCACTCGTGGTTTGAACAGGCATTGATTGAAACAGTTATTGGTGTTCAGCAGCTTAAAGGCAGTAAGGAGTGGGGGGCTGATGTTTTGAAAAGAGCACTATCCGAAGAGGCATTAACGGCAACGGTCTTGCAACGGTATCATATTCATATTGCTTGCAGAAGGGAGTTAGGTGCTAAGTTAGGTCGGGCTATTAAAAATGTGGATGTGTAAATGTGTCAATAAAGCCTATCTGGAGCAAGTACTTATCGCAGGTCTTAGCTAAATGGGTGAAAAATGAACTTACGTACTCTCACCCTGACTCTGTAACAGGGTATCTAGTGCCTGTTGAACATCTTGGCGCTGGCTAGCAGTGGCTTTGCCGATCAGTACGCCAGACTTAAGGCGGACGTCCCGCAAGCGTGGTGCAACAATGGCTTCATTCCAGGTATATGAAGGCCAGTTTGGCTGCTGCCAAATCCAGATTGATCACATAAGCGCTCGCGTTTAAAGAAAAACATGAGCCGAATAAGGTGTTTAATCGGCTCATGTTGTCTCCATCTTTTCTGAAAGCTTCAACCTAAGCTTTTTATAGCAGAGAGTTTCAATTATGATTTAATTTACCTAGTGTATTTATTATGGTGCAGAAGCTATTTGTTGTTTGAAAAATGATCTTCAAAAGAAACTTTGGTTATGTTTTTTTCTCTTTCAAGTAAAGATCTTCTTACTTTGCCCACTGCCTCTGCATTTTTCCTAATGGAAGAGAATTTAGGCTCTATTAAGTCAAACATATCAATCTCCCATTGTTTAGCTTTTTTTACTATAGACTTTGGATATTGGAATGAACGCCCTCTCTTTAAATAGCTAGAGAAAATAACGCCAGATTGCTTTCTTTCAAACTTACTCCACTCTATAGATAGGCTTGGGAAGCATGCTTCTGATGTTGCTCTCAGTCTAACCCTAACACTAAGGTTTCCTCTATTGTCAGGGTTTAACTTTTTCTCTAAATGAAACTCATCAGCTAAAATTAATGCAGAAACATGCAACGCCTGTAACTCTTGGTTGAGTGCTTCAATTTGGCTCTGAATTGCTTCTCGTTGTGCTTTATACAACAACTCTTTGTTTAGATCATTGCGCTTATCCAGCGCGAGCTCACATTTTGAGTCCATGCTCAGTTTTGAGAGTCTCACTATTTTGCTTAGAGCTGTAGGTTCTACGGTGATTGCTTCTTTCATCAACTTTTCCTGTGGTTATATGCGACCTAGTTAAGATAAATAAAAAGCGTCCTAGCCATTTTATATCTAACCATCGACCCTCTATATTGCCTTTGTGGGCCACAGAGTTGGCAACCCACACAATAAGAGATAAAAACAAAAACTTTTCACCTTGTATTTTACTTAATATGTGCTTTTTTGTTGATGTCCACAATATGTGGGTTGGTGTGTAGATGTCAATGTTATATTTATAGCGCACCTTGTTTTGTTTGCGGCTAAAAACCCACATGTTGTGGGTTGTATTGTTTTTAATTTCTCTTTCTTGCTTTTGTTTTTCATTTTTACAAAGGCAAGATTTTGTTTTTTTTTGATAAATATAAATATTACATGTTCAACCCACTAATTGTGGGTGGGAGGTTGTTTTAATTGTTTACGTTAAGATATATAGCATTGACCCACTTTTTGTGGGTTGCTCCTGTTTCTTAAGGTAAGTACCTGTGTAAGAACTATTTTGGTTCATGCCGTGTGACGTATATATTGGTGTGTACTGTGTGACACATGAACTTACGTGGATGTGTACTGTGTGACACATGAACTTACGTGGATGTGTACTGTGTGACACATGAACTTACGTGGATGTGTACTGTGTGACACATGAACTTACGTGGATGTGTACTGTGTGACACATGAACTTACGTGGATGTGTACTGTGTGACACATGAATTTACGTGGATGTGTGCTGTGTGACACATTAAATTATTTGGATGTGTACTGTGTGATACATGAATTTATGTGGGTGTGTGTTGTTTGACACTTGAATATACGTAGATGTGTGTTGTATTACACAATTCGTTATCATGCAGCTAGTTAATGTATAATAATACTATGAGTAATGAATGACTTAGTTTGTTATTGAAGGTGGTGTTTTATCTGTTTGATTTCTATTGATATCATTAATATTAATCATCAAATGATACTTTTCCTATGCTCTCAATTTGTCACTTTACAACAACTTTTCTATACCACTGTTATAGCATGTCTCCAATGTCTTCTTATTATTATGGCGGCTATTACATCTTTTTAATATCATGAAGGTAATACTAAGAGGTATGTATAAAACTAGTATGTAAATTTTCTATTGTTATAGTCCGTAAATGTTTGTATTGGATGTGCTCTGTCTGGGAGTATCTATCAGAAAGGTGGTTCCTTTAGAGTGTACCTTAGTGGTACTAGCTATAAATATGTAGATACGCATTGAGGAACCACTTATAAAGAACTAGTATAGTGGAACCACTTAAAGCAGACTGTTAAGGCTTAGCATGTTTATTCGAGCTTATCTTAGGGCCTCGACCGCAGAGCAAGACGCGGAACGAGCCAAACAGCCGCTGATCTCTTTTGCGCAGGACCATGGTCACAGAATTGCATCTTTCTATGTTGAAAATGAATCAGGTGCAACTCTGGACCGGCCGGAGCTGATGCGCCTCATTGCAGATGCCGGTGAGAGGGACATTGTTCTGGTTGAACAGATTGATCGGCTTGCAAGACTAAATCAGGATGACTGGGAAAAGCTCAAGAGGAGGCTAGGAGAGAAGAAATTAGCCATCGTCTCACCAGAGTTACCTACGTCATGGGTTGCGCTTAAAGGAGGAGAGAGCTCTGAATTTACTGCGTCGATACTGCAGGCAGTTAACTGTATGTTGTTAGACATGCTGGCTGCTGTGGCCAGAAAAGATTATGAAGACCGACGTCGCCGGCAGTTACAGGGGATTGCCAAGGCTCAAGAGGAGGGCAAGTACCGGGGGCGGCCACGGGATGATAAAAAGCGGCAGCATATTGCCAAGCTACTCGCTACTGACCACAGTTATAGTGAAATCCAGGAGATTCTGAGCTGTTCACGGCATTTGATTGCTAGCGTAGCAAAAGGACTGCGACATTCTGATGTTGTATGAACATCTCGCAGCATAGTGATACTGATGATCTTCAGTATCACTGATATAAATGCTGACTGGGTACTTTCTCTTGTATCAGCTTATCAACAGGTGCGTCAGGCTTCCCTGAAAGCTTCAGTCTCAGTTATAACCAGCCACTCGATTCTTATATCCTTATGTAGCTATGACACCTTTAAATATCCAGGCTTGCGCCACGCTTACGTAGCCACTCTTTGCGCTCTCGCCAGTCGGGCATGACTTTGTCGACTTCGTTCCAGAAGGCATCGTTGTGGTTGCGGTGATGGAAGTGGCAAAGTTCGTGCACCACTATGTAATCGATGATCTTTGGTGGGGCCATCATGCACTTCCAATGGAGGTTTATAACACCATTTCGGCCATAGCTTGCCCAGCGATAGCCCATGTCCTTCACCTTGATGGCTGATACCTCAACACCTACCTTGGGTGCAAAGTAAGCAATGCGGTCGGTAAACCGTTGCTGGGCTTTATCGGCATAAAAACGCTCGAATGCGGCTTTGGCCGCTTCAGTACCGCCTAGTTCGATCACTTCACGGCTCAGACAAAACCGACCGTCTTTCAGCTTCAGTGGAGCATCCTGAGCAGAGACCAGTGCTAATCGATAAGCGCTGCCAAGATAGAGAAAGGTTTCGCCATTTACCCATTCGCGGGTAACCGCCGAGGCGTTAAGGTCTTTCCATTCGGCCAGGTTACGGTAGATCCACAGGCGCTTGCTGTCGACGAGCGCATCTACTTGCTCCGGTGTGTAGTGCACCGGTGGGCGCACCATCACCTTGCCGTCGCGTTCAATCACGATATCCGTGGTCTTGCGGGTACTGCCGGGCAGCAGCACATATTCAATATCTCTGACTTGTCTGGCTAACATGGTTACTACTCTCCTCCCATCCCATTGAGTAACTCATCATGGCGGTTCTTGGCCAGCTTCATGATTTCGACGGCGATGCGTTCTCGGTTCTGTTTTAACTCCGGGATACCGGTCAGCGTTAATGCTGTTTTTATCTCACTACGAGTGCGCTTCTGCTTATCGCTGTTGTGCCAGTAATCGATGCTGCCAATGCTGTGTTGTAGAGTTTCTACTATGGCTTCCATCAAGACTTTCATCTTGGGTTTGGTTTCAGCCGGTACTTCTCCGTTTGCAAAGGCTTCATGGGCGATGTGCTCGTAGAAGGTGGTGGCTTCCTTGCTCATTCCTTCATCGCCTTGCTGACGGCCTTCAGCGGCTACATTACGCAGCTTTTCCAGCTCTTCTGCCAGTTTTTCCCACTGATCCTGATACTGGTCGATTAGCTTTTCCACTTTTTCGGACAGGTTCTTGTAGAACGCCGGATCTTCATCGTGGTGAACAGTGCAGTGCTTGCGAATGGCATGTTCCATCTCACTGGCCTTAGCTTCTGCATTACCTGCGGCATTCTCATTGAGCTTTTCAAGAAAGTCCTCTGACAACAGTTCAACCGGCTCTACCTTGGGGTTAATACCCAGGCTGATAAGGTGCTCGTTGATCAGATCCCGCACTTTTTGGCCTGCATCACCCAAGTTTAGAGTGTCATCTTTGTAGCGCTCTTTGGTAACACGCTGAATATAACCAAAGCGCTTGGCTGGTACCCGGTAAGGCTGGCCGGAGGCATGTGGCAGTATAATGTCCAGGCTGCTCAGAAATTTCTTGAGGTAAACATCAAAGTCGGCACGCAGTCTGTCATTTTTCAATAGCTTAACGGCTTCGTGGACAACGGCCGCGTCGGTTTCAACATTGGGCAGCTTGCCCTCGACAAAATCCCGTACCTGCTTCACCTTGTTCTCTGAAAACAGGTTCAATAGCCGTTGATAGCGTTCTTGCAGCACCGGCATTTCGGAATTGATGCTTTTCAAGCCACTGGCCAGCTCCTGCTGTTCATCGGTGGCCGCATAAAGGGTTAGCGCCTCGGTCAGGTTATTGGTCAGACCGATGTAATCCACCACATAACCGCGCTTTTTACCTTTTTTAACCCGGTTGGTGCGGGCAATAGCCTGTAGCAGGGTGTGCTCACGGATCTTCTTGTCCAGGTACATCACCTGCTCTATGGGGGCATCAAAGCCAGTCAGCAGCATGTCACACACCACCAAGAAGGCGATGCCGGTGTGTGGCTTGTCCGGATCGTCGAAGGCAAAGGGTTTGCAGAAGTTGCCTACCGCATTCCAGGCCTTGGCCTGCTTGCGGGCTTCGGTAATATAGGCCGCTTCATTGGTGCCGTCGCCGGAGATGATCACGGCCGCCTTTAGAAATTTGACCTTCTTTATTAGCGCCCAATCCGGGGTTGGTTCGGACTGCAGTGCATCCACTGTTTCGGCCAGCGCCTTGTGGATAGCCTTCTGGTAGCGTATTGCCGCCAGCTTGGAGTGGCAGACCACCTGAGCCTTGAAACCGTTGGGGAATATCTGCGCCAGATAATGTTTGACCATATCCCGGGCAATAGCGTCAATGCGTTGTTCCGCTTCTAGAATGTCACCGGTGGCGCCGTATTTCTTCTTGATGGCCAGCAGCTCTTCTTCACTGCGATCCTTGAACAGGTTTTCAAACTTGCTTTCGAACACGGCCTTCTCATTAAGCGCTGCATCGGCGGTACGGCCTTCGTAGAGAATTTGTAGCGTGGTACCGTCGTTCACCGCGTCCATCAGCTTGTACTGATCAATGTATTCACCAAACCGCTTTACCGTGCGTTTTTCACCATGACGCTCGGTGATGAGTGGGGTACCGGTAAAAGCGAGGCGGGCGGCTTTGGGGAAGGCCTCGAAGATGTTCTCCCCCAGGTCCGAGCCTTGGGTGCGGTGAGCCTCGTCGATCATCAGTACGATGCGATCGGATGCATTCACTACACCAAAGGTATCCTTGCTGGGAATAGACTGGTAGGTGCCCAGGGCTTCCGCCACCGACAGCGGCAGGGCTTTATCGGCCAATTGGAATTTATGCGCCATTACCATATTGATGTCGGAGGTATCGGTGGCGAGGTCGGTACGCAACGAGCTGCGGCTATCGATCACATTGACCCGACCGCCGATCAGGGTTGCAGTCTTGCTGAGCTGCTCTTCCAGATCCACCCGGTCGTTAATCAGTACAATCTTGTAATCATGCAGATCCTTGGTTACCCGTAGCATTCGTGCCACAAATACCATGGTCAGGCTCTTGCCAGAGCCCTGTGTATGCCAGACTACGCCACTCTTTTCTTCTACAGTGGTACCACGCCGAAGTCGCTCGATGATCTTGTTGGCTGCGCGAAACTGCTGATAACGGCATACCACCTTGATACGTGGGCCACTCTCAACATCCATAAACACCGATGAGGTGCGCAGTATGCTGAGTAAGTTGGCCTTGTTGAGCATGCCGTTGATCAGCTGTTGTTGCTGGTTCATACCCTCGGCCACGCTGTCGTCTTCGGGCCACTGGGTTTTCCAGGGGTAAAAATGCTCCTCGCCTGAGGTGATGCTGCCGTAATCGGCCTCCAGGCCGCAGCTGCGGATCAGTAATAGATTGCTATAAAACAGCCGTGGTTCGCCTTCTTTAAGACCCTGCTTGGCAGTCTCTTCGCGGCGATTCATATAGCGCTGTAGCTGCTTAAAAGCTTCTTCCATTGGATTCGCGCAGGTAGGACCACCTTTCTTGCATTCCACCACAGCCAGAGGAATACCATTCACGAACAGCACGATATCGGGAATAATAAATTGCTTTACGCCGCCCGGCGTGTCGAGACGGAACTGGTTGATGGCCAGAAAGTGGTTGTTCTCGGGGTGTTCGAAGTCGATCAACCGAACTACCGGGTCTTGTTCACCGGTTTCTTCGTTCGCATCTACCTGTGCTTTGAACAGCAGCTTCTGAATCGCTTCATTGGCTTCCAGCAGTGTTTTATTGGGCTGCCGCAGGATTTGTTCCTGCAGGTCGTTAAGCTGCTTATCCGTTAACCAAGTATCGCCTTTGGTGCCGGTGTTCAGTGTCGCTACTGCTTGGCTAAACACGCTGGGCAACAGCCACTGACGAAAGTTGGCGCGCAGACTCTTGGTAGGGTCAGAGGGTATATCCTGACCCTGGTCGATGATATGCCAGCCCAGTGTTTGTAACTGCTGCAGAAAGGGTTGTTCGACTTCTGTGTATTCGCTCAAATGTTATCTCCAGCAGTATTAACTGGCCGCTTATCACGGCGCTTATAGTTGTAGGCTAACGTGTTGTAGGCGATGTAACGCCAGTTCTAACTTGGGAATATCAAATAGCTTGAGTTTGCGCTCGGCCCAGCGTCTGCCTGCAGGCCACCTATGTATTCCATTTATCACTGACTTAGCGTTGGCGGCAACGTGCTCCTGAGTGACCAACCAGTCTACGGTAGAGAGCAGCTCCATGCCAAAAGGGGACTCGAATCCATCGATTAGTTCGGCGGTTTTTTCCAATGCGGGCAGGTAGGTTGTTGCCTCTGTGTTCAGGTACAGAGCCACCTGGTCGCGTTTGGCATCGTTAAACCAGATCACGTCCCATGGGTCACAATCGCTGATGCGTTTTTCGCTTTTCAGGTAGCTACCATCCAGTCCGTCCAGCAAGTGGCGCAGCCGGTCTGCATAGGGACCGTAGTTGTTGGCTACAAACTTGAGCTTCAGCGGATTATCCAATCCCTGAGCTTCAATGGCTCGCTCCAGAAACCAGGCCAGCTTCTGAATTTCCAGCAGGCTGCATTCCATACCCAGTACCCAGTAACGGCGTACCAGCTCGGCGATTAGAGCACGAGCCGGCGTGAGCGTCTCTACGCCCTTGGATTTGGCCACATTCTGGTATTTGGCCGAGGGTTCATAGATAACAATCTCCACCCCTTGCAGATCACCCAACATCTGCTCGATATGCGGTTTTACCTCGGCCCAGTTCAGACCGCCATTACCTGCACCCAGCGGGGGGATGGCAATGGATCGCACCTGGTTGTGTTCGATAAAGCGGCGCAGGTCGGCAAGGCCGTCGATAATCCATTGCAGCTGGGATTTGGCACGCCAATACTGCTTGGTGGGGAAGTTGACGATCCATCTGGGGCCCATTAGCTCGCCGGTGTTGGTCACGAACATCTTGCCGGTCTGTACTTCTTTGGCTTTACAGGCGCTGGCGTAGGCCGCCATGTTTGCGGGAAAGCGCTCTTTGAACATCAGCGCTATGCCTTTGCCCATCACCCCCACGGTGTTAACCGTGTTTACCAGGGCATCAACGTCGGCGTCTAACAGGTTGCCTTGTGTATAAGTGATCATGGCTACCTCCTAAAAGTACCAAGCGGGCAAACAATGGATATCCAGTTTAACAGCCCGCTTATCGGTCCGTGCCTGTAATGTTTGTAACTGTTGCAGAAAGAGTTGTTCGACTTCCGTGTATTCAGGCACTGAATAGCTTCTCGTCATCGGCTGATAGTGGCTTATCGCTTTTCATATATGCCTGCTTGGGGTGAGTCGGATTTTGAGGAAATGCAAGAAGTAGGTAGCCCTTGCGCACCAAGGGGGTCAAATACTGCTGCCGTAAACTGTCCGAATCTCGGTTGACCAATAGTGCAAGGCAAGACCGAGTGACATAGTGACCATCACATAAAGTCAACAGAATTTGTCGCATCAATCCAGTCTTAACACGTTGTTTTAGCTGTGGAGCGATGGCTTGCTCCTGTAACTTGCGAAGCAAATCGGGCTCTAATTTTTGCAAATCATGCACAACCGGGGCGGGTAAGTGATTTGAGAGCAGCCGGCCCAAATTGTCTAAGGCGTTCTGCTCGTTATCATCGGAGCTTTCACCGTTATCATCGGAGCTTTCACCGTTATCATCGGAGCTTTCACCGTTATCATTGGAGCTCACGCCGTTATCATTGGAGCTCACGCCGTTATCATCGGAGCTCACGCCGTTATTATTGGAGCTCACGCCGTTATCATCGGAGTTTATCTTTAACAATCCGATGCCGCCGAAAACCAGCTCAGGAGTCGGTAGGTTTTGCCCTGGAATAAAATACACGGCTCCTCGTCCCTGACCGGAAATTTCTAGCAACCCCTTTTGTACCAAGTCTCGTAATGCCAGCGTAATATCGTGGGAATGATCTGGGCAGATCTCAACAATCCGCTTATGCGATACCACTTGTTCTGTTGCCGCCGCTGCCATGATCTGGCGCTCTAACAAAGGCAAGCGGGTAAAGCGGTCACTAAACATGTTTTCTAGCTGCTCCAGAATACCTGCCGGCATCAGTTCCAGCATGCGCAACTCTAGAAGTGTCTGGGCTGGCTCATCAATCTCTCGAAGAGCCGGGGTTCGCCAGTGACGCCAGTTCCAACCGCTGTAAATTTTAGGGACCCCCGAACCTGCTCGCTCGCCTATACCAATCATCAGAAACATCTGGTGAATAATACGGTTGCGGCAGTCTGAAATACCGCCTTGCACGGCTTGCTCAAGCGGAATACGCATGGTACCCGGATTGCGAAAACCCATCATATCGGGGCGCTTAACCACCAGCACAGATACACGTTCGGTATAGTCCGCATGCACAATCGTGTTTACTAAGGCTTCGCGAATCGCCTCGTGCACGGGGGTGTCATCTTGACGCTGGCCCTGATTCAACTTAAATGGGATTTTTAGTGATTCGGGGTTCGTTAACTTACCGTAAGTAATACGATAGAAATCAAACAGATTTCCAGACCAGCTACCGTCCGGATACACTCTGTCTACCCAACGATTTTCCGTTTTAGCCTCGGGGCGTTCTTGATAATCCACGAAGTAATAAGGAGCCGCTTCTTGAATGGCTTCCCAGGTGCCAAACATCAGTACCCCCGCCAGAGTTAGCCCTTCTTGACCGCTTTCGCGGTCTTTGCGCCATCCTCGGAGTTTAAGTAGCAAGCCCTGATCATCTTCTGACAGAAATGGATGGCCGGCACCTTTGGCATCACGCAACATCTGGCGGAAAATCGACAAACTGCGTTTATCGATATCCACCATACTAAAGCCTTTAAGAATACGGCTGTCGCGCTCATCTTCAACTTGCTCGGCCTGCATGCGTCGTACTGTTTCGGCAGAGCAGCGACGATCTCCTTCGTGTAGGCGGCGATAAGTTCCGCGCATGGGGTTTTCACCCACATACACCGGTTTATCATAGCGGGAGGCAGGGCGAATTTGGACTTTGATGATCTTCTTACCATCAACCTCCAGTATCTCTACATCGGAGTCGTCTACCTGATTACGGCTAATTTTCTGTGGATTATTGAGGATATTGAATAGCTCGGTAAGCAGCCGCTCTGGCTCGGCAATACCGGACACCCGAAATTGGCCAATGGGCTCTTCTTCAATGCCCAACAAAATCGTCCCGCCACGGGTATTAGCAAAGGCACTAACGGTGGGCCAAAAATCCTTTGGGATCTCTCCCTTACCATTGCGACCAGCGGCTTTTTTACACTCTAACTCGCAGGATTCTGCTAAATCCAGCAGCCAGTTGGGCGTTGTCGTCAGCTTCACAGTCGGCATCAGCTCACCTCCGTGGTTGCGGTAGAGACAGTGACCTTGCCGGTGAGCAGGTCGTGCATCAGGCCGGATTTTTGTTTTTGTAGCTTTGCAAGAAGCTCTTCGTTGTGAACAATATTGGCATCTGCACTTTTTATAACCTCTGCAAAGCGATCTTGCTCATGACTGGTAGGAACACCACAACTGAACCCTGAAAACTCTATTCTGTTAATTTTAGGGAACCCACTTCGCATTGAGACAGTCTCCGCATATCGAGAAAATCGATCACCTAAAATCATTCCAAAAATATAAAAAGGGTTATTCCCACCTTTGACATGTAGCGGATACATGTCTGCACTACAAATACCATCGAAGTCAGCCAAGATAGCTTTGCGTAGGTATGGACGTATCTTGCTGTACACAATGTCTCCGCATTTGAATGTATACTTCCCGCTGATAGCGTTTTGTTCTCTTGCTGTCTCTTTGAGCAGTAACCGGCCTGTTCCTTTTTCAATGTGATCTGGTGCCACAAGAGTCATATCAATATAGGGCTGAACTAAAGGACTAACTTGGCCAGTTGGGAACTTAATCAGATCTAGAATGTTTCTAACCTCCCACGCCTTCGGAATCCAGCCAATGGGGGTTTCCTGGTACAGTTCCGGGGCCTGTTCGCGGGAGGGGCGCAGCTTGCCGTCGGCATCGATACCACGGGTGAAGAGATCCTGCATTAAACCGGCTTTGATCTGTTGATACTTGCCGAGCAGGGCTTCTGTTTTTTCGATGGCCAGATCGATGGTTTGCAGGATACGGGCGATTTTTTGTTGGTGTCTTAGAGGCGGAAGCCCAATTCTGACGCTGGCGATGGCACCATTTGATAAACCGTATCTAGTTGAACCAGCAGCATACCTTGAGAAATAACGAACAGTCTCATGCTGAGCCAATTGCTTACTCAAAAACTTAGAATTCACTGCAGCTTGGTTTGGCTTAATCAGCGCAAGGTGATATCCGCACACTAAATTGTCCATAGCTTCGACTACTACAGATGGGATACCGATATCATAAGGAGTCTCGGAGTCCTTGGTGATGATTACATCACCGTCTTGAACTTTAAACTTTTCGATCTCAACTACATTCGCGGTAGCTTCCATGAAGTCTAAGTTACGAGTGATGTACTCATTGCTGTAGACGTCCATGTAGTTACAAAGCAAGACTGACTTTTCACCCGGCAGGGACTTCTTATCAACGTTACTTATCCTGATATCAGCAATGTCAGAGAGGGCTACGTATTGCCAATTACTCATATCCCAACTCCACCAAAAATGCCTTCAGCTGTTGTGAGGCAGTATCTCGCTCCATTTCGATCTGTTTGGCAGTGACCGCGTACTTGGCCCATAGGTTCTCGACGGCCTTGATGCAGGCCCGCTGTTCGGTGCGCAGATAGCTTTGATAGAGGGCCGACAGTAGTGCTTTCAATCTAGCGATAATTACGGTGCGGGCTTCATCCACTGAGATCTTGTTGCGGGCGCTGGCGACCAGGTCGTCCCGTTTAGTCTCGATGCTTTTGAGGGTGGCCCTCAGCTCCTTGACCTCATCCTCCAGCGCCTTGTGGCGAGTTAGGTTGATGTCGACGCGTTGGGCGGTGTTATAGGCATGCTGAGCCTGTTCTACTGCTCCCTTGAGTGGCGCTATCCAGTCGCTCTCCAGACCCTGTTGTATAGCCAGTTCGACGATGCGCAGACCATTACCAAACTCGGTATCCTTGGTGGTTAACCCTTCGGAACAGTAGTAACCTTTCTTGCTGCCTTTAGGCAGCTGGCCGGCGACATTCAGCTCGGTGTAAAGGTTGCTGGCCAAGTTTTTAATGATCTTCAGTTGAGCCTTCCACTCGGCATTAACGGCTTTGAGCTCATCTCTCTTGCTCTTGACCTCATCATTGGGCAACACGCCGGTGTCGTCGTCGTCTTCAAAGTCTTCCTCATTAGCGGCAGTAAACAGCGCCTGCAACTCGGCCAGCCGGTTTTGGGTCTGCTCTTGTTCCTTTAGTACTTCCGGGAACTGGCTTTGCAGGATTTCGTCGTCCGGGATCAGTTCTGGTCCCCAGCCGCTGGCGGCGATGGACTTGAAGTCGGATTTAAGCTGGTCCACATAACCGGCAAAGGCACCACGTACCTGAAAGGGGGTCAGTAGGCTTTGTTCGGCCAGGGCCTGCTCGATGCTGCGCAGCAGCTGACTGCGCATTACATACACGTTGCGGGGGCGGGCATGCTGGTTGTCGGCATCCGGAGCCAGAGCTTCTACGATGGGCAGGTTGGCTTCCCACCAGGCTTCCAGTAAGTCCAGGATGATCTGGTTGGCGGTCTGCACGCCCTTGTGTTCATTGATAAAGCCGGCAATTTCCCGCTTGCTTTCAATGTTGAGTGAAAAATCCATGTAGGTCTGGTCTCTCGGTACAAAGAGATCGGTTTTCAGACCGGCGTAGTTTTCCCAGTAATGGCTCAGGCTGTCGATCTCTGCAATGGGCACGCCACCATGAAGATGCGCGCGCACATCGTGGGGCTCTGCTGGTGGTGCATTATCTACATAACGGCGGATATTGCAGTTGTAGTCCTCAGCTTTAATTTCGGCAATCGGAACCGGGCGGGCATACGCGGGAACTTCTTGGCCCTGACGGTAGGTGTTGATGATCTTGTCGATATCTTCCGGCCGCAGGTGGTTCTGGGCCTTGCCTTCGCGGTATTCCCGGTCGGCGTTGATAAACAGCACCGTATTGCGCTGAGCGGCGTTTTCCTTGTTCAGTACAAAGATACAAGCCGGAATACCGGTGCCATAGAACAGGTTGCCGGGCAAGCCGATCACCGCCTCCAGATAGCCGTGCTCAATAAAGTGCTTACGTGCCTCTTTTTCTTCACCGCCACGGAATAGCACCCCATGGGGTAGTACAGTAGCCAGGCGACCGTTATGTTTGAGCACCGACAGCATGTGCTGGACAAACATTAGGTCTGCTTTCTTGCCTTTCTCCGGCATCATCACCGAAAAACGTCCGGGGAATTTCAGATCTTTCTTGATGTAGTTCTGGCTGAACGGTGGATTAGCCACCACGCGATCGAAGCGTTTGAGTTCGTTGTCTTCACCCAGGTGCTGCGGCTCGCGCAGAGTATCTTCCTGGCGGATATCGGCATGTGAGATACCGTGCAGCAGCATGTTCATCTTGCAGATGGACCAGGTGGTGCCGATCTTTTCCTGACCATAGAGGGCCAGCTCGGAGGCATCACCGCCTTTTTCACGCAGAAAGTCGCGCATCTGGATCAGCATGCCGCCCGAGCCGACCGTTGGGTCGTAGACGCTCATGCCTTCTTCCGGGTCACAAATCTCGGCACACAGCCGCACCACTTCCCAAGGGGTATAGAACTCACCTGCCTTCTTGCCTGCTGAGTCGGCAAAGAACTTGATCAGCCACTCGTAGGCGGCACCCAGCAGATCCGGAAATTCGAAGTCTTCATCACGCAGGGGGATTTTTTCGAAATTCTGGATAAAGTCGGCTAACGTGTCGTCATCCAGCGTGCGCTGGCCAATCTTGCGGTTGAAGTTGATGCCAGTGAGCACGTCTTGCAGCGCCTCCGAGTTAGCATCTTCAATGGCCGCCAAGGCTTTATTTAGTGCTGTGCCTACGTTTTCTTTAGTATGTTTAAGCGCGGGGCGATGAATAACTTTCTGGATGCCATCTTTTACTTCAATTTCTTCCCAAGACTCATTCCAGCGAGCACGTGGTGGTACATAGAAGTACTTTCCAGAGTAGTGATCAGGGTCATTAAGCTCGATAACGATGTCTTCTTCAGACATACCTTGTGCTTCAAACTGATCACGTAGCTCTTCACGACGTTGATCAAACAGGTCACTGGCACGCTTCAGAAACAGCATGCCAAAGATGTATTCCTTATACTCGCTGGCGTCCATGCTGCCGCGTAGATCATCACAGGCGCGTAACAGCAGGCCTTCTAATTGGGATAGTGTCAGTTTCATTAATGGTTCCGTAATAGTTGAGCGGTGGCTTGTGCTGATGCTGTCTTTTCCGAAGATGTCTTGGCACTTGGTGTGAAACCCGGTGCGAGTGACGCATTGGCACAAGCTTCTAAAATTTTGTGATTGCGTAGCCACAGATGGTGTTCATCGGCTGACAAATGGTGATCTTGGCTGCAATCTACATTCCAATGACGCAGTAGATAGCCAGCTCTGGCGGCACAGATGTTTATCCGGCGGATAGGCTGATTGTTCTCTCTTAACATCCCAAAATCCAGAGCTATGGCTTCTGGGTGCTGGAGATTGGGGTGGGGCACAAGCTCTAGGGAGAGCATATGGTTCCATTCTGTGTCTGCTAGCTGCTGTTCATGAGGCTCAACTGGTGTCTCATTCAAACAAACTTCAGTCACTCTTGTGCAAACAAAATCGCGAAACTGCTTGCGACTACGGCAGTAGCCCCGGATATGCCAGCGCTGACCGTTATTGACGATGACGTGAGGGATTATGACCCGCTCATTGCTTCCCGAACTCAGCGATAGATAGGTTAGCTGTACTGCCTGTCTTTGGCTTATGGCTCTGCTTAGTGTGGCCAGAACCACTTGTGGCGGAGCAACTAGGTCAGGGGCATCTTCACAGAGGCTGGGTCTGGGGTGATCTACCGTCAACCCACCACCAAAGCCGTGGGCTAGGGTACTCAAAACTGCTCGGCTGTCATGAACGAACAAAGCTTGGAAGGTGTCTTTTCGGTAGTAACGTTTGTCTTCGTGGCGTAACACCAAGTTGTTGGATGCCAGCTCGCGGTAGAGGGTGAAATCCCGAGTACCGGAGGCCACCGCGGTGCCGAAGTTATTCATCAGCTCGCCACGGCCTACAGAGCCATAGTATTGCAGGCAGAAGTCGATGAATGCCAAGCGCTCGCACTGAGCGTGGCTGTAATGCTGGAGTTTTGGGTTGTTGTGAGCTGTGTGCACAGACTATCCATTGTAGACGAGAATCACGCTAATGACGTTAGCTTAGATTAATGCCTTGAATGAAGCAATCATATTGATTACTTGCCAGCAGTAATACTCTATTTAATGAAATACCCTCTTAAACGCATTTTTTATAAAAAACTCGCTTAGTGGTCGTTTTGGGGGGCTTATTCAGGCAGTAGATTTTTACATTTCGATATAAATTCTCCTCAGGCACTAATTGTTTACATTCGAGGAGAAAAGGCATGAGTGATAAAAAAAATACCGATAGTTCTATTGCAATTGTTTTACGAGAAATCCAAGAGTTACGAGACTTGGTTACGCGACAAGGAAGGGCTCAAAAAGAAATAATTTCAGTAGGTGAGTGTGCAGAATTATTAGGGCTTTCAGTTGGTTATGTGTACCGATTAACTCACGAAAAACGACTTCCTCACTACAAGCCAAGCGGGAAAAAAGTTTATTTTCGACGGGCCGAACTGCTTGATTGGCTTCTGGCTCATCGGGTCTCGCCAGATAGTGAGCTCGCAGAGCACGTAAATCATCGGATTCGTAAAGCCCACCGTGGCCAGCGATGAGAGCGGTGAGGTTGATAAAATGGAGCGTGGTTTTAGTGATTTTATAAAAAAATTAAGATCGGATATGCCAAAGGGCCGAGCTATTAATCATCAGCATATCAACATTGGGGCAGCATTTTCGGAAATACCTCAGCCATTAGACTACGTGTTACCGGGTCTGATCGCCGGTTCGGTTGGCTCACTGATTTCTCCCGGTGGTGTAGGAAAGTCGATGTTTGCACTGCAGTTATCAATATTGATCGCCGGTGGCTCAGATAGGTTGGGGGTGGGAGCTTTACCGATAGGACGGGTAGTTTATTTACCCGCTGAAGATCCATTTCCCATCTTGCACCAACGGCTATATACGTTAGGAAAATATTTAACATATGAGGAACGTCAGCTAGTAGATGAAAATTTAACCATTATCCCACTCAACGGAGATATGCCTGATTTAATGAGTAAAAAATGGTTTGAGGTAGTTGAGTCGTTAGCAAAATATTCGCGATTGTTAATTTTAGACACTTTGCGACGATTCCATCAAGCAGAGGAAAACTCTGGGACTGATATGGCCGAGTTAATTGGTGTTATGGAAAAAATAGCATCAGTCACTGGATGTTCAATTTTGTTCCTTCACCATGCTAATAAAAGTTCAGCACATTACGCTGGGATAGATCAGCAGCATGCAACTCGTGGATCTTCTGTTCTGACTGATAACGTTCGTTGGCAGGCGTATCTCGTCGGCATGACTCAGGAAGAGGCCAAAAAAAATGGTATACCGGACTTTGATCGCAGGCAGTATGTGAGATTTGGAGTGAGTAAGTGTAATTACCACTCAGGAGGAACAGATAGATGGCTCATTCGGGGTGATGGAGGCATTTTAACCGCGGTAGAGCTGCAGGAAAACGCTCACAGAGGGAGGCGACGTGCCGAAGTATGATCTGGACCATGTGCGGCATGATGCGATTCACTGTCTTGCCCCGGGCCTATTCAGGGCCCTCAAGCGAGGAGAAAGACGCACTACCAAGCTGGATGTGGTGTATGAGTTCGGCAAGGGGCAGCGGGTCGAATTTTGTGGGCCTGAACCACTTGGTGCTGATGATCTAAGGGTGCTGCAGGGGTTGGTTGCTTTAGCTGGCCTGGAAGGAAGAGTGTTATCACCGACACCGAAATCGACGGTGGGTGTTGCGTTGCGCCAGATGCTGGAGCCACGTTGGGAAGCCGCCGGTGATAACGCCATTGTGGTGCAATGTAGCTATCGTAGGCTGGCCAGGGAAATAGGCTATGCAGTGGTAGATTGCAGCAGGCCGCTTAAAGTGTGTATTGAACGGCTGTGGAAAGTTTCTATTATTGTGCAGTCTGGTGAACAGCGGCGAGGCTTTAGACTGCTGGCTGACTATCGGAGTAGTGAAGAACTCCAGGGGGTGCATGTTGCCCTAAATCCACTGTTGGCCAATGCAGTGCTCGGCACTGACCGCCATATTCGCATCAGCATGAGCGAAGTTAGGGCGATTAAGACCGAGGCTGCCCGACTGCTTCACCAGCGCCTCTGTGCCTGGATCAATATTGGCAGTTCTCGAAAAGTACAGTTAGTGACGTTGTGTGATTACCTTTTTCCTCATGGCGCAAGTGGGGCGGCTACCCGTAAGCGTTTAGAGCGTATTAGCCAGGCTCTGAGCGAGCTGACCAGTCTTGGCTGGCAGGTAGAAGAGTACGCGAAAGGCCGGCTGGAGATACGAAGGCCCCCATATTAACTGTCACATACCCCCATATTAACTGTCACAAACCCCCATATTAACTGTCACAGCTACACCGGCCTGACGTCAGGGTTGACACGGCTTTACGGCAGTTTGAGTAATCTCATCTAGAATTATCCAGAATTCTCTAGTATCTGGTGCTGGAGGCCTTAGGGCCTCCAGCACTATACTCTTTAGTCTTTGCCCTGCGGCAGCGGCAGTATATCCGGAAAGCTCAGCATGGCATCACGACGTCGTGATTCGATGATATCGGCATATATCTCGGTAGTGCGGAGCTCAGAATGGCCTAAAAGCCGAGATAGAGTATAAATATCCACGCCGTTGGTGAGCTGAATCACGGCAAATGTATGTCTGGCAGCATGAAAAGTTACCTGCTTGGTGATCCCCGCTTTCATCGCCCAGCGAAGGAGCTCCATGTTGTGCCAGGAGCTGTATTTTAGCCCTCGGAATACGCGCGCGGACGACTCTTGGCGAGTACCCATCAGCTGCATAGCCATCGAGCTAAGATCCAAATATTGCAGATCATTGGTCTTTTTTTGATGGAATATGATCCTATAGCTGTCGTAGAACGGTTCCACTTCTGCCCATGTAAGCTTGTTAATATCCGACCAGCGTAGGCCGGTACAGCAGGAGAAGAGGAAAGCGCGCTTGAGAACGTCATACCGGCACTCCGCATGAGCCATGGCAATAAGTTCATCCTTGGTTAGGTGTGTTCGCTTGTTGTTCTCGGCTTTGATGCATTTAACCCTACGTGTGGGATTATCTTTGAGTATGCCTTTCTCTTCTGCCTGATTTAAGCAGGCTCGAAGCTTGTTGAAGTAGGTATATTGGGTATTGCGACTGAGAGCCGAGTCGCTCTTGGTACGGGCCTCGTGCATAAGATAATGACGAAAGCCTTCCATGAAGGACTGATTTACTTCTCCGAAGGTGAGATCAGGCAGCTGGTAATACTGCTTGAGGTGTTTGAGTGTGGAAACCCAAATCGAATGGTTACTCTTGCTAGTGTCTAGCGCCTTCTGGTTCGTAACCTTTTGGAAGTAGTCAAAGAAGCTAGACTTCAGAGCGTTACCGCTATCCAGCTGGTGTTTGCCTGTTTCATGGTCGTACAGCCGTTTGGCCCTAATAGCCTCTACGGCTCGTTGAGTTTCTCGGTTGTGTAATCTTTGCGCTGGTGTTCGTGGGTTGTCATATAGGAACAGACTCAGCGATTCTCTGGACCGTTTATGTTTACGTTTTTTGGTTTCAGGGTCGATATAGGACCCCGCGTAGTAGATGAGACGGATAGCTTTTTTTCCATCACGATCTGGTTCTCTGAGATCTATACTAATTTTCATGGTTGTCCCCCGTGTGTACCCCGAGAGCTTAGCTTGGGGTACACTCGGGGTAAATAATTGCAAAACAACAACATTGAAAAATAGCTAAGTAGAATAAAAGTTCTTTTAAATCATGCTGGTAACTCTATTTAATTGCTTTTGTTACACCTTGTTTCGCTACTTTATTTACCGATACAGAAGCTGGAGAAAATCTTGCCCAGCAGATCATCGGAGGTGAATTCACCTGTGATTTGGCTGAGTTGCTCCTGGGCCAGGCGCAGTTCTTCTGCGACCAGTTCGCCGGCCATGTATACCTCCAGCTGCTCCTTGGCCATGATCAGATGCTGGTCGGCATGGTGCAGGGCGTCAAGGTGGCGACGACGGGCACTGAAGCCGCCTTCAGTCCCACTCTGAAAGCCCATGCAGTCTTTCAGGTGTTCTTTAAGCGCTGCCACGCCTTCGCCGGTTTTTGCCGATATGGGGTAGACGGGATGTTCACCGTCGCTGACTACGGCCAGGGCTTCACCGCTCAAGTCGGCTTTGTTGCGGATCACGGTCAGACCAATGTGGGCAGGCAGGCGATCGATGAAATCGGGCCAGATATCCTTGGGGTGAAGGGCATCCGTGGTGGTGCCGTCCACCATAAACAGGATGCGATCCGCCTGTTCAATTTCGCTCCAGGCGCGTTCGATGCCGATGCGTTCCACCGCATCGGTGGCTTCGCGTAAGCCGGCGGTGTCGATAATGTGCAGCGGCATGCCGTCCAGATGGATATATTCTCGTAGCACGTCGCGGGTGGTGCCGGCGATGTCGGTGACGATGGCCGACTCTTTGCCTGCCAGCGCATTCAACAGGCTGGACTTGCCGGCGTTGGGCCGGCCGGCAATCACCACTTTCATGCCTTCACGCATGATGGCGCCCTGACGAGCCTGGCGCTGCACTTCGGTCAGCCGATCCATGATGGCGTAAAGCTCGCCGGCGATTTTACCGTCTGACAGAAAATCGACTTCCTCTTCGGGGAAGTCGATGGCCGCTTCCACGTAGATACGCAGGTGAGTAAGTGCTTCCACCAGGTTGTGAACGTGATTGGAAAACTCGCCCTGCAAAGAATGCAGCGCCGAGCGGGCGGCCTGTTCGCTGGAAGCCTCAATCAAGTCGGCAATGGCCTCGGCCTGAGCCAGATCCAGCTTGTCGTTGAGAAAGGCACGTTCGCTGAATTCACCGGCGTTGGCGGGGCGCAAGCCTGGCAGCTCTAAAATACGCTTGATCAGCATGTCGAGTACCACAGGGCCACCGTGGCCTTGCAGCTCGAGTACGTCTTCACCGGTAAAGCTGTTCGGGCCTTTGAATAGCAAGGCGATGCCCTGGTCCAGCACCTGGCCCTGGCTGTCTTTAAAGGGCAGATAGTCGGCGAAGCGTACCTTGGGCACCTTACCCAGTACCGCCTGGGCTACGGTTTCGGCATGGGGGCCGGACACGCGTATTATGCCCACACCGCCTCGGCCTGGCGCGGTGGCTTGAGCTACTATGGTATCAAACGACATCTGTTCTTTCTCCAAGCAATAAAAAGGCGACCCTGGGGTCGCCTTTAGTGTATTGATTTCTGGCGTCAGCGGCCAGCAAACGGCTTTAAGAAGCGGTTTTTCCGTGCAAGCCTTTCTTCTCCAGCTGGCGGAAGATGTACCACTGCTGGGTAATGGTCACCACGTTACTGACCAACCAGTACAAGGTTAAGCCCGCAGGGAACCACAAGAAGAAGAAGGTAAAGATGATAGGCATAAACTGCATCACCTTCTGCTGCATCGGGTCCGTTACCGTGGTCGGGCTCATCTTTTGGATCAGGAACATACTGATACCCATCAGGATAGGCAGCACAAAGTAGGGATCACGAACCGACAAGTCATCAATCCACAGCATGAAAGGTGCATGACGCAGCTCAACGGATTCCATCAATACCCAGTATAGGGAGATGAAAATTGGCATCTGCACCAGAATCGGTAAACAGCCGCCCAGCGGGTTTACTTTTTCTTTCTTGTACAGCTCCATCATGCCCTGAGACATCTTCTGGCGATCGTCACCATAGCGCTCTTTCAAGGCTTTCAGCTTGGGCTGCAGCATGCGCATCTTGGCCATGGAGGTGTACTGTGCCTTGGTCAGCGGATACATAACACCGCGCACCACAAAGGTGGTCAGTACGATGGCCAGGCCCCAGTTAATCACGAAGCTTTGCAGGAAATGCAGCAGCTTGAACAGGGGTTGGGCAATAAACCACAACCAGCCGTAGTCGACGGTCAAGTCGAGGTTTTCGGCAGCGGCGGCCATTTCATTTTGCAGTTTAGGGCCTAGCCACAGGTCGGCAGACAGAGTTTGCTCAGTACCGGGTGCGACGGTAACCAAAGGCGCCTTGAAGCCGATAGTGGCCTGGCCCTGGTTATTTAAAGAGCCGGTATACAGCTGATTTTGTTCCTGTTTCGGAGCAATCCAGGCAGATACGAAATAGTGCTGCAGCATGCCGACCCAACCGCCTTCGGTGGTTTGGTTCAGGTTGGCTTCTTTGACTTTCTTGAAGTCATATTTGGTGTAGCGGGTATCGCTGCTGGAATAGGCAGGGCCACGGTAAGCGGACGCCATCAGCATGTTGCCACCCTCGGCGTGGGGGCTTTCTATGCTTTGTTTGAGCTGACCATACAGCTGTGCCTGTACCGGCTCTGCGCTTTGGTTGTTGATGTTGTAGTTCACCTTAACCACATGGCTGTTACGCGTCAGGGTAAAGGTTTTGGTGAACACCACGCCATTGCTGTTGGTAAAGGTCATGGGTACCGTCAGGCTGTCCTGGCCTTCGGCCAGCACATATTGCTGCTGTTCGGCCTGGTAAACAGGGCGACCGGCACTGTTGCCATCGGGACCATCACGGCCAATCAAGCCACTTTGCGCCACGTTGACGAAGTCGGCGTTGTTCATCAACAGCACAAATTTATCATCGGAATCAAGGCTGTCGTTGTGCTCAAGCAATTCGGTACCCACTACATCGCCACCCAGAGTATCTATGGTGAGCTGCAAGGTATCCGAGGTCACGGTAATCAGATTGCGGTTAGCAACAGCAGGAGCCGCTTCGGAAGGCACTTCGCCATTTGCCTGATCAGCCTGAGGGATAAAATCGTTATCTCCCTGATGTGCCGCGGCATTGGTCGTGGTTTGCTGATTTTCTACAGGGTTTTGAGCGCTATCCCACTGTTGCCAGATGAGGAAACTCACCAGCAGCAGAGCGATAATCAATATATTGCGTTGAGATTCCATAGTTTATTTTCTTCGCTTTGTCGGGACCGGATCGTGGCCGCTTGGACCTAAAGGATGGCATTTTAATAGACGTTTGATAGTTAACCAACCGCCTTTTAAAAAACCGTGAAGCCGAATGGCTTCAATGGCGTATTGCGAACAGGTGGGAGTAAAACGACACCTGGGTCCAAGCAGTGGACTAATGACCAGTTGATATAGGCGTATAATGCCTACGCTGAGTCGTTGCAGCGGCGAGAAAGCGTGCGCCATAGCCTATCCAGCAGCTCGAACAGCTCGTCATTGGGTACCTCTCCAACACCTTTTTTAGCGATCACTACAATATCAACATTAGGCAGCTGATGTTGCTTCAAGCGAAACGCTTCACGGGCAACACGTTTTACCCTGTTGCGCCAAACGGCACGTTTAAGTGCTTTTTTGGGTACGGCTAAGCCGAGTCGTGGATGACCCAATTCGTTTGGTTTGGCAAGAAGTGTGAGATGTGGGGAAGCGGCTCTGACAGGGTTGTCGAAGACGTTTTTAAAATGGGCGGGAGTTAACAAACGTAACTCCCGTGAAAAGGTGTGCCTGGCCATTAGGCGCTCAGACGGGCACGACCTTTGGCGCGGCGAGCGGCCAGTACTTTGCGTCCACCTACGGTGGCCTTGCGAGCACGGAAACCGTGGCTGCGTTTGCGCTTCAAATTTGAAGGTTGAAAAGTGCGTTTCATAGTAGTTATTACCGCTGTGTCAGTTTGCTATACAGTTTGACCATGTACTCGACAGACGCATAAACATCACCGAGACGGCCCCACCAAAGAGGCCGAATTCTAAACAGTTCTGCATATAACGTCAATCCACATGGCGTTGATTGACGACCTATTCACGAGAAGTTTTTACTCGTTCAGGTCGATCCCTGGATCCTTAATGATCGCGGGGCTGGGATTATACAGTGCCCTTGGGGGTTAGCAACAAAAACAACAAGATCCTGTGGGGGTGATGTTGATGTTATTCAATACCCGCGCCGGTTTTGGCAAAGGGGCTGTATTTGTCTATGAAGATGAGCAGGGCGCCTGACCGGTCGCTCACTCTGCCGGCAGTACCTTGCGTAAAAAGGCCCGGGTACGGGGGTCGTCGGGATTGGTGAGTATCATCTCCGGTGGCCCCTGCTCTACGATGTGGCCGCCGTCCATGAAGATCACCCGGTCGGCCACATCGCGGGCAAAACCGATTTCGTGAGTCACGACCACCATGGTCTGGTGTGCCTGTGCCAGGTTTTTCATCAAGCCCAGGACTTCATCGACCCACTCCGGATCCAGAGCCGAGGTGGGTTCATCAAACAGCATCACCTTGGCATGGCTGGCCATGGCGCGGCCTATGCCTATACGTTGCTGCTGGCCACCCGATAGAGAAGACGGATAGATATCGGCTTTATCCTCAAGCCCGATATCGCCCAGAATACGCAGTGCCTCGGCATGGGCTTCGACCTTGGGTTTGTTCCAGACGGTGATTAGCCCCTCTGCGATGTTGTCACGGGCCGTCTTGTTGGCAAACAGGGCATAATTCTGAAACACAAAAGAAGTGCGCTTGCGTAATTCTATGGCGTCTTTAGCGCTGTGTTTGGCCAGGTTGATGGCAAAGCCGTCTATCTCCATGGTGCCTGCCTCGGGGGTTTCCAGCAGATTGAGACAGCGCAGCAAGGTCGACTTGCCGGTGCCGGAAGGCCCCAGAATCACCACAATTTCACCCTTTGCAATGTCCAGACTGATGTCGTTGAGCACGGTTTGGCCATGATAGATTTTGGTCAAATTGCGTAAGCTAATCATGGGGCTCCTAGTAGGCGGCATTGAGCCGTCGCTCTAATAACGTCTGCAAATAGGTAAAAAACACCACCACGGCCCAGTAAATAAGAGCAACGGCAATGAAAGACTCAAAAAACTTGAAGCTGCTGGAGGCTTCTTTTTGTGCCGAGGCCATGATTTCAGCCACGCCCAGGGTGAAGGCGAGCGACGTGCTTTTGATCATGTCGATAAAGTAGTTCATCAGCGAAGGGGTTGCGATGCGGGCGGCCTGAGGCAAAATAATGCGCCGCATCGCCTGGCTGCGCGTCATGCCGATGCTCATGGCCGCTTCCATCTGACTCTTGTGCACCCCCAGAATGGCGGCACGAATCGATTCTGCCATATAGGCGGAAAAGTGCAGCGTTAGGCCGATAACGGCGGCGCTGAAGGCGTTGATACCGATAAAAATCGGCATAATCTGCGGCAAACCGTAATAGAGCAAAAACAGCTGCACCAGCAGCGGCGTACCGCGGAAAAAAGAGATAAACAGTTTGGCCAGGGCATTAAGCCCGGGTAGCTGAAAGGTTCTGATTATCGCCAGTGCGCCGGCGATAATCAGCGCGAATACAAAGCCCAGCAGCGCCATTTCCATGGTGGTGCCCAGATATCTGAACAGGATAGGAAATAGCGCCAGGGTATAGTCGACATCAAATTGCATATTATTTACTGCTGATGTCCGCGCCCAACCACTGCTGCGATATTTTTGCCAGGGTGCCGTCGGCGCGCATATCGGCCAGTGCCTGATCGACTTCACTCAGCAGCGCTTCCTGCTCGGGTGTTTTCAGGAAGGGAAAGGCATTTTCCATGGTATCGAAGGGCTTTCCGGCCAGCTGCAACGGCAAACCGGCTTCTTTAATCAACTGTGCAGAGCCGACTCTGTCCATCACGAAGGCGTCGGTGCGACCCAGGGCCACGTCCTGCTCCAGATTGGTTTCATAGGTGATGATATTGATTTCATTGTTGGTATCTTGTTTGCGCATCAGCTGCTCGAAGTTGGAGCCCAGATTTACCGCAACTTTTTTGCCCTTGAGATCGTCCAGGCCCTGAATGCTGTCGTTGCCTTTACGCACCACTATTTGCGCGCCGTCATAAACATAGGGAGTAGAAAAATTATATTTCTCCAGACGTTCCGGCGTAATGGTGATCTGATTGGCGATGGTATCGATGCGGCCGGTTTCCAGCATGCCGAACAGACCCGAGAAGCTGGTGGTCACAAACTCCACTTCCTTGTCCAGGCGCTCACCAATCTCGTTCCATACATCCACTTCAAAGCCTTGCAGCTGGTCTTGCTGAACAAAGGTGAAGGGATAATAACGGCCAGACATGCCTACTTTGACGGTATCGGCAGCCATGGCGGGAGTAAGCAGAGTGGCAGACAGGGCAACAGCACTACCCAGCAGCGTAAGGGATTTAAGCATGATTCATTCTCCTGTGCCCGACGGCATCATGATAGGGAGCAGCCATGGCAGTAACAGCATGACGAAAGTAGCCGGTTATATTGGCCGGTCAGAGTTTACAGGCTTTTAACATACCACAGCAACCGGCAGCGATACGCAACATTCTGACTATTGCAGTTGCAGGCGGGGACATCAAGAATATTGAGAATGTGCGCAGGGCAGGGTTCGGAGCAAGTCATATAGAAAATGAGTGCCTGCCGTGCAGGCACTCGAAAAGGCTTATTCAGTAATGCTGAATGTGCCTTTCATTATCCCGATGTGACCGGGGAAAGAGCAGAAGAAGCTGTAATCGCCATCGGCTTTCATATCTGCCGTGCTGAAGGTGACGCTGCTGCTTTCGCCGCCGCCAATCACGGCGGTATGGGCAATGACGCGCTCATCGTCTGCTTTCAGATAGTCGTGATCGACACCTGCGCTCATGCCATCATTTGCAATGGGCTGCATGTCTTCTGTGGTGCTGAGCACCCAGTTATGACCCATGACGTTTTTAGCCATGGTGCCGGTGTGGTGCAAGGTGACAGTGACTTCTTCACAGCTGGCAGGAACGCTCAGCTCTTTCTGATCAAACTGCATTGCATCATTACTATTGATGTCCAGGTTACATTCATCAGCTGCAAATGCGGGCATTGCGGCCGTGGCAGACATCAGTACGATTCCGGCTAAATAATGTGTCGTCTTCATGCATATCTCCTTAAATGTACATGGAGCTAGCCACTGCACCAGCGGTGAACCAGCTGTCATCACCCTAACATAGATCTTTGTGAATAATCTTCGGTGGTGAAAAATAGTACGACAATTATCAGCAGGCTACAGCGGCAGGCGATGATCCTGCCGGCATTCGGCGATCGCGGCGTGTTACAGCATGTGAGTAGCTTGTTTATAACGACAAGGATCCTGTGTATGACTCATAAGTTATTCACAGATGTCAAGGATCATATTTTTCAGGATCGTGATGATCCGGCTAGAGATCCGGCCCTTGCCTCAGTAGAATACTCCCCCCTTGATTGATCCCTTTGTTTCAGGAGTTCTGATGAGCGCTATGCTTTGGCAGCAGTGTCTTAACCGGCTACAAGATGAATTGCCTTCGGCAGAATTCAGTATGTGGATCCGGCCGCTGCAGGCGGAGCTGGGCGACAACACCCTGACCCTGTTTGCCCCTAATCGTTTTGTGCTTGATTGGGTTCGGGATAAATATTTGTTGCGGATCAACGGTCTGTTGGCCGAATTCTGTGGCAGCAATTGCCCGCAGATGAAATTCGAAGTGGGTAAAAAACGGACACCGGTTAATCTGGTGACCAATGATGCTGGTAAAAGTAATGGCAGCACCAGTCCGAGTCGTCCTCAAAGTTCGGTGCAGACCACGCCCTCCTGGATTGAGCGCGCCGACGACAAGCCGCAAATTTCCTACAAGAGCAACATGAACACCAACTATACCTTCGACAACTTCGTTGAAGGTAAGTCGAACCAGTTGGCGCGTGCGGCGGCACGTCAGGTGGCAGACAATCCGGGTGGTGCCTATAATCCGCTGTTTTTATACGGCGGCACCGGTCTGGGTAAAACGCACCTGTTGCATGCGGTGGGCAATGGCATTCGAGCTCGCAAGCCCGATGCCAAGGTTATCTATATGCACTCGGAACGCTTTGTGCAGGATATGGTCAAGGCCCTGCAGAACAACGCTATCGAAGAATTCAAGCGTTACTACCGCAGTGTGGATGCCTTGCTGATCGATGACATTCAGTTTTTTGCCAATAAAGAGCGCTCGCAGGAAGAGTTCTTTCATACCTTTAACGCACTGTTAGAAGGTAATCAGCAGATTATTCTTACTTCGGACCGTTATCCCAAAGAGATCAACGGCGTGGAAGACAGGCTCAAATCCCGCTTTGGTTGGGGTCTAACGGTGGCCATAGAGCCGCCGGAGCTGGAAACCCGAGTCGCGATTCTGATGCGCAAGGCCGACGAAAACAAGATGCGCCTGCCCGATGAAGTGGCCTTTTTTATCGCCAAACGACTGCGCTCCAACGTGCGAGAGCTCGAAGGCGCGCTGAATCGGGTGATGGCCAACGCCAACTTCACCGGTCGAGCCATCAACATCGATTTTGTACGCGAGGCGCTGCGCGACATGTTGGCGCTGCAAGAAAAGTTGGTCACCATCGATAATATTCAGAAAACCGTGGCGGAATATTATAAAATCAAGCTGGCCGACCTGTTATCCAAACGCCGTTCGCGTTCGGTGGCGCGGCCTCGCCAGTTGGCCATGGCACTGGCCAAGGAGCTGACCAATCACTCGTTACCGGAAATTGGCGACGCTTTTGGTGGTCGCGATCATACGACCGTGCTGCACGCTTGCCGAAAAATCGGCCAGCTGCGCGAAGAGAGTCATGATATAAAGGAAGATTATTCCAATCTTATCCGCACCTTATCTTCCTGAATCGGAGAACCCCATGCAGTTTACTATCAGCCGCGAAGCGATATTGCGCCCCCTGCAACTGGTGTCCAGTGCCTTGGGAGGCCGTCCCAACCTGCCGATCCTGAATAATATTCTGCTGAGTGTCAGCGAGAATGCCCTGTCGATGACGGGCACAGATACCGAAGTGGAAATGATAGCGCGGGTGGAACTGCAAGGTGAGGTCACCGCCGGGCGCATTACCGTGCCGGCGCGCAAGATGCTGGATTTGTGTCGTGGCCTGCCCGATGGTGCCGAGCTCAGGTTTGCCCAGGAAGGCGATCGCCTTATCCTGCGCTCTGGGCGCAGCCGTTTCAATCTGGCCACTCTGGCCGCAGAAGACTTCCCCAATATTGAAGAGTGGAGCTCCGAGCTGGAGTTCGACATTAACCAGCTGGCGTTAAAGAAGCTGATCGAGTCGACCCAGTTTTCCATGGCTATTCAGGATGTGCGTTATTACCTGAACGGCATGCTGTTTGAAACCGATGGCCAATTATTGCGCACCGTGGCCACCGATGGTCATCGCCTGGCGACCTGCCAGCGTCAGTTACTGGCCGAAGAACTGCCGGCCCAGCAAGTGATAGTGCCACGCAAAGGGGTACTCGAGCTGGTAAAATTGCTGGAGCATGAAGATCAGGATGTGCGGTTGCAAATCGGCAAAAACAATATTCGTGCCGTAACGCCCGGCTTTATTTTTACCTCCAAGCTGGTGGATGGCCGCTTCCCTGATTACCGTCGTGTATTGCCGCGTGAATGCGACAAGACTTTGATTTGTGGCCGCGAAGAGTTGCGTCAGGCATTTTCCCGGGCGGCCATACTGTCTAACGAGAAGTTTCGCGGTGTGCGCCTGAACATGCAGGCCCAGATACTGAAAATTACCGCCAATAACCCCGAGCAGGAAGAAGCGGAAGAAATGCTGGATGTGGATTATCAGGGCACAGATCTGGAAATTGGCTTTAACGTGTCCTATGTGCTGGATGTGCTTGGTACCCTCAAGTCTGATAAGGTCAAGATCAGCCTGAAAGATGCCAGCAGCAGTGGCTTGATTGAGGCGGAAGATAACGGGGATGCACTGTATGTAGTGATGCCGATGCGATTGTAAGCATGGCGTTGTTGAACCTGCAGTTAAAGGACTTTCGCAATATTCCCCATGGCCGGCTGATCCCGACTGCTGGTATCAATGTACTCATTGGTGCCAACGGCAGCGGCAAGACCAGTATTCTGGAAGCCATTCATTATTTAGGGGTGGGTCGTTCTTTTCGCACCCACCTGACTGGCCGGGTCATTCATCAGGGCGAGTCGGCCTTTACCTTGTTTGCGCGCATTCAAAGAGAAGGCGACAGTTTACCCATAGGTTTGAGCAAAACCCGAGGGGGTGACACCCGACTCAAGGTGGGTGGGCGTGCTGCCGAACGATTAGCCGATCTGGCGCACATTCTACCCATTCAGTTGATCCACCCGGAAGGGTATAATCTATTAACCGGTGGCCCCAAATTACGACGGGCGTATCTCGATTGGGGGCTGTTTTACTCCCATGGACGTTTTTTTACCGTCTGGGGGCAGTATCGTCGGCTGTTAAAGCAACGTAATGCCTTGTTGCGCCAACAGCGACCCTACGCAGAATTACGCTATTGGGATCAGCAGCTGGTCACCATAGCCGAAGAGTTGAGTCTATTCAGGCAGCAATATGCCGAGGCCATAGAGCCGGTTATCCGCGAGATAGCGGCAGATTTTCTGCCTGAGTATGATTTTACGTTCGATTTTTTTCGGGGCTGGGAGCGGCAAACGTCCCTGGCCCAGGTTTTGGAGCAGGGCCTGGAGCGAGACTTGGGCCTGGGATATACCCATTCCGGGCCCCATAAAGCCGAGATCAGGATCAAGGCGCGGGGCATGCCGGTGCAGGATTTATTGTCACGGGGCCAGCTGAAGCTGCTGGTCTGTGCCATGCGGCTGGCTCAGGGCCTGTATCTGAAAACCGAGTCCAATCAGGACTGTATTTTTTTAATCGACGATTTTGCGTCTGAGCTGGACGAACACAAGCGAACATTACTGGCACACCGATTAAGTGAACTGGGTGCCCAGGTTTTTGTTTCTGCCATTGATGTGAGCCAGCTCAGTCAGATGATCACACGGGATAACAGCAAGCTGTTTCATGTGAAACAGGGTGAAATCACCGAACACCAGGAGTGCGAGTAAGCCAATGAGTGAACACACTTACGACTCTTCGAGTATTAAGGTATTAAAAGGTCTGGATGCAGTCCGTAAACGTCCGGGTATGTATATCGGCGACACCGACGATGGCACCGGCCTGCACCACATGGTGTTTGAGGTGGTGGATAACTCGATAGATGAGTCGCTGGCCGGACATTGTAAAGACATAGTGGTTATCATTCATGGAGACGGCTCCGTTTCGGTTTCCGATGATGGTCGTGGCATTCCGGTCGGCATTCACGAAGAAGAAGGCCGCTCTGCCGCCGAAGTTATTCTGACGGTATTGCACGCGGGCGGAAAATTCGACGATAACTCCTATAAAGTCTCCGGTGGTTTGCACGGTGTTGGTGTGTCTGTGGTTAACGCCCTGTCGGAAAAACTGCAGCTGACTATCTGGCGCGAAGGCAAGGTTCACGAGCAAACCTATCGTCATGGCGAGCCGCAGGCGCCGCTGAAGGAAGTGGGTGAAACGACTCGCTCCGGCACCCTGATCCGTTTCTGGCCCAGCCACGACACCTTTACCGATACCGAATTTCATTTTGAAATTCTGGCCAAGCGTCTGCGCGAGCTTTCATTCTTGAATTCGGGCGTGTCTATTCGCCTGATCGACGAACAAGCCAACAAAGAAGTGCACTTCGAGTATGAAGGCGGCATTCAGGCATTTGTTGAATATCTCAACCAGAACAAGACGCCGATTCACCCTAAGGCCTTTCATTTCGTTACCGAACGGGAAGACGGTATTTCGGTGGAAGTCTCCATGCAATGGAACGACTCCTACCAGGAAAATATCTTCTGCTTTACCAACAATATCCCTCAGCGTGATGGCGGTACTCACCTGGCCGGCTTTAGAGCCGCGCTCACCCGTACCCTCAACAACTTCATGGATAAAGAAGGTTACAGTAAAAAAGCCAAAACCTCGGCTTCCGGCGATGATGCCCGTGAAGGTCTGACGGCGGTTATTTCGGTCAAGGTACCGGACCCCAAGTTCTCGTCCCAGACCAAAGACAAGCTGGTGTCGTCCGAGGTGAAAACCGCGGTTGAGCAAACCATGAATGAGCGGTTGAGCGAATTCCTGCTGGAAAACCCGGGCGACGCCAAAATCGTGGTCAACAAGATCATCGATGCGGCCCGTGCCCGTGAAGCGGCCCGCAAGGCGCGAGACATGACTCGCCGTAAAGGCGCGCTGGATCTGGCCGGTTTGCCGGGCAAACTGGCCGACTGTCAGGAAAAAGATCCCGCATTGTCCGAACTCTACATAGTGGAGGGTGACTCGGCAGGCGGGTCGGCCAAGCAGGGGCGCAATCGTAAAAATCAGGCCATTTTGCCGCTGAAAGGCAAGATCCTGAATGTGGAAAAAGCTCGCTTCGACAAAATGCTGTCGTCGCAGGAAGTCGCCACTCTGATCACTGCCCTGGGCTGTGGCATCGGCCGGGATGAATACAACCCCGACAAGATGCGTTATCACTACATCATCATCATGACCGATGCGGACGTGGATGGTGCGCACATTCGTACTTTGCTGCTGACCTTCTTCTATCGTCAGATGCCGGAAATCGTCGAGCGCGGCTATATCTACATTGCCCAGCCCCCCTTGTACAAGGTGAAAAAAGGCAAGCAGGAACAGTACCTGAAAGACGAAGATGCCATGCTGCAGTACCAGACCAGTCTGGCTCTGGACGGCGCCAGCCTGCACGTTAACGAGTCGGCTCCGGCCATTGGCGGCGCGCACCTGGAAACACTGGTCAATGACTTCCGCAAGGTCGAAATACTGATCAAGCGTTTGTCGCGCCGTGCGCCTGAGTTGGTACTCAACGAACTGATCTATCAGCCAGAATTAACGCTGGAAGCGTTGACCAATGAAGCCGAAGTCCGCGCCTGGGTATCGGCCATTAACCTGTCATTGGAAGGTAACAACACCAATGGCGCCGAATACCTGCTGGATTACGAGTTCTTTGAAGAGCGCCACTGTTACCTGCCCAAGGTAAAAGTGCGTCAGCACGGTATTGAGCGTGAATATCCGATCAGCTATGACTTTTTTGCCTCGGGCGAATATCGCAGCATCGTCGAGTTGGGTAATGGCATCGCCAACCTGATGGAAGAGGGCGGTTATGTGAAGCGTGGCGAGAAAATCAAGCAGGTTGATACCTTTGCCGAAGGCCTGGAATGGCTGATGCACGAAAGCAAGCGTGGCCTGTATGTGCAGCGTTATAAAGGTCTGGGCGAAATGAACCCGGATCAGCTGTGGGAAACCACCATGGATCCCAGCACTCGCCGCATGCTGCAGGTGAAAATTGAAGACGCGATTGCCGCCGATCAACTGTTCTCCACCCTAATGGGCGATCATGTCGAGCCACGCCGTGAGTTTATTGAAACCAACGCGCTGCAAGTCGCCAATCTGGATATCTAAATTTCCATTGTGTGGGATCTCATTCAAAATGAAATGGCGTCTCATATATGTGCAATAGCGTCTCATTGAGAATGAAATGAAAAAAGCAGCCCTAGTGGCTGTTTTTTTATGCTGATATTTGTGTTCAAAAAGAGGAAAACAATTCAGATAATGCCGCTATCGCATAGGAACATGATCACACTGAAGTTCAAGAATATTATGCACTACTACTTGCGAAAAGTAAGCGTTCATGCCCTCGGATTGTTGCATCAGTAACTCAGACATAGAAATAAAATTCGCGCACTCTGTAGATCGGCCTCTGGAATAGCATCATGTAGTCTGGAAGCCGTTGTAAGTAAGGCGTGTTTGCCTGCCAAATGATTGGTAAATAATAAATCCAACTTCTCAATCTCAAGTAAATTGATATTAAGAAAAGAGCAATTTTGTACCAAATTTGTAGGAACTATTGAGTGATGAGCAAAGAAAAAGCGAATTACAAAGTATCGGAAGCCTTGAATGGAATCGAAATTGTAGATGCACATTATAAGAAACAGGCGTTTTCCAAACACGTCCACGAGGGCTACACGATCGGTGTTATTGAGCAAGGGGCTCAACGTTTTTTTCGTAGTGGAGAAAACCATATAGCTGATGAAAACAGTATTATTTTGGTGAATGCTGACGATGTCCACACAGGAGAAGCTGCAACTGAGGGAGGGTGGCATTACAGAGCTATTTACCCCACACCAGAACATTTTTCATTAATCTCTAACGATCTAATTGGTGGGGATTCGCTGATACCATACTTCAGGGATTCTGTAATTCATGACAAAAGAATTGCAAATCAGTTGCGACTCATTATGGATCAGATCGAGGAAGGGGCATCTGTACTGCTCGTAGAGACTCTCATTTACAGTACGTTGTTAGCGTTAGCAGCTAAATACGGGCGCACTCAAGAGTTACCAAAAGATATTGGTGTTAATAGTAATAAGTTGCAATTGGCAAAGGAATTTTTGGATGCAAACCCAGAAGTCGACGTAAGCCTAGAAGCACTATCCAATATCGTAGGCTGTAGTAAATATCACTTCATCAGGCAGTTTGGAAAGAGCTTCGGTATCTCTCCTCATGCCTATCAGATTCAAGTTAGACTAATTAAAGCTAAACAACTCCTAAAAGCTGGGGTGTCTATAGCTGACGTGTCTCACGACTGTGGATTCCATGACCAAAGCCACCTTACAAGACATTTCAAAAAGGCATTAGGAACGACTCCAAAGCAGTTTCAGATACAAGCAATTTCGTACAAGAACTAGAGAGATGCCTTATTTAACCTAGCCTATACCAAATGAGGGTGTAGGCTATGAATCAAATTAATTCAACAATTTCTCGAACAAATCTCCAAGATAATTTAGTCATAATGTATCAGGCTAGCATTGCAATATTTCCATTGTGTGCAGCAGTCATTCCTTGGGGTATTTTATGTGGTTCATTATCCATCCAAGCGGGATTAACCCCATTACAAGCCCAATCTATGTCTCTTTTCGTGTTTGCAGGTGCCGCTCAGTTGGCAGGTGTATCGTTAATTGGTGTTGCGAGTGCCCCATTACCAATATTATCCTCGACGTTTATTATTGGTTCTCGTCATCTTCTGTACTCGGCTGTATACCATAGCCCATCCCTTTACCCATAAGTCCTTGAATGAGTATCATCAATGCCACTGAACAACAGGTGTAGCGACGAGTGACATGACGAATTGGGTTGAGCAGGAGTTT
>NZ_BMKE01000028.1 GCF_014643915.1 Oceanisphaera marina
GGCCGTGAGTGACTGACCTAACAAGTTCCGTTTCATGGCAGGCTCCCGAATGTAGCTATATGTAGAAATTATAGATCCACATGGGTTATGCCGTACTGCTTATGCCATGAGGCCAAAATCTATCGTATGTGGGTGAAGTCATTATAGTTAGCGAACCGCTGGCCGTTATCACGATAAAAAAAACCGGGCCACACGGGCCCGGTTTTTGTTTGCTCATGGTCCAGGACCAGGCAGCATGAATGTGATTTATATCACATCATGCCTCCCATTCCACCCATGCCACCCATATCAGGCATGGCCGGAGCATCCTGTTTAGGCAGCTCGGTCACCATGGCTTCGGTGGTGATCATCAGACCGGCGACAGAGGCGGCAAACTGCAGTGCAGAACGCGTTACCTTGGTCGGATCCAGAATACCCATGTCCAGCATGTCGCCGTAGGTATCGTTACCGGCGTTATAACCGAAGTTACCTTCGCCGTCTTTCACCTTGGATACCACAACCGAGGCTTCTTCGCCGGCGTTGGTAACAATCTGACGCAGTGGAGATTCCATGGCGCGCAGGGCAACCTTGATACCTACGTTCTGATCTTCGTTGTCGCCGGTCAGCTCGGTCAGCTTGCTGGCAGCACGCACCAGCGCCACACCGCCGCCCGGTACCACACCTTCTTCAACGGCTGCGCGAGTCGCGTGCAGCGCATCGTCAACACGGGCCTTCTTCTCTTTCATTTCCATTTCGGTCGCAGCACCGACCTTGATCACGGCAACACCGCCCGCCAGCTTGGCCACGCGCTCTTGCAGTTTCTCTTTGTCGTAGTCTGAAGAGGAATCTTCAATCTGCTGACGAATTTGTGCAACACGGGCTTCGATAGACGCCACTTCACCCACACCGTCGATGATGGTGGTGTTGTCTTTGCTGATGACCACACGCTTGGCACGGCCCAGGTCTTCCAGTGTCGCCTTTTCCAGCTCCAGACCCACTTCTTCAGAGATCACGGTACCGCCAGTCAGAATGGCGATATCCTGCAACATGGCCTTGCGACGGTCGCCAAAGCCCGGGGCTTTAACGCCGGCCACTTTCACGATGCCGCGCATGTTGTTGACGACCAGAGTCGCCAGCGCTTCGCCTTCAATGTCTTCGGCAACCAGCAGCAGCGGCTTGGATTGCTTGGCTACGCCTTCCAGTACCGGCAGCAGTTCACGGATATTGGATACTTTTTTGTCAACCAGCAGAATGAAAGGGTCGTCCAGTTCAACAGTACCGGTTTCCTGCTTGTTGATGAAGTAAGGAGACAGGTAGCCACGGTCAAACTGCATGCCTTCTACCACGTCCAGCTCGTCCTGCAAGCCCTGGCCTTCTTCCACGGTAATAACACCGTCGGTGCCTACTTTTTCCATGGCTTCGGCAATCAGTGCGCCTACGGTTTCGTCGGCATTGGCAGAAATAGTACCTACCTGGGCAATCGCCTTGGTGTCTTTACAAGGTACAGACAGCGCTTTCAGCTCTTCAACGGCCTTGATCACCGCTTTGTCGATACCGCGCTTCAGATCCATCGGATTCATGCCTGCAGCAACCGCTTTCAGGCCTTCGTTAACGATAGACTGAGCCAGTACGGTGGCGGTAGTAGTACCGTCGCCCGCTTCGTCGTTGGCCTTGGACGCCACTTCTTTTACCATCTGGGCGCCCATGTTTTCGAACTTGTCTTCCAGCTCGATTTCCTTGGCCACGGATACACCGTCTTTGGTGATCACGGGGGCACCGAAGGACTTGTCCAGTACCACGTTACGCCCCTTGGGGCCCAGGGTAACCCGAACGGCATCGGCCAGGATATTCACACCACGGAGCATTTTTACGCGGGCGTCGTTACCAAATTTTACTTCTTTAGCAGCCATTGTTCATATTCCTTTAAAGTAGATAAACCAGATGATTACTCGACGATAGCCAGAATGTCGTTTTCAGACAGGATTAACACTTCCTGACCGTCCAGCTTCTCGGTTTTTACGCCGTAGCCTTCGTTGAAAATGACCTTGTCACCCACTTTTACAGACATGGCTTTTACTTCACCACTATCCAGTACGCGGCCATTACCTACCGCCAGCACTTCACCACGGGTAGACTTTTCGGCAGCAGAACCGGTCAAAACGATGCCTCCGGCAGATTTTGACTCGGCTTCAATACGCTTGATAATAACGCGATCATGCAATGGACGAATGTTCATCGATAACTCTCCTGATGAGTGTTGTTACCTAGTGATATAAACGGCCGGCGGCCGCAAACTGTTATACTGTCCTTCTATATGGGAGCACATTCCCCCCCTTCAAGGGTTTAGCCACAATTTTTTTTCAAGTTGTGCGTACAGCCGTTATCATATGATGCGCCTGCAAGGCTCCCGCTACTCACTTCAAGAGATTATTTGTGGTATCACAAAACTTACTGCTCACCGCCCCCATCGGCCGGCAACTGACAAAAATGGCCGGCCCCATGGCGCTGGGCATTGTCGCCATTCAAGCCTTCAACCTGGTGGATATCTTCTTTATCGGACTGCTGGGTACAGAGGCGCTGGCCGCCATCAGTTTTACCTTCCCGGTGACGTTTGTCGTGATCTCTCTGGCCATGGGCCTGGGTGCGGGTTTGTCTGCCTGCCTGGGTCAGGCTTTGGGCGCCGGCAATCAGCAACAAGCGGCTTTGTTTACCAGCCACAGTCTGTTATTGGCTCTGCTGCTGGTATGCCTGTTGTCGGTGCTGGGGATGCTCAGCATAGATCCCTTGTTCAGGTTACTGGGGGCCACTGAGGCATTACTGGTGCTACTGCACGACTATATGCTGATCTGGTATCTCACTATGCCCTTGCTGGTGCTGCCCATGGTTGGCAACTCGGCCATTCGTGCCACCGGCGACACCCGAACGCCCAGTGTGGTGATGACGGTGGCCGGTTTGGTCAACGGCCTGCTCGATCCCTTGTTGATTTTTGGTCTGGGCCCCTTTCCCGAACTGGGCATTAAAGGCGCAGCAATGGCTTCGGCCTGCTCCTGGTTAATGGCAAGCGTTGTGGGCATCTGGTTATTGTGGCGCAGAGAACGCCTGTTGCGCTGGCCTCTGCTTCAGCCCGGTTTGTTATTCATCCATTGGCGCAAGCTGTTACAGGTCGCCATTCCAGCTTCGTTTACCAACCTGCTCAACCCCCTGAGTACGGCGGTGTTGATGATGATTCTGGCGGGACTGGGAACAGAAGTAGTGGCGGCTTATGGTGCAGCCTCGCGCATCGAGGCCTTGATGCTGATTGCCATGATGGCTCTCAGCTCGGTACTGGCTCCCTTTATTTCGCAAAATACCGGAGCCGGCCAGCATCAACGAAGCCGACGGGCATTGTTACAGTCGATGCGCTTTGCAGTGGGGTTTCAGTTAGGAGTTTTTGCCTTGTTGTGGGTACTGGCACCCTGGCTGGCCGACGCTTTTACCGATAGCCAAGAGGTAAGTCGACACTTGACCTTTTATCTACGTCTGGTGCCCTTGGGCTACGGGCTGCAAGGTTGTTCCATGCTGCTGGCGTCGGCCTTGAATGGGTTGCGTGTTTCCAGTATTTCATTGCTGCTCAACAGCATACGACTGTTTGGCCTCTTGCTGCCTCTGGCCTGGCTGGGCAGCTACTGGTACGGTGAAACCGGTGTGTTCACCGGGATATTAATTGCCAACATTCTGGCCGGCATTATCGCCGCCACCTTTGCCTGGTGGCGCTTTCCCTGGAAGATCAAGCAACCCATTAACTAAGGCGATCAGCGGTAAGCTTTCAGCCGTCAGAAAAGAGCCTGGCGAACACAGGCATTAACGCAGTATTGAGCCGTCTTACCGGGCTTACCCCAGTATCTTTCTATAGCATACCGCTGATGGCTTATAGTTGTTATTTGTCGTCTTTACGCTGAAAGTCACCTTCAAAGGTGGTGCCTTCATCATCACTTTTTTTCTTCAAATGCTGATCCAGGCGCGCTTGCTGCTCATCGGTATCATCGGTTCTGTAATAGTCGGCATCAAAGGTCTGTCCCTTCTGGGTTTGTACATTCATCCGGCTGATGAAGCGTTCTACCAAGGCCTCTCGTACCGGAGGAAGCAGCAACAATACGCCGCCCATGTCGGAAACAAAACCCGGCAGCAGCAACAAGAGACCGCTGACTGCCAACATCATGCCCGCCAGCATTTCCCGCGCCGGCGTCTCACCCATATTCACCTTGCGCTGGGCTTCCATCAGCGTCTGAAAACCTTGAATACGCACCAGACTCAGACCAATCACGGCCGTTAATACAATCAAGGCTATGGTGCTCCAGGCACCAATGGCTGACCCTACCTCGATAAAAACAAAAATTTCCATCAGAGTGGCCGCAATAAACAGTAAAAAAATCTTACCCACTAACACCTCATCTCGCGCCCGCTCTGGCGCTTATCTTGGGGGAAACCCTTAACATGGGGGCAAAGGGCATGGTTTTCAAATTCGCTTGAACGATGATATTCACCTGCCACAAGGCTATAGTAACAAGGTCTTGACGAGTGAAAGGTGATTTATGCTGCGTAATTTAATGTTTTTGTCCCGCCAGACAGCACTGACAGCCCTGCTGATCGCCATCACGCCTCCCGCTCAGGCCGGGGTTCTGGAATGGCTGGGGATAAAGACTCCTGCAAAGCCACCAGTCAGCACCAATTTCTTGCCGGTAGAACAGGCATTTGTACTCAGCAGCAAGCAGAACGCCGGCGCCCTGCAACTCTCGTTTGCCATCGCTCCGGGTTATTACCTCTATCGTCACACGCTGGCGGTATCCGCAGAAAACGCCCACATCGGCGACTGGCTTCTACCCGAAGGTACGCCTCATGAAGACGAGTATTTTGGCAAAACCCAGGTGTATTATCAGCAGCTAAGCCTGGATGTCCCCTTGGATAAAATAACGCAAAACGGCCAGGTTGAAGTGCGTTACCAGGGCTGCACTACCGGCCTTTGCTATCCCCCTCAAACCATGAAAATTGCCGTCGCCGCTCGTCCCTGAGCCCCCCGCCTTCCCGCCTTCCCGCTGGCATCATATGCATCAGCGCGTTGGCGAAGGCTATCTTGCTGCCTTTTCTACCGGTCACTGACTAATCAGTCCAGCGAATACTCGACGCTGGTGACCACTCGCACCTGCTTCACTTCCGGGGTGTAAGAGTCCAGATCCGATACCGAAAAATAGCCTTGCTGAGCCGAGCGAATCGCCCCAACCTCGGCGTCTGCGTCTTTGGCAAACTGTGCGGCAGCCTGACGTGCATTGGCGGTGGCATCGGCAATCATCTGCGGTTTGATCTCATTCAGCCGCGTGAAAATATATTGTATCTTGTGCTCGTAGCTTTGCGTCAGCAACACGCCCTGACTGACCAGCTGTGCCGATTCGGGCTGGGTTGTCTTGACCAGATCAACCTGTTGCGAGCGTACCAGCAACACCGCATCGGCCTTGTAACGTGACGGCGGGCGCTGTTCACCATACTGATTGGCCCACAGATCCTGCACGACGGGCGCGGCAAAACTCAGCTCTTCATCGTTAAAACCCGCCTGTTTTAAAAAGGTGCGGATCTTGTTTCTGTCCGTATCAATGACTTGATACAAGTCTGCCAGGCTGTCGGCAGATACCGAAAAGCTGACCGGCCACAATACCAGATCCGCAGCCACCTCCTGCTCGGCGAGGCCCTTTACCGAGACCACTCTGTCGGCCTGCTTCCACAGCTGCACCGCATCTTTCAGATAGCTGCCACTCCAGACAAGTCCTATTGCCAAGGTCGCTCCCAACACCAGAGCCGGAGCAATATCATTTTTATTCATGGATTTACCTCGTTATGATTGCCGCTATAAATTGTAGACTCACAAACCACTTATGCCTGATTTAGCCCCCCAATCTACCGCCGGGCACTGGTACCTGTATATACTACGCTGCAGTGATGGCAGCCTGTATACCGGTATCAGCCTGGATCCGGAACGCCGCTGCATGGAGCATAATCAGCAGCTTTCTCGTGCCTCGCGTTACGTATGGGCCCGACGCCCCGCACAATTGATCTGGCAACGCCCGGTTGCCAACCAGTCTGTGGCGTTACGGCTGGAATATCGTCTCAAACGCCTGACCAAGGTCCGCAAAGAGCAGCTGTTACAGGAAGACGGTGTCTGGCAAATATTGCAGGCCACAATAAAAACGGCGCCCTGAGGCGCCGTTGAGTAGATAAGTGACCGCCGTGTTTACTCGGCTTGCGGCTTATCTGCTGTGGCACTGTCATCTTCTGCCGCGTTGTCCTTGGCTACTTCAGCAACAGGCGCGTCGGCAGACTTGATGTCCAGTAGCTCAACGTCAAAAATCAGTACCGAATTACCGGGAATGGTGCCGGCACCGGCTTCGCCATAACCCAGCTCGGCAGGAATAACCAGCTTGTACTTGGCTCCAACGGGCATCAACTGCACGCCCTCGGTCCAGCCCGGAATCACCTGATTCAGCGGAAAGCTGGCCGGCTCGCCACGCTCAACCGAACTGTCGAAGGTAGTGCCATCAACCAGGGTACCGGTGTAGTGTACGGTGACCACGTCTTCGGCATTGGGCTTGGCGCCTTTACCTTCGGTCAACACTTCATACTGCAGGCCAGAATCGGTTACCGTTACGCCGTCACGCTTGGCATTTTCTTCCAGGAATTTTTTGCCGGCTTCCAGTGTGGCTGCCGCCTGTTCCTTGGCCTGTGTTTCAATCAGCTCGTTGATATGCTCATCATAGGCGGTGAGTGCAGTCTGAATTTCTTCATCACTCATCTGACCCTTATCGGAAAAACCGTCCTGCACGCCACTGAGTATGATGTCGTTATTCAGCTCAACACCCAGCTCTTGCTGTTTCTCCAGAGTGGAACCAATATAGCGACCCATGGACAGCCCAATGGCGTAGGCAGATTTGTCTTCGAAGCTGGTGAGTTCGGAGGCTGTTGTCTCTGCCACGGGGGCGGCTTTCTCCACCTCGGAGGCAGGTGCAGACGCCTTGTCATCATTACAACCACTCAAACCTACCAATACCGCAGAGGCCAGCAAACTGACTTGTAACAGTTTTTTCATTATTCACTCCAGAACAGGGGGAAAAACCCCATGGAAAATGAGATGCTTATAAATCAGGACCTATACTACCGCCTCAGGTTGCCGATGCGAAAGCCCAAACCGATAAAAATGCCCACTCGCGCGCTGACGATGCTGTTGTGCGTCACCTTTTTACTGATCACCGGCTGTGATGCCGGCGACAGGCCGGTGAGCCAAAACCGTTATGCCAAGGGGACCGTGCTGGCGGCACAAACCAGCACCAATGGCCGCTTTACCCTGATTGCCACGGGTCCAAGCCCGGTCCAGGTATGGCAGCAAGGTGTGCCCGAGCCCATATACCGCTGGTATCAAGGCGAGTCGAACGACGATATATTACTGCTGACCACATCGCCAGACAGTCAGACTGCAGCCACTGCCACCCAAACCACGGTGGCCGTATGGTCCTTGCTGAATGGAGAGAACAGGGGCTTTTATCAGCTTGAGCAGCCGTTGCGCGCCCTGGCGCTCAGCGATAATGGCCGCCACCTGCTGCTGGGCTATCAGGATGGCAGCGTCGAATTTGTGAATTTATCGAGCGGTCGCCGCCTGGTATTTATGGGTCACCTGCAAACGGAACAACAGCAACGCATCAACTCGGTTGATCTGTCTGCCAACGGCCGTTACGCCCTCACCGCCAGCCAAGATGGTCAGGTATTACTGTGGCAAACCACGGACGCCGCCATTCTTGGCCAGTGGCGGCACGAAAACAGCATTACCCTGGTGCGTCTGGGCCCAGAGGGCAAACTGGCTTTCAGCGCCGACGCTCAGGGGCAAGGCGAGCTGCATCATTTACCTTCGGGCCTGCTGTTGTCTCGCTTGCAGATACCCTATCGCGGCCAGACTTTTGTCAGTGCCAGGCTGAGCCCGGATCGCAATCAACTGCTGACCGGCAGCACCTCCCGTCGCCTGGAGTTATGGCAACTCGACAACGGGCAACAGCTGCAACACTGGCAGGTGGGCACCCACACCAAACTGCGCCCCGCCAGTGCCATGGTGTACGATGTGGCATTCAGCGGTGCACGGCAGGTGTATAGCGTTAGCTCATCCGGCCTGGGGGAAACCTGGAACCTGGACTCAAAAGACTCAAGAGAAGCAAATTAATGAATGACGATATCCTTTATCGATTAGAGCAGCTTGAAACCCGGCTGGCGTTTCAGGACGACACCATAGAGCAGCTGAATCAGGAAATTACCACTCTGGGGGGCGAAACCGCCCGCTTGAAGGAACAACTCAGTTTTATGATGAAGAAGTTCAAGGAGATGCAGCCCAGCGATATTGTCAGCCAGGCCGACGAACCCCCACCGCCACATTATTGATCACCCTTCAGTCAGCCGTCAGCCATTGAAGAGCAGAAGCTTTTTCCACGACGCCTTGTCACAAAACACGCGGAACAGGCAACAAAAAAGGCGCCAAAGCGCCTTTTTTAAACCGAGTCACACTCAGTGCTGGTGGCCGCAGCAGCCGCCTTCATGATCGTGCTCTTCGTCATGATCATGAGCGCCATGCACGTGGCCGTGCGCGATTTCTTCTTCGGTGGCTTCACGAACCGCACGCACCACACCCTTGAAGGTCAGCGTCATGCCTGCCAATGGATGGTTACCGTCCACTTTAACGTATTCTTCTGCCACTTCGACTATGGTGACCGGACGATGACCGTCATCGGTTTCAGCCACGAAAGTGTCGCCTTCCGACACTTCCATGCCGTCGAACAACTCGCCCGGTACTGCTTGCACCAGGTCATCATCGCGCTCGCCATAAGCCTGATCAGGGGTCAGGGTAACGTCGAAATCTTCTCCTACTGCCTTGCCGTCCAGTACCGCTTCCAGGCCGGCAACCAGGTAACCGGTGCCGTGCAAATACTCAAGCGGCTGCTTGTCTTCGGTAGAATCGAGGATGTCACCGTTGATGTTAGTGACGGTAAAGTCCAGCGTCACCACGCTGTTTTCAGAAATGCTCATAGGATTAACCTGCTAATGAATTTTGTTATCTAGCATACAGGATGGCAAAGCCGGTTTAAATGCAAGGTAGCGACAATACTGCCACTCTTCACTGCTCTTTTACCGGCATTTTATCCTGTTATTCTGGCTTGAATATGCCGATGACGTCACCGTGGCTGGCCTTGGTGACCGACTCATCCGTTTGACTTTGGCTATGACCACAGCTGACGCACTCTACTTTCTCGACACCGTGCTCCAGATACAGCATCATGGTATCACTCTCGCTACAGCTGGGGCAGACGGCTCCGGCAATAAAGCGTTTTTTACGACGGGTTTCCATGGTTTTACATCCTGAACAACAAACCTTATCCCGAATTCTCCGCCAAAAATGAATCAACCACAATGACTACAAGCGCCCACTACCCTATCGATCATCAGCTTCTTGAGCTGCCTCACTTAAGCCCGGGAAAACGTCAGCGCCAGCTGAAAGGCATACTGCTTATCGTGCACCAGGGCGGCGGGCTGTTGCAGCTCGGTCGTCACTATTATCCGCTGGTGACTAAGGACGCAGTATTTTTACCGGCCGACACCCTGTTTGCCTGGCATAGTTTTGCCCATAGTCGTGTCAGCCGACTGGCGTTTTCGCCACGCCTTCCCCAGCCTACCAAGGCAGGTCGCCTGGTGTCGGCCCCGCTGTTGCTGGCCGGTGCAGAGCGGCTTGCCGACGGGCAAGTGCCGCCAGACTGGCAAGGAGCCCACGGCCGCTTGTGTCGCGTGTTGCACGATGAATTGCTGCGCCATCAACCTCAGCACATGAGCAACCCATCGCCGTTACTACAAAAAGTAAGCGACAATATCGCCGGTTTTACGCTGTCCTCCATGGAGGAAGCCGAATTCAAGTTGGCATTCAATGCCGACAGCCACAGCGTCAAGCAGCAGTGCGCCTTGTTGCTGATCTTGCGCGATCTGGCAAAAAGCCCACAGATAGAGCAGCTGGTGCAACGCCATGGTTTTGCCTCGCTGGCACAATTTGAGCAGGCCTATAACGATTGGTTGGGAACGAGCAATGATACTGGCGCTAAAAACGGGTAAAATACCGTTTTACCCTGCAGATATATTAAGGCCTTATGATCACCCTCAGCCAGATTGAACTCCTCAGAGGCGGCCGCCCTCTGTTAAAAGACACCAGCGCTACCATTCATGGCGGGCACAAAGTCGGTTTGGTAGGGAAAAATGGCTGTGGTAAATCAACGCTGTTCTCCTTGTTCAAAGGGGAACTGGGTCTGGATAGCGGTCAGTTCAGCTTGCCTGCCGACTGGCAACAGGCCAGCGTGGCCCAGGAAACACCGGCGCTGGAATGCTCTGCCCTGGATTATGTGATTGACGGCGATAAAGAATATCGCCGCCTGTGTCGCGAGCTGGAGCTGGCCGAGCAAAGACACGACGGCATTGCCATTGCCGAGTTGCATGGCAAGCTGGATATTCACGGTGGCTATCATATCCATGCCCGCGCCGCCGAGCTGCTGCATGGTCTTGGCTTTGCCAACGACACCCAAAGCCGCCCCGTCAGTGCCTTTTCGGGTGGCTGGCGCATGCGCCTTAACCTGGCACAAGCACTGATTTGTCGCTCCGACTTGTTACTGCTGGATGAACCCACCAACCACCTGGATCTGGATGCGGTCATCTGGCTGGAACGCTGGTTAAAAAGCTACCCCGGCACCCTGATCCTGATCTCCCACGACAGGGACTTTCTCGACGCCGTGGTCAACCGCATCATTCATATCGAAAACAACCAGCTGAATGAATATACCGGTAATTATTCCGACTTTGAGCGGCTGCGCGGCGAGCAGCTGGCTCTTCAGCAATCGATGTTCGAAAAGCAGCAGCGCGAAATCACCCACATGCAGGAATATGTGGACCGCTTTCGCTACAAGGCCAGCAAAGCCAAACAGGCACAAAGCCGACTCAAGGCCATGGAGCGCATGGAGCGCATCTTGCCCGCCCATGCCGACTCGCCCTTTACCTTCAAGTTTCTGGCTCCCGGCAGCCTGCCCATTCCATTGATTACCATGGAAAAGCTGTCTGCCGGCTATGGCGACAAAGTGATCTTGTCGGATATAAAGCTCAACCTGGTGCCCGGCTCCCGTATCGGCTTGCTGGGCCGCAACGGCGCCGGCAAGTCTACTTTTATCAAGCTGCTGTCTGGTGAGCTCACGCCTTTGTCTGGCAAACTCACCGCCAACAGCGGTATTTCTCTGGGCTATTTTGCCCAACACCAGTTGGAAAGCCTGCACCTGGACTCTTCACCACTGATGCACTTGTCGCGTCTGGACCCCAAGGCCTCAGAACAGAGTCTGCGGGATTATCTGGGCGGTTTCGACTTTAAAGGCGACAAGGTAAAAGAGCCGGTCGGCCCCTTCTCCGGCGGCGAAAAAGCCCGTTTGGTACTGGCCCTGATCGTCTATCAGAAACCCAATCTGCTGTTGCTCGATGAACCGACCAACCACTTGGATCTGGATATGCGCGAAGCATTGACGCTGGCCTTGCAGTATTTTGAGGGCGCCATGGTCATAGTGTCTCACGACCGGCATTTGCTGCGCGCCACCACCGACGAGTTCTATCTGGTGGATAATGGCCAGGTGCAGCCCTTTGATGGTGACCTTGAAGATTACCACCAATGGCTGGTGGCCCAGGACAAGGCCGAGCAACCCGAGACCATCAGCACAGCCGGTGAACATTCGGCGCAAAACCGCAAGGCCGAAAAACGTCGCCAGGCCGAATTGCGCCAGCTTACCCAGCCGCTGCGCAAGGCCATTACCAAACTTGAGCAACAAATGGAGCACTGCCAGCAGCAATTGGCCGATATAGAGCAAAGCCTGGCCGATCCGGATATTTACGCCGCCGAGCAAAAAGCCAACCTGCAGCAATTGCTGAAGGCACAAATTCCCTTGCAGCAAACACTGGCCGAGGCAGAAGCCGAATGGCTGGAGCTGCAGGAGCAACTGGAAGAGCTGGAGCAGGCATGAATATTCCCAGCCCCGAGCAATTCTGGCAGTTCAGCGAGCAGCACTATGCTCGCCCGGGAGTAGCTCAGGCCTGTCTGCAGCTGCAGGATGAACACGGCGCCAACGTGAACTTGCTGCTGCTGCTGTTGATGCTGGAAGAACGCGGTTTCACCGCTGAACCCGCCGCTTTGCTGCCACAACTTGCCAGTCGCGCAGGGCTGTTTAACCAGTGGCGTCGGTTGCGGCGCCAGCTTAAAGCCAGGCTTGATAACGACGACTACCTGCAACTATTGCAGCACGAGCTGGAACTGGAACGCTGGCAACAACAAGAACTGCTGGAACAACTCAGGCAATATCCACCCGCCCCGGGTAGCGGTGGCCTGCTGACTTACCTCACACAGCTACAGGTGGCCGATGCGCCACTGTGGCAGCTTAAACTCGCCGGTTGATACGGCCTTTTTCATACGGACTATTTCATGCTGAGTTATCGCCATGCCTTTCATGCCGGCAACCATGCCGATGTACTTAAACACGCGGTACAGTCGCTGATCCTGGAAGCCCTGTGTATTAAAGACAAGGGATTCAGCTATATCGATACCCACTCAGGTGCCGGTGGCTACGCATTGGATCATGAATGGACGCAAAAAAAATCGGAATATCTCACCGGTATCGCCCCTTTGTGGCAAGAACGGCAGAAATGGCCACAGCTGGCAGGTTATTTTGCCGCCATCGAGGCCATGAACAGCGGTGAAAAACTCGACTTCTACCCTGGCTCGCCCAAGGTGGCCGAGTATTTTCAGCGTCCGCAAGACAGCTCAACGCTGATGGAATTGCACCATAACGAAGTGGAGCTGTTGCGTCAGAACATGAGCCGCAATGCCGCCATTCATCATCGTAATGGCTTTGAAGGACTCCCCGCTCTGCTGCCACCCACGCCCAAGCGCGGCCTGGTATTGATCGACCCGCCTTACGAGCTGAAAGAAGACTATCAAACGGTGGCTCGCACCCTGGCCAAGGCCTACAAACGCTGGCCTATCGGCATTTATGCCATCTGGTACCCGTTGCTGGCCAAAAACGTCGATCGCAGCGACGGTCTTAAAGCAGCGCTAACGAACTGTGGATTTGAGCAGGTACTGTGTGCCGAGCTCAGCGTCAGCCAGCAGGCCGACGACTTTGGTATGTACGGCTCGGGCATGATAGTGCTCAATCCGCCCTGGAAGCTGGATGAGCAGCTTAAGCCATTGCTGCCGAGGCTGGCCAACGCCTTGGCACAAGATAGCTATGCGAGCTGGCACCTGGAATGGCTTAAGCAAGCTCACATCTGAATAGGTAAATCAATCCCGTCATGGAAGACTCTCGATTAAACAGTACGCCGCTCGGTAAGTGCCTCGTCACGCCACTGCTGTTGCTGCTGTTATGCCTGTTCAGCCCACTAACATTGGCAACGCCGCTTATGTTGGGGCAAGACATTGCCTACAAGGTACTGGAAGATGCCAACGGAGAGCTGTTACCTGAGCAGGCGGCGCGCGCGCTGCGCAGTCTGCCGGCTCATCAGCGGGACACCTTTTCTCGCGGTTATGTAAAAAAAGTTTTCTGGCTAGGCTTTAAACTCCCCATCGCCGACTTTGGTCAACAGGAAAGATGGCTGGAGCTGGGCCCCAACTTCATAGACGACATCAAGCTGTTCTATCGCCCGCTCGGCACCACACAAACCTGGCAAACCAAACAAACAGGAGATTTATTACACGGCCGCTCCGATCTCGATTATCGCAACCCGGTGTTCGTACTCCCCTCGCCGGGCACTAGTGGCTATGAAATGATGATACGAGTGCAAAGCTCGAGCAGTGTCTTGCTGCAGGCACGTTTTTGGTCACCGGCTGAGTTTGTTAGTACCGCCACCCGCAGCACCCATTTTTGGAGTTTCTACTTTGGTCTGGCGGCCATGTCCAGCCTGTTGGCTCTGGTATTGGCGCTGGTACTCAAGAGCAGACTGTTATGGTCAGCCGCGGCGTTTTCATCCATCTACCTGCTTATCGCCTGCATACAAGGTTATCTCAATTGGTTGTTACCCGACTGGGGCTTGCCGTTGCAGCATTATCTGACCGGCGCCCTGACATTAACCTCTTATGCGCTACTGCTCTGGCTGTGTACCGAAACCATCAACCTCAAAAAAAATCAGCCCTGGCTCCATAAAATACTACTGAGCAGCTGCTTGCTGATATTATTCCTAGTACTACTGTTGCCCTTCGGCCTTTATGCACTAGCGATCAAAATTCAGACTCTGGTCTATTTGCTGGCGGCGACTTTGTTTGTGGGATTCGTGCTTCATCTATGGCAGAAAGATCGTTTTCGTCTGACCACCGTACTAACCAGCATCAGCCCCCTCACCTGCATCCTGGCCAGCCTGTTTGGCTTGGTTTCCGTATTAGGCTGGATCCCGTTTCGCCGGGAAATTTATCTGGTATGGCAATACGCCATGATCATGAATATGTTGTTTGTGATGGCACTGGCTGTGTTCAGGATACGGGAGAAAAAGCTCGCAGAACTCGAGAAAAAACAGCTCTCCGATGAGCTAGAAACGGAACGAGCTGCCAGCTTTCATCAACGCCAGTTTATTGGCATGGTGTCGCACGAGTTTCGTACTCCTCTGGCGGTGATCGCCGGCAGCCTGACCAACCTTTACCACCTGGAATCAAATCCAGAACCGAGCCGCCTCTCCCGTTATGACAAAATACAAAGGGCCACGGAGCGCATGATGCAGCTAACGGATAACTGCCTGGCCGATGCACGATTGAATGCCACCAGCCTTTATCTGGACCGGCAGCCGGTCAAGGTGCCTGAGCTGCTGCGCTCCATGCTATCTTTGTTAGTGCTTTCGGATCAGCATCAGGTCAAGCTCACAGTGCAAAGTCATACCCCCGGCGGCAGGCCGGCAGATTATAACGTCAGCGCCGATGCCACCCTGTTGCGCATTGCCTTATCCAATGTTATTGATAATGCAGTAAAATACTCCACCAAAGGCACCATACACATAAACTGCAGCCAAGACGCGCACCAGGTCATGATCACGGTTTGCGATCAAGGCCCGGGTATCGGCAACCTGACGGGAGCAGAAATTTTCGAGCGTTATCGACAAGGCGAACAGGGGGCTACCGGATCAGGATTAGGCTTGTATGTGGCGCGACAGATTATTCAGGCTCATCACGGCGACTTATCGCTGGCAAGCAGCTCTGCTCAAGGTAGCTGCTTTAAATTTATTCTACCCCTAGCCAAGGAGGGCTAAGTTAACGCATGCAAAATAATCAGCCCAAAGTGGCCATTATTGAAGACAACGCAGATTTGCGTGAAGAGCTGATATTTTTTTTACAGCATAAAAAATTTGCGGTATGGGGAGCCGAATCCGCAGAAATATTCTGGAAGCAGCTTCATGGCACTCCAACCGATATTGTCCTGGTTGACCTGGGGCTTCCCGGCGAAGACGGGTTCAGCGTGGTGGAGCATCTGAATAAAGTGGGCGGGTTGGGGATTATCATTATCAGCGCCCGCGGCCAGCAACAAGAGCGGTTACAGGGGCTCAGTTTAGGAGCCGACTTGTTCTTAGTTAAGCCGGTCAACTTTGCCGAACTGGCCGAGGCCATCGGTGCCTTATGGCAGCGTCGAAATCAGCACCACGCCCTTCTTTTACCTCAATCGGATAATACTGGCTGCTGGCAACTGCTCAGAACCGAGCAAATATTATGCCCCCCCAGCGGCGAGCCCATCAAACTCTCGGCTAAAGAATGCGCCTTTATTCATGCGCTCGGCCATCAGGCCAATGAGGTGATCTCCCGTGAAGAACTTCATGATGTGATGTTTGAGTATGAAAAGATTCCTGACCTGCATCGCATCGATGTTATTTTAAATCGCTTACGCAACAAGGCCAAAAATAAGGATCTAGCGCTGCCGGTGCGCTCTGTCTTTGGCAAAGGGCTGGTCTTCAAGGGCAAACTCGTCACAATATAATGCACTAAAAACGAGAGATTTGAGAGAAGCGAGACTGACATCAATAACCGAGTTTGGGCATATTAGCCGCACTCATTTTCAAACTGGTTATTGCGATGAATCACACCTATCGAATTGTATGGAATAAAAGCAAGCGTTTATGGCAAGTCGCTTCAGAAGTCAGTAAAAGCGGTCAGGGAAAAACTCGCAGTAACCGCCGCCGTCAGTTATCTACCATCGCCGCCGGCACCTTGTTCTGGATAAGCGTGCCGCTGCACGCCGCCAACCTTCCCACTAATGGCCAGATAGTGGCCGGCCAAGGCACTATTAATGCATCAGGCAACAGTCTTACCATTAACCAGAATAGCCAAAACATCGCCATCAACTGGCAAGACTTCTCCATTGCTGAAGGCCACACCGTTAATTTTGTACAGCCCAACGCCCAGTCGGCGGCCCTTAACCGCGTAACCGGCAACCAGGTGTCAGAGATACGTGGCGCCCTTAACGCCAACGGTCGGGTATTTTTGGTCAACCCCAATGGCATTATGTTTAGCGATACGGCGCGCGTCGATGTGGGCTCCTTGGTCGCCTCCACCCTGAACATTTCCACCGAAGATTTCATGGCTGGCAACTATAATTTTGCCGGCAGCAGCGCCAATGCCGTGATCAATCAGGGCAACATTCAAACCGCGCAAGGCGGCATGGTCGCCATGATTGCCGCGCGCATCATCAACACCGGCAATATCACCACCCCAGGGGGGAGCACCTTAATGGGCGCGGGCAGCCGCGTAACCCTGGACATGGGTGGCCCAGTCAAGATTGAAGTCGAAGAATCACAGTTAGAAACCTATATTGAGCAAGGTGGTGCCATACGAGCCGATGGCGGCCTAGTGTACCTCACCGCCAAAGCCGCCAATGCCCTCACCGCCAGCGTGATTAACCACACCGGCATCACTCAGGCGCAAACCTTAACCGCCGGTGCCGACGGCCGCATCATGCTGATGGGCGACATGGACAGCGGCAAAGTGCAGCTAGCTGGCACCCTGGATGCCAGCGCTCCCAGCACCGGCAATGGCGGCTTCATCGAAACCAGTGCCGCCAAGGTGCAGGTGGGTGATGTAACAGTCACTACCCTGGCCGAATATGGCAAAACCGGTACTTGGTTGATTGACCCGACCGACTTCACTATTGCCGCAGCCAACGGCGATATAACCGGCGCGACCTTGTCCGCCAACCTGGCCAATAACAGCATCACCATTGAAAATGTGAACGGTGGTAATACCAATGGCCATGGCGATATTTTTGTTAACGACCAAGTAAGCTGGAGTAGCGGTAACACCCTCACCCTTAACGCGCAGCGCAATATCGAAATCAATGCCAAAATCGATGCCTCTAAAGGTAGTGGCGGCAAGCTGGCACTAAAATACGGTCAAGCCACCGCCAATGGCACCGTTGATAACAAGGCGGCGGATTACTACGTTAAGGCCCCCGTCAACCTGCAGGCCGGGCAGACCCTTTCAACCCAATTGGGTAATGCAGGCACGGTTAAAGCGTGGACTGTTGTGACCGATGCAGCAGCGATGCAAAGTATGGGTCTGGAATCGACTCAACACTATGCATTAGGGGCAGACTTAACTCTAACAGGCACCAATAACTGGACTCCAATCGGTGAGCGCCAGAATGAGTTCAGTAGCAAATTCGACGGGCTTGGCCACACGGTTTCCGGCCTGAACATTGAGAGGAGTTATAACCCAGAAGGCGGAGTAGGTTTCTTTGGTAGATCTTATGGAGCGAGCATACAGAATGTAACCTTCGCCAATGTCCATGTGAGAGGTGATAGTTATGTTGGCGCTGTCGTAGGCCTAGCCGATCATACTCATATCGAAAATGTAAGTGTTAGTGGCATCATCAATGGAAACGAGGTTGTCGGTGGCCTGGTCGGGCGCAGCATTAATGGAAACATCAGCAACTCCTACGCTACCGGTTATGTTCAGGGACACTTCTCCGTTGGCGGCTTAGTTGGGGTCAGCGAGCAGGAAAACATCAGCAACTCCTACGCTACCGGTTATGTTCAGGGAGACGTCTCAGTTGGCGGTATAACAGGTGAGCTGATCTTCGGAAACATCAGCAACTCCTACGTCACCGGTAGCGTCGATGGCATGAGACAAGTCGGTGGCTTGGTCGGCAATATCAGGCATGATGGAAACATCAGAAACTCCTACGCCACCGGTAGCGTCAGTGGATATGACACGGCCGGCGGCTTGGTTGGGGTCAGCGAGCAGGGAAACATCAGCAACTCTTACGCTTCCGGTGATGTTCAGGGTGAGTTCTCAGTAGGCGGCTTGGTCGGGGAAAGTTTTGGGGGCAACATCAGCAACTCCTACGCCACCGGTAGCGTCAGGGGATATGACATGGTCGGCGGCTTGGTGGGCTCTAGCATCGGGGGGAAATTTACCAACTCCTTCTTCGCGACCGATTCAACCGGCCAAATGCAGGGGGTCGGTGATGGGCCATCACAAGGCGTTACTGGTAAAACCTCAGCCGAGATGAAGCAGGCAGCAACTTATAGCGATGCTGGCTGGGATATTGCCGCCGAGGGCGGGAGCTCAAAAGTGTGGCGTATTTATGAAGGACAAAGCGGCCCGCTGCTGCGTCACTTTTTAACCGATATTACGCTGAATGTGTCCGCCGACACCGCTCTTACTCAAGAGTATGATGCCACCACAACCCTTAGTGCAAAAAATGCTAATGCATTACAATCCAGCTGGTTATTGAATGGCACAGCCTATGAGGGTACGCAAGACAATCAACTGCTGGGGAGCGGCTTTACATTAGCCAGTAAACATGTCGGCTCGCGCGATCTGGCCGGCGGTTATGCCTCTAGTCAGCAGGGCTATGACATTAAGCTGAATACAGAAAACACTAAAGTAGAGGTCACGGCGAAAGCCATCACCGTTAGCGGTATTACCGCCGATAATAAAACCTACGACGGCAGCAGCACCGCCAACGTCAACGCAACGGATGCGAGCGGCTGGATTAACGGTGACGACATCACCATCTCCGCCAACGGCGCCTTCAGCGATAAACACGCCGGCGAGAACAAAACCGTTAGCCTAACCAATAACTACACAGGAACCGACTTAGACAACTACATCATCACCGATCAGACCAGTACCACCGCCAACATCGCGAAAAAGGCCATTACCGTGAGCGGTATTACTGCCGATAATAAAATCTACGATGGCAGCAGCACCGCCAACGTCAACGCAACGGATGCGCAGGTTTCGGGTTTGATTGCCGGTGACGAGATCACTTTCTCCGTCAACGGCGCCTTCAGCGATAAACATGCCGGTAAAAACAAAGCCGTCACCCTGGCTAACGCCTCGACCGGCGCGGATGCTGGCAACTATGCCTTCAGTTTCAACACCGCCACCGCCAACATCGAGCAAAAGGCCATTACCGTGAGCGGTATTACCGCCGATAATAAAACCTATGACGGCAGCAGCACCGCTAACATCAACGCAACGGATGCGCAGGTTTCGGGGTTGATTGCCGGTGACGAGATCACTTTCTCCGCCAACGGCACCTTCGACGATAAACATGTCGGTAAAAACAAAGCCGTCACCCTAGCTAACGCCTCGACCGGCGCGGATGCTGACAACTATGCCTTCAGTTTCAACACCGCCACCGCCAACATCAATCAAAAAGCTATCACCGTGAGCGGTATTACCGCCGATAATAAAACCTATGACGGCAGCAGCACCGCCAGCGTTAACGCAACGGATGCGAGCGGCTGGATTAACGGTGACGATATCATCATCTCCGCCAGCGGCACCTTCAACGATAAACATGCCGGCGAGAACAAAATCGTTAGCCTAACCAGCAGCTACACAGGTACCGACCTAGGCAACTACATTATCACCGATCAGGCCAGCGCCACCGCCAACATCGAGCAAAAGGCCATTACCGTGAGCGTCATTACTGCGCAGGATAAAACCTATGACGGCAATACTACCGCTAACATCAACGCAACGGATGCGCAGGTTTCGGGGTTGATTGCCGGTGACGAGATCACTTTCTCCGCCAACGGCACCTTCGACGATAAACATGTCGGTAAAAACAAAGCCGTCACCCTAGCTAACGCCTCGACCGGCGCGGATGCTGACAACTATGCCTTCAGTTTCAACACCGCCACCGCCAACATCAATCAAAAAGCTATCACCGTGAGCGGTATTACCGCCGATAATAAAACCTATGACGGCAGCAGCACCGCCAGCGTTAACGCAACGGATGCGAGCGGCTGGATTAACGGTGACGATATCATCATCTCCGCCAGCGGCACCTTCAACGATAAACATGCCGGCGAGAACAAAATCGTTAGCCTAACCAGCAGCTACACAGGTACCGACCTAGGCAACTACATTATCACCGATCAGGCCAGCGCCACCGCCAACATCGAGCAAAAGGCCATTACCGTGAGCGTCATTACTGCGCAGGATAAAACCTATGACGGCAATACTACCGCTAACATCAACGCAACGGATGCGCAGGTTTCGGGGTTGATTGCCGGTGACGAGATCACTTTCTCCGCCAACGGCACCTTCGACGATAAACATGTCGGTAAAAACAAAGCCGTCACCCTGGCTAACGCCTCGACCGGCGCGGATGCTGGCAACTATGCCTTCAGTTTCAACACCGCCACCGCCAACATCGAGCAAAAGGCCATTACCGTGAGCGGTATTACCGCCGATAATAAAACCTATGACGGCAGCAGCACCGCCAACGTTAACGCAACGGATGCGAGCGGCTGGATTAACGGTGACGATATCACTATCTCCGCCAACGGCGCCTTCAGCGATAAAAACGCCGGTGAGAACAAAATCGTTAGCCTAACCAGTAGCTACACAGGTACCGACCTAGGCAACTACATCATCACCGATCAGGCCAGCACCACCGCCAACATCGCGAAAAAAGCCATTACCGTGAGCGGCATTACTGCGCAGGATAAAACCTACGACGGCAGCAGCACCGCCAGCGTCAACGCGGCTAATGCGCAGGTTTCGGGTTTGATTGCCGGTGATAAGATCACCGTCTCCGCCAGCGGCGCCTTCAGCGATAAACACGCCGGCGAGAACAAAACCGTGAGCCTAACCAGCAGCTACAGCGGTAACGATGCCAACAACTACAATATCACCGTTCAAGCCAGCACCACCNGAGCCTAACCAGCAGCTACAGCGGTAACGATGCCAACAACTACAATATCACCGTTCAAGCCAGCACCACCGCCAACATCGCGAAAAAGGCCATTACCGTGAGCGGCATTACTGCGCAGGATAAAACCTACGACGGCAACAGCACCGCCAACGTCAACGCGGCTAATGCGCAGATTTCGGGGTTGATTGCCGGTGATAAGATCACCGTCTCCGCCAGCGGCGCCTTCAGCGATAAACACGCCGGCGAGAACAAAACCGTCATTCTAAACAACTCCTACACCGGTGCAGATGCCGGCAATTACAACATCACCAACCAGGCTAACACCACCGCCAATATTACCCCGCGCTCGGTAACCGTTACTGCCACTGATGCTGACAAATACCAAGGAGCGGCTGATCCTGTACTTACCTATCAGACTGGTTGTGGCCAACTTGCCTCTGATTGCGGCCTAGTGAATGGTGAGCGTCTCTCGGGCACCATTATTCGAGAAGCCGGTGAGCAAGCTGGTAACTATGCCATCCAGCAAGGGACGGTTAATGATGCTGTTAATCCAAACTATGCCATCAACTTTGAACCAGGCAATTTCGTTATTAATAAACGCATCACTAATAGCGCAGGAAATGTCGCCATCGGCGCCCTTCAGCAACTGACTCAGGGGCAGTCTGGTGACAGCCAACAGACTGGTATTGGCCAAAGAGGGATGGAGTTTGCTGTGAACTCCCGCGTTACCTCATCGCCTAATGGTCAAGGCCCAGAGGTATCCGGTGGCCTGGAATTAGTCGATCTTGACGAGGCGACCGTTGCTGAGCAAAACGGTACTCGCAACGACTCGGGCTTACTGCCGTTGTTTGTCGTCAATGGTGGCATTCTCATGGACAACACTCTTAATGCCTACGGCAACTAACCAAACCAGGACGATTTTTATGAAGCTGTTTACACCTACTGCTTTGGCTGCTGCCATCACTCTGGCCACCATGGCGACTGCGCCAGCACTTGCACAACAAGCACCGGGAGCTGGCCTGATTTATCAACAGAGCCAAGAGCAGGATATATCACCGCAGGCGCCATCTGTGGAGCTGGATCTGCAAGGCGCCCCGCTCACTGAAAGTGAGCAAGGCGGTGCCAAGGTTCGCCTTAATAAGGTGACCGTGCAGGGCAAAACGCTATTCGATAGCCCCACCTTGCTGGCTCAGCTTGGTGACTTTCAAGGTAAAGAGTACGATCTTGCAGGCTTAAGGAGCCTGGCCAACCGCATCAGCCAGTTTTATCGGCAACAGGGATATCCCTTTGCTCAAGCTTTTATCCCCGCCCAGAATATGGCAAATGGTGAATTAATTATTCAGATGCAAGAAGGCCGCTACGACCACGTTGATGCCAGTGGCGAACCGCGCTTGGTCGACGCCGCCCGCCCCTACCTTGCAAACCTGCAGCCCGGCCAAGTGATAGAATCAAAAAGTCTAGAGCGCAGTATGCTGATTTTGGGCGATCAGCCCGGAGTCGCCGTGATTCCCGTGATGCGCCCCGGTGAGCGCGTGGGCACCGGCGAGCTGGATGTGCAGGTAAGCCCAGACCAGCGCGTGGCCGCACGCTTATCGACGGATAATCACGGTAGTCGTTTCTCGGGTGAATATAGAGGCCGCGCCGATGTGCAGATTAATCGGGCATTGTTGGTGGGCGACGAGCTTAGCGTTTCGGCCTTATATACCAATGAGGAAACTTGGCTCGGCAGCCTGACCTATTCGCTGCCGTTGTCCGCCAATGGCCTACGCGGGTTTGTTGGGTATTCTCAGACCGATTACAGCCTGGGCAAAGGGTTTGAAGGTTATACCGGTACCGCCAAGGTATCTTCTGTGGGAGCCAGTTACCCACTGCTGCGTTCCCAGCAGAGTAATGTACGCCTGCAGGCCAACTACCAATATAAAGATCTCGATGACAACATCGGCTTTGCCGACTTTAGCAAAGCCACCCGCAGCCAAAGCATCCCTTTGTCGGTGTCGTTCGATCACAGAGATGCGTTGGCGGGAGGCGGCGTAAGTTGGGGGGCGCTCACCCTCACTCCCGGCCGGATAGATATAGAACAAAGCATGGGCGATAATCTGGATTACGACTTTTTTAAAGCCAATCTGGAGCTGGCTCGACTGCAAGCACTGACGTCCAGCTTAAGCCTGTATGGTCGCTTTAGTGGCCAATGGGCGGACACAGAAAGTCTGGATGGTTCGGAGAGTTTCTATCTAGGGGGCGTTAACGGAGTACGGGCTTTTCCGGTAGGCGAAGGCTCGGACAGTCGCGGTTGGTTGGCTCAGCTGGAATTACGTTACGATCTGGGGCAAGGTTGGGTGCCGTATTTACTGCTGGATACCGGCCGTACGCCTAATGGTGGTACTGACGAAGGGGAAGACAGAGCCGTGTCCGGAATGGGCGCGGGCGTACGTTATGCTGGTAGTCATTGGCATGCCGATCTGGTGTCAGCCTGGAAAGTGTCCGGCGGTGACGCCCAGGCCGACGGTAAGCAGCAGGACCCCAGACTCTGGTTCAACCTTGGCTACCGCTTGTAACCTGGGCTAACTCGATATAGCTTAGGCACATACCTAAACAAGCCACCTGTGACTCAGCCTGCAGTCTGAGTCACAGGCTAAAAAAGCCGGTCAGACTCTCGTCCTGACCGGCTTTTTATTATCTTGAGTGTTATCGCTCTTTATTCAGCACCGGGCGGGCGTACATCGACAGTACCATTTCCTTCAGCTCGGTCGGGATCCGGGCAATGTGCTGTTCAAACAGCTTCACCTCGGCCTGATGCCCTTCCAGTGTCTGGCCGGCGGCCAGCAGGTTACTGGGGAACAGATGGTAGTTGTCATAAATCTGCCGATCAATGGCCTCTGCCAACTGATCGGCATTGTCGAATTCGCCGCTCAGCGGTTCGCCAAAGGCCACATGCACCCGCCCTTTCTGGCCCACTATACCCTGCACTATGCTTTCTACGTCTTCAAATTCTCTTTTTTCATAAGCACCCTGTTCGGCTTTAGCATACAACTCGCGTGCCTTGGCCTGATCACCCGGATCATATTCATAAGAAATGGATACTGGCACCAGGTTCAGGGTTTTTATGTAATCTGAAAACGGGATTTTCTGCCGCTTGCCTTCCATATAAAACATCTTGAGGATGGCCGGATCGGTTTTATCGTTGCCGTCTTTGGCACGACCTTCCTTTTGCGCAATCCAGATAGACTGGTTTTCATCAATAGAGTGGCGCAAATAAGCCGACAGCTCACTAAAGGCCTTCATCATTTCTCGCGGACCTTTGGCCGAACGCTTCACGATAAAACTTTTGTTCAGCTTCATCAGCTCGGCAGCACAGGGCTTGCGCAACAGGTTATCGCCAATGGCAATACGCACCGTATCCAGCCCGTGGCTGTGCAACCCCCAGTTAACGAATGCCGGGTCCATGGCGATATCACGATGGTTGGAAATAAACAGATAGCCCTGATCGGGCTTGAGTTGTTCCAGACCGGAATAGCTCACCCCCGACGTGGTTCGGCTGATCATTTTTTCCATGTAGCTGGCGACTTCCAGCTGAATTTGCCGCACGCTGTTCAGCTTGCGCCAGCGCCAGCTTAAATAAAGCCGAATAAGCGCCTTGATAACCGGGCCACCGATACCGGACAAAGTAGAAAAGCGGTATTTGGCAATGGCACCAATGAACTCGTCGTCGCGGATCAGGCGCTGAATGGCGCCGGCGACTTCGTCATCCCGATAGGGACGAATATCTTTAAATAAATCCGTGTCTGAGACCATGACAACCTTGGGGTTTAGAAGACAAAAAGCGCCCAGATTTTACATGCTTTGGCTGCAAACTGTAACGATAAAGCGTAAAAGCCGCCTAATGCCAGATCATAAGTACGCTGGCCGCCGTTAACAACGCCATAAATTGATTAAAACGTCGCCAATCTTTTGGGCTATGCAACCAGCGACGCAAATGAAGGCCAAAAAACGCCCATATATGCCCGGTGATAATACCCAGCAACAAAAAAATAACCAGCACCGCCCAGGCCGAGGGCCAGTATTGGTCACCCGCCAGGGTAAAGCCGCTGATGGCCGATACCGCCATCAGCCAGGCTTTAGGATTAAGAAACTGAAACAGAGCCCCTTGCCGCCAGCTCATGCTGTCGGCCTCGTCACCTGCTACCTGCGGGCGGGCACTGCCGATTTTCCATGCCAGCCACAGCAAATAACCACTGCCACATATCTTCAGTCCCCATTGCAATGAGGGCCACATCAAGAACAATTTTCCCAGCCCGAGCGCCGTTAACAGCATCAGCAACTGCAAGCCAAACATAATGCCCAACAGCAACTTGAGCGTGGGCCGATAACCAAACCGGGTGGCCGAGCTGGTCAATAACATATTATTGGGGCCGGGGGTGCCACAGGCGGCCAGGGCAAAACCGGCAGCAGAACCCAACAAGGCAAAATCCATGATGTACTCGGCAAATAGTCATGCAAAAACGTTGTTTTACTCGATTTTGTTCGCGCCGCCCAGTATTTTATCTACCGAGAGTCATCACATTTGTTTCGCTCTGGTGGTGCGCCACCGCTTACACAGGCCTACTCTTATGTGCATTCACAAAAAGTCATGATACATCCCAGCCAGTTTCAGTCTCCCTGGTGGGCGCGTAACCCCCATGTACAGACCATTTTTGCCAAGTATTTGCATCGTAACCGCATCAAGCATCGGCGGGAGCGGCTGGAACTGCCCGATGGCGACTTTGTCGATCTTGCCTGGGGCCAGCCCGAACAAAGCGACAACAAGCCGCTGGTGGTGCTGTTTCATGGCCTGGAAGGCTGTATTGAGTCGCACTATATTCAGGGCATGATGACCGCCCTGCACCAGCAGGGATGGCAGGCGGTATTGATGCACTTTAGAGGCTGCAGTGGCGAGCCCAATCGCTATATGCAGGCCTACCATTCCGGTGCCATTGAAGACCCGCATTATGTATTATCCCTGCTCCGCCAGCGCTACCCGGGCCGTCCCATGGCCGCCATCGGCTATTCGCTTGGCGGCAACATGCTGGTGAATTATCTGGCCGCGCATCCGCGCAGCCCCCTGTGTGCTGCGGCAGTGATCTCGGCGCCGTTGCAATTGTCGGCCTGTGCAGAACGAATTAATTCGGGTTTCTCTCGCTGTTATCAAAGCTACCTGCTCAATCGCATGATCGATAACTGGCAGCAACGACTGCGGCGTCATCCCCGACATCAATGGCAAGGCGATCTGAACCGAATCAAGAGTCTGCGCGAGTTCGATGATAAAATAACGGCTCCCATACACGGTTTCAGCGACGCAGAAGATTACTATCAGCGCTGCTCCGGCCTGTACAAACTGGCTCAGATCAGCACGCCAACTCTGGTTATCCATGCCGCCGACGATCCCTTTATGAACGATGCGGTGATTCCCGATGCCAGCGATCTGCCGCCGTCCATTACCTATGAGCTCAGCCGTACCGGCGGTCATGTGGGCTTTCTGCAGGGACTGCCCTGGCGGCCCGATTACTGGCTGGAATGCCGGGTACCCCAATGGCTTGCCCAACAATGGCCCCCTTATTTGGAGAACGCATGATTATTCCTTTTACCGATCTCAGTGAAGACACGTTGAACAATTTGATAGAGCAGTTCGTGTTGCAGGAAGGTACCGAGTACGGCGCCGAGGATATTTCGTTAACAGAAAAAGTTATTGAAGTTAAACAGCAACTTAAGTGCGGTGATGCAGTCATAGTTTACAGTGAGTTACACGAAAGTGTAAACATAGTGCCGGCGGCGCAGTTTAGAGACAAACCTTGACCTGTACCCAGCGTACTGCGTATAAACATTCACAGTTTTATCATTTCTAAGGTTTTTTATGTCAGCCAAGCACCCCATTATTGCGGTTACCGGCTCCTCGGGTGCCGGCACCTCAACCTCTACCGAAGTGTTTCGGTCCATGTTTGCCCAGCTGGGGGTTAAAGCCGCCATGCTCGAAGGCGATAGTTTTCATCGTTACACTCGGCCAGAGATGGATGTGGCCATTCGCCGCGCCCGGGAGCAAGGCAGACATATCAGCTATTTTGGCCCGGAAGCCAACGACTTCGAACTGTTAGAGCATTTTTTCAAGGAATATGGCGACACGGGCACTGGCCAGTTTCGTCGCTACCTGCATACCTTTGACGAAGCCGTGCCTTTCAACCAGATGCCCGGTACCTTTACACCCTGGCAGCAGTTGCCCGATGACACCAACTTGTTGTTTTATGAGGGGCTGCACGGCGGTGTGGTCACCGAGGATCAGAACGTGGCGCAGCATGTGGATCTCTTGATCGGCATGGTACCGATCGTCAACCTGGAATGGATCCAGAAGCTGATCCGCGACACTGCCGAGCGTGGCCACTCGCGAGAAGCCGTTACCGACTCGATCGTGCGCTCGATGGAAGACTACATCAACTTCATTACGCCGCAGTTTTCCCGCACTCATATCAACTTTCAGCGCATTCCCACCGTGGATACTTCCAACCCGTTCAGCGCCAAGGTGATCCCCAGCGCCGACGAAAGCATGATGGTGATCCGGTTTCGTGGCATTAAAAACGTCGATTTCCCCTATCTGCTGGCGATGATCGACGGTTCTTTCATGTCCCGTCGCAACACCATAGTGGTGCCAGGCGGCAAGGTCGGCTTTGTGATGGAACTGATACTGCGCCCCATGCTGGAGCGCCTGCTGGAAACCGGAAAAATTCGTTAAGAGACAGCTTAAAACATTGCGCCTGACGCCGTACGCCGTAAGTTAAAGACAAATACCGCGACCGGCACTTTACTTACAGCATATGGCGTACGACTGCAGCTCTGAGCGGCGTTAGAAAGACGGCAAAGCTTTAAGCTTCGCGGATCTCGTACGACGAAGAGGCATCCAGGGCCTTATCCAGCATTTTCATCACCGAACAGTATTTCTCCATCGACAACTTGACCGCCCGGGCAACGTGTTTTTCTGATAGATCTTGACCGGTAACCACAAAATGCAGCTTGATGGCGGTAAATACCCGAGGCGGCTCAGGGGCCCGTTCGGCGTCGAGCTCGACTTCGCAGCCGGTAATCTGCTGGCGGCTTTTTTCCAGAATAGACACCACATCGATGGCGCTGCAGCCACCGGCGCCCAGCAACACCGCCTCCATCGGGCTCACGCCCTTGCCCGGATTAGTACCATCCAGTATCAAGTTGTGGCCAGACTCTGAAAGCCCCTCGAAACACATTCCTTCTAACCAGCTCACCTTGGCTTTCATAACAACTCCTCATAAAAACAGCCATATTAGCTTATTGGCACTACACCGACGAGCAGGATAAAAGCCCAAGCCCCTTGATGACAAGACGTAAGCCTTTTATGCTAGCGGATTATATACGCGCAAGGCAGCCTGCTTGCCAGGCCTCAGCCCAGAGCTAATGAAAGTAATCAAGAGGAAGCGTCATGGTTATTGGCAAGCCCCAAAGTGATCCCACCCTGGAATGGTTTTTGTCGCATTGTCATATTCATAAATATCCGGCAAAAAGTTCTTTAATTCATGCAGGTGAAAAAGCAGAGACCCTGTATTACATCGTTAAAGGCTCGGTTTCGGTACTGATAAAAGATGAAGACGGCAAGGAAATGATCCTGTCTTATCTTAATAAAGGCGACTTTATCGGTGAATTGGGGCTGTTTGAAGAAACAGAAAATCCATTGCGCACCGCCTGGGTTCGTGCCAAATCGCCCTGTGAAGTAGCAGAAATTTCCTACAAGAAGTTTCGTCAGTTAATTCAGGTGAATCCGGAAATCCTGATGCGATTGTCGGCGCAAATGGCCGAGCGTTTGCAAACCACCAGCCAAAAAGTGGGTGACCTGGCATTTTTGGATGTGACGGGACGCATCGCCGAAACCCTGCTCAGTCTGGCGCGTCAGCCCGATGCCATGACACACCCGGACGGCATGCAAATCAAGATCACCCGCCAGGAAATTGGCCAGATTGTTGGTTGCTCTCGCGAAACCGTGGGCCGTATTTTGAAAATGCTGGAAGAACAAGAACTGATCTCGGCTCATGGCAAAACCATAGTGGTGTTCGGCACTCGCTAGATAATAGCACCGGACTGACTGATTCAATATCAATCAACGGCATACAGCATCAGCGCCGCCGAGATTTCAATGTCTCGGCGGCGCTGATGTATTTCTTCTGCTATTTATTATCCCGCGTTGTCTGGCTGAGCGATTTGAGCAATAAGCTTTCCAGCTGTGCTTCGGGTTGCGGACGACCGTAGAAGTATCCCTGCAGCAAATCGACGTCCAAAGACCGTAAGACCTGAGCCTGCGCCTCCGTTTCCACACCTTCGGCAACTACCGCCAACTTCATTGCATGTCCCAGCCCCGTCACCGCCTGCACAATAGCCTTGTCGTGCTCATTCTCGCTGATGTTCATGATAAAAGAGCGATCGATTTTCAGCTTGTCGACCGGAAATTGCTTGAGGTAAGCAAGGGAAGAGTAACCGGTGCCAAAATCATCAATGGCAATATAAGCGCCCATATCACGCAAAGCCTGCAGGGTAATGGCGGCAGCTTCGGGATCTATCATCACCGCGGTTTCTGTCACCTCGAAGCTGAACTCGATGCACCTGGGATCGAAGGAATGAGTGCGAAAGAGACGGCGCACCGTATCGACCAAATCGGACTGGAGTAGTTGCCGGGGAGAAAGGTTGACGGATATGCCCAAAGGCAGATGACTATCACGTAACAAGCCCCAATGACGAGCCAGACGACAGCTTTCTTCTATAACCCAGGTACCAATGGGAACTATCAGCCCCGACTCTTCTGCAATGGGAATAAACTCCACCGGAGATAACAGCCCCTTAACCGGATGTTGCCAACGTAACAGAGCTTCTACCGACACCACCTTGCCAGTATCCGCCGCGACTATGGGTTGAAAAAACAGACGAAACTCTTTTTGTTCAAGCGCCCTGTGCAGCTCATTCTCGATACGCAGTTGCGCCAAAACCTGCATCTGCATCTGTTCATCAAATAATTGATAATGGGCTCTTCCGGCAGATTTAGCTTCATACATGGCGATATCGGCAGAGCCGACTAACTTTTCGGCATCCCAGCCCGGCTCCGCAATGGCGATGCCGATGCTGGCGGATACGAAGACATTGTCTTCTTCCAGTTGGATGGGGGGAGCCAACTCTCCCAGCAGGCGCTGAGCAATAACGGTGGCATCGCGATGACTGGCGACGTCCGAGCAGACAATCACGAACTCATCACCGGCGAGGCGAGCAACGGTGTCACTCGGGCGCATGGCCAGCTGTAATCTTTGCGCCACCGTGATCAGCACCTGATCGCTGGCATCATGGCCGAAGCTGTCATTTATTCGTTTGAAATGATCCAGGTCGATAAAAAATACCGCCACACGGCTCGGATCCGCCCCCCTGCAGGACAGACACAGCTGCAACCGGTCCAGTACCAAGGCCCGGTTGGGAAGCCCGGTCAGGGCATCATGCAAAGCCCGGTATTCAAGAGCTTGCTCGGCCTCTTTACGGGCGCTGATATCATGGGCAAAGGCGAAGAAGTTCCAACTTTCATGATCTTCCAGAGACCAGAGGGTAATTTCGATAGGGAATTGCCGGCCATCCCGATGCAAAGCCGGCAATTCGAGCCGTTGTCCCAGTACCCTGGCAGTTCCATGAGCAAGAAAACGCTCCAGTCCTCGTTGATGAGCATCGCGATGTTGGCTCGGTACTATTGTTTCGCCAACACTTTGGCCCAATACGTCGGCCTGCGACCAGCCAAAAATAACTTCGGCGGCCCGGTTCCAGGCAGTAATCATGCCTTGGGAGTCCATGCCGATGAAGGCATCTCCCGCGCTATCGATGATCTGACGACTGCGCGACTCACTGCTCAGCAACGCCTGCCGAGCGTTTTCCCGTTCGAATACCCGCCCCAGCTGAACACCGACCTGAGTCATCACATCCAGCAGCTCGGGAAGCAACGACTGTGGTTTGCTGGTAAAGAACTCCAATACCGCCGTGATGCTGTTGCCCGATTGTACGGGCACCGCAAAACCCGAGATCAAACCCGCTTCTCTGGCGGCGCCTTGGCGAGGAAAGTTGGCCTCCACCTGAATATTAATGACCTTGAGAGACTCTCCCTCTGATAACACCCGCCCTGGCAGACCCATGCCCGATAAAAAACACCTTTGTTCGCTGGCTTGCTGAAAAGCATCGAAGCCATCCGTAGGGTAACCAGCATCCAGATGCCAGATACCGCTTGAAACCAACTCACCATCAGGCCCCTTTATCCAGGAATGCCCCACCGGCCAACCCGTTATCTGACAAACACTCTGTAATACTGTGCGCACCGCGGTTTCCACATCGCTCGCTTTATTGGCCGCGACGGCGACTTCTTTCAACAGGTGAAGATAGTCAATGGTGGCATTGGCGCTGTGTGGCATCGTAACTCCTGTTGATACAGTCTATTTTGATAGACGATTCTGTTATCCCTAACATGTCCCACTTTGAATGAATGCCCAGGCAACCTGATGCCCGACTTGAGAGACACAACCAACCCCTCTGGGTAAAAAACCCGGGCATGCCCTAACACCATTCAGTTAAGCGTGTTTAGACTGAATGGTGTACCGAGTTTTTGATATCCGAACGGTCCTACTCTTGGGCCGTTTTCTTTTTTCAGGCAGAATATAC
>NZ_BMKE01000029.1 GCF_014643915.1 Oceanisphaera marina
AATGTTCATAGTGGACACCTTTTGTGATGATATTTGAGTGGGTAACCCAAATATGGCGCGTAATGACGCCGGTTGCACAAGAGGTGTCCATCTCATCATCCCTGTGACGCTCAGCACATGACATCCTTGTCATGTGATGGTCGGTGGAGGTGATCCCTTCATCCTCCTTGATGCTACGGAGTTGCCTGGTAGTGCTGCCTAAAGGCAACTCGGTGCGTGAAAAGAGGTGGCCATGGTGCCTCAGGTATTCAGTCTCAAAGATGATCAGACCTTTACTGTAATTGGTATCAGGTGCAACAAAATTTACAGGGAGATCCTGGCGTCCGTCAGGATGACGGCACAAACACAGGATTACTGATGGTCTGCAGGCGTCAGCCGTATATATAAAAGCCCCTGTTGCGTGAGCGAACAGGGGCTTTATTGATGGGGCTGATTCATTACCGCTATGGCTTAACCGAACACCTTGAAACTATCGGCGTTTAGCCAGAGGTGAACCAGAATACTGGCCGCATATCCCAGCATGATCACCGGGGCCCACTTGAGGTGACCAAAAAAGGTATACATGCCACGGGCCTGGCCCATTAGCGCCACCCCGGCAGCCGAACCGACAGACAACAGGCTACCGCCCACACCGGCGGTCAGGGTAACCAGCAACCAGTTACCATGAGACATTTCCGGATCCATGGTCAATACCGCGAACATCACGGGTATGTTATCGACTACCGCCGACACTATCCCCAGCGCAATGTTGGCATATACGGCATCCCAGCCACCGTAAAGCATCTCGGATACCAGTGCCAGATACCCCATAAAACCAAGGCCGCCCACGCACATTACCACGCCATAGAAGAACAAGAGCGTGTCCCACTCGGCTCGGGCCACTCGGCTGAACACATCAAAGGGCACCACACTGCCCAGGCGTTTAAGTGCTTCTTCGTCTCCGCGTTTTTTCGCCATGACACGTTGGCGCGCTATCGAACTTGGCAGGGTCTGGCGTAAGAAGTAGCCGAAAAATTGCAAATATCCCAGTCCGGTCATCATGCCCAGTACCGGAGGAAGATTCAGCAAACTATGACAGGCCACCGCCGTGGCGACGGTGAGCAAGAACAGAAACACAATTCGAAACGCGCCCCGCTTTAGCACCGCATTGTCATACACAGCGGCCGGTCGACGCTTCTCGATAAAAAAGCTCATCACAAGGGCGGGAAGCAAATAGTTGACCACCGCCGGAATAAACAGGATAAAGAATTCGTTAAACTTGATGATACCGGCTTGCCATACCATCAGGGTGGTGATGTCGCCAAAAGGACTGAAGGCGCCGCCGGCATTGGCCGCCACCACTATGTTCACACAACACAGATTGATAAAACGCTTGTCCCCTTCTCCCACCTTGATCACCACGGCACACATCAACAAGGCCGTGGTCAGGTTGTCGGCAACGGGAGAGATAAAAAACGCCAGCCAGCCGGTTAGCCAGAATAAGGATGTGTAACTGAAGCCCTTGCGCACCATCCACACCCGCAGCGCATCAAACAATCCGCGCTCTTCCATGGCATTGATGTAGGTCATGGCCACCAGCAAGAACAGCAGTAGCTCGGCATATTCCAGCAAGTTATGCCGAAATGCCTCTTCTGTTAAACCGGGAATATCGTAATTGACATAGGTCCAGCCAATGGCTACCCATATGATGCCTGCCGCGATAAGCACAGGCTTGGATTTGCGCAGACTCAGGTATTCTTCGCCCATGACCAGCAGATACGCAATAACAAAGACAATGACGGCGAACATGCCGACCGGAGTACGGGTTAAATCAAGCGGCACCTCGGCCGCAAAAACCGAGGTGCTGAACAGTGCCATCAGCCCCCCAAGAGTGAATAAGCACAGTTTCCTTTGCATTGTTTTTTTCTCGCTTTTGTTATTTTGGCTATAGCTACGAGTGAGGTAGATTCTACTGCTACCCCTCGTTTGAAGCCTAACATAAAGCCCATATCAAGGCAGGTCGCATTATTGGGGCTCGCTCGCATTTTTCAAATCAAAATGCCGTGCTCGGGCGCAGACCATGATGTCATGTTGGCAGTTTACTTCTGCGTGGGCAGGTTCTCGTGCGTTCAGCAGGGAAAAGTAAATATTTAGTCTTGTTTTTTGCATTAATTTTCACGATTATGCGTCTTTATTTCTGCCATTTTAAAGGATTATCCGTGCGCGATACCGATGCGGCTTTGGTGAAAGCATTCCGACAGTCCAGCCCTTATGTCAATCTTCACCGGGGCTCTACCTTCGTGGTCATGTTGGGCGGCGAAGCCATCGATCAGGACAACTTCTCCAATATCATCAGTGATATTGCGCTGCTCACCAGCCTTGGGATCCGGTTGGTCATCGTGTTTGGTGCGCGTCCGCAAATTGATCGGGGTCTGGCGGAAGCCGGTCTTGACAACGTGTTTCACAAGCACACCCGCGTCACCGATGAACACAGTTTTCGTATTATCAAAGACGTATGCGGCGGCTTGCAAATGGACATAATGGCGCGCCTGTCGATGGGTCTGATCAATACCCCAATGCAAAATGCCCGCATCAACGTGGTCACCGGCAATTTTGTCACGGCTCAGCCGCTGGGAGTGGATGATGGTGTTGACTATCAGCATTCGGGCCGCGTGCGCCGCATTCATACCGATACCATTCATCATCAGCTGGCCAATGGCGCCACCGTGCTGATCTCCCCTATCGGATTTTCGGTCACAGGTGAAAGCTTCAATCTGTCTTCTGAAGAGCTGGCACGTCGGCTGGCCATAGAGCTGAAAGCCACCAAGCTGATTGGTTTTTGTTCTCAGCACGGTGTGCTTGATGAAGAGGGAGTGGCGATACCCGAGCTGTTTCCCGAGCAGGCAGAAGAACACCTGCAGCGACTCCTGGCCGACGGCGATACCCTGTCCGGCACCGCACGCTACCTGCGGGCCGCCATTTCCAGCTGTCGCGCCGGTGTGCCGCGCAGCCACCTGGTGAGCTACAAGGATGATGGCGCTCTTATTCAGGAGTTGTTTACCCGAGACGGACTGGGAACCCAGCTGGTCAGTCAGAGTGCCGAGCAGGCCCGTCAGGCACGCATTGACGACATTGGCGGTATTCTGGATTTAATCCGCCCACTGGAAGAAGAAGGCATACTGGTGCGTCGCTCTCGCGAGCAGCTGGAAATGGAAGTGGATCAGTTCACCATTATTGAAAAAGACGGTGCCATTATCGGCTGTGCCGCCTTGTATCCCTTCCCTGAGGAATCGATGGCAGAAATGGCCTGTGTGGCCATTCACCATGACTATCGTCGCGGCAGCCGCGGCGACATGCTGTTACATAAAATAGAAGAGCAAGCCAAGAAGCGCGGCATGAGCAAACTGTTCATTTTAACGACCCGCTCCATTCACTGGTTCAGGGAGCGGGGATTCGAGCCGGTGGATGTCAGTGCCTTGCCCATGGGTAAACAGGCACTTTATAATTTTCAACGGCGCTCCAAAATCATGATGAAAGATCTGCTTTAACCCTAAATTAGCCACTTATGTATTGACAGCTATCGGCAGAATCAGTACTTATGTGGTGGCCCGTCATTGGGCAGAAGAGGCGCGTTATTCAGGCAGCCGGCAGAAAGAGCATCCACTCTAGAGATCGCCGGTCAGGGGAGATAACGCCGAGAGGAAAATACGGGGATGACGTATTTTCCTCGGCCACGAGGGCTGAATCCTTCGGGTTGTCACCTAGGGGTGGCGTGCTTCTAAGTGACATTTTCCGTCCCTGCAGCCGTTTCCCGTTATTTGTTATTATTGCACCTGTGAAGGAGCTGCACTTGAGTCAGTTAACTGTTGCTAAATTTGGTGGAACCAGCGTTGTAGACGCACAAGCCATGCACCGCTGTGCCACCATTCTCGAACAAAATCCCGATACCCGCCTAGCGGTACTCAGCGCCAGCTCTGGCGTAACCAACATATTAGTGGCACTGGCCTCGGGCGAACATCAACCCGACTCTCGCGCAGCGCTGCTGCAACAGTTAACCGAGATCCAGCAGGGTATTCTGAACAGCCTGGACAAGCCCGAAATGCTTACCCGGCACATCGAAGACATTCTTGTTCATATCAAAGAGCTGGCCGACAGTGCCGCCATCAGCCCCACCAAGGCGCTGCACGACGAGATTGTGTCGCAAGGGGAATTGATGTCGACCCGACTCTTCGTCGAGCTGTTGCGCCATCGCGGCACCCAGGCCGTGTGGTTTGATGTACGCAAGGTCATGCGCACCGACGATCGCTTCAGTCGTGCCACCCCCGACCTGGCCACGCTGCAGGCCGAAGTGGACAAAGAGCTCAAGCCATTAGCCAGCAATCAGCTGGTCGTCACCCAGGGCTTTATTGGTGCGGCACAAGACGGACGCACCACCACGCTGGGCCGGGGCGGCAGCGATTTTTCTGCGGCCTTGCTGGCCGAAGCGCTGGGCGCAACGGCCATACAAATCTGGACCGATGTGCCGGGCATTTATACCACAGACCCACGCCTGGTCAGCGATGCCCGTCCCATCGCCGAGATCAGCTTCAGCGAAGCCTCGGAAATGGCCACCTTTGGTGCCAAGGTCTTGCACCCGGCTACCTTGCAGCCCGCCGTGCGCCAGCAGATTCCGGTGTTTGTCGGTTCCAGCAAAGAGCCTGAAGCCGGCGGTACCTGGATCCGTAACAATACCGATAGCCAGCCACTGTTCCGCGCCCTGGCATTGCGTCGCAATCAGGTATTGCTGACGCTGACCAACCAGAGCATGTTTCAGGTACACGGCTTTCTGGCCGAAGTGTTTGGTATTCTGGCCAGGCATAAAATCTCGGTCGATTTGATTACCACCTCGGTGATCAGCGTGTCGCTGACGCTGGACTCGGGTGCCGAGGCATTAACCGAAGAAGTGCGGGCCGAACTGGACAAACACTGCCATCTCAAGGTGGAAGAAGGTCTGGCCCTGATCGCGCTGATTGGTAACCGCATGAGTGACGTCAGTGGCACCGGCACTCGGGTGTTTAAAACACTGGAAGACGTCAATGTACGCATGATCTGCTACGGCGCCAGCCCGCATAATCTGTGTTTCTTAGTTCCCGAAGACAACGCCAATCAGGTGATTAACGACTTGCATGCCGAATTACTGTCCGAGCAGTAATTCCAACCCCATGAAAAAGCCGTCGAAAGACGGCTTTTTCATTATTGCCGGAATGGCTCACCAAGGTGGAGCGAGCGCTATTGCTCTTTTATCAACTCGCTGACATGCACTTGAAAAGGAATGGTTTCATCTTCCCGCTGTAACAATACCAGCTGGTTTTGAATATCAACTTCCAGCACATAGCCGGAGCCGTCTGCTGTGTGGCAAATCATGCCGGGTCTCACTTCATGAATATCCATATTCACTCCTGAAAGCAGGCAAGCCTGCATCGAATTAACATCCTTGTTATTTAATCGCAGGCAAGGTAGCCGTCCCCTATCACTTTTATGCCAACACAGTCGTACGAGCTCGATCCTGTAAGCTCTGTTATAAAATATATCCCTGCATACCTTTTCCTGCAAACAACAAGGCCAGCGTAAACGCTGGCCTTGTTGCAGATTATTTTTTACCTTTTTGCCGCTGTTCCCATTTTCCATCGACGTAATGGGCGGTCCAGCCGGTGGCTTTTTTATCGATTTCAGTCATCACATACTGCTCCTTGTTCTTGCGACTGAAGCGAACCACGGCCTTGTTGCCATCAGGATCCTGGGTCGGCGCCTCGGTCAGATACAAAAACTTGGGCGACAACCGGTCTTTGAACTGCACCAGCTCTTCCACCAAGGGAGCCCGGGTTTCCCGGGATTTGGGGAAATTACTGGCAGCCATAAAGATACCCGCCGCCCCATCGCGCAGCACAAAGTACGCGTCGGACTGGGTACAGGGCAATTCTGGCAAGTGCACCGGATCTTCCTTTGGCGGCGCAACTTCACCGCTTTTCAAGATCTTGCGGGTGTTTTTACATTCTTCGTTGGTACAGGCCATGTATTTGCCGAAGCGGCCGGTCTTCAACTGCATTTCGGCACCGCAGCGATCACAATCAATCACCGGACCTTCATAACCTTTCAGTTTGAACTGACCTTCTTCCAACTCGTAACCGTCACAATCGGGGTTTTGACCACAGACATGCAGCTTGCGTTTATCGTCAATTAAATAGGCATCCATGGCGGTGCCGCATTTTTTACAACGATGTTTGGCGCGCAGCGCATCGGTTTCGGCTTCTTCGTCATTGGCCAGTACAAATTCATCACCAGGCACCAGGTTGATGGTTTGCTTGCAGCGCTCTTTGGGCGGAAGTGCATAACCGGAACAGCCCAGGAACACCCCGGTGCTGGCGGTACGAATCCCCATTTTACGACCGCAGGTCGGGCAATCGATATCGGTAAACACCATTTCATTGGCGCGCATGCCGCCTTCGTCTGCCGGCAATTCGGCCTTGCCCAAATCTTCACTGAACTCGGCATAGAAGGCATCCAGCACCTGGGTCCAGTTCAGCTCGCCGTCGGCAATTTCATCCAGCTTGCTTTCCATTTGCGCGGTAAAGTCATAGTTCATCAACTCGGCAAAGCTTTCCTGCAGCCGGTCGGCAACAATCTCACCCATTTTTTCGGCATAAAAACGACGACTTTCTACCTTGACGTAGCCGCGATCCTGAATGGTCGAAATAATGGAAGCATAGGTTGATGGACGGCCGATGCCGCGTTTTTCCAGCTCGCGTACCAGAGCCGCTTCACTAAAGCGCGCAGGGGGCTTGGTAAAGTGCTGTTTGGGCTCGAGTTGCTCCAGGGTGAGTACTTCACCGGCCTGCACTGCCGGCAGCACTGTATCCTCGCCTTTGCGGCCCTGAGCCGCCGCCTGCACCTTGGTCCAACCGGCAAAGCGTAAGATACGGCCACGGGCTTTAAGTTCGTAATCGTCGGCACCCACGGTAATGGTGGTGCTGTCGTACTGGGCGGGCACCATTTGACACGCCACAAACTGGCGCCAGATCAAATCGTACAAGCGCTTGGCATCGGCTTCCATGCCATCCAGCAGATCGGCATTCAGGGTCACATCCGAGGGACGAATCGCCTCGTGCGCTTCCTGGGCATTGGCCTTGGCGCTGTATACGTTCGGATTTTCCGGCAAATAGCTGGGGCCATACTGCTCTTGAATGTAATCACGAGCGCTGGCGACCGCTTCCTGACTCAGGTTGGTCGAGTCGGTACGCATATAGGTAATGTAGCCAGCTTCGTACAGGCGCTGCGCCAGCATCATGGTGCGCTTCACCCCAAAGCTCAGTCGCGTACTGGCGGCTTGCTGCAGGGTTGAGGTAATAAAGGGCGCCGGTGGCTTGCTCTGGGTGGGTTTATCATCCCGAGAGACCACCTTGAATTCACTGGCCTTGAGGGTGGCAACCGCCGCCATGGTCTGTGCTTCGTTAACCGGCTTGAACTCTTTGCCCTGATATTTGGCCACCGCCATCGACAACGCCAGTTTCTGCTCGTTGCTCAGTTCGGCTTGAATATCCCAGTACTCTTCCGGTACGAAGGCTTTGATTTCACGTTCTTTTTCTACCAGCAAACGCACGGCAACCGACTGCACGCGACCGGCAGACAAACCGCGGGCCACTTTTTTCCACAGCAGAGGCGACACCATGTAACCCACTACCCGGTCGAGAAAACGACGGGCTTGCTGGGCATTAACACGATTCTGGTTTAATTCCGATGGCTGGCTGAACGCGTCCTGAATGGCCGACTTGGTAATTTCGTTAAATACCACCCGCTTGAAGCGCTGTTCGTCACCGCCGATCAGCTCTTTCAGGTGCCAGGCTATTGCCTCCCCCTCGCGGTCCAAATCCGTTGCCAGATAGACGATATCGGCTTTTTCGGCCAGGGTTTGCAGTTCGTTCACCACCTTTTCTTTTCCCGGCAGCACCTGATAGTTGGCCTTCCAGCCATTGTTGGGATCTATGCCCATGCGGGCGATAAGCGCCTTTTGTTCTTTTTGCTGCTTGAGTATCGCTTTTTCTTCAGGACTCAGCTGCTTGGTATCTGTTTTTTTGGCCCCCGTTTTTTTAGCGACAGAGGAGCCGGCGGTGGGCAGATCCCGCACATGGCCGACACTGGATTTGACGATGAAGTCTTTACCCAGATATTTGTTGATGGTCTTTGCCTTTGCAGGCGATTCCACAATAACCAGCGATTTACTCATAAAGCGCGTTTATATCCTTAAGGTCTGGCCCGCATTCGGGGTCCGGCGGCAAGGTAATGACGGCTGTATAAGTGAATATGCCGCAAAATGCAAACTTGCCAGGCGAGAGCCGGAAAAAAATAATTGAATTTATATGTACTTATTAACACCTTGATACCAACAGGAATCAACCGCTTTTTTGATTCAGCTGCCTGTTCGACCGCTTTTTATGCATTGTTATCATAAAGGTGATGACTGTTGTTAATGTTAGGTTACAACTCCTCCATAAATCCACCTATAATGGCTCGCGGTAGAATTTTCTTAGGCGTTTTAACCGTTTATAAGGACAATATAATGGCTCAGTGTGAAGCAAATTTTGATGGCCTGGTCGGACCTACCCATAACTACGCCGGCCTGTCTTATGGCAATGTCGCCTCACAGCATAATGCCCTGGAGCATTCCAACCCAAAGCAGGCCGCCAAGCAAGGGCTGCAAAAAATGAAGACACTGAGCGAGCTTGGCCTGGTGCAAGGCGTATTGGCGCCTCAGGAGCGGCCAGACATGGTCACACTGCGCCGGCTTGGTTTTAGTGGCAGCGATGCCCAGGTGCTGGAAAAAGCCTATCGCGACAGCCCTGCCCTGCTGGCGGCCTGCTGTTCGGCCTCCAGCATGTGGACTGCCAATGCCGCGACCGTCTCACCCAGCGCCGACACCCAGGACGGTCGCGTGCATTTTACGCCGGCCAATCTGACCAACAAGTTTCATCGCTCTATCGAACATGAGGTAACGGGTCGGATTTTGGGCCAGGTGTTTGCCGACGAGCAATATTTTTGCCATCACGCCGCGCTGCCCGCCAACGACTACTTTGGTGACGAAGGTGCGGCCAACCATACTCGTCTGTGTGCCAATTACGATCAAGCGGGAGTAGAGTTGTTCGTTTATGGACGTAGCGCCTTTGATGCCAGCCTGCCCGCACCACAGCGTTATCCGGCCCGACAAACCCTGGAAGCCTCTCGCGCCGTGGCGCGTCTGCACGGATTGAATGAAGACACCGCCATTTTTATTGCACAAAATCCCAAGGTGATCGATCAGGGCGTGTTTCATAATGACGTGATTTCGGTAGGTAACCAGAATGTGATGTTCTACCATCAGGAAGCCTTCTGGGATACACCGGCCGTATTGCATGATATTCGCCAGAAAATGCCGGATACACCGCTGTTTTTCATTGAAGTGCCCAGCGCCGACGTTCCCTTGATGGACGCCATCGCCAGCTATCTGTTCAATACCCAGATTGTGACCCTCAAACCCGGCCACATGGCGCTGATTGCCCCAACCGAATGTGCCAATATTGCCAGTGTAAAAGCCTACCTGGACAAGCTGCCCGGCTTGAATACCCCCATCAAGGAAGTGCACTTTATTGATGTGAAGCAAAGCATGCGCAACGGCGGCGGTCCAGCTTGCCTGCGACTGAGGGTGGCGTTAAATGAAGCGGAGTTGGCGGCGACCAATCCGGCCTGTCTGATGAACGAGGCTCTGTTTGCTCGTCTTAATCACTGGGTTGATCAGCATTATCGCGACCGCCTGAGTCTGAATGACTTGCGGGACCCATCCCTGCTGCAACAGTCGCGCACGGCACTGGATGAACTGACCCAGATTTTACAATTAGGCTCCGTATATCCGTTTCAGCAATAAAACGTAAAGAGCGAAGGGGAAAGAGTGAAGAAGACGACAACATTGCTCTTAAAGGCCAAATCTAAACCTATTTTGCCACTGAACCCACGGACGTAAAGACAGCCAAGTGAAAAGGCGAAAGACCTTTTATTTATAAGGTCTTTTCGCCTAAAAAGTTTCGTTCTTACCTCATCTTAATTTTCCGTGGATTCCGTGGCAAAGAAGTATTTAGTCTTTTTTAGTTAGCTAAACGGCCGTTGGCCGGCTTCCAGCAGCTTGACCACAGCGCGACTCACTCCGGCTTCTGCCGCCTTGCCCAGCTTGTGTTTCAGGGTTTGCTTGGGGGTAAAGTGTAAGCGGATAACCCGCTTGCTGGCACTTTGCTCCAGCAAATACTCACTGCTGGTAGACAGCTGATCGACCAGACCCAGCTCACGGGCATCGGTGGCCAGCCAGTGCTCGCCAGTGGCGACTCTGTCCAGCGCCAATGCCGGACGGTTTTCTGCAATAAAGTCTTTGAATCGATGGTGGATTACCTCCAGCTCTTCACGAAACTTGGCGCGACCTTCGTCGTCGTTTTCACCGAACAGGGTCAGGGTGCGCTTGTAGGCGCCCGCCGTGTGCAGTTCAACATCAATATCTTTGTTCTTGAGAAATTTGTTGAAGTTGGGCAGCTGGGCCACCACGCCAATGGAGCCGATAATGGCAAAAGGGGCGGCAATAATCCGCTCGGCCACACAGGCCATCATGTAACCGCCACTGGCGGCAACTTTATCAACCGCCACCGTCAGGTGCAGCCCCTTGGCTTTTAATCGCGCCAGCTCGGCGGCTCCCAGGCCATAACCATGTACCACACCGCCACCAGACTCGAGACGTAACAGCACCTCATCCCCAGCCTTGGCCAGTTGCAGCAACCCGGTGATTTCACGGCTCAGGCCCGAGACTTCATGGGCATCCATGCTGCCTTTAAAGTCGAGTACATAGAGCCGCGAGCCGGATTCGCCCTGCTTTTTTTCGGCTTTGGCCGTCTGTTTGAACTGCTGCTTAAGGGCTTTTCGTTCGTGATCGTTGAGGGCCGATGCCAACTGCAACTGCTGCTGTTGATGACGTAACTCGGCACTCATGTCTTCTACTTCCAGCTTGTCGCCACCGCGTTTTTGCCGCGTGGCCGCTCCTGCAATCAAGGCCACCACCACGCCAATGGCGATGACCCAGGTCAACGCTTTGGCCGCAAACAGGCCATACTCGTATACAAATTCCAACATGATGTTTCCTTGAGATATCACTCGTTAGCCAGGTTAATGGCCCATTGTAAGAGCCTTGCCTGCGAACACCAATGGCCTTTTTTGCTTGATTTTGGTCTGGAGTACTAGCATCCCGCACCAGAGTCTGGTTTGATCCTATTACATTGATGATGACCAAGAGAACACAGCCGATATGCACGATTATCAAGCAGCTTCCGATTTATTGAACGATAAAGTGATTCTGATCACCGGCGCAGGCGACGGTATCGGCCGCCAGGCTGCCTTGCATTATGGTGCTCATGGGGCCACCGTGGTGTTATTGGGCAGAACCGTCAACAAGCTGGGGGCGGTCTACGACGAATTGGTGGCTCAGGGCAGCCCGGAGCCGGCTATTATTCCCCTGGATCTGCTCGGCGCCACCAAAAACCATTATCGGGATATGGCCGAAACCCTGAAGCAACAGTTTGGCCGCCTCGATGGTGTCTTGTTCAACGCCGGTCATCTGAGCGTACTCAGCCCGTTTGAAATGATTGGCGAAGACGAATGGGACAAGGTGATACAGATTAACCTCAAATCGCAGTTCTTGATGACTCAGGCGCTCTTGCCCCTGTTAAAAGCCACACCGCATTCCTCTATTGTTTACACCAGTTCGGGCGTGGGTAAACAGGGTCGAGCTTACTGGGGTACCTATGCCATCTCCAAGTTTGCCACCGAAGGCATGATGCAGGTACTTGCCGACGAGCTGAGCAATACCACAGTACGAGTCAACTGCATTAATCCGGGAGCTACCCGCACCGACATGCGCGCGCGCGCCTACCCCGGCGAAGATCCCGCCAGCCTGCGCACGCCTGAGCAGATAATGCCGCTCTATCTTTATCTGATGGGCAAAGATAGCCAGCAAATCAATGGCCAGTCTCTTGATGCCCAGCCAGACAAGGTGCGCCCTCTTTACGGCTCGGCGTCATAACTCAGGCCGAATATGTGTTCAATTTCAGCTCAAACGCTTGATTTAAGCTGATTGTCAAAAGGATGTGACAGGCCATGTATCGACCAAAGAGTACGGTAGAGCAATGGCGTATTTTTCAGGCTGTAGTCGACCAGGGTGGCTATGCTCAAGCCGCTGAAGTGCTGAATAAAAGTCAGTCGTCTCTCAACCATGCGGTAGCAAAATTGCAGCAGGGGTTGGGGGTGCCTTTGTTAGAGGTAAGGGGGCGAAAGGCGTACCTTACCCCTGAAGGTGAGGTTTTTTTGCGTCGTTCACGCAAGCTGACCCAGGACATAAAAGAACTGGAATCACTGGCTGATATACTGGCCAGCGGGTGGGAGCCTGTTTTGCGCCTGGTAGTAGAAGCCTCTTTGCCACGGCAGCCTTTTTATCAGGCTCTGGCCGACTTTTCGAAGCGCTCTCGCGGTTGCCGCATTCACCTGCTGGAAGCACAACCCGCCGGCTGCAAAGCCGTGGTTGCCAAGCAGGCGGCCGATATGGTGTTTGCCAGTCGAGCCTTTAGCGGGGTGACCAGCCTGGCGCTGACCACAACGGTATATGTGCCTGTTTGTGCCCCGAGTCATCCCTTGGCAACTCTGGATGAGGTAGGTACCCATGAGCTGGAAGCAGAGCTGGAATTGGTACTGGCCGAGGGGAATGAACCAGAAGCAGGCTGGGAGGGCACAACGCAACCCTGGATTATCAATCATCTGCACGATACGCTGTCTTTGCTGCGCCGAGGAGTCGGCTTTGCCTGGCTGCCGCACGAGGTAGTTGCCCCCTTGATTGAAGCCGATAGCCTCACGCGTCTGCCCGTGGCCAGCCAGATCCTGCGCAAGCGATTTACCCATCTGATACTGCCCCGCACCACCCCGCTCGGCCCTGCCGCCAGCCTGCTGTTAACCCTTATTCGCCATCATTACGGCCTGCCCGATGACAACAGAGCGGACGCTTGATCTTGCCAGCGTGAAGCGGCTTCCTTATGCTGAACGCCTAACAGTTGACAAGGAACCCCAATGTTTGATTTTGATCAGTGGATAGACCGCCGCCCCACCCGTGCTCTCAAGTGGCTGAAATATGAAGGCACAGATATATTACCCATGTGGGTTGCGGATACTGAGTTCAAGGCCCCCCCCGCCGTCATCCAGGCGTTGACCGAGCGCGTTGAACACGGCATTTTTGGCTATAGCCGGCCCAGCCCCCAGTTAACCGAACTGATCATCAAGCGCATGGCCGAGCGCTACCATTGGCAAATAGAAGCCGACTGGCTGGTTTATATGCCAGGTGTAGTACCGGCACTTAACCTTGCCTGTCAGACCTTCAGCGCCCCCGATAGCCCGGTGATCACCGCCAAGCCCATCTATTATCCGTTTTTACATGCCCCTGGGTTTCATGGCCGCAAGGCGGCTTATGTAGAAATGGTAGAAAAAGACGGTCGCTGGTTACCCGATCTCGAGCAACTGGAACAACAAGCCAAACACAGCGAGCTGTTATTGTTTTGCAACCCGCATAATCCGGGTGGCACCATTTATACTCGGGAAGAGCTACTGGCAATCAACGAGATTGCCGAGCGCCATAACCTGATTATCTGTTCCGATGAAATTCACTGCGATCTGTTGCTCGACGAAGGCAAGCCGCACATTCCCTATGCCGCCCTCAATGCCGATGCGGCAAGCCGCAGCGTGATCCTGATGGCGCCCAGCAAGACCTTTAACATTGCCGGGCTGTGTTGCTCGTTTGCCATTATTCCCAATGCCGAGTTGCGCAACCGCTTTACCCGCGCCGCCCGCGGCATTATGGCCGACGTGAATCTACTGGGCTTTGTGGCCGCCGAAGCCGCTTATCAGGACGGTGATGACTGGCTGGACGCACAGCTGGATTACTTGCGCCAAAATCGGGATTTGCTGGTAGAACGCCTTAATCAGGTACCCGGTGTTAAGGTACTGTCTCCCGAAGCCACGTATTTGGCCTGGGTTGATATCAGTGCCCTCGATTTGGACGACCCGGTGGCCTTTTTTGAACAAGCTGGTGTGGGCTTGTCCCCTGGCGGCCAGTTTGGTGGCAGCGACTTTGTGCGACTTAACTTCGGCTGTTCGCGCGCCATGCTGGAAGAAGCACTGGATCGCATGATCAACGCCATTCATCAGCGTTAAGCCGTTATTGAATGTGAGGAGGAGGTTATGTTTCACTCCTCACATTCTTTATTGACAGATACAAAAAAGGCCTTGCTTTACAGCAAGGCCTTTCTCGTTTTTTATGGCGGAGGAGCAGGGATTTGAACCCTGGATGGGCTATAAACCCATGCCGGTTTTCAAGACCGGTGCATTCAACCACTCTGCCACCCCTCCGAACGAGACGAATAATACTGATAGTCAGACCGCCTGTAAACAGTTGATGATTCAACTGCCGACTAATTCGCCACTATGATGGTTTTTTAGTTGTTTTCGGGTTTATACTGCCCACGTTCTACAAAATATTGCCGCAAAAAGGCTTCATCCAGCGGCGACAAATCAAAACGCTGGCTGGCCTCGGCAATCAGAGGCCCCTCAATTTTCTTGTGCTCCAGTAACCAGGATAAGGCTTTTCGTAATGACTCATGTTCATTCATATCGCCTCCGGTACTAACTTATAACGCTAGAATGGTACGCCTGCCTTTTAATTTATATGCATTTTGAATACACTTTTATAGTGTACCAACGCTATCCATAATGACTATTCTGCACTGAGGTTATATGCACTTTAAACACCGACTACGCGACGCCACCCTAGCCGGCCTGGCTGCTTTTACCGCCGTGATCATACTGAGTTACCTGAAAGACTGGACTCATTTCATGGTATTGAGTGCACCGCTGGGGGCAACCTTGGTGTTGTTATTATTGCTGCCCTCGGCCCCTTTGTCTCGGCCCAAGCATGTAATTTTAGGACATCTACTCACCACTATTCTGACGATTATTGGTCTCAAGTTTATTCCCGACCCCATGATTGGCCTGGCAGTCTGCTTTGGTTTAAGTTTTACATTGATGGTGTTAACCGACACCCTGCACCCTCCCGCCGGTGCCAACCCTATATTGATTTATTTAGCCGACCCCGAATTAGTGCCGATGGACTTTCTTCTGCCCACTCTGTTTGGCACCCTGTTCATGATCGGCTTTGCCAGTGTTTACCATTATATTTTTACGCACCGCCGCTATCCCTTTGGCCCTAAAGCCCACAAGAAAGCAGCAAACGTGGCGTCCTCCCAGCCCGGCTCTACTGCAGCTAATGCTGCTAATGCTGCTAAAAGCAATATCAACGAATCGTCCTGATGCTGTTTTGGAGTCAGATGGTACAAATTTGAGCTAATGGCAGACGACAGCAACCAAAAAAGAGCGCCGAGGCGCTCTTTTTTCTTGGCTAACGGGAGTGGTTAGCGATGGACGGTCATTCGATTAGAAATGCCATTCCAGGTTGAAAGTTGGTGCATGAGTATCCACACCGGGCTTGCCCGTGATACCGAACTTGTTGTTCCAGTATTCGTAACCCACACCAGCCCAGACGGTATTGCTCTTGTTGAAGGCCAGCTGACCCACATCTACCATCAGAGAAGTCCGCACCAGCTGCTCATCGGTGGTGCCTTGGCCTTTGGCGGTGTTGTAGTTACCAAAGCCCTGGAACTTCATCGGTACCGGACCGGCCTGGAAGGGCAGACCCCAGCTCACGTTGTAGACGGTGTAGTCATTATAGGTAATGTCTCTTTCTTCTGCAGTCGGCTTTGTACCGTTATGATTACGCTCATGAGCGTACATTACGCTGAAGTCGAGGAAGCCTTTAGGCACGGCAAACTTCAGGGTCGGCCCCACCAGCAACAGTTGCTTGCGAGGAGCTACGGCCGTATTCTTGGTGTTCAAGTCAAAACCGGCAGTCAGTGCCACTTCTTTTACCGGACCAAAGCTCAGGTCGGTATCAAATACCTTGCCCAGATGCAGCTGATGGCGGTAAGTCAGGTAAGCTTCAAAAGCACCGTCACCCTCGCCTCTGGTATCACCATTGGCTTGGTCCATATTATCGGATTGCAGCAAATCAAGGTTGAAGAAGTTCTGACCATAGTCGTAGCCGCTGGCATGAGTCAATTGCAGGATGTGCTTTTCAACATCATTAGGGTTAAACGGTTCTGTGAAATCAGAGCCGTAACGGTAGCCCACATAGGTATCAGACCAGTTGGCGGCGCTCACCTGGGGGGCGGCAGAGACGGCCAGAGCCAGAGCAGAGACAGTGAAAATACGCTTACTAATTTGCTTCATTCGTGATTCCCTCACTTGTTCGAAGTATGACGTCCTGGTTTTTATAACGTTTAACGGCGTCACCTGTGTGCTTACAGCGTTATCTTGATGCACAAAAATAATTACATAGAACGACACCAAAAAGCTACATTTTGTTCACAAAAAAAATTAAAAAATGAAACCAAAGGTCTGCATTGTGATCTAACGCAGCTTTCTCGATCGTTTATCTTTGTCTTCACCGCCCGTCAGTAAAGCCTGTCGGCGCTTAATTCAGCCGCCTCTACCATCAATGCCGCACGCTGCTGCAGAGCAACACCTGCATTCGGAAAAATCACCGCTTCTGCATTGTCACCCGCTCGCCATTGCCGAGAACCGTCTTGTGCCAACAGAGTACCCGGCGAAAACATCGTGAAATTTGCCACGGTATCGGCAAAGTGAAAACAAAAGTGTTCACTTTGCTTGATGATTTCCTGGCACACTTTAAATACACGAATGCGTGCAAGATCCAGCGGTGGAGGCTGCCAGCCAGGCGTTTGCAATAGCTGAGTCAAATTGTTTTCCAGCTTAGCTACCCGGCTGGCATCGTTATGACCAAACGCGTTTACCTTGCCCAGCTCGACGGTAAAGGCATGCGCAGCAAACTGGTGCGCACTGAAGTAGCTGAACGTCATGGTAGGGCCATGGGCCAGCAAGATGGTATCGACGCCTGAGTCACATAAAAAAGCCAGCTGTCCCTTATGATAGGGAGCGCCGTGAGTGAAGGGGTAGATAGCAAACTGCTCGTACTGTGAGGGACGAATCGCGGTGTGCAAATCGTAATGGAGCCGCTCGGTTGCGTCTCTGTGTTGAAAAAACCGCGTAACGTATTGTTCAAGCCGTGCGGCACGTTGCCGCTCCATGGATTGACGGTCGCCCTTGGCATGAGCACCAGAAAACAAGCGATTCAGGTTTTCTTCAACTTCTCGCACCCCCAGATTCATGGCGGTGGGATGACCAAAAATCAGTAACAGGCGCTGTCGGCAGACAATGCGCCCACTGAGGATATCGGCCAACAGTCGAGCACAGAGTTCGATGGGGGCGGTTTCATTACCGTGAATACCACACGACAGCACGACATCTTTGCTGGCTGGCACAACGGGCTCAATGCATATTACGCCGGTATCCCATACCTGTACTTGTCCGCCATCGGGAAGCGTTTCACTAAAGGGGGCAAGAAATTGTGGGTTGGCTCGGCTTAGCGCCAAAAAATCATCAAGCTGGCTTGCGTTCATTACACTCACCTCACACTCACCTCAAAAAAAGAGAGGCCCTGTCTCAACACCATTGCTCGGCATTCAGCCATGATAATGGGGTATACAAGGCCCTCTTTACTTAGACGCCAGCCTTGGCAAAGGTGGCACTGACCAGCATTTGTGCTTCCTCAATCAGGCGATCGAGATGGGCGACGCCACGAAAGCTCTCGGCATATATTTTGTATACCTGCTCGGTACCGCTGGGTCTGGCCGCAAACCAGCCCTGCTCGGTCACCACCTTGAGCCCACCAATGGCGGCCCCGTTACCGGGTGCTTCAGTAAGCCGGGCAATAATGGGGTCTCCAGCCAGGGTGGCGGCATCAATGGCATCGGCATCCAGTTTGGCCAGCACCTGTTTTTGGGCAAAGGTGGCCGGCGCATCCACTCGACGATAAACCGGATCGCCCAGCTGTTCCACCAACATCGCATAATACTGATGAGGCGTCAGCCCGGTAACCGCCAATATTTCTGCCGCCAACAAAGAAGGAATAAAACCGTCTTTATCGGTACTCCATACCTGACCATTCATCCGTAAAAACGAGGCGCCGGCGCTTTCTTCACCCACAAAGCCAAGCTGGCCTGCGAGCAAGTCGTTCACATACCATTTAAAACCTACTGGCACTTCCATCAGTCTGCAGTTCAGCTGGGCAGCCACTCGGTCGATCATGGAAGATGACACCAGGGTCTTGCCTACCGCCAGCTCTTTTGACCAGGCAGGTCTGTGAGTAAACAGGTAATGAATGCTCACCGCCAGATAGTGATTGGGATTCATCAACCCCTCACCATCCACAATGCCGTGGCGGTCATAATCGGGATCGTTACCGCAAGCGATATCAAACTCGTCTTTCATCGCCAGTAGGTTGGCCATGCAGTCCGGGCTGGAACAATCCATGCGGATTTTGCCGTCATGATCCAGGGACATGAATGAAAAGGTCGGCTCCTGGCTGGGATTGACCACGGTAATATCCAGACCATAACGTTCGGCAATGTGTGGCCAGTAGGCCAGGCCGGCCCCGCCCAACGGGTCGATACCGATGCGAATGCCCGCGTCACGGATGGCGGCCATGTCCACCACCTCGCCAAGCTCGGCCACGTAGTGCTCGATATAATCAAAAGCCACCGCTTGCGCCAGTGCCTCGCTCAGAGACTGACGGCAAATACCGTCACCCTGATGGGTAATAAGCTGATTGGCTCTGTTCTGAATCCAGCCGGTAGCCGCGCTGGATGCGGGGCCACCATCGGCACCGTTATACTTGATACCCCCATCACGAGGAGGGTTATGAGACGGGGTAATCACTATGCCATCGGCCAGGCTATGCGGATGTGCGCGGTTGTGATTAAGAATGGCGTGAGACACTACCGGGGTGGGGGTATAACCGCGATCTGACTGAATTCTGACTTCAATTCCATTGGCGGTTAATACTTCAAGCGCCGAGCCCCATGCGGCTTCCGACAAGGCATGAGTATCCATGCCCAGATATAAGGGTCCGGTTAGCCCCTGTGTCTGCCGATACTCGGCAATCGCCTGGCAGATAGCATGAATATGCGACTCGTTGAAGCTGGAGTCCAGCGCGCACCCTCTGTGGCCCGAGGTACCAAACGCCACCTGCTGCTCAGGAATAGAAACATCAGGACGCAGCTGGTAATAGGCGGCCATTAACCGCGGAATATTCACCAGCTCGGCGGTGCTGGCACGCATACCGGCTCTGGGGTGTCTGCTCATAACCATTTCCTTATCTCTGACTTAGATGCTATGACACACCCGTTCAATCAAACTGTGGGGATAGCCCATGGCCGCCATTAACTGGGCTACTATATTGCGTTTGCGTCCAGTATTGGTGTTGGTGATCACCCAATAAGGGCTGCCCGCAATGGCTTTTGGCTTGGTGGTGTTGCCACTGGCAAGCAAAGCGGCTTCGTCGTCGGCAAAATAAATGCGTTTACGCCCCTTGATATCGCTGGCCTGGGCAAACGCGACCGGATTATCCTGATACATCACCGACAAAATATGCATAAAGCGATCGATGGCCGACTCTTGTTCAGCCAAGGCCTCGCTTTCCAGCATCTGTGCTATGCACTGCCCCACTTTAGCAGGGGCGCCCTTGGTCGACGGCGTAGTTTGCGCCTCAACCCGGTGCGCCACCGGCTCTATCTGCAGCAGGCGTCGTAATATATCCGAGGCACTTTCACCGATATGCCGCGTATTGCTGGCAATGTAACGATAAAGATCTTCATCTACCTCTATGGTTTTCATCATATTTCCTGGCATGTCCACTCCCAATGACGGAGCCTGATTATACATGGAGCAGGCGATGTGCCCAAGCAGGTTGCGCCTTAAGCTCGCTCGAGCAACAATATCACCCTTGATCCTTCGTCAGGAAATACCCATGCAATTGAACTTTCGCCGCCAGGGCAAAGGCCAGCCGGTTGTTGTCATCCACGGTTTATTTGGCAGCCTGGATAATCTCAATGGCCTGAGCAAGGCATTGGCCGAGCATTATGATGTGATTGCCGTTGATGTACGCAATCATGGGCTGTCGCCACGCAGTGAGCACATCAGTTATCAAGATATGGCCAAGGATATTCTGGCGTTGATCGCTCAACTCGAGCTGGAACGTCCGGTCTTGATAGGCCATTCCATGGGCGGGAAAATAGCTATGATGGCCGCCGGTATGGCACCTGATGTGATTGGCGGGCTGGTGGTGGCAGACATGGCGCCGGTGGCCTATACCCAGGCTCGGCACAACGAGGTGTTTGCCGGCTTGCAGGCCGTGATCGCTGCCGGTTGCGATGATCGTAAAACGGCCGATGCCGTATTGAGTGAGCATGTAAAGATCATGGGGGTGCGCCAATTTTTGCTGAAGTCGTTCGTGCCAGGTCACTCCTCGCCCTGGCGTTTTAACGTAACGGCGCTGCTTGAGCATTACCCCACCATCATGAACTGGCCAGGCCTTGAGGCGCCCTACACAGGCCCGGTGCTGTTTATCAAGGGCGGAGAGTCCGATTATCTGCTCCCCGAGTATCAAGCCGACGTAATACGTCAGTTTCCTCATGCCAAAGCCAGGGTTATCCCGGGCACCGGCCACTGGTTGCACGCAGAAAAACCACAATTGTTTAATCGGCTGGTATTGGATTTCCTGGCTCAGGCCAGTTAACAGCCTTAAATCCTTTATGCTATAGTGGCGCCAATTTATAACGGTCGGACTGTGCGATGTCATTAGAACAAATTGAGCTCCTGGAAAGCGTGGGTCTTAAGCTCTTTTTTGTAGCCATCTTTCTCTTGATTGGGCTGGCTATCCAAGATGTACTCAAACGGGGCAACGTTCCGAAATTCGGTCGTTATATTGTCTGGGCCGTATTGTTTTTAGGCTGTGCCGGCTTTATAGCCAAGGGCATCATTGAAGCCGCTTGGGAAGGAGGCGGCATCGGTTGACCCATGGCTAAGCAAGAAACAGACAGAACAACGCTGGATTTATTTGCCGACGAACGACGGCGTGGCAGACCAAAAACCAATCCTCTGCCCCGTGAAGCACAACTGAAATACAACAAGCGCAATCAACTCAAGCGTGATCGCGAACGCGGCCTGAGCCGCATTGAGCTGAAGGTCGATCAGGCGTTACTGAATAGACTGAATATACTGGCCGCCGAGCAGCAGCTTAGCCGAGCCGATTTGATCCAGGCCTTGCTGTTACAACAGCTTGAGCAGCAGGACAGCCAATAGGCCAACGGGCCTGACCATCCACATTTTAGACAGGTACAACATTATTATGGCAAGTGTAGGTCTGTTTTTTGGAAGTGACACCGGTAATACCGAAGCCGTCGCCAAGATGATCCAGAAAGAGCTGGGTAAAAATCTGATCGAGGTACACGATATTGCGAAAAGTACCAAAGAAGATATCGCCAACTTTGACTTACTGCTGCTGGGCATTCCTACCTGGTACTATGGCGAGTCTCAGGCAGACTGGGATGACTTTTTCCCCGAGCTTGAAAACATCGACTTCAATGATAAGTTGGTCGCTCTCTTTGGTTGTGGCGATCAGGAAGACTATGCAGAATACTTTCTGGATGCCATGGGCACATTGCGTGAAATCATTGAACCCAAAGGTGCCATTATCATCGGTCACTGGCCAACCGAAGGTTACGAATTTGAAGCTTCCCGGGCTCTGGTAGACGATGCCAACTTTATTGGCCTGGGTATTGATGAAGATCGCCAGCCCGAACTGACTCAAGATCGGGTAAAAGCCTGGTGTAAGCAGATATACGAGGAAATGTGCCTGCAAGAGCTGGAATCTTAATCCGCTATTTCAGGTCTGATAAGGGATGCGAAGGCGCGTCCCTTTTTTGTATCTTGACGCATTGACAGATCTGGCACGCCAGTATGACAAAGACGATTTTTGCGAGAATTTCATTATGAAAAAGTTAAGTATTTTACTGTTAGCCCTGCTAATGCCGGCCACCTCGGCGCTAGCCAACATCACTCCCCTGCCCCTGCCGGAAAATAAAGGTCAGCCGGTGGGTCAGATACTGCTGCATACCGCCCAGGAAGGCGACACCCTTGCCAGTCTCGCCCGCTATTATGGGGTTAGCCCTATCCTGATGCTGGCCGCCAACCCGGATCAGGATCTGTTTCTGTTAAAACCCGGGCAAGAACTGGTGATTCCGAACCAATTGCTGCTACCTCGCGCCGATACCAAGGGTATCGTCATTAACCTGGCCGAGCTGAGACTGTACTACTATCCGGAAGATGGCAGCGACGTGTATGTGTTCCCGATTGGTATTGGTCGAGTTGGCCGAGCGACACCGGAAATGACTACCAGCATCAGTCAGATGCGCAAGAATCCTACCTGGACGCCTACCACCACGACTCGTCGCGAGTACGAAAAGATGGGCAAACCACTACCCGCTGTGGTACCTGCTGGACCTGATAACCCACTGGGCCAGTATGCCATGCGCCTTGCCTATGGCAGCGGTGAGTACCTGATCCACGGCACCAACGACCCATTGGATGTAGGACTGCGTGCCAGCGCCGGCTGTATTCGCATGTATCCCGAGCACGTCGAGTGGTTGTTCGCACAAGTCGACAAGGGCGTGCAGGTTCAAATTGTGAATCAGGCACTTAAAGTCAGCACCGATGAATATGGTCAGACGTTTATTGAGTCTCACGAGCCATTGACACCAGAAGGCCTGGCCGACGACCGCCCTCTGGATATGAGCAAGCTCACGCCTCTTATCGAGCAAGGCGCCAACCGTGAGCTCATCGAGCAAATCATCAGTCATCGTCAAGGCATGCCTCAGCTTGTAGGCCAGCTTCCTTGATACAAACAGGGCCATAGCGAACAAAAAATGCCCGGCAAAACCGGGCATTTTTTTGTACAACAGCCCGACAGACAGAAAGTACTGCTGAATAGCAGACAAAAAAAAGCCTGGCCGAAGCCAGGCTTTTTTTCGTAACAACCAAATTTACTTGGTGTAACGACCCATCTGGTCCAGACGAGAGTTAGCGCGGTCTGCAGAAGCGCGAGCTTCAGCAACGTCAGCAGCCAAACGATCGATCTTGGCAGAGTTCATTTGCTGACCCTGTTGAACTGCTTGGATGTCCTGAGACAGACCGTCCAGCTTAGTTTCCATAGCTGTGTTTGAGCTACAACCGGCCAGCATCAAAGTACCAACAACACCAGCAACCAACATCATTTTATTGCGCATTACATGCTCCTTGTTTCTATGGATAGTCAAAAAGACTACTTAGTCACCCCAAGTATGGACGAAGTTCCCTACTAACCGCAAATTATTTTACAAACCATGACGTTAGGAAAATTTGCTCTATACCCGCCCTCATTATCGGCTTGCTTGTTTTTTGCGCACGTAAAGAGTTCGTTCTACCTCGGCGATCAATCTCCCTTCCTCATCCACAATATTAATACGAAATTGAGGAAAGTGCTTATGACCATCTTGGGTCGCATTGAGTATCTCATCAAGCCGCTCTTGGCTCAAATGAATATCAGCAAAAACCCGGCCCTGCCCGGGTCTGATAAAAGTGATGCTGGCGGCTCTATCCCAGATATAATAACCCTCTCCCAGAATTCCCATTAACAGCATCGAGTAGACAGGATCTGTCATCGAAAACAGGCTGCCACCATATTGGGTACCATTGGCATTTTTGTTCCACCACCTCAAGGACAAAGCAACGCGACAAAAACGATAATCCGGGCCTAGCTGTTCAATACGAATACCCGCCCCCCAAAAAGGAGGCCAGCAATTCAACAACGTTTTCAGCAAGCGAGGGTGGGCAAATATCTGCTTCATCTATCTCATCAGACCAGTAGAAATAAATTCGATATTAGCAAAAATACACCGGACTGACAGAGTTATTGCCCCAGGTCATTGCACAAGCCGCCAAAATCGGATTTGCGGTTGCCTTTAAGGACAGGAACAAGCACAATGAAAGCAATAACCACACGAAATGCGAAACTTTTATTCTTATGGCTGACAACAATCAAGCTTTGAAAAAAGCAGGCCTCAAGGTGACGCTACCCCGCGTAAAAATCCTTGAACTGCTCCAACATCCCGACACTCAGCATGTGAGCGCCGAAGATCTCTATAAGCTACTGATCGACCAGGGCGAAGAAATTGGTTTGGCTACCGTTTATCGTGTGCTGAACCAGTTTGATGATGCCGGTATCGTGACTCGCCATCACTTTGAAGGCGGCAAGTCGGTATTCGAGCTGGCCACTCAGGAACACCACGATCATCTGGTGTGCCTCGATTGCGGTAAGGTTATCGAGTTCCACGATGAAATCATTGAAGAGCGTCAGCACATTATTGCCGGTGAGTTCAACATCAAGTTGACCAACCACAGCCTGTACCTTTATGGTCACTGCCACGACAGCCCATGTGTTCATAATGATGACGACAAATAAATGTCCATGACAATCACAAAAAAGCCGCAGAGTCTGCGGCTTTTTTTATGGCTGACGTTAAGACAGTACAGGGATGAGAGAGGAGCGAGTCATAAAACTACCTGATTTCAGGCTGGGGTTACTCCTCACTCCTTACTTTTACTCTGACAGCTGAGCGCTTACCGCTGACGGCTTGGTTTTAAGCGCCTTCTTCCTTGCCCCAGGAATCACGCAGCGCCACTGTCAGGTTGAACACCATGCCCTCGCTGCTGTTATCACGGCAGAAATAACCTTCCCGCTCAAACTGATAGGCCAGCTCTGGTTTGGCGTCTCGTAGCGATGGCTCAACCACGGCACCCTGCAATACCTGCAGAGATGTCGGGTTCAAAGTCGACTCCAATGACTCGGCCGCTCCCGGGTTGGGCACATTGAACAGTCGGTCGTACAAGCGCACCTCGGCAGGCACCCCGTGGGTGGCCGATACCCAATGAATAACGCCCTTGACCTTGCGACCATCGGCGGGATCTTTACCCAGGGTATCCCCATCGTAGCTGCAGAAAATAGTGGTGATATTACCCGCTTCGTCTTTTTCCACTCGCTCGGCCTTGATCACGTAGGCATTACGTAACCTGACTTCCTTGCCCAGCACCAGGCGCTTGTATTTTTTATTGGCCTCTTCCCGAAAGTCCGCTTCATCTATATAGATTTCACGAGAAAACGGCAGCGTTCTGGTGCCCATTTCTGGCTTGCTGGGATGCAAAGGCGCCTGCAGCGTTTCTTCATGCCCTTCAGGCAGGTTTTCAATGACCAGACGCACAGGGCGCAGTACCGCCATCGCGCGTGGCGCATTCTCGTTAAGATCATCACGAATGCAGGCTTCCAGCATGCCCATTTCGATGGTGTTATCCTGCTTGGTCACACCAATGCGCAAGCAAAACTCGCGTACCGCTGCCGGAGTGTAGCCTCGGCGACGCAAGCCAGAAATGGTCGGCATCCGTGGATCATCCCAGCCTTCAACGTGACCATCGGTCACCAGCTGATTGAGCTTGCGCTTGGACATCATGGTGTATTCAAGATTCAACCGCGAAAATTCGTACTGCCGTGGATGGCAATCGATGCTGATGTTGTCCAGCACCCAATCATACAGGCGACGGTTATCCTGAAATTCCAGAGTACACAGCGAGTGGGTAATCCCCTCCAGGGCATCCGAAATACAGTGGGTAAAGTCGTACATGGGATAAATGCACCACTGGTCACCGGTTTGATGATGGTGAGCAAAACGCACGCGATATAGCACAGGATCTCGCATCACCATAAAGGGCGATGCCATGTCGATTTTGGCTCGCAGGCAAATAACGCCCTCTTTAAACTCGCCGTTACGCATGCGGGTGAAAAGATCCAGGCTTTCGGCAACCGGACGATCGCGGTAAGGACTGTTACGGCCAGGTGACGTCAGCGTACCGCGGTGTTCACGGATTTGCTCTGGCGTTAACTCGTCAACATAAGCCAGACCTTTTTCAATCAGCTCAACGGCGTAGCCGTACAGTTGCTCAAAATAGTCGGATGAGTAGCGTATATCACCACTCCACTCAAAGCCCAGCCAGCGTACGTCACGCTGAATTGATTCAACGTACTCCACGCTTTCTTTTTCCGGGTTGGTATCATCAAAACGCAGATTACACTTTCCCTGGTAATGCTGTGCGATACCAAAGTTCAGACAGATGGATTTGGCATGACCAATATGTAGATAACCGTTCGGCTCTGGCGGAAAACGGGTTTGTATCGACTGATGTTTGCCACTGGCCAAATCTTCATTAATGATTTGGCGAATAAAATTGCTAGGACTGGGGTCCACCTGACTCATTCATACACCTCGAACGTGGGAATGGCATTATCAAAAGACCATGATCCATGATCTGTGCCCATGGCTCAAGAGCCTGTACCGAATAAACCGCGAAAACAGCCTGAACCAGCACGTGAGCTTTCAGCCGTCAGCGATCCGCAAAAACAAAAAAGCACCGAGCCTGAAGACTCGATGCTGATTTTTACTGACAGCTTAACGCTGCCTGACAGGCTGGGCTTACCAAGAGCCTGGGCGGTTATTCCGCTACGGGCAGCGTTTGCTGAACGTATTGGCCCGGTGCCGGCATAAGCGCAGGACACTCAGCCGAGCCTACCGCTCTGGCAGGAACTTGCTTGTCACCCAGGAAAGGCGTTGCCCATTGCTGCCAATGTGTCCACCAGGATCCCGCTTCACGCTTCGCCGTGGTCAGCCATTGCTCAGGGTTATCAAAGGCGGCATCGCTTAACCAATAGCCATATTTATCTTTGCTCGGTGGGTTAACCACACCGGCAACATGGCCCGACTCACCCAATACCAGGGTCTTGTCTCCTCCCAGCAAATGCGAGCCTTTAAAGGTCGCATCCCACAAGGCAATATGGTCTTCCTTGGTAGACAGGAAGTAACTGGGCGTTTTGACTTTGCTTAAATCAATACCAAAATCGCCCACCTTGACCGCCCCTGGCTGGCTAAGACGGTTGTTAAGATAAAGCTCGCGCAGCAAGAAGCTGGCGCAGGTTGCGCTCAGGTTGGTACTGTCACTGTTCCAGTACAAGATGTCGAAGTCGGACGGCTCCTGCCCTTTCAGATAATTATCGATGTAGTAATTCCAGTACAGGCTGTTTTCACGCAGCAGACTGAAAGTAACCGCCATTTGTCGGCCATCGAAATATCCCTGACTCTCGTTGACCAGTTCAATCGCACTCACTACCGGGTCGTTGATAAACACCCCGACTTCACCCGGCTGAGTGAAGTCCAGCAAGGTAGTGAGGTAGGTTGCACTTTTAACCCGCGACTTCATGCGTCGTGCTGCATATACCGCCTGTGTGGCAGCCAGCAAGGTGCCGCCGATGCAGTAACCAATGGCGTTAACTTCTTTTTCGCTGGTAATTTGTTCGATAACGCGAATGGCTTCCATGGTGCCAGACTCGATCAGATCAGAAAAACCATTACCGGCCTGAGCTTTACCCGGGTTGCGCCACGACATGATAAAAACGGTGTGTCCCTGATCACGTAACCAGGCCACCAACGAATTCTGCTCTTTAAGATCCAGAATATAAAACTTGTTGATAAAGGGCGGAATGATCAACAACGGCGTCTGGTGAACGGTTTTGGTGGTCGCCGCATACTGAATCAATTCAAATATGTCGTTTCTAAACACCACATCACCGGGCGTGGTGGCCAGATCCTGGCCTAATTTGAACGCTGCTTGGCGGGTCATGCGGATTTTCAGCGTATCGGCACTGGCAGCCATATCTTCCTGAAACAACGCCAACCCCTTGATCAGGTTAGCCCCTTTTTCTTCCAGGGTGCGTTGTAATACTTCGGGGTTGCTCCAGAGAAAGTTACTGGGTGATAGTGCATTAATGGTCTGGCGAAACGTGAACTTCAACCGTTCGCGAACCGAATCGGGTATGCCTTCAACGACTTCCAGCATATCGGTCAGAGATTTGGCAAAGTGAAGGTAGGACTGGCGCATAAAGTCGAATTGCGGCTCATCTTTCCAGGCCTGATGCTTGAATCGACGATCGCCCGGGGGATCCTGCACCAGACTTTCGGTACTTTTATCCATATTCTTGATCATGCTGTTTTGACAAATGGCCAGCTGGCCTTGCCACCACTGCATTTGCATATCGAGCAAACGCATTGGGTTGGTTGAAACAGCCTGATAGAAAACCTGTAAATCATCGGAGTTGACCTGGGATAATGCCTGGCTTACCGGATTATCGCCCAGTTTTGCTTTTTGCATTTCCGACCATATGGTCTCATTCCAATTAAAAAATTGGCCTATGGGATCATTGCCGTTAAACGTATTCTGTTGCATTGACTTTCCCTGATAGAAAATTGCGCTGACCCAACAACAATAATGGGAAGGAGCCATCAAGCCCCTTCCCTGCTATATACACTCGCTAAGGGCCTTAACTCGGCTTATTACTTCTGTGCGTCTGCAGCCAGTTGCTCCAAGCCCGTTTTAAACTCCTGAGCCAGTTCAGCCAGCTTTTTCGCATCTTCCATCATCTGCTGGCTCACTCGTGTCATGGTTTCCAGTTGCTTGGAACCATGGCTCATCAAGCTCTGTGCATCTTTAACCTGAGCGCTCGCTTGTAGCTGTGCCAAACCGATATCGGCGTATTGGCGCGCGGCATCCAGCTGCAAATTGGTCAAGGCGGTAAAGTTATTGGCAACCAGTTGATTATATTTCAACAAAGGAGCAACGGCTTTTCCGCTCTGCTCGTTAAAGTTCTGGAAAATATTCGTATACATAACAGTTTCCTTATCAAAGAAGCTTAACAAGATGCGTTAAACGCGCTTCAACACCACGGCAGTACCCATACCACCACCCACACACAGTGAGGCCAGACCCAGATCGCTCTTGCTGCGCTGCAGTTCATACAGCAAGGTAACCAGAATACGGTTACCGGAGGCACCCAGTGGATGACCCAGAGCGATAGCGCCACCATTCACGTTGGTTTTTTCCAGCAGGGCAGATTCGGCAATGTCGTGCTGCTTGGACAACTGCTTCACGACACCCAGCGCTTGACCGGCAAAGGCTTCGTTTAATTCAAGACGTTCCATCTGAGACAATGTCAGATTGGCTCGAGTTAGTGCTTGTGCAATCGCAGGCACCGGGCCCAGACCCATAATGGACGGATCGAGACCACCCTGGCCATAACCCACCACTTCTGCCAGTGGCGTTAAGCCGTATTTTTCAACGGCCGATTTGCTGGCCACAATGATGGCACTGCCGCCGTCGTTGATACCAGAAGCATTGCCTGCGGTGACTGAACCGTCGGACTTGAATGCAGGGCGCAGCTGGCTCAGTTTCTCGGTAGAGCTGCCCGCTTTAGGGTATTCATCGGTATCAACCACTACCGTTTCTTTGCGGCTTTTTACTTCTACCGATACGATTTCATCTTTGAAATGTCCGGCTTCAATAGCTGCAACGGCCTTGTTTTGGCTGGCTACGGCAAGAGCATCCTGCTCTTCACGAGTGATGTTTTCTTGCGCAACCACGTTTTCGGCGGTCACACCCATGTGGTATTTGTTGAATACATCGGTCAGACCGTCGTTAATCAACAGATCGCTCAGCGCCATGTCGCCCATTTTATGGCCATTACGCAGGTCGCCTTTGGCGATAAACGGAATTTGCGACATGTTTTCACAACCGGCAGCCACCACAATGTCGGCATCGCCCGCTTTAATGTGAGCACAGGCATCCATCAGCGTTTTCATACCGCTGCCGCATACCATATTCAGGCTGTAGGCCGGCACACCCACTGGAATACCGCCGGCAATGGCGGCCTGACGGCCAATACCCATGCCTTGACCGGCACTGATCACGTTACCCACGATAACTTCGTTAACGTGTTCAGCCGCCAGACCCGCCTGGGCCAATGCACCTTTAATGGCCACCCCCGCCAGCTCGGCCGCAGGAATGGTTTTCAATGCACCACAAAAACTACCAATAGGCGTACGTTTGGCCGCAACAATGTATACAGGTTCAGACATAATAAATTTCACTCCGTTGATAATAAATAGCCAGGTGTTGCCACTTACTGCATGTACAGGCCGCCGTTGACCGACAAGGTTTCGCCGGTAACATAACCGCCATGCTCGCCTGCCAGATATAAAACCGCACCAGCCACTTCTTCGGTAGTCGCCAGACGCTTCAACGGAATAGTCGCTTTAATTGAATCCAGTACATCTTCACGGATGGCCGTGACCATGGGAGTCGCGGTGTAACCAGGTGCTACGGCATTTACACACACGCCAAAACGCGCGCCTTCGGCTGCCAGCGCCTTGGTAAAACCAATCATGCCTGCTTTTGCGGCGGAATAGTTTACCTGTCCGTACTGACCTTTCAGGCCATTGACGGAAGAGATGTTGATGATACGGCCGCTGCCTTGCTCACACATCTGGTTGAATACCGGCTGAGTGACGCTGAACAGGCTGTTCAAGTTGGTTTCCATCACCTGTTGCCACTGATCCCAAGACATCTTTTTAAAGGTAGAGTCACGGGTAATGCCGGCATTGTTTACTAATACGTCAATGCGGCCCAGCTCACGCAGGGTTTCGGCCAGCACTTCACTCACGGCGCCATGATTACTCACGTCCAGCGCTAACAATTGAATATCTTGTCCGTCCAGTTTTTCTTCTTGCAGCCATTTTTTTGCCTGCTCTTCTTTTTCTTTACCTGGACGGTGTGTCGCTACTACTTTGTATCCATTATCTAAGAACATACGACACACTTCTGTACCAATTCCGCCCGCGGCGCCGGTAACCAGTACAATTTTCTTATCGGTCATCAAATCACTCCTTTGTTTTGCTTTACTGCCTTATAAAAACTCAGCCAATGCTGAATCTTAAAATATTCTTAGGTATCCCGTTGTGCTAACGGTAAAAAACCAACCAAGAGGTCAGTTATTTTTTCACCTGCAACACCATCACTATAATCCTATTTTTATGACAAATAAAACAACTAATTCCAATTAATGCTAAAAAAACACAAACGAACATTAATTCCAAATGGTCATCAAACTACAACATAAAAAACTACAAATATTCATAATAATTAAAAATAACTCGGATCAGACCGAACTTCTCCTCGCATCGTTTTATCGCCACCACATCATTATTTAAAATAAAAATGACGCACTCCTTTTTTAGACTCTTTTGGGTAACCGAAAAAATGGCAGACAAGAAAGGTAACAAGCGTTTACCTTTTTTGAGTAACTACTACTAAAATAAAAAATTACTTTTTTCAGAAGCAAGAATAAAGATATAAGCAGTACGGCATAACCCATGTGGATCTATAATTTCTACATATAGCTACATTCGGGAGCCTGCCATGAAACGGAACTTGTTAGGTCAGTCACTCACGGCCG
>NZ_BMKE01000030.1 GCF_014643915.1 Oceanisphaera marina
AATGTTCATAGTGGACACCTTTTGTGATGATATTTGAGTGGGTAACCCAAATATGGCGCGTAATGACGCCGGTTGCACAAGAGGTGTCCATCTCATCATCCCTGTTCGTTATAGAGGGGCGCCTGTGCCGCAAACCCAGGAAATATAGTGACTCCCAACTGCTCGGCCTGGCTGGCGAGCCAGCGGCATACATTGCCGAGGCTGATGATATAAGCGTTGGTGTTGTGCATGGGCTTTGGCAAGCAGGCCTGGGGGAGTTCTATGCCACCCTGAGCGCTCGACAACATATAAAAACGCTCATCTGTCACGGCGGTATCAACCGGTGCCCCCCGAGCTTGCCAGTCGGGAAACAACTCCGCCAGGGCGCGAATATCCAGCAGGGCACCCGATAAAATATGTGCCCCCACTTCGGCGCCTTTTTCCAGCACACACACATTCAGTGAACGTCCAGCCTGATTGGCCTGTTGCATTAATCTGCAGGCGGCGGATAAACCCGCCGGGCCGGCACCGACTATCACGACATCAAATTCCATCGATTCCCTTGGCATGGCTGGCCTCGCTGTCATTCCGGTTGGGGATCCCAGAGCCTGTTGATACTGGGCATGGCTAAAGTATTGTATTGATTGTGATATTTAACAAAGCGGAAAACGGCAGACTCACTACCTTTGACTAGTATTAAGAGAGACAAAACCAAGGTCGGAGGCGGCATGAAGGTACTGGTTACGATAAAGCGGGTCATTGATTATCACGTCAAGGTGCGGGTCAAATCCGATGGCCGCGATGTGGATCTTAGTAACGTGAAAATGGCCGCTAATCCTTTTTGTGATATCGCGCTGGAAGAAGCGGTGCGCATGAAAGAAGCCGGCTGGGTATCCGAGATTGTTGCCGTGTCTGTTGGACCCCAGGAGGCGCAAGAGCAGTTGCGCATGGCACTGGCATTGGGGGCCGACAGTGCCATTTTAGTGGCTACCGACGAGACGGTAGAGCCGCTGGCCGTGGCTAAAATATTGCTTGAGTTGGTTAAGCGCGAGCAGCCGCAACTGGTGTTGCTGGGCAAGCAGTCGATTGATACCGACAACAATCAGGTGGGGCAAATGCTGGCGGGGCTGGCGGGTTGGCCCCAGGGCACCTTTGCCTCACACATTACGCGGGAGGGCGACGAGCTACTGGTGACGCGTGAGGTGGATGGCGGTTTGCAAACCCTGGCGCTCACCTTGCCGGCCGTGGTCACCACCGATTTACGCCTTAACGAGCCTCGTTATGCTTCTTTGCCCAACATCATGAAAGCCAGGCAAAAGCCACTTGAAACCCTGACTATCTCAGAGCTGGGTGTAGAGCTAACACAGCACTGTCAGCAGTTGAAGGTGACGACTCCCCCCAAGCGTCAGGCCGGGATCAAGGTGGCAGACACGGCAGAGCTGGTGGATAAACTCAAACACGATGCAAAGGTGATCTAATGGCAACTCTGGTGATAGCTGAGCATGACAATGCCCAACTGAAGCCCGCGACCCTGCATGCGCTGGCGGCGGCGGCTGAACTGAATACCGAGACCGACTTGCTGATCATGGGGCATCAGTGCCAGGCGGTGGCGGACGTAGCCGTCGGCTTAAAAGTGGGAACAATTTTGTTGGCCGATGCGGTTGAGTATGAACATCAATTGGCCGAACCCTGTGCCGAGCTGGTGCAATCTTTGGCCTGTGATTACAGCCATATTGTGGCGGCGGCGACCACCACGGGGAAAAACCTGTTGCCCAGAGTCGCCGCCTTGCTGGATGTGGGTATGGTGTCGGAGGTGATCGCCATTGAGTCGAGTGATACCTTTTGTCGGCCCATTTATGCGGGCAATGCCATTGCCACGGTGCAAGCGCTGGATGCCATCAAGTTACTGACGGTGCGAGCCTCTGCCTTTACGGCGGTCGGTAGCAGCGACCATGGTGCGACCATTCGGAAGGTGACGTTCAGCGGCGACAGCGGCGGGAGTCGTTTCGTCAGTGAAGCTCTTGCCAGCAGCGCGCGGCCCGAGTTAACGGCGGCGCGGGTGGTGATCTCCGGGGGGCGCGGCATGGGCTCGAAAGAAAACTTTGCCTTGCTGGAGCAGTTGGCCGACAAGTTGAATGGAGCCATAGGCGCCACCCGGGCGGCGGTGGATGCGGGGTTTGCCGCCAACGACATGCAGGTGGGGCAAACCGGGAAAATAGTGGCCCCCGAGCTCTATATTGCAGTGGGACTGTCGGGGGCGATACAGCACCTGGCGGGCATGAAAGAGGCCAAGGTGATAGTGGCGATCAACAAAGACGCCGACGCGCCTATTTTCGAGGTCGCCGATTATGGCCTGGTCGCCGACCTGTTCGAGGTATTGCCGGAGCTGGAGCAACTGCTGTGAAGCGTGAGGTGAGCGAGGCAGGCAATGGTCTTCTGTAGGGTCGATTTCAATCGACCGATTTTGGTCGAATAAATTCGACCCTACACATCAGAGCCTGCCCGGGCAGCTGCAGTATATTTGTATTTTACCTCTCACACTTAGCGCCTCACTCCTCACGAACAATTACATCTGCTGATTCAGTCCCATGCCCCAGAAGTCGATTTCCAGACGGGTGGCATCGTTGAATATACGGCTCAGCTGCTTGAATCGAGCAGGCGTCACATCGGCCAGTCGTTCATTCAGCCAGGCGACTTCAGCCTGAGCTGCCGCCTGAAACTCGGGGCTTTCGTACATGGCCAGCCAGGCTTCATAAGGGTTATTGTCGCCGCGAACCGTAGACGGCTGTGCAATCAACCAGCGTGCCACTTCGGCATAGCCCACCAGGCAAGGCGCCAGCGCCACATGCATATCCAGCAAGTCACCCCGGTTGCCGGTGTCCAGCACGTAGCGGGTATAGGCAAGGGTCGCTCTGGCTTCGGGTAATTCGGCCAGGTCCTGTTCGCTAATGCCCCATTGCTTGCAATAGTCGATATGCAAACCTAATTCGAGGTCGATAATGGCATCAAACCCGGCCTTGGCATGGCGCAAGTCGGCCAGGGTCGGGCTTTTATAGGCAGCCAGAGCGAAGGCGCGACCAAATTGAATCAAGAACAGATAATCCTGTTTCAGATAATGACGAAATGCCTTGGGATCCAGGGTGCCGTCACCGAGCTGGCGCACAAAATCATGCTCTATGTAAGCGCGCCAAGGCTGCTGGTTTTCTTTTTTAAAGTCATCAAAGGTAAAGCTCATTTCATGTCCTTTTGTGAATGTGCCATACACTCTTGCCAGACTGCGAAGCGGTTATTGGCAAAGAGGTATCACCATTCTGGATATTATCCCCGCAATATCAAGCCTTTAAACGCAGCACGAACATACAGCAGGAATGCAGTAGCTGCTGTGAGCGTCTAAAACCTGCGAAGCCGGTTATGGTGCACAGAGCTACCCCTTTGCGGTGCATAAGTGAACGGGTGCCCGGGTTAGATGAGATATTAAATATCGGCGCTGAGATATGGCAGCGCGATATTGCAGGATGTGGCTGCACCACATTGCGAAGCTAAAGCATCGCCTACAGCAGTGCCTACAGGGGAGCTGGGCGGCGGGTTTAGGTTTTCGTTGTCGTGATAGGGCTTATTGCGTATACTTTCACCCCGTCTTGAATTCCACATTTCATTCGTTCCCTAGCTTCTTCAGGTTCTGCATGACAACTAAATATATTTTTGTTACTGGTGGGGTTGTCTCGTCCCTGGGTAAAGGCATTGCAGCCGGTTCCCTGGCGGCCATCCTCGAGGCTCGCGGTCTTAGTGTGACCATCATGAAGCTGGATCCTTACATCAACGTAGATCCGGGTACCATGAGCCCGACCCAGCACGGTGAAGTTTTCGTGACCGATGACGGCGCTGAAACCGACCTGGATCTTGGCCATTACGAACGTTTCATTCGTACTAAAATGACGCGTCGCAATAACTTCACCTCCGGCCGTGTATATGCGGACGTGCTGCGCAAGGAACGACGTGGCGACTATCTGGGCGCAACCATTCAGGTAATCCCGCACATTACCAACGCCATTAAAGATCGTGTTATTGCCGGCGCCGAAGGGCATCAGGTAGCGATTGTTGAAGTGGGCGGTACCGTTGGTGATATCGAATCACTGCCGTTTTTGGAAGCATTACGTCAGTTGGCGGTGATAGTAGGGCGTGAAAATACCCTGTTCATGCACCTGACGCTGGTGCCTTACCTGGCTGCTGCCGGCGAAGTGAAAACCAAGCCCACTCAGCACTCGGTAAAAGAATTACTGTCTATCGGCATTCAGCCCGATATTCTGATTTGCCGCAGCGATCGGGTGATCCCGCCGAACGAACGCGCCAAAATCGCCTTGTTCTGTAACGTATCCGACAAGGCCGTTATTTCGCTGAAAGACGTGGACTCCATCTATAAAATCCCGGCGCTGCTGCGCTCTCAAGGGTTGGATGAGCTGGTCGTCAAACGCTTCAACCTGGATTGCCCGCCCTCGGATTTATCCGAGTGGGAACAGGTTATCTATGAAGAAGCCAACCCGACCGGCGAAGTGACCATCGGCATGATCGGCAAATACGTTGAGCTGCCCGATGCCTACAAATCGGTTAACGAAGCATTAAAGCACGGTGGGCTGAAAAATCGCCTGTCGGTCAATATCAAGTATATTGACTCCCAGGATCTGGAAAGCAAAGGCCTGAGCCTGCTTGAAGGACTGGACGCGATTCTGGTACCCGGCGGTTTTGGCGCTCGTGGCGTAGAAGGCAAGATTATGGCCGCCCGTTACGCTCGTGAAAACCGCGTACCATACCTGGGCATTTGCCTGGGCATGCAGGTGGCATTGATTGAATATGCCCGCAACGTGGCCGGCCTTGAAGGGGCTCACTCGTCCGAGTTCGATCCGGAAAGTCCTTACCCGGTGGTGGGCTTGATCACCGAATGGATTGACGAAGAAGGCAACGTAGAAGTGCGTGACGAGCTGTCTGATCTGGGCGGTACCATGCGTCTGGGCGCACAGCTGTGTCACCTTGCGCCCGGTTCCAAGGTGCACGACCTTTATGGTTCCGATACTATCTATGAGCGTCATCGTCATCGTTATGAAGTCAATAACCGTCTGCTGCCGAAAATAGAAGCGGCAGGCATGAAGGTGACGGGTCTGTCGGCCGACAAGAAACTGGTCGAGATCATCGAGAATCCTGATCATCCCTGGTTTGTGGCGGCGCAGTTCCATCCGGAATTCACCTCCACCCCGCGGGATGGTCACGGCTTGTTCGCCGGTTTTGTGAGGGCGGCAGGTCAATATCAGCAGGGAGAGCTGGAATAACCTAACAACACGGCTGAGCATGAGGCTCGGCCGTATTTTTTAGTGCTTTATCCCGTTTTTACCTTTCAACTAAGAGGAAGTTAGAGAATGGCTAAGATCGTTAAAGTAATCGGTCGTGAAATCATCGACTCGCGTGGTAACCCAACAGTAGAAGCTGATGTACACCTGGAAGGTGGCTTCATGGGTCGCGCAGCTGCGCCATCTGGTGCTTCTACCGGTTCACGTGAAGCGTTGGAGCTGCGTGACGGTGACAAGTCCCGCTATCTGGGCAAGGGCGTACAAACTGCCGTTGCCAATATCAACGACGCTATTGCCAGCACTCTGATTGGCAAGGATGCAACTCAACAAGCCGAGATCGATCAGCTGATGATCGACCTGGACGGTACCGACAACAAAGCCAAGCTGGGCGCCAATGCCGTGCTGGCCGTGTCTCTGGCCGTCGCCAAGGCCGCCGCCGCTGCCAAGGGCCTGCCTTTGTATGCTTGGATCGCCGAGCTGAATGGCACCCCGGGTCAATACTCCATGCCACTGCCGATGATGAACATCATCAATGGTGGTGAACATGCCGACAACAACGTCGACATTCAAGAGTTCATGATCCAGCCGGTTGGCGCCAAGAACATCAAAGAAGCGCTGCGCATCGGTGCCGAAGTATTCCACAACCTGGCCAAGGTGCTGAAAGCCAAGGGGCTGTCTACTGCCGTGGGTGATGAAGGTGGCTTTGCCCCGGATCTGGAGTCCAACGCTGCCGCACTGGCCGCCATTAAAGAAGCGGTTGAGCAAGCCGGTTATGTTCTGGGCAAAGACGTTACGCTGGCCATGGATTGTGCTGCCTCCGAGTTTTACGACAAAGAACAGCGCAACTACAACCTGAAGGGCGAAGGCAAGGTTTTCACTTCCAACGAGTTTACTCATTACCTGGAAGAGCTGACCAAGCAATACCCGATCGTGTCTATTGAGGACGGCCTGGACGAGTCTGATTGGGACGGTTTTGCTTATCAGACCCAGATTCTGGGCGACAAGATCCAGCTGGTAGGCGACGACTTGTTCGTCACCAACACCAAGATCCTGAAAGAAGGTATCGACAAGGGCATTGCCAACTCCATCCTGATCAAGTTCAACCAGATCGGTTCACTGACCGAAACCCTGAACGCGATTCAAATGGCGAAGAAAGCTGGTTATACCGCGGTTATTTCTCACCGTTCCGGTGAAACCGAAGATGCTACCATTGCCGACTTGGCCGTGGGCACCTGTGCTGGCCAGATCAAAACCGGCTCCATGAGCCGCTCTGATCGGGTTGCCAAGTACAACCAGTTGATCCGCATTGAAGAAGAGCTGGCAGGCAAAGCACCTTACAAGGGCTTGTCTGAGGTAAAAGGTCAGGCTTAAGCTGCCCGAACGGCATTTTATCCCGATAAATAGCGATATTTATCCGACGATAAACCCGGCCTTTTGCTGATATGAAGATGAAACCCCGCCCCGAGCGGGGTTTCTTTTGTTCGGCGCCCGAATATGGGAAACTAGCGCACTACCCATGGAGGAAGAATGCGCACGCTTACGCTGATACTGCTCGCCCTGTTAGGCGCCCTGCAATACCACCTTTGGTGGGGCAAAAACGGCCTGGCCGAATACCATGAAGCCCAGGCAAACGTTAGCCGTCAGGTGGAAGACAATGAACAGCTGGTGACCCGAAACGCCTTGCTGTATCGGGAAATTGAAGATCTCAATAAAGGTCTGGCAGCGGTAGAAGAGCTGGCGCGCAACGACCTCGGCATGATCAAGCCCGGTGAAACTTTTTATCGCCTGCTGTTGGCGGATAAACCTCTGTCTAACAAACAGCTACCATGAGTACTCAATTCACTTACACTGCCATTGTACCTGCGGCGGGCGTGGGCAGCCGCATGGCGGCCGACCGACCCAAGCAGTACCTGACGCTGGCCGGCAGCACAGTGCTGGAACAAACGCTGATGCGCCTGCTGGAACACCCTGCCATTGGCCAGATTATTGTGGCCACGGCAGAGCAGGATCCCTGGTTTTCCCAACTGCTGTTAGCCCGACACCCTCGCATTTTACGTGTCAACGGTGGCCGTGAGCGGGCCGACTCGGTATTGAATGCCCTGCAAGAAGTTGAAACCGGGCAGGTGCTGGTGCACGACGCGGCGCGCCCTTGTTTACGCAGAGCCGATCTTGATGCCGTGATGACCGCCGGCCTGCATCCCCAGGGGGCGATTTTAGCCAGCCGGGTGCGAGATACCATGAAACGGGGCAATGGTCAGGGCGCAATTGCCACCAGTGTATCGCGCGACGAGCTGTGGCATGCGCTCACTCCCCAGTGTTTTGCCACCGCCAGCTTGCAACAGGCACTGACCGAGGCGTTGGCGGCGGGCGCCACCATTACCGATGAAGCCTCGGCCATGGAATGGGCCGGTTTTCATCCGCAACTGGTGGAAGGGCGCAGTGATAACATCAAGATCACCCGGCCAGAAGATTTGGCTCTGGCGGGCTTTTTTTTGCAACAGAGCTAAAGACCGTTAAAGCAGCGCTGTAAGGCGTACAGCGCAAGACGAACGATTTAACAGATAACAGAGAGCATATTCGATGATGCGAATAGGACACGGTTATGACGTGCATAAATTTGGTGGCCAGGGGCCTTGCATTCTGGCCGGTGTGGCGGTGCCTTATGAGCAAGGATTGTTAGCTCATTCCGACGGCGATGTGGTGTTGCATGCCTTGACCGATGCACTGCTCGGTGCCATTGGTGCCGGTGATATTGGCCGGCACTTTCCCGATACCGATGCGGCCTATGCGGGCATCGACAGCCGGGTTTTACTGCGCGAAGTGGTTGCTTTGGTCAAGCAGGCCGGTTTTACCCTGGGCAATGCCGACGTAACCGTGCTGGCTCAGGCCCCCAGGCTGTCGCCCTTCATTGACGATATGGTGGCCAATATTGCCGCCGATCTCGGCGTGGCGACCTCTCTTATCAACGTCAAGGCGACCACTACCGAGCAGCTCGGCTTTGTGGGCCGTAAAGAAGGCATAGCGGCAGAAGCCGTGGTGCTCTTGGTAACAGCATGAATCATCAGTGGCACTACCTGCACGGAGAACCCGAATGCAGTGGCCGACTCAAGGCGGCACCGGAAGACTTTATCGTACGCGAAGATCTGGGCTTTTTACCCTGTGGCGAAGGTGAACATATCTTGCTGCATATTCGCAAACGCGGCCAGAATACCCAGTGGGTGGCCAGAGAGCTGGCCCGGCTGGCCGGTGTGGCCCAGCGAGACGTGACCTGGGCGGGCCTTAAAGACCGCCATGCGGTGACCGAACAATGGTTTGGCGTGCACTTGCCTGGCAAGACCGAGCCGGACTTTTCGAGCCTGGAAAATGACGATGTTCAAATACTGGCTCGGGCTCGCCACAATAAAAAACTTAAAACCGGCGCGCTGAAAGGTAACTGGTTTGAGCTGACGGTCACCGAACTATCCGGCCAGGAATTCTTGGCGTCGCGACTGGCCGCCATCGCGGCGCGGGGCGTGCCCAATTATTTTGGCGATCAGCGTTTTGGTCATCATTTTGGCAACCTGGATCAGGCCCGCGCCATGTTTAACGGCCGACGCATCAAAGACCGCAACAAGCGCTCGCTATATTTATCGGCGGCGCGCAGCTACTTATTCAATCTGGCTGCCAGCAAGCGATTGGCGGCAGGATGTGGCGAGCAATTACTGGCGGGCGATTGCCTGATGCTGGCTGGCACTCAGTCTTTTTTCACGCTTAATGAAGACAATCCACTGGATGATGCCATGCAGGCCCGCTTTGCTGAAGGTGATGTACGCATCAGCTCGCCGATGTGGGGCCGAGGTCGGTTGTCCAGCGAGGACAGTGCTGCCGAGCTTGAACTGTCGGCATTGAGCGAGCAGGAAGATCTATGCCAGGGGCTGGAAGCCAATGGGCTGAAGCAGGAGCGTCGTGCGCTCTTGCTCAAGCCACTGGACATGAGCTGGCAACTGGAGCAGGACCGCTTGCGGCTGTCGTTCTGGTTACCTGCAGGGAGCTATGCCACCAGTCTGGTGCGCGAGTTAGTTAAGGATGAACAAGCAAATGAAGATATTGGTGAGTAATGATGATGGCGTGAATGCCCTTGGCATTCGCACCCTCAGTCGTGTGCTGTCGGAGTTTGCCGAGGTGGTCACTGTGGCACCAGATCGCAATCGCAGCGGTGCCAGTCATTCTTTGACGCTGGAAGTACCGCTGCGGGCCGATAAACTGGACGAAAGCGGCTTTTACTCGGTCAAGGGCACGCCCACCGACTGTGTGCACTGGGCGGTAAATTGCCTGCTCGATCCCGACCCCGACATGGTGGTGGCCGGTATTAATCATGGTGCCAACCTGGGTGATGATGTGCTTTACTCGGGCACTGTGGCGGCGGCGACCGAAGGTCGTCATTTAGGGCTCCCGGCCCTGGCGGTATCCTTATGTGGCGATCGCCACTTTGATACGGCGGCGCATTATGCCAGCGTGCTGGTACAAGGCCTGCTGCGCGCGCCCTTGGCGACCAATCAAATACTGAATGTGAATGTACCCGACTTGCCCCTGGCGGATATTCAGGGTATCAAAGTGACTCGTTTGGGTAATCGTCACCGCTGTGATCCCGTGCTGAAGGAATACGATCCTCGCGGGCGACCTATTTACTGGATTGGTCCTCCCGGCGCTATTCAGGATGCTGGAGAAGGCACCGACTTTGATGCGGTAGAGCGAGGCTATGTTTCTATTACACCGCTGACCATCGACATGACGGCACACGACAAGATGGCGGTACTGGCCAATTGGATAAAAGAAGTGGAGTAACGGGTGCTAACGTTAGCGGGACAGCAACTCTATCGTATGCTGCAACAGCAGGGGATCAAGAACGAGCAGGTATTAACGGCTATTGCCAGTTTGCCAAGAGCTCAGTTCGTGGATGAAGCCATGGCTCACAAGGCGTGGGAGAATAGCGCTTTGCCAATCGGCTTTGGCCAGACGATTTCTCAACCCTATATAGTGGCGAGAATGACGGAAGTGCTGATGCAACAGCAGCCCCAAAGGGTGCTGGAAGTGGGCACGGGGTCCGGCTTTCAAACTGCGGTGCTGGCGCAGCTGGTCGAGCAGGTGTTTACCATAGAGCGCATCAAATCGTTGCAGTATCAGGCCCGGCGTCGACTGCAACGGCTTGACCTGCACAATGTGGCCACCAAACATGGCGATGGTTGGCAGGGGTGGGCCAGCAAGGCACCGTTTGATGCCATTATGGTGACGGCGGCGGCCCAGGAAACGCCTCAGGCGTTATTATCGCAGCTGGCCGATGGTGGCAGCATGGTGATTCCGGTGGGGCAGGCCCAGCAATCATTATGGTTGTATCAGCGTCGTGGCAATCAATTTTCTCGTACCGAATTAGAAGCGGTGCGTTTTGTTCCTTTAGTGAAAGGCGATCTTGCGTGAAGATTTTTTCTCGGTTATATCAACAGGTGATGATTTGGTCCATGCACCGTCATGCACCGATTTACTTATCTTTAAACAGTTTTGTAGAGTCCATTTTTTGGCCGGTGCCGGTCGATGTGATGCTGGCACCCATGGCATTATCCAAGCCCAAACGGGCTTGGTACTATGCCAGCCTGGCTACGGTTTTCTCGGTATTGGGAGCCGGCTTTGGCTATTTGCTGGGTTATGCGCTCTGGGATCCCGTGGTGCAGCCCTTTATTGCCACCATGGGCTATGAAGGCAAAATTGACGTTGCCCGCCACTGGTTTGAAGAGTGGGGCATTTGGGTGATATTTATCGCCAGCTTTACGCCCATTCCCTATAAGGTATTTACGGTCACAGCCGGCTTGCTGCACATGCTGTTTTTGCCGTTTGTGCTGGTATCTCTGGTAGGGCGAGGATTACGCTTTTTCCTGGTCGCGGGCCTGATGGTGTGGGGCGGGGTAAGAATGGAAGCCAAGCTTATCCGTTATATCGATATTCTTGGCTGGCTATGTATTATAGCGGCTGTGGCGGCCTATCTGATATTGAGCAACTGATGCAAGGATGGAGCAAGCCCTTCAAACTGACGTGTATCAACCTGGTGTTGATCACGTTGCTGAGCGCTTGTTCCGCCTCCCGTCCGGCCCCGGTGTCTGGTGTTCATGCCCGAGGACATATTAAAGCCAATGGCAGCCATTATGTGGTTGCTAAGGGCGATACCCTGTATTCCATTGCCTGGCAGGCCGGTACCGATGTGCCGACACTGGCGCGCCATAATCGTATTGCCTCCCCCTACGCCATTTATCCGGGGCAAACCTTACGCCTTGATGTGCCGGGTGCCAAACTGGCGCAATATCGAGTTCGTCGTGGTGACACCCTCAGCAGTATTGCTCGGCGAACCAATCACAACGTAGCCGATCTGGCGACTCTGAATGGCCTTAGGCCACCTTATCGGATTTATGTGGGCCAGGCATTGAAGCTGCATGCTTTGCGCCAACAGCACAGTACTGTGTCTCCTTCATCGAGCAAATCCAAGCCAACGGCGCGAAATACGGCAAGTAACGTTAAGATTAATGCTTCTCGTCATTCTGGTAAGGCAACTGTTATAAAACCATCGAAGCCGCTTGCACCGGCTTCCGGAAAAGCATACGCTGGCTCAGGAGTACAAAAAAACGCCGCTGTCAATACTAAGGTTGCCTGGCACTGGCCAACCACAGGACCCGTTATATCAGGGTTCTCGTTGGCGGAGACCGGAAACAAGGGCATTGATATCCGGGGCAAAAGGGGGCAGGCCGTTAAGGCTGCCGCTGCAGGAAAGGTTGTTTACGCAGGGAATGCGCTACGTGGTTACGGCAACCTGGTGATCATTAAGCATAATGATGATTATTTGTCTGCCTACGCTCACAACGAGGTGCTTAGAGTCAAGGAGCAGCAAACGGTGAGTACAGGGCAGCACATAGCGGATATGGGAAGCACCGATACCACTGATGTTCGATTGCATTTTGAAATCCGGTATCAGGGGACATCGGTCAATCCGATGAAATATCTGCCAAAGCGATAAACGCCGGGAGACAGGTAGTACCCGGCTTAAGGGAGAACTGCCATGAGTCATAGTAAAACAACAGCCCATACAGATGACATGGATTTTGATGCTGATAACGCAGTGGATGCAACTGTCAGCGCAGACAAAGACAAGCCAGAAGCAGAAGAGGTAACCAGTACCCCCAGTAGTCGTACGCTGGATGTAACCCAGCTATACCTGGGAGAAATTGGCTTTTCTCCGTTGCTGACGGCCGAAGAGGAAGTCTTGTATTCTCGCCGGGCCTTGCGTGGTGATCTGATAGCGCGCAAGCGAATGATCGAGTCCAACCTGCGTCTCGTGGTTAAAATATCCCGCCGTTACAACAATCGTGGCCTGGCTCTGCTCGATTTGATCGAAGAAGGCAACCTTGGGCTGATCCGCGCCGTTGAAAAGTTCGATCCCGAGCGTGGCTTTCGCTTTTCAACCTATGCCACCTGGTGGATCCGCCAGACCATAGAACGTGCCATCATGAACCAGACTCGCACCATACGGCTGCCCATTCATGTGGTAAAAGAGCTTAATGTGTATTTGCGCACCGCCCGCGAACTGGCCCAACGGCTGGATCATGAGCCCACCGCCGAAGAAATTGCCGAAGCGCTCGACAAACCCGTATCCGATGTATCGCGCATGCTGAAGCTGAATGAAAAAATCAGCTCGGTCGACACACCTATTGGTGGCGACGGCGACAAGGCACTGCTTGATGTGATCACAGACGAAAACGATCTGGATCCGGAAACCGAGCTGCAAGATACCGACATGAACAGCAGCCTGGTGCGCTGGCTGGAAGAGCTCAATCCCAAGCAGCGTGAAGTGCTGGCTCGTCGGTTTGGCCTGCTGGGATACGAGGCGTCAACCCTTGAGAATGTAGGGCAGGAAATTGGCCTGACTCGTGAGCGCGTGCGCCAGATCCAGGTAGAAGCGCTGCGCCGGCTGAAAGAAATTCTCACCCAGCAAGGACTGTCGGTAGAAACCCTGTTTCACAGCGACTAGCATAGCGCCCCGCGAGCAGTACCCAGTAAAAAAGCCAACAACAAACGCTCGTCTGTTGTTGGCTTTTTGTTTTATACCGGCCTTGTCTTTTGCTCGTCATCCTGACGTTCGTCAGGATCTCGATTTTTGCTCTGGTGCTTCATGTGACCCTGTACACCAGATCCGGCGTTGCCGGATTTAGCAGCTAAAGCAGCGACTACCTTCGTGCTGTATGACCATATCGGCGCCGCTATGATTGCTGACGGCGGTCTTTCAGCTGGTACAACAGCTCCAGCGCCTGGCGTGGCGTGAGCTCGTCGGGATCCGTGTCATCCAGCAACAACAGGGCAGCATCCAGCGGCTCATCGAACAGCGGTAACGTGGTTTGCACCTCGCTGTTTTGTGGAGCTTTTGCCTTCGTCACTTGAGCTGGCTGTTGCACTTGCTCTGGCAGTTGCAGGTGGCCGGTTTCCAGCTCGGCCAGTTTATGGCGGGCCAATGCCAGCACCGGCTTGGGTACACCAGCCAAGGCCGCCACTTGCAAACCATAAGAACGGCTGGCCGCTCCTTCCTGCACCGCATGCATAAAGGCGATGGTGTCGTCGTGCTCCACCGCATCCAGATGTACATTGGCCACCTCTGGCCATAATCCCGCCAGCTCGGTCAGCTCAAAGTAATGGGTGGCAAACAGGGTATAGGCCTGCAGCTTGTTGGCCAGCGCATCGGCACAGGCCCAGGCCAGCGCCAGACCATCGTAGGTGCTGGTGCCGCGACCAATTTCATCCATCAGCACCAGGCTGTGCTGGGTGGCATTGTTGAGAATATTGGCGGTTTCGGTCATCTCCACCATAAAGGTCGAGCGACCCGAGGCCAGGTCGTCCGAGGCGCCAATACGGGTAAAAATACGGTCTACCTTGCCGATGCTGGCCTGCTTGGCCGGCACAAAGGACCCCATGTAAGCCATCAACACGATCAGTGCCGTTTGGCGCATATAGGTGGATTTACCTCCCATGTTCGGACCTGTTATCACCAACATCTTGCGTTGCTCAGACATTTGCAGCGGGTTGGCAATAAAGGGGTCACTCATCACCTGCTCTACCACAGGGTGACGGCCGGCCTGAATATCAATCACCTCGTTCGAGGTGAGCGTGGGGCGGCAGTAATCCAGGCTGTCGGCGCGCTCGGCCAGATTGGCGAATACATCCAGTTCGGCCAAGGCGATGGCACTGCGTTGCAGCGGATGCAACTGTTCCAGCAGGCGATCCAGCAAGGCATCGTAGAGTTTCTTTTCCAGCGCCAGCCCCTTGCCCTGAGCGTTCAGTACCTTGTCTTCGTACTCTTTGAGCTCGGGAATGATATAGCGTTCGTTGTTTTTCAGGGTCTGGCGACGCACATAATGCATGGGCACCTGAGCGGCGCTGGCACGACTGACTTCAATATAAAAACCGTGCACCCGGTTATAAGCCACTTTCAAGGTCGAAATACCGGTGGCGGCTTTTTCCCGGGCTTCCAGTGCTTCCAGGTAACGGTGGGCACCGGCCGCCAGCTCGCGTAACTCATCCAGCTCGGCGTTGAAGCCGTCGCGGATCACGCCGCCATCGCGGATCAGCACCGGTGGCGTGTCGACCACGGCTTGCTCCAGCAGCTCGGCCAGATCCGGATACTGGCCAATAGTGGCGCCCAGCTGGCTCAGGCAGGGGCCGTTTGCTGTTGCAAGTTGCTGCTGGATCTCGGGTAGTGCCTGCAATGCACTGCGCAAGCGGCTTAAATCTCGCGGTCGCGCCGAGCGTAGCGCCAGCCTTGCCAGCACCCGCTCCATGTCGCCGACCTGGCGCAAGGGCGAGCGCAAGTCATCAAAGCGGCCGTGCTCCATCAACAGGGCTATGCTGTCCTGGCGACGGGTCAGCGTCTCGATATTGCGGCTGGGTTGATGGATCCAGCGTTTGAGCAAGCGGCTGCCCATGGGGGTGGCGGTATTATCCAGCACCTCGGCCAGGGTGTTTTCGACCGTGCCCGACAGATTGAGGGTCAGCTCCAGATTACGGCGGGTGGCCGCGTCCATGATGACCATGTCCTGGCTGCGCTCCAGGCTGACACTATTTATGTGGGGCAGGGCGGTACGTTGGGTATCTTTTACATATTGCAGTACACAACCGGCGGCACACAGCGCGGTAGTGGCCTGCTCGACACCAAAGCCGATCAGGTCCCGGGTACCAAACTGCTGACATAACAGGGTACGTGCGGTATCCAGATCAAACTCCCACTCGGGGCGACGGCGCAAACCCTTGCGGTGCTCGATGGCGGCAAAATAGCCAAAGCCTTCCGGATACAACAGCTCAGCCGGCTGGGTGCGCTGCAATTCTGCCTTCAGTGCTTCTTCACTGGCGAATTGATTGAGCACAAAGCGCCCGGTACTCACATCCAGAATACCGTAGCCAAAGCGTTGGCCATCGTGAAAGATGGCCGCCAGGCAGTTATCCTGACGCTCTACCAGCAGGGCTTCATCGGACAGAGTGCCGGGGGTAACAATACGCACCACCTGGCGTTCAACCGGCCCCTTGCTGGTAGCGGGGTCGCCAATTTGCTCACAAATGGCCACCGACTCACCCATCTGTACCAGGCGCGCCAGATAATTCTCCGCCGCATGGTGGGGCACCCCCGCCATCGGGATGGCACTGCCGCCGGATTTACCCCGTTTGGTCAGTGAAATATCCAGCAGGCGTGAGGCTTTTTTGGCGTCGTCATAAAACAGCTCATAAAAATCGCCCATGCGATAAAACAGCAAAATATCCGGATGCTGTGCCTTCAATGCCAGGTATTGAACCATCATGGGAGTATGTTGAACTGTTTCTTGATTCATAATTAAATCAATGCCTTATATCTTTATGAGCCGATGGTGGAAGCGAGGTTCAGGCCAGCAATCGTCAAGCCTTAACGTGAGGCGCATCATACCAGCAACTGACTTTGAAGGCATGGGGCAACAAAAAGCTCTCAGCGATAAGCCGTAAGCGGTCAGAGAAGATCAAACCACCTCCAGCCTCTTTTAGTTACGGAATCCACAGCAGACACGGAAAAATAGTGAGCAGCTCTGATGGTCAGGGCTGAAACAGCAGATGGCGATATTCACCTGGTGCACGAATGTAGTCGCGCGCTTTCGCCGCGCAATCCGGCCGCCATGTGTTATCCCGCTCTGCGGGCAAGGCTCATCATTGTGCTGGATTAGCTGAGAGGCGACAGGGAGTATTGAAAACGGATGGCCGTATTAAAGTCGGTCGGCAATACAAATGTGTGCCGACCGGCCAGAGACTTATTGTTGGTACAAGCGATATGCGCTGTGATCCCATGCCCATTTTTCATCTGGGTTACCCGGGAAACTCATAAAAATATTGTCACCTTTGGTTGTGATGTCGGGTATATCGCTGCAGGTACCGAACGTCGGCGTGACTAACGGCTGCGCATCATTTCTAGCAATAGCCAACATATACTCAGCCGGGCAAGCAGTCCCCCCGCTACTGAGCTGGATCAGGGCAATCTTACCGTTACTGGTAGTGAATTCTTGGTCGATACTGGCGGTGTAATAATCATTGACGGTGCTAATGAGTTGGCCATCCAGCAGTATGCTCATCACATAGTCATCCTGGTTGTTATCTATGGTGAATTCGAGTGCTGGTTTGCCTGCCTGCTGTACAAACTTCGGCGAAAAATACACGCTGCCATCACTGTAAGTTACAGTCGCGCCGCTCAAGCTGACCTGTTGTCCACTCTTGCCCATCAGGTGCTCATCAACCTCAGCATCCGACCACAGTTGTACCACTTTGCCATCGGCAGTGGTCACCCAGTACTGCATGCTGGCGTAACCCAACTCCCCTTGCAGCGTGCCGGGCACTTTTGCTTCCAGCTCTAAGTCTTGAGCAAAAGTGGGGGCGGCCAACAAAGCCACACCCAGTATTAACGGTGTGATAAATGCGCTTAGTTTTTTGTTCATGTTTATCCCTTGTTATTATTGTTGAGTGTATAGGTATACATTACCACTGTGTTTTTAAGCTAGGCGCTGTCCTTATTAAATAACTCTGCTCCTTTAATTACGGCGTCTTTAATTAGCAGGCCAATAAAGTAGAATGGCAGAGAGAGTAATGCTGGTTAGTTCTTACATATTGTCTAGGTGTAGCTCTTGAATTACAGCTGTTGATAATTCCTGTTCATCAATAGCATGGGCATACTCTATACGACCTGGTGCAACTGCGCGAACAAAGAGCTTGGCCCTCGGCATTGCATCAAGTAGTGAGAGTGGTACAAATTTCAGCTCAGAGCTACCTTCCGCAAGGCCAAGAAGGGTGCGGGGGCTTTTGGTTGCGTACAGATTAAATACACCACTGGTTATTACGCCTAAGCTTGTCCACTCTTGATAGTTGCTACTTAGCTCTAACTCTGGCTTGAAGTTACCACGATAAATCTTTCCTACGTACCATCCAAAGGGCGCTTCACCCGTTTGTTGAGCTTGCTCTGAATTTTTTATTAGTACACGGCTGCCAGGAGCAAGTTTTAGTAGCCCTATAGCCACACCTGTTTTACTAGTGGGGCTGTGTGGGTTTCTCTCGTTCATAGGTAGAGGTGGATAAGGTAATATTTTGGGCAGAGCTTTACCAAACATGTCTTTCAAAATATCAGTTATTTGATTATTTTCATTATCAAATAAAGCCTGAATATGCCGTGACCGGCTACCGTTACCCGCCAATAAAATATGGATAGGCAAGATAGGTAGCTTATCTTTGACACTACTTAATTGTAAGAAAAATGCCTGAACACCCTGTTTAATACGTTCGGCTAAGAAATTATCTAGGTAATCGGCATCTAGCTGTAATTCACAAAGTTGTTTTTCGCAATTTGCATCTAGTAAGTCTAGGCGTATCTGGCTAGTTAGGTCTGATTGTTCGGCTTCCATGAAATCACGTAACCGGGCGGCCAGCATAATCACGTTGGTTTGGGCGGCCTGTGTATTGGCAATCAGCAACTCACTCCCGGGAAATGCCAGGGCATCCATGGGCAGAGTGAACTGAACTTTTTGCTGACGTAATACGTCCTGATTAAGCTTGAAGGTTTCATAAGCCAGATGTTCCAGCAGGTTTTCCGCACCGAGAAAATTATCACCGCCACTGCCTACATGCTCAAATACGCGCTCATAGCCTTCGTCTTCTTCTTGCTCATTGGCCCAGCGTAAAATTCCGTAATCGAAATCCGATGTACCGCCGCCGAAATCAAACACCGCATAAGGCACCCCTTCTTCGGTAGGCTCTATACCCAGAGCAGGCAAGGCCGCAGCAGCATAGGCTGCAGGTTCGCTGGCTAATTCACCAACCTCAAAATCATTAAGAATATGAGGGTGATGCTCTATTAGGCTTTGAGGAAAACTACGCTGCAAACCACGGCGGAAGCTTGCCAAAATACGGTGTCTCACCTCCACCGGATATTTTACCGGGAAGCTCAGATAATACTTGAGAAACAGGCCGCGCTCACGCCAGTTAATGGTCATGCCCAAGTACCAGGCATACAGTTCGATCGGGTCTAACGGATCTTCACTTGAAACCTGAATAGGCTGGCCACGAACCGGGTTGCGTTCGCAATGCGGCTCTAACTCCATTTCTTTGCCTTTGCGGCCAGTTAATTTAATGCGCCTGTCTACATCGGAACGTAATGCCCATTGTTTCAGGCGGGGCAGGATACTGGCAAGAGTGTCGGTATCGCCAGGGTTGTCGCGTAAGCTGGTCTGAGCCTCATGGGAGGCTCGTACCCAATCCCAATTAAGTCCGGGACGATAGGCATCTGTTACCCAAGCATCAGTAAAAGGTTCGAAATCCAGAAATTCCAGTACTGTGGGGTTTTCAAAATGTTTGGCTTCTGTTGGCTGATAAAAATCGCGTACGCCAATGCGGAGCAGCTCCTGGCCGCCATGCTTGTTGGTAATACCCACCACTGTACTGCTGGTACCGAAGTCGATGGCTACCGGCCTGTTTTGTATATCTTGCAGTGGATCTCGGGCGGATAGTTCAAGAGTTTCAAGCTCGGTTTCGCTCCTGCCCCATAACTCCCAAAGGCCCTTGGCTGGATCAGTTAACTGCGATGCATTCAGCTTGGGCAAGCGGCAAGGAGTGTAGTCCAGGTTAGCCAGTTGCTCTTGAGGGCTGACAGAGTTGGTTTTTGTGTTGGTTTTTTTATTCATGCTTACGCATTGATCTATTTCAAACACCATCACAATTGAGCCACGATTGACCTCATCACCGACCGCGACTTTAATTTCTTTGACCACCCCCGCCGCTGAGGCAGGTATTTCCATAGAAGCTTTGTCGCCTTCGACAACAAGGATAGATTGTTCTAGTTCAACCTTATCGCCTACCGCCACCAAAATCTCAGTTACTTCTACCTCATCTTCGCGGATATCGGGAATATGCACCGCTTTTGTTTTCGGTGAGGCATCTATTTTATATTCAGCTCGTTCTTCTTCTTTGGTTGTGCCAGAAACATTTTTGATTTGATAATACGCTGCAAAAGCCGCTGCTATAGTGCTCTTCATATCTTTAGACATGTATTACCTCTTACGCTTACAGCGAGCTGTTCTTGTGATGTGATTAAACATTCTTCTACTCCAAAATCAGCGTTTGACTAGCCGCATTCGTAGGTTGAGGCATCCCTGTTGCGCTGATGAGCTCTATCTGATTGGGGGCAGTGGCCCGAGCATAAAGCTTGGCACCTTCGTTGGCTTCATGCAGATCAAGGCGCTGCATTTTTAATTCCGGGTCGCCTTTTTTCAGGCCAATGGCGGTACGCGAGCTGTTGCTGTGGTAGAGGTAAAACACGCCCTGCTGAATGGGACCAAGCTCGTGCCATTGCTGGTAGCCGGAATCTGGAGTCAATGCGGATTCCAGCTGGTTGCGACGCAGACGGCCAACATGCCAGGCAAACGGAGCCTGGCCATCGTGTGCCTGATGCAAGTGGTTGGTAAGCAGGATATTTTTACCCGGCACTACCTGTAACAGACCCAGTGCCACGCCCGTTTTACTAGTGGGTGCATAGGGGTTAGTCATATCGACCGGCAGGGGCTTGTGGATCTGGATTTTCGGTACGTCCTCGCCAAATACTTCCTGACAGAGCGCTTTCCAGATTTTTTCTTCATTTTCAAACAGGGCGCTGATGTGGCGGGAGCGGCTGCCATTACCGGCCAGTAACAGCTGGATAGGCGCTCCGGCCGGGAACTGTGGCAGTACTTTTTTCAGTTCATACAAGAACGAGAGCAAGCCACGGTGAATGCGCTGCTGTAAAAGCTTATCCAGTACCTCGGCATCCAGCGCCAGTTCACAGGTTACTTTTTCGTCGCGACTGTTGATCAGATCTAGCTTGAATTGCGAGTCCAGGCTAGTCTGATCGCTTTCCAGAAAAGGCCGCAGATTGGCTGCCAACATCACGGCGTTGGTCTGGGCTGCCTGGGTGGGGGCCAAAAAGGGTTCGCTTCCCGGGAAGCCAAGGGCGTCCATGGGTTTGACGAATTGCACTTTGTTCGTTCTGAGTACTTGCAGGTTATTTTGGAAGGTCGCATACACCAGGTGTTCCAGCAGGTTTTCCCCACCTAGAAAGTTATCGCCACTGCTGGCATAGTGTTCAAAGGCGCTTTCATAGCCCAGGGCGTCTTCTTCATCATTGGCCCAACGCCAGATGCCAAAGTCGAAATCCGAGGTGCCACCACCAAAATCAAACACGGCATAGGGCAAGCCTTCATCGGTAGGCTCCAGGCCTAAAAATGGTAGTGCAGCGGCCGCATAGGCAGCAGGTTCACTGGCCAGATCCTGTACTTCAAATTGTTGTAGTACATCGGGGTGATGATCGATCAGGGTTTGCGGGAAGCTACGCTGCAAGCCACGGCGGAAGCTGGCCAGAATTCTGTCTTTAACTTCCATAGGATATTTGACTGGAAAGCTCAGGTAATACTTGAGGAAGATGCCACGTTCACGCCAGTTAATCGTCATGCCCAGATACCAGGCATAGAGCTCGACCGGATCGAACGGGTCGGTTTCGTTGACTTCCAGCGCCTGTCCGCGCACTGGATTGCGCTCGGTGTGGGGAAGCAATTCCATTTCTATGCCTTTGCGACCGGTTAGCCTTACCCGCTGGTGTTTTTCACCACGCAGGGCCCATTGTTTAAGGCGGGGCAAAATGCTGGCCAGAATGTCGGTATCACCTGGATTACCGCGAAAACTGGCTTGTGCTTCGTGAGAGGCGCGCACCCAGTCCCAGTTAAGCTCTGGACGGTATGCTTCTTTGGTCCAAACATCGGTGAACGATTTGAAATCAATAAACTCCAGCACTGTGGGATTCTCATAGTGATGAGGCTCCCGTTCCTGATAAAAATCACGCACGCCTATGCGAAGCAGCTCGGATTCACCATGCTGATTTTCAGTGGCTACGACTGTACTGCTGGTGCCGAAATCGATGGCAACAGCGCGGTTAAGCACATCCAGCTTGGGATCTCGGGCAACCAGATTATGTTGGCGTAAAAATTCATTTTCACTGCCCCAAAGCTCCCAGAGCCCGCGTTCCGGGTCATTCAGGCGACTGACCTCCATTTTGGGCAGGCGACAGGTGCGGTAGTCCAGCTCGGGTAACCTGTCTATAGAAGGTAGTCTCGCTACCTGTATGGGTTTTAGATCGGCATCTTCTTCGGAAGGGATAAAGTCAAAGCCCAACTGAGAGATTGTGAATAATAAATTATCAGCATTTACCTGGCCAAGGATAAGAGTATTTTTACCATCAAAGGATTTGAGTTGCCAGTTATGTTCTAACAGCTTGACCGCTGTTCCTAGATAGTCATCTTTGCTAAAGTAGGTATGTATGGCAAACAGATAAGCAGGTTTGTCCTCATAAATTATCCAACTTTCAGATGCAGTATTAACATTACCGTGATTGCACAACCATGAACAAGAGCCACCATTGCTGTCTGATCGTGTTAATGAATAAGCATTACCCTTTCTATAAGGATTATAAGGCCGCTTAGCAAACTCTTTAAGTTGATAATACTCTGGCAATTGCCAACTCTGTAAATCTAAATGCTTGATTTTTTCCAAAATTGGCTTGGTGTTACTTACATTTACTGTCTCTTTAGCCTCGCTATTACTCCACAGCAGCTGGGTAGCCTTTTCCAGCACCAAATCCTGTTTTTCACCCTCATGCCAAATCCCTATAAAGGGATGCGATTCCATAAACTCTTTTAACTGCTCAGTGGTGTAAAACAATCCCGTGCTTGATTGTAAGACACCGAGAATTTCCGGATTTGCAGTCGTGGCCTGGCCAGCCGCTACCAGATGCCAAAATTCGCTTTTGCCGAGTTGTTCTTGCAGCTGCTTTTCTGCAGCTTTGTAAAGACTTTCAAAACTGATCATGACTTATCCTTAGCCAAAACTTAACGGGTTAGAACCAGGGTTTTACGCAAGGGCTTACCGGCACCGTCGGCCAGGCCAGGCAGCCAGATCTGGCTAAGGGTTTCACCATCAGTTTGATGCTTGGCTTTTTGTTGCTGCTCAAAGTCAAAACTGGCACCGTCAACAGGCTGTAATAACCGGAAGGGGCGCAATTTCCAGTTGTGGTTATACCAACCAAGGGCAGAGATCAGCAGACTTAACTCCTGATTGTTGGCAGGACGTTTTTCGGCTTCGCAGCGTTCTTTCAAGTTATCCCATAGGCGTTCTAAATTATCTTTTTGGGCCAGCACAGCTACCATAGCAATCAGGGCCTGCTGATCATTGGCTGGCAGCTCCAGACCAAGATTACGTGCCAGTTCGGCATCATCACGCAGGGTTTGCAACTCAGCGGGAGACTGGAACTGAACCAACTGTTTGTTCAGGCTATCTATTTCCGCTTGTAGATTTCCTGCTCCCTGTTGTGCCCTGACTATCTGTTGCTCAAGCTGGGTTTTGTCCTGCTTTAAGGCGGCTATCTTTTCACTTTGCCGTTCAATACTATCTGCTGCTTTTTTTAGCTTGTCGGCATCTTCACTAGCCAAGGCTTCCAAGCGTGCAATTTCGGCCCTGCTTGCTTCCAGTTGTTGTTGAATCCGCGTATCGGGTGCTGCCGTTTTTGCTTCGGGAGCGCTAGCAAGGGCAGGTATTACTCTGGCCAACGGCGCTGCTGAATTGTTTGCAATCTGTCGGATCATGTCCTGCAAGGGGGCAAAAGTCTCCAGCATCAGGCGCAAGTCGGCAGGCGTAAATTTGTCGAACATTTCAGGTTTTGATTGCTCATCCCATAGGGATGTCAGTTCCATTAACCTCTTATTTTGCATTTCTGGTCGGTTTGCAGCGTTCATGTTACCCCTCCAGCTCGTAAATTAGTTCACGCATTTCCGGCCTTACGGTCAGGCGCTGACGATGGGGTAGATCCTGTACCAATTGCACAATTTCCAGTTGCGCAGACTGGGGCAGACTACGGAACTGCCTTTGCAGAACGCGTAAGGCTTCGGTACTGGGCTCCGGATAAGGATTCGGAATGCTCAACGGCTCCACGCTACCGCATAGAAGTGCCAAATCGGTAGTACCCAAAATGGTAAATACCCGACTAAAGAGGGCGGGTAGATAAGTCACCAGACGCTCCTTATCGACTTGGCGCAGCGCAGCATTTTGTTCCTGCAGACGGCGATTTTCTTGCTCCATAACTATGCGCTCGTTAAGCAAGCGTTCAGATTCACTGGCATGTTCAAATTCCAGCGTATTCTTCATTTGCTGTCGCTCGGCAGCATCGTCGGCGGTGATCAGCCAAGGCAGAAGCTCTTGTTCAATAAAGTGGCTGGACAGGTCAGTTGCTTTGCGTCCGAAGCGAACGGCAAGCCAATCAAGCGAAACAAGCTGCCAATCAAAACGCTCACCAAATAGATCAGGCAAATACCGGGGATCGGTGAGTTGCCGGCGTGCATGCCGATCGGCAAGCCAGTGGTAGCAGTCAATACTTAGACCAATGCCTTCAATATTGTCTTTAATATCCAGCAGAGCGGAGGTAATCTCTGCAGCTGACTTAATGCTAAAAGAGGTTTCCCCCTGAATAAGAATGTTTTTGGGATTTTTTCCAGCAACCAGATGCCATGCAGAAATATCCCCGTTGTTAACCACTAAAACCAAGTGGTCAGTTACTTTGCTCATCTATGTACTCCAATACTTATTGCTTGCTGGCGTCTACTTTGTCCATCATATTGCTCCAGTTGTCCTGAGCATCTTCCAGCGCCTGATAAAGCTCACCACGTTTGTCAGCATCGATGACATTACCGCTTTTATCCATTTCAAGTGCTTTTTCAAAGGTGCGGCTTTCACCACCCGTCAAACGCTTTTCCAAATAGGCAAAGGTGTCACCGCCCAGACGCCCGGCGCTGACCAGCCCTTGCATGCGCTCGGGGGTAAAGTATTCCGGGTTAGCCATGGGAAGTAGCCACATGGAGTCGAGGCTGCCCGGCTCGGCATTAAACTTTTCTTCAACACCCTTGGTGCCCACGCCCAAGCCGGCAACCAGTTTTGTTCCCGGGCTATAGTTTTTGCTTTTTTCCGGATCTGGCTCAAAATTGCGCAGAGCATTCATGTAGCTTTCAAAATCATCAAACTGATCCATGGTGATGCCTTCATCGGCAGCCTGCAAAGCCCTGTCACCCATGTCTTCAACGGCTTCATCCTGTTTAAAAATTCCCAAGCCCCGCAAAAAGGCATTGGCAAAGCTGCCTATTGCTTTGGCAACTGGGGCCAAGGCTTCAATTACGCCACCAATGACAGCACCCACTCCGCTTGCAAAAGATGACAGCGCCGAGCCTATGTTAGAAACAGCACTGCTTATTGCGCTGCCAACGCTGTTAAATAAACTTCCTACTGAGCTCCAAAATCCCATTACTTGCTCCTTAATTTTGTTCGACTTGTTTGCTTATTTCTGCCCATTTATCCTGAGCAGATTCAAGAGCTTCGTATAGCTCTGAGCGCTGCTCAGTGGTGATTGGCTCGCCCTGTTCATTTTTTTCTAGTGCCTTTTCAAAGGTTCTTGACTCGCCACCGGTCAGTGTTTTGTTCAGATACTCAGAGATACTGCTACCCAAAGTGCCACTGGTAATCAGAGACTGCATACGTTCTGGGGTAAAATAAGAGGCGTTGGCCAGAGGCAGTAACCAAATACTATTAAATTGACCTTCCGGCGCATTAAACTTATCTTCCAGTGCCACCGTGCTTACTGCAAGACCGGCACCTAACTTTTCAGCAAAAGTGCGCGTTGCACTTACATCGGGATCAATCTTGACTTTACGTAGAGCCGCTAGGTAATCAGAGACAGAAGCGTAATCACTCAGGTGTACTCCTTGAGTAAGCCCTTGTAGGGCGCGTTCGCCAAAGTCAGTTACCAACTCTCCTGGTTTGAATATATTGAGAGCTTGCAAAAAGTTATTAGAAAAATTAGCCAATGCTTCAGCATAGGGTTTTATTTTCAGTGCTATGGTGCTTAGCGTTGGTCCTATAGAGGTAACAAAAGATGATACAGCCGGACCTATGGCGGCGACGGCTGTGGTAATCGTGCTTACTGCTGCAGTGATGGCCGGGATAATTACTGGAAATACCATGGTTTTCTCCTCAAATGCTCTTAAAGTTTTTTAGGTGGTCAAGATGTCCAGAAAGGTCTGGACTTAAAATTTTACGTACGTCGTCCAAGCCCTTTTCTACCGTTTCATGCTCAATAATGCGGGCAAAAAGCTCATTAATGGCAAGCGCCATGAGTTCCCGGTTTTCCACAGAAGTGAGTGGCATGGCCTGCCCCACACTGGCATGCAGCTTGGGATTTGCATCCAGCAAAAGAGCAACCCAAGCGCCTTCCAGCACGTTTTCTGGCCAGACGTAAGTTTGTTGCTGTTGCCAGCTTGTATAAAGTGGCTGGTACTGCAGGGCGGCCGATGACTGCTCTATTAACCAAGTACGCAAGCGGCTATAGGCTCCCTGTCTGCGTGCAAGGGATTTACGCTCTTTATCTATTGCATGTAATAACTGGTTTTTCGCCTGTCTGGCAGTGCGTACAAAATCAGCAAATTTTTCTGCACCCTGCTTGTCTTTACTTAACAAACTCAGCTCACAAAATTGCGGATAATAGCGCTCACGTTGTTGCCAAAGCTGCAGGATATAGTGCTTGTGCAAGTCCAGTTTTGCGGGGTTGTCGGTTTGGGCACGGTCATTACGAATGCCGGCGTGTACGGGTCCGTGCCAGCCACCGCAGAATACTACGGCCTCGCCGGTACCAAGGTTAGGCAAGAAGCCACGCTGATTGTCATCCATCATCATGGCTTCGCCCATGGCGCGTCTGTCATCTTCAGCAAACAAACGGTGCACTATTTTGGTATGCGTGTTTTTGATGACATCGGGGATCAGCTTGGCCGGGATCTGATCGGCGATGATCATCCCCGTACCGTACTTCCTCACTTCGGCCAGCATGTCAGCAAAGGCTGCCACAGCCAAGGCTGCGGTTTTGTCGCCAGGCTCAGGGCGGGATAACAATCTGTGAGCTTCCTCAACCAGGGTGAGCTGTCGAAAGTCTGGATTGACTGCATGCTTGGCGCGCATGGTTTCGTTGATGGCGCCCAGCAGCAAAGCCATCATCAAGGCTTTTTCGTTGCTGTCTTGCAGCTCTTCCAGCTCAATGACCACACGACGTTCCAGCAAACCGTGAAAATCGATGGACTGTGGGACATCCAGTACCCGGCCCAGGGTGCCGTCCACCAAGCTACGCAAGCGAGATACCAGCGAGCCCCGATATTTCTCTTCAAACTCTTTGCCTAGTTTGTAGGTGGGGATCAGTTTATCCAGCTGGGCAATCATATCTCCCATGGTGGGCCAGGCGTTGGCTTTGGGATCAAATGGATCGTCTGCAAGCAGGAATTCGTTTTCATCAATATCCCAGCCTTTGTCTTCATAGGCGGCCAGAATCGCTGCCTCAACCATCATTGGCATGGAGGCTTCCATGGGGAAGATGGCAGCAAACACATTCTTCAGGAAACCTGCATGGCTTTTGATACGTTGCTCTTTGCGCACCAGCGCAAACGGGTTGATACGTAGACTTTGGTAGTCATCACCATTGGGGCGGTAATACTCGACTTCATCACCCAGGATATCTGCCAGCTCACGGTATTCGGTTTTCGCCGGCTCTATCACCAGAAACGGCATATTGGATTCAAGCAACAGGTTCAGGCAGGTGGTAGTTTTACCTGCACCTGTTACCCCGGTAACAAAAACGTGTTTGTTCAGATCCTGACGAGAAAGGCAGACACGGTTGTTTTTGTATCTTCTGCCTCTATCTATCACCATGCCCAGATCCAGGGAAGCCTCCGGATTTACATCGGGCAGATCCACCACAAAATCTACTGTTTTGCGACGACGCACACCTTGTAATTCCTGCTGCGGCAGGCTGGCAACAATGGCAAGCTCATCTCCGGTCAGCAAGCTGCCAAACCGGTCGCTACTATCAATCGACAGGCTGCGGAAAATCAGCTCGTCAATCGGGTAGCTTCCCTGGGCTTTGGGAAAACTCAGCATTTGTCCTTTGGCTTGTTCCGGCAAGTCGTATGGAACCAGAGGGCTCATGGTTGCTTCGCTGCCTTGCAGGGTGGCGCGTAGCGTGTTTTTCATGCGTTTGTAAGTCGAAAGATCGCTGGCGCTGAAGTAAACAGAAGTATTGAACAGCCCCTTGGTCAGCCCTTTTTGCAAACGGGGAATGAGCTGCTTATCGAGGTAATCTGCCAGGTGCTGTGCCTGTTTGTTAGCCAACTCCTGGGAGACACTGATACTGCTGCCCGTACTATCAGACAGACTGTCGTTTTCGGTGATGCTCTTGTTAAATGAGGAACCGCTGTTTCGGCTGCTACCTTCGCTGGTACCGACGCTTTTGCTTTGTGAGGTACCTGTACTGGTACCTTTGTTAGTACCACTGCCGCTATCTCTGCTGTTGGAAGAAGTGTTACTGCCTGATGATCGGCCCTGATTAGTGGATGTGCTGGCACCATCATTTTTACCCCAGTTTTTACCTGTGCTTTCGTTGGTTCCGTGGCTTTCGCTTTTACCAACAGAGGTGCTTTTTTGCCTGCTGGTATTGCCGCCGGTTTGTACGCTGGTACGGATCAGGGCGGAAACTCGGGAAGACAACTGGTAGGCCGCATCCAGCTGTTGGTCAATGGATTGGCGGGTGAGAGGCTGGCTTAAAACAGCCAGTTGCCAACGACTATTGCTCTGCGCATCGTTGCGACTGGTGGACTGCAAGGCACGCACCAGACGGTCAATATCTTGATAATTGTTTTCATCCTGTGCGTTGTCTTCACCCTGACCAGTTGGCGTGCCCAGAATCACTCCCTGATATTTGGAGCCTTGCATGGCATTGATCAGCTCTTGTGTGGTTGTTGTCGCAACGTCATTGCCAAAGTTGATACCTGGCAGCTGGCCTTCAAGTGCACCGCGCAAGTTTTTATAGGCCTCAAAGACCAGGTCGGCCGTATCGCTAACCACACCAAAATACAGGTTCACTCCATTTGCCGACCCCTCAAGCAGGTACAGCATGCGCACCTGTTCTTCAGGATTCAGGCTGGCATACACATTCACCAGTGCCTGGCGGTACACCTGATGCTTTTCTTCGTTGATTTCATCGAGCCGAATTAGACGAACAAGCGGCTGTATCTTGGTAGGGTGAGCAAAATCGATTCGTGTTGGCGTAGTGAAATTGTTTAGCCAGGCCAGATCCTGTTTCAGGACTGTTTGCAGTTGCTGATCCATGAATTATCCTTCGGTTATTTTTAAACCACAACTAGATAATCAGTATTACCAAGTTGATTTATGAGTAGAAAAATTGAGCCCCTTCGCTCCCTTAACATAAAGCGATATTATCCCGTCTATTTTTGGTTAAATAGGACGATGAATAATCTTTCTTGTTGAACTTTACTGGCTTGTTTTCAGTAGACGGTTGCTTGTAAATCAACCACTTTTTATAAGGCGGCTCAAATAATCTACTTCTACATAAAGCTCTCAACCTACGCAGCTGTGGTCCAATATAGTTTGATTTAGCGGTACATTTTTTATGCGCTACTGCGTCGATTCTGTTACGAAGTACGACTTTATTTAATATAAGAGCTTAGGCGACAAGTGGTGTCGTCTTGTGGCTTTTAGTATTTGTTACTATGCCAAACTTTTAATATTGCCTCTAGTAACTGTGCTGCATTATGCGATTATAGAGATGAAGTTTGAGAATCAAGACGGTGTAGAAGCTGTTTTAGAGTGTTTTTTGTACTGGTATGGTGTTTACGCTTTGATTGTTCCTTGCGCCCGCTGTTTGTGGAGAAAATAAATGGAAAGTTATAAAAGCTTAAAAAATCGTCAGCGTGCTGAGCGAGGTAATTATCCCGATGGTTTAGGGCTGCGAGTGCACCGAGCGTTAAGTTGGTTGGACAGGGCTGAGCAAAGTGCAGACGAAGATGGCCGTTTTATTTTTCTGTGGATTGCCTTTAACGCCGCTTATGCCAATGAGTTGGGTGAGCAGCGGATGTTTGAAGGGGAGCGCTTTAGTCGCTATTTAGAAAAGTTAGTCGAGTTGGATACCGAACAGCAATTATATAGCCTGGTGTGGCAACGTTATTCTGGGGCGATTCGCGTTCTGCTGGATAACATTTATGTGTATCAGCCGTTTTGGGATCACTCTAATGGCTTAGCATCTGGTGACGAGTGGCAATCACGCTTTGCAGCTGCCAAACAGGCCGCCAATGTTGCCTTGGCCAGTAAAAATACCACTCTAGCATTAAGCGTGGTTTTCAATCGCCTTTATACCTTACGAAATCAGCTGGTGCACGGTGGCGCGACCTGGAACAGCAGCATGAACAGGCAACAACTCAAAGACGCGAATGCAATTTTGGGTGATGTGGTACCGATTGTGATTGGTATTATGATGGATAACGCCACTGAACTGTGGGGCGACGCTAGCTATCCACCGGTGACAGATAGCAGTCGTTTAAGCCATCCCTTTACCCATAAGTCAGCCCAATAATTCCTTTGTTTCTTGTATGGCTCGGACCATATCATGGCAACGTTCCAGGCCCAGCCACAGCGTTTGTAACCCGG
>NZ_BMKE01000031.1 GCF_014643915.1 Oceanisphaera marina
CATTTAAGAAATAACGTATTTTTTTTAAACGTACTTTTGGTTCCAACCTAATAGTGGACAGTCTGTCTTTAACTAATTCAGGAACATCGGGTGGCAGTTGGTACGGTGTAACTACTGTAACCTCAACATTATTATCATTATCTAATATGGAATTTATTAGGTTTTGAAATGCATTAGAGTAACCTGTATTTTGCGGATAAAACACATGACAATAAAACATTATTTTATTCATTATTATTTCTCAGCTTAACTTTTAAAAAAAAGAACATCGTTAAGGTGACGAAAACTTCGACTAAAAGCAAAGTAACCGCTATACCCAGCCCATCATAATACCGTACTAAAAAAATACATAAACTAAAACCTAACACCGCGGCTAATATCAAAATTCGGCTAAATGCTTTTTTGTAGCCCAGGTTAAGCATGGTCTGAATGCCAAATATATTGCTTAACGCAATAATAAAAGGTAAAAAGGCCATCACTCTCAAAATCAGTATCGAATGCTGATACTCAGCACCTAATAACAGATTCACAATTGCTTCAGCAAAAACAAAGAGCAGGGCTGAGATTACCAACATCCCTCCTCCCACAATCCATGTGGCCTTATAAATAAAGTCAAGACCAGATTTTTTATCTTCGTGCAGTTTCTTTCCTATCAGAGGATAAATAGCCTGAGACACAGGTTGATAAATGCCCTTGGCTGCCTGTACAATTTTATCTGCGGCTGAAAAATAGCCAACTACAGTGTTGTTTGTAAACAACCCCAAAATGAATGTTGTCGACACTGTATACATGCTGATCGCGATACTGGAAAAGAATATATGCCAGCCGTCAGTCAGCTGAAAATGGATGGAACGAAGTTCAGGCAATATGAATCGTACAGCAAGCTCTTTTCTTACAAAATAAAAAGAACAAAGACCAGCGACGATAAAGCCAAGGGATGTCAGTAAAGGAACCAGTAAGTAGTCATTTTGGTGTTTTACAAAGATGAATACACATACTGTAAAAAACACTTTTGCGGCAATGTTTAAATAAGTTATATACTTCATTTTTTCCATTCCCTGGAATAACCAAACAGGGAAAAGCATCTGTCCTATCACCATACCAAAGGTTATAAAGTACAGCTGCCAATGCTGATGAAACTTATCAACAGTGAATACAAGAAGCGCCAGCAAAATAAAGCTAAGCAACATGAAGCAAAATTTAATGATCATTACGGCACTAAATATTTCGTTTACTTTTTCCTGTTCGTTGCGATGTATAGATATCTGCCGTGTAGCTGATAGATTAAAACCATAATCAGTGATAAGCATAAAATATGCTACTGTTGCTGTCGAAAAAGCCAGAAGACCAAAGTACTCTGGCCCCAGAACTCGAACAAGATAAGGTACTGTAAGTAATGGCAGTAAATAGTTGGCTGCTTGCAGCACACCCAATGAGAGAATATTAGAAAACAGCCTTTTTTTTTCCGCAGTCTCGGTGACTTTGCTTGTCAGCTTCTGCAACATTCAGAGAACATCCACAAAAAATGCAGGAATCTTGTTATCGGTACGAATACATTTAACAATTGTCTTACTGGCAGCCAGAGCTTCCGCGATGGTCACATCCATATCAAGGTAACGATAGGTGCCCAGCCGTCCGAGAAAGCTGACTTTACTCTGTGTTTGCGCCTTTTCAATATAAGTGTTGAGCATGGCTTTTTCATTCACCAGTCTGATTGGGTAGTAAGGGATATCAGTCTCCCCACAAGAACGACTGTATTCTTTAAAGATCACGGTCTGTTCATGATTTTCCCAGGGTGCAAAATGTTTATGCTCGCTGATACGTGTATAAGGAACTGATTGATCGCCATAGTTCATTACCGCGCATCCCTGATAATCACCTTTATGATCTTCTCGTACAAAATCCAATGTTCTGTAACCTAGCCGACCAAATTCAAAGTTAAACCAGGCATCAATGGGGCCTGTATAAAATACATGATCAAATAACTCTGTCTGCCTGGCTTCAAAGCTTGTGTTCAGATGAACTGTTATTGTTTTATGATTAAGCAACCTTGCTACAATTGGAGTATAACCGTCTTTAGGCATCCCCTGAAATTCATGGTTAAAGTAATTATCATCATAGTTAAAGCGAACTGGTAGCCGTTTCAGAATGCTGGCTGGCAATTCTGCTGGGCTTACTCCCCATTGTTTAATGGTGTACCCCTTAAAAAACGCCTCATACAAATCTTTACCAACAAACTTCATGGCCTGCTTTTCAAAGGATTGTGGATCTTTAATGTTATTATCTGCTTCAGATTCAATAAATACTTTCGCTTCGGCAGGATTAAATGTTCTTTTGAAGTACTGATTGATGGTATGCAAGTTAATTGGAAGAGAGAAAACTTGCCCTTGTGATGTTGTTTTCACACGGTTAATGTAAGGCATAAACTCAGCAAACCGGTTAACATACTCCCATACTTCCTTATTATCGGTATGGAAGATATGAGGCCCATATTTATGGAGTAGGACACCTGTTTGTTGATCCCGCTCTGAATAACAGTTCCCGGCGATATGTTCACGCGTTTCAAACACTTGTATCTCATTACCAGCCTCAGCCAGTTCACGAGCCAAAACAGCCCCAGTAAAACCTGCACCTACTATTGCAAATTTCATATCAAAACCTTTAATTAACTAAAAAATGGCAGGGAAAAGTTTCTAAAAATGCTTCAAAGTATAACTTATCAACAAACAAACTCATTTCAAAACAAACCAACTATATACTATTATATTGTCTGTACCAATCAGCAAAACTCTTTAATCCTACTTCTATACTAGTTGTTGGTTTATAATTTGCAGACTGCTCCAGTCTTGATGTATCTGCATAAGTAGCTGGCACATCTCCCGGCTGCATACCCATATAAATCTTCTCAGCTTCTTTATCGCAGGCTTTTTCTATAGCTTCGATAAAGCTCTTTAATTCAACAGGCTGATTGTTGCCAATATTGTACAGACTGTATGGAGCTGTCTGTTCAGGAATTACATTCTGAATACGAATAATTCCCTCAACGATATCATCGATATAGGTAAAGTCCCGCTGCATTTTGCCGTGATTAAACACCTTGATAGGCCTTCCCTGTATAATGGCCTCGGTGAACAGCCAGGGGGCCATATCCGGACGGCCTGCCGGGCCGTATACGGTAAAGAAGCGCAGGCCGGTAGTAGAGATTTTATACAGGTGTGAATATGAATGAGCCATTAGCTCATTGGCTTTTTTGGTAGCGGCATACAAAGATACCGGATTATCTACCATGTCTGTCTCGCTAAACGGAATTTTGGCATTCATGCCATAGACAGAGCTGGATGAGGCATATACTAAGTGTTCAACCTCGTTATGACGACAACCTTCAAGAATGGTCATCATACCGACCAGATTACTGTCTACGTAGTCAAATGGTGCCTCCAGTGAATAACGTACACCGGCCTGAGCAGCCAGATGAATAACCCGTTGAAACCGCTCTTTTTTAAACAGTTCAGCTATGCTTTTGCGATCCGCTAAATCCTGCTTTACAAAGCGAAAGTTTGGATAAGGCAACAACTGCTCGAGGCGGTATTCTTTAAGCGCAGGATCGTAATAATCATTCAGATTATCCAGCCCTACTACCTCATACCCCATATCCAGTAATCGCTTACTGGTATGCATACCAATAAAACCGGCAGCGCCGGTAACAAGATATTTCATTTAATCGTTTCCAAACAAATCGCGTGTGTATACTTTATCTGCTATATCCTGCAGCTCTGCCGAGGGCCGGTTGGCTACGATTACGTCCGCCTGTTGCTTGAATTTTTCCAAATCATTTATCACAAGCGAGTTAAAGAACTCGGGCTCGGTAAGCACCGGCTCGTATACTATCACTTCCACGCCCTTGGCTTTTATTCGCTTCATTACGCCTTGAATAGCGGAAGCGCGGAAGTTATCAGAGCCGGATTTCATTACCAGGCGGTAGATGCCCACCACTGGCGAGTGTTGAGTGTTGAGTGTTGAGTGTTGAGTGTTAAGGCGCTTTAGAATGCTTTCTGCAATAAAGTCTTTGCGGGTGGTGTTGGCGTCGACGATGGCCTGAATGATGTTGTTGGGCACTTCCTGATAGTTGGCCAATAGCTGTTTGGTGTCTTTGGGCAGGCAGTAGCCGCCGTAGCCAAAACTTGGGTTGTTGTAGTGGTTGCCAATGCGCGGGTCCAGCCCTACCCCTTCTATAATCTGGCGGCTATTTAGCCCGTGGCTTTCGGCGTAGCTGTCCAACTCGTTGAAGTAGGCCACCCGCATGGCGAGGTAGGTGTTGGAGAACAGCTTGACCGCTTCCGCCTCTGTGCTGTTGGTGTAGAGCACGGGCACGTCTTTTTTAATAGCACCCTGCAGCAGCAGGTTGGCGAAGGTTTCTGCCCGATCGCTTTGCTCACCCACGATAATGCGGGACGGATACAGGTTGTCGTGCAGAGCTTTGCCTTCGCGCAAAAACTCAGGACTAAAGATAATATTGAGTGTTGAGTGTTGAGTGTTGAGTTTTTCTTTCAACCTGGCGGTAAACCCTACGGGTACCGTGGATTTGATAATAACGGTCGCGTTAGGGTTAATTTCTGCCACATCACTGACTACCGTCTCTACACTGCTGGTGTTGAAGTGGTTGGTTTGGGGATCGTAGTCGGTGGGGGTGGAGATAATCACAAAATCGGCGTTATTAAAGGCATCCGCTTTATCGAGAGTGGCACGGAAGTTGACTTGCCGGTTTTGCAGAAAGTCGCTGATGTCGGCATCTACTACGGGGGACTGACGATCGTTTAACAAGGCAACTTTTTCGGGGACGATATCGAGGGCGACCGTTTCATTGTGTTGGGCAAGCAGCATTGCGTTGGAAAGACCGACGTAGCCGGTGCCGGCGATGGCTATTTTCATGAGTTTATTCTTTTTTAATAATGTGGAAAATTGACCCGCCAGCTGAAGCGGCGGCTACACAAAAACTGTACTCCCGCCTTCGCGCGAATGACGAGCCTAGCAGAGGCTACGAGGCTTGTATCTGGTCGACTGAAGTCGGCCCTACGTGATTCTGTAGATACTGAGTAAAAGCCTGGCCCAGCTCAGGATGGCGTAGGGCGTATTCCATGTTGGCCTGCATATAACCAAGCTTGCTGCCGCAGTCGTGGCTTTTACCCACAATGTTGTAGGCCTCTACCTGCTCTTGCTGCATAAGGGCGGCAATGGCATCGGTAAGCTGAATTTCGTCGCCGGCACCGGGAGAGGTTTTGGCAAGCAAAAGCCAGATATTTTCACTGAGCACGTAGCGGCCCACCACGGCGAGATTGGAAGGGGCCTCTTCTCGTTTGGGCTTTTCCACTATGGCTGTGATGAGTTTGCTCTCACCGCTGGCAAGCGCATGGCCCATACAGTCGGCAATGCCATATTGATTTACCAGCTCTTGGGAAACCGGCTCTACCATTATCTGGCTGCGCTGAGTGTTGTTAAAGCGGGCCAGCATTTGAGCCAGGTTGTCTTTGGCAAGGTCACTTTGAGCATCATCTATCAGCACATCAGGCAAAATCACCACACAAGGGCTGTCGCCTACCAGCGGATACGCGCACAGCACCGCATGGCCTAGGCCTTTGGCCACGCCCTGGCGCACATGCATGATGGTTACATCGCTTGGGCAAATGGCACGTACTTCTTCCAATAACTGGCGCTTAACCCGTTTTTCGAGCGTAGCTTCCAGCTCGAAACTGGTATCGAAATGGTTTTCGATAGAGTTTTTACTGGAATGGGTAACAAGAATGATTTCTTTAATGCCAGCGGCGATAGCTTCGCTAACCACGTACTGGATCAGCGGCTTGTCTACGATAGGCAGCATTTCTTTGGGAATGGCTTTGGTGGCGGGCAGCATGCGGGTGCCCAAGCCAGCCACGGGGATAATTGCTTTCATTAATTTTCTTCCTCCTTCAGGCTCATGCGTACTCGCCCAGCAAATTCGGCAAAGAATGCCACTATTATCGCCAACATGGCACCCAATACCAAAGCCAGCATCATGATAAGTGATTTACCAATACCTTTGGGCTCAAGACTTTGGCTAGCGATAGCGATCAGAGTGCCGGTGTTGAATGCGATGATTTCTAGCTCCAGCGCGCTAATACTCGCCATTAAGTTGGCGGCTATTTCACCTGATTTATTGTCGTTAGTCGATAAAACAAACTCCAATTGCTGTTTGCTGGCATCCAGCCTCTTTTGCAACATCGCAATTTTTTTGTTTATCAGACGTTCCTGATCGTCTTTGAGTTGCTTTGTAACGCTTTGATGCAAAACGCGAACCAAAGCGCCGTCTGCTTCTTTGGCCTTGCTACTCAGCTTTATAAGGCTGGCTCCTTTTGGGCTACTGACCTCGATTTCAAAAGGCAGTTTTTCCAGCTGTTCATTTTTCAATAACAACCTTGTTTGCTGCGGTAAATAAACGCTGGAAATCTTTGCTTGCAAATCGTCGACTGATTCAAATGGAGAGTTAACATTACTTTCTGCAGCATCATAAATGGTAATATACTCATACTTTGGGGGTGCAACAAGCGCAAATACAAGCGCGATGGCTACAATACCGCCGAATACAACGGCCATTACCTTCCAGCGCTTAACAAGCGTTTTAGCCAGATCGACTAACGATATTTCATCGTTGTGGTACGTGTAGGGTGGAAGTGGCTGGCTAAACTGAGCATCCTGCTTTTGTGATAACTGGTTCATGTTCATTCTTCTGGATAAAGTAGTCGGGAAAGGGGTAATTTTGATTCGGACACGCTACCGCCCGTAGGGTTCAATTGGCCAATTCCCCAGGGCCGAGTTCTTCATGCTCAATATTCGCTTTTTGCGAAAGTTCGAGTTCGCAAAGCCGGAGTATTCTAGTGGATTTAGGGGCGAGATGAAAGCGGAGCAGGGAATGGAGAATGGCAGCAGTGGAATGGCCCGACTGAAGTAGACACCAGTTTAAGCAGCATTAAGTTGCTGCGCATATGCGTTGGGGGTTTGTAGTGGTCAACAAAAGTGGCCACGGTTTTAGAGCTTTTCCAGAACTGCCGTTCAGACTCGTTTGGTGTGAGTCCGCCGTTGTATTGGTGCGGTCTGGTGTCACTGTAATATCCGATCATGTAATCGATGTTCGCGTGTTTAGCCTGCTGAAAACTGACGAACCCGCTCTCGGTTGAACCGCGCTGGTTGGCCAGTTTGATAAAGGCGCTGTCGGCATGAAGATGTTTGTTGAGCCGCCCGCCATTTATCTGCATAAACAGCCCGTGGACTTCAGAAAAAGCATTAACGGGCTCAGTGTTATCGTGGAAGAGCACATGCAGCTCTCTTCGTTCAGCGACGCGCTGTTTGTGTTCTGTAATCGACAGCGCGATAAAATCAAGGTGTTGTATTGGGACCAGACCGGTTTCTGCCTATGGTACAAACGGCTGGAGAAAGATAAGTTTAAGTGGCCGAAGAAGCTGTCAGGAGACGTGCTGACGTTATCAGAACGTCAGTGGCATTGGTTGCTGGAAGGCCTCGATATTCAGAACATGACCGGCCATCAGCCGCTGCAATTGACGGCCGTTTATTGAGGGTTAGCTATGCCATTTATTCCTGAAAAAGCCTGATATATTAAGGTGTTCACGGCGGTTTTATAGTAAAATAACCACCATGAAAAGACCCGTGCCACCGCCATTGCTGATGAGTTCGATAGCTTGAAACAACAGCTACTTGAGATGCAAACCTTGCTGCAAAAATCGCAGCGAGAGAGTTTGCATCATCAGCAAGAAGCGTTTTCAGCAGCTATATACCCACGCGCTTGAGCAGTGGCAATTAGCGCTGAGAAAACGTTTTGCGGCGAGCAGTGAAGGTCATCCCGGCCAGGGCGAGTTGTTTAACGAAGCGGAAGACTGCCTGACGCCCAGCGCCGAAGAAGTCGCGGTAGATGAAACCATTACCTATACCCGCAAGAAAACCCGTCGTCCGAGCTTAAGCGCTGACTTGCCTCGTGAAGACGTCGTGCATGATATTGCGGACGCAGACAAGGTCTGTGACGACTGCGGTCATGACTTGCATCAGATGGGTGAAGACGTCAGCGAGAAGCTGGAATTTATTCCGGCCACGGTCAAAGTCATTCGCCATATCCGCCCTAAATACAGCTGCCGTTGCTGCGAACAACAGGCCACGCGTACCACGATTAAAATAGCGCCGGCACCGGTTAGGGAGCGTTCTCAATCATTGTAAAATCCTGCCGATAGTAAGTGCATCATGGATCTGAAGAGAGTGAAACGGATGCCGCGACCAGTGCTGAGCGATAATCAATGGGAACGAATCAAGGACCTACTTCCAGGGAAGGCCGGTGACTGTGGGGTCACAGCAAAGGATAACCGTCTTTTTGTTGAAGCCGTGTTGTGGATTGCTCGAACAGGAGCGCCCTGGCGGGATTTGCCAGAGTCCTTCGGCCATTGGCATCGAGTGTATGTTCGCTATAACCGCTGTATGGACGCAGATTTGGGAAGCTGTATCGGATGATCCCGACTTGGAATATTTGATGGTGGATGGAAGTATCGTTCGGGTCCATCAGCATGGGGCATCAAAAAAACAGAGCGCGATGAGCAAGCGCAAGGCAAGTCACGAGGCAGACTGAGTACCAAAATTCACCTCGCTGTCGATGCGTTGGGTAACCCGGTCCGCTTTATATTAACGCCCGGACAAGCATCGGAATATGGCCAAGCCAACCACTTGATTGAAGGCATGAAAGCGGACTTCGTAATGGCAGACAAGGGTTATGACTCAGATCGCTTCGTCGACGCAATCCGTGACAGTGGAGCCAGCCCGGTGATCCCACCGAGAAAGAACCGGACCAGCCCACGGGACTACGATAAAGTGTTGTATAAAGAACGTAATTTGGTTGAACTCGCTTTCCAGAAGCTCAAACATTACCGTCGTATCGCGACTCGATATGAGCGTGTCGAGAAACACTACACCGCCATGCTCAGCCTAGTATCAACCGTGATATGGCTGGCATGATTGAGAACGCTCCCTAGTCTGTTACCGAAAAGCATCGCTACCCCGACCTTACTGTCGCAAATCATTACCGCCAAATATCAGTTTGGCTTACCGCTATATCGGCAAGAAGCGTTATTTAACAGCTTCGGCATTGAGCTGCACCGACAAACCATGAGTCGTTGGCTAATCAAGGTCAGCACCCAGTTAACGCCGCTTTATGAGCGGCTGCACGCCTTGTTGCTCGAGCGGCCGGCACTGTGGTCTGACGATACGCCGGTCAAGGTGCTCGACGTTGATAAGTCGCAATGCACCATGTGGGTATATGGCTGTGGCGGCGATAAACCCGCGGAATCGCTGAATAATGTGCCCTCATCGCCCAATATCGTGCTGTACGACTACCAAGGTGGCCGTGGCGGCATACATCCCAATACCTTTTTAGCGGGTTATCACGGCGTATTGCAAGACGATGGCTACGCAGGTTATCACGGTACCGACGCGATGTTAGCCGGTTGCTGGGCGCATGCGCGCCGCAAATTTATCGACGCCAAAGCCTTACAGCCCAAGGGCAAAACCGGCCGGGCCGACCAAGCACTGAATCTGATACAAAAGCTGTATGGCATCGAGAAGTCACTGAACAAGATGACGACGGAAGAGCGGGCTCATGCTCGCCAAGCCCAGTCGGCTCCGATAATGGCACAACTCAAAGCGTGGCTGGATAAAGCACTGCACCAAGTACCACCTAAAAATGCCATTGGTAACGCCATCGACTACACCTTGAATCAATGGGATAAGCTACAGGTTTATCTGGAGCATGGCGCAGCAGCGATTGATAACAACCGTGCCGAGCGGGCCATCAAGCCGTTCGTTATCGGCAGAAAGAACTGGTTGTTCTCGAATAGCCGCAGTGGTGCCCAAGCCAGTGCCATGCTGTACAGCTTGATTGAAACCGCTAAAGCCAATGATGTACCGCCAGGTGTTTATCTCACTGCGCTGTTCGAACAACTGCCCCTGCTCAACGATGGCGACGCCGTCGATCACCTACTGCCCTGGGCTATCCGCGTATAATTCATCTCTAAGACGCCACGTTAGTATCGATTAATATGGCTTGTTAGGTGTGGTTCCAGTGACGCTTACCTCTGAGTCATCTGGCAGCGCCAGATACATTGTTTAAACTGGCGGCTGGTGTAATGACAGCCCTGATCCGAGTGGAACATCACCCCCTCGGGCCTTCCCCGGACTTCAAACGTCATCGTCAGTGCCTTGGTCGTTAGCTGACTGTCCGGAGACCACGACATCGCCCAGCCAATGGATTTGCGGGCAAACAAATCCATCACCACGGCCAGGTACGCCCAGCGGTTTCCGGTCCAGATGTAAGTCACATCGCCGCACCACACTTGATTTGGCTCTGTCACTGCAAATTGCCGGTCAAGGGTATTGGGAATATCAGGCTTCTCCTTGCCACCCGATTTATAGCGGTGCTTTGGTGGCTGGCAACTCGCCAACCCTAATCGTTTCATGCATTTGGCAGCTCGATAACGGCTGAGTTTAACACCACGATTTGTGGCGATTTGAGCGATGGTTCTGGCTCCGGCTGACTTTCACAGTGGATGGCTTTTACCTCACAATCGAGACGAAGTTGCGCATCAGACGCAGACTTATCGCGACTGGCCCAGCTCTTATAACTACTGCGGTGAACCCCGAAAGTGCGGCAAAGCTGACTCACCGCATAGCTCTTCTTGAATTTCTCGATTAGCGAGAATTGTTCAGGGAGTCTGACATCAAGAGAGCGGTAGCCTTTTTTAGAATTTCTTTCTCCATTTTGAGCTCCGCGACCTCTTTTTTAAGGCGATAGATCTCTCGCTGCTCCTCGGTGATGGGCTGGGCTTTGACCTCCTTGCCCCCTTGTTCATCACGAACCTGGCGCACCCACTTGCCGAGAGTAGAAACCCCGACGTCCATAGCCCTGGCCACATCGGTAACTGAACGGCCTTGGTCGAGAACCATCTGCACGATTTCCATCTTGTATTCGGCGCTAAAGCGGCGATGTGTTTTGCTTGTCATTTTGTCACCTGTATATCTGATGAGGTGATGATATCATCTCTGAACAGGTGGCCACTTAAAGTGTACCACTACAGTTTTAGGTGATGAAACAGAGAGTTTAACGGCTTCCCGCTTAAATTCATTACTAAATTTACGTTTGGTTCGGTATTGCATACACTTCCTCACTCTGAAGAAGTGTCTACTTATTCGGGCCACTCCACACCCAACACTTAAAAACACCAACCCGCTTGCGTGGTTCCGCCGAATACATTGGCGGCTACAGAGGAAGGGTACTCTACCTTATTTCGGTGACCAGCGCTGATATCAGCTCTTACTCATAAAGGTCCTTTGTTGCCCATCACCTCAGATTAACTTTTCCGTAAATTTGGTGGATTTTGTGGCAAAAAATATTAATATTTAGGCTCTTTACTCCAAAGCTTGATTTGTGAGATCAGGCCATTGGTGGCGCTGTCGTGCGCCGTGGTTACTGCGTCGCTGGCCAAGTCGTCTATCAAGCGGGCGGCGAGCTTTTTGCCCAGTTCTACGCCCCATTGATCAAAGCTGTTAATGTTCCACAGCACGCCTTGCACAAAAGTTTTGTGTTCATACATGGCAATAAGCGCGCCCAAGTTGTACGGCGTTAACTCGTCACATAAAATGGTGGTGCTGGGCCTGTTACCATCCATCACCTTATAGGGTGCCAGCTTGGCTACTTCTACATCACTTAAGCCTTCAGCCGCTAATTCAGTAGCCACCTGATCATAGTTTTTACCAAAGGCCATGGCTTCGGCCTGGGCCAGCATATTGCCCAGCAACTTGCGATGATGCTCGGGGTAGTCGTAAACCGATCGGGCGAAGCCGATAAACTCAGCCGGAACCACCTGGCTGCCTTGATGCAGTAACTGAAAAAACGCATGCTGGCCATTGGTGCCAACCTCGCCCCACACAATTGGGCCAGTATTATGCGCAACCCTCTCGCCCTGGTTATTCACTTCCTTGCCATTCGACTCCATGTTCAACTGTTGCAAGTAAGCAGGGAATCGCTTCAGAACCTGGCAATAGGGGAACACGCCTTCGCTGTTCATTCCCAGTACATTGATGTTCCAGATGCTCAGTAGCGCCATTTGCACCGGAATGTTCTGTTCAAAGGACGTAACACGCAGATGCACGTCCATGGCATGGGCGCCAGCCAATAGCTGTTCAAACCGAGCAAAGCCCAGTGTTAAGGCAATGGGCAAACCAATCGCCGACCACAGCGAAAACCGCCCGCCTACCCAGTCCCAAAATTCGAACATTTGCTCTGCAGCAATGCCAAAGGCTTGCACCGCACTGGCATTGGTCGACACCGCAACAAAATGTTTTTTAATTTGAGTAGCATCACCGCAAGCGGCCAAAAACCACGCCCGTGCCGCCTGTGCATTGGTCATGGTCTCATCGGTGCTAAAGCTTTTGGATGACACAATAAACAAGGTGCGCGCCGCATCTATCTGGCTTAACACCTGAGCCAGCTGGGCACCATCCATATTGGATACAAAATGCGCGCGAATACCCTGATCCTGATAGCAGGCCAGCGCCTCGGTCACCATGGCAGGCCCCAGATCCGAACCACCAATGCCAATGTTAACCACATCGGTAATAGTCTGGCCGTTAAAGCCTAGCCAGTCACCGGACTGTACTTGCTTGCAGAATGCCTTGATGCGCGCTAACTCGTAATGCACCAAAGGCACCACGTTCTCGCCTTGCAGCTTCACGCAGCCATCAACCGGCATGCGCAATGCGGTATGCAGCGCCGCCCGGCCTTCGGTGTGGTTAAACAGGTTATCGCCAAACAGTGCCTCAATCGCTCCGCCCAGTTTCATATCTCGTGCCAAGGCACACAACTGCGCCTTAACCTCAACCGACCAATGCTGGCGAGAAAAGTCCACTTGCATGTGCTCGCCAAAAGGCAGACAAAACGTAGCAAAACGCTGTGAATCCTGAGAAAAACGCTGACTCAAACTCAGAGCCAGCTGCTGCGTTTTCATACCCTGCAACGTCAAAAACGCCGGTTGTTCCAACAAACCCATCCGCAATACTCTTTTTATAATTAGACAAAACCTTCTTTGCCACAGAATCCACGAAACCCACGGAAAGACCAACATAAGAGCGAATATTGTATAGTTAAGATCAATCCCCCCACAAAATAGCAGCGGCTCTGCTCTTACCCATCAAAGTCTCTTTTCAGATCTTATCTCTATTTTTTCTGTGGATTCGGTGTTCTTCCGTGGCAAAAAATGTTTAGATTTTTAAGATAAGTGCTTTACTTCCCATACCCATCAGGATTTTGTGACTGCCAGCGCCAGGCATCGCTCATTATCTGCTCAAGGCCTCGTTCGGCCCTCCAGCCCAGTTCGGTTAACGCTTTAGCCGGATCGGCCCAAAACGCCGGTAAATCGCCAATTCGGCGTGGAGCAAACTCGAAAGGTATAGACTTGCCGCTTGCCAGCTCAAACGAGTTAATCATCGCTAATACAGAAAGAGCGGAACCTGTACCTAAATTAAAAGCATGAACGCCTGTATTGGCAGACAAATAGTCTAATGCTTTTACATGACCAATTGCGAGATCCACTACGTGCAGATAGTCTCGTTCACATGAGCCATCAGCTGTGGGGTAGTCATTACCAAACACAAATAATTTATCTCGGCGCCCCACAGCTACTTGCGTAATAAAAGGCATTAAGTTATTCGGTACTCCAAACGGATCTTCACCAATTAAGCCAGACTCATGAGCACCCACAGGATTAAAGTAGCGCAATAAGGCAATCGACCAATGACTGTCAGCTGCAGCAAGATCAGTTAAAATCTGCTCAGTCATGGCTTTAGAAGTACCATAAGGGTTAGCAGTTTGCCCTCTAGACATAGACTCATGATAGGGTACCAGTGCATCACTGCCATATACGGTGGCAGACGAGCTGAACACCAGCTTGAACACCCCAGCCTTTTGCATGGCGTTCACCAACACCAGGGTACCGTTTACGTTGTTATCGTAATAACGCAGCGGCTGTTCAACGCTCTCACCTACAGCCTTTAAACCTGCAAAATGCACGACCGCGTCAATATTGTGCTCACTGAATAACGTATCGAGCAAAGCTGCATCACGAATATCGCCTTTTACAAACTCAGGCTGCTTACCGGTGATCTCGGCCACACGGCTCAGTGACTCTTTTGATGCATTGCTCAAGTTATCCAGCACCAATACCTGCTGACCGCTACTCAGCAATTCCACCAGCGTATGGGAGCCAATATAGCCGGCACCGCCGGTCACCAAAATCGTCATAACTATTCCTTTGTTTTTATTAAATTTGAATCCGCCAATGTCGGTCGTGCACTATGCCATGGACTCAGGGTAGCCCAGAGAGGCGCTCTTGTAGGTCCCAATCTATTGTGACAACGACATTGCCCGCCCGCACAATCTCCTGGGGTAACCCCGGGCTTACGGGACCGTCATACCGGCACCGAGCCGGTATATCCCTTCAGACAACACCACACAAACAAATGTGATACCGGATCTCATAAACTCCACCACTTAAAGCTGGCAGCTTACGGCTTCCCGAAGGGGATCACCACTTCCGTCTTCGGCAACAACTCACTCAGCTTGGCTTGTAACGCCGCTTTGGTCTTTGCCTCGCAGTGTATCAACCTGATCTGGCGGGGTGGCGGCTTAATACCAGTGGCAAAGTCTAGCAAATCTTGCTGCCCCGCGTGCGCCGAATAAACGCTTACCTGGTGCACTTGTTTATTCCCCCCTCACTTACTATTTTCCACTCTATCGGCTCTCGGCCTTGTTGCTCCAACAGCTGGTTGGTTTTCGAGAAGTGCTGGCAGCCGAAGAAGCCGCGGTATGCGGATAAGGGGCTGGGATGAGCGGCGGTGAATATATGGTGACGCTCGGTATTTATGGCCGCGCCCTTTTTCTGGGCATGAGCCCCCCACAGTAGAAACACCACACCTTCGCATTGCTCATTCACCGTTTGGATCACTTTGTCGGTAAAGGTTTCCCACCCCAATTTGGCGTGAGAGTGCGCCTTGCCGGCTTCTACCGTGAGTACGGTATTGATCATCAATACGCCCTGCTCGGCCCAGGAGGTTAAACAGCCATGGTCTGGCGCTGTAAAGCCTGCTATATCGTTTGTCAGTTCTTTGTACATGTTGCGCAGTGAGGGCGGCACTTTTACGCCGGGTAATACCGAAAAGCACAGGCCATGGGCCTGGTTGGGTCCGTGATACGGATCTTGCCCCAGCATCACCACTTTTACCTGGTTTAGCGGCGTATGCTTAAAGGCGTTGAACATGTCTTGTGCGGGTGGATATATGACCTTGCCGGCGGCTCGCTCTTGTTCAACAAACTCCAGGGTTTGTTGCAGGTAAGGCTGCTGTTTTTCTTGTTCGATGAGTTGGGACCAGGTGAGTGACATGTGATTCCGGTTTTGAGTAAAGGGTTAGGGGTGAAGTGGACGAGCGCACAACAACAGCGAGATCCTGATGTTCATCAGGATGACGGCACATAAAACTGTAAAACGAAACTAACATAAAATCCCGCTGAGACGGGACTGCCAGCTGAAGCGGCAGCCTACAGGGGCTGTGTTTAGATGTATTCCCTTCACCCTTCACGCTTCACTATCTTTGTCTGATGATGCCTTCTTGCATGGCGGTGGCGATGTGGGTGCCGTTTTGGGTGTAAAAGCGGCCTTGTACCAGGCCTCGGCCGGCGATGGCGCAGGGGCTTTCTATGGCGAACAGAATCCAGTCGTCAAACCGAAAATCCTGATGAAACCACATGGAATGATCGATGGTGGCCACTTGTAACTGCGGCTCCCAAAATGAATGGCCGTGGGGCATGAGTGCGGTCGGTAAAAAGTTGAAGTCCGAAGCATAGGCCAGCAGATATTTATGAATACGCGAATCGTCCGGCAGAGCGCCGTTGGCTTTCAGCCAGATGTAGCGGACCGGTTCGGCTTTTTCCGGCTGCATGGGATTCACATAGTTGACCTGGCGCATGTCTATCGGCTTGTCGGACAGCCATTTTTCCTTTACCGAACGAGGCAGATACTGAGCCAGCGCTTTGATTCGCTCACTTTCTGGCGTCAGCCCTTCTGGCCCAGCAACTTCTGGCATAGCCGCCTGGTGTTCAAAACCGGCGACCGGCTCTTGAAAAGACGCCGTCATGTAGAATATCGGCTTGCCGTATTGCAGCGCCTGCACACGACGCGTAGAGGTGGTTTTACCATCACGAATGGTTTCTACGTCATAAATAATGGGTTTGTTAACGTCGCCCGGTCGCAAAAAATAAGAGTGGAATGAATGTACCGGCCGCTCGGGCTCTAGCGTGTATTTGGCAGCGGCCAGCGCCTGCCCCATCACCTGGCCACCAAACACGGCGCCAAAGCCCAGGTCCATGCTCTGACCACGGTACAACCCTTGGTCCAACGGCTCTAGCGCCAGCAGGGTTAACAGTTCATCCAATGCCTGACTCATAATCTCTTGTTACCTGTGTATTCGACTGGTCTTACAAGTTAGCAAAGAAAGCAGGGAGCGGAAAGCGGGGAGCTAAAATCAAATCCAAAACCTCTTTTTGCCACGGAACCCACGGAATCCACGGAATCCACAGAAAAATCGAGACGAGATAAGTACGACAAAAGCCAGAAATCCGAATCTGTTGTTCCGGTCCTTGTAGGCTCTGCTTTAGCTGGCACCCTAGCCTAGCTAGGGCGCTGATAAGGACAAAGTCTAGAGTTAAGCCTAGGCACTGCCCCTTGGCTAAGCTCTTACCAATAAGTGTCTTTGTCTGATCTTATCTCTATCTTTCCGTGGGTTCAGTGGATTCCGTGGCGAGAAGGTTTTGGGTGGTTTAAGGTTTATTTAACAAGCAAGAAAAAGGGCAACCTGGGGTTGCCCTTTAAAGTGTCGTTGGCTTGTTCCGTAAACCTGGTTGCTCCCTGCAGTCCCTGACTTTACTCTCCTGCTTCTTCCCATTCCTTTGGATTTGTTGCTGTCTCTTCCTGAATGGTGGCTCCTGCTACCGTGCTCTCCGTCCTGGAGGTGTCCCTGCTCGCATCTTGCGATATTCCCCTTGGCCGCCCTGGCCGTGTCCTGTTGCCATCCTGGCTGTTGGTGCTCCTTACCAACGCTACCTTCTCGGGTTTCCTTTCATCCTTGTGCCGGCTCCTTGCCGGTGATTCCTGAGGCTCTTGCCTGTACGCTCCCTGCGTTTCAGCTGCCTTGCTGTTGGTAGTAATAATACGGGCTATAACGGGGAAAGTGGTGCGACAAACCAGCCTTTGGAGTGCATAAATAACAACCAAATAAAATAATACATTGATATTCATATGGTTAGAGATACATAGAAGCACAAAGCCGCAGCATAAACCGCCTTATCCTCCATATCCTTGAGATATCTCTCACAAGAACCAAAGCCAGAAGCGGAACATACACTCTGCCGTCATCTTGATAGACGTCAAGACCTCGGATTGGCTTTTAGAAGGCAAACAAGATACCGAGGCAAGCTCGGCATAAGGGCAAGACCAATGTTTGTATTTAAGCCGTCATCCTGATGGACGTCAGGACCTCGAATTGGCTTTTAGAAGGCAAACAAGATACCGAGGCAAGCTCGGCATGACGGCATAAGGGCAAGGGCAGATGCCGGCATGACGGCATAGGGCAAAACCAGTGTTTGTATTTAAGCCGTCATCCTGATGGACGTCAGGACCTCGAATTGGCTTTTAGAAGGCAAACAAGATACCGAGGCAAGCTCGGCATGACGACATAAGAGCAAGGGCAGATGACGGCATAGGGCAAAACCAGTGTTTGTATTTAAGCCGTCATCCTGATGAACATCAGGATCTTGGTTTTTGTTTTAAGAACAAACGCAAGATACCGAAGCAAATTTGGCTATGATTACTGTAAATCCATCAACAACTATCCATATGCCTAAGTCTCCTGCTGTATATATACTCACTAACAAACCGGACGGCACTCTATATGTTGGTGTTACGAGTGACCTTGTGCAGAGAGTTTGGCAGCACAGAAATCATGAAGTGTGCGGGTTTACGTCACGCTATCGTTTAGACAAACTCGTTTATTTTGAGATGCTCGATGATATGTATACCGCCATCTCTCGTGAGAAACAGCTTAAAAACTGGAAAAGAGAGTGGAAAATTGAGCTGATAGAGCAAGGTAACCCACAGTGGCGGGATCTTTGGGATGATATTTGCGGTTAATAAAAAAGATACCGGGGCTTCGTCATGCTGAACTTGATTCAGTACCGGTATGACGGCATAAGGGCAAGGGCAGATACCGGGGCTTCGTCATGCTGAACTTGATTCAGTAACGGTATGACGGCCTAAGGGCAAGTGCGAGATACCGGGGCAAGCCCGGTAAGACGGCCTAAGGGCAAGGGCGAGATACCGGGGCTTCGTTATGCTGAACTTGATTCAGTACCGGTAAGACGGCCAAGGGCAGATACCGGGGCAGGCCCGGTATGACGGCCTAACAGTTGTCTTTTAGAGCTTACCCATCAAGATTTTTTTCAGATTTGATCTCTATTTTTCCGTGGGTTCTGTGGATTCCGTGGCGAAAAGGTTTTGCTGTTAAGCCTTCAAAGACTGCAACGAGATACTGGGGATGAGCCGGTGTAACGGCATAAAAAAACACCGGATCTGAGGATCCGGTGTTTGTATTTAACTGACCGCTTACAGCTTACGGCTTAAAGCTTTCACTTGCCCATCATTTTCGCTTTTAATGCAGCGAAGTCGGCGGGGATGGTGCCGTTGAGCGGCTCCATGGCCAGGTGCTTGGCCAGTGGGCCGGGTAGTGGCAGATCCTGGCCCAGAATCGCATCGACGTTTTCTTTGAACTTGGCCGGGTGAGCGGTACACAAAAAGATGCCTACTTCGTCTTTGCCGCGCTCTTTGTTGAGCAGGTCCCAGCCAATGGCACCGTGCGGCTCGCACAGGTAGCCTTGTTCGAACAAACGCTTGAGTGCGTCTCTGGTTTGTTCATCATCCAGCGCGCCCGAGGCGATGTCGGCCAAGTTCCAGCCTTTAACGCGGCACAGCTCTTCTACCCGCGGCCAGTTGTTGGGGCGACTCACGTCCATGGCGTTGGACAAGGTAGCCACGGTCGTTTTCGGATCCCAGCTGCCGCTTTCAAGGTAGCGTGGCACTGTGTCGTTGGCGTTGGTAGCGGCCATGAAGCGCTTCACCGGCAGGCCCAGCGCCTTGGCGATCAAGCCGGCAGTCAGGTTACCAAAGTTGCCCGATGGCACGGCGATCACGGCTTTGTGGCGCTGCTCGGCTGGCAGTTGCGCCACGGCTTCAAAGTAGTAGCACACCTGTGCCACCAGGCGGCTGATGTTGATGGAGTTGGCCGAGTTAAGGCCCACTGCGGCTTTCAGCTCTTCATCATCAAAGGCTTGCTTGACCAGCGCCTGGCAATCGTCAAAATCACCCTGCACCGCATAAGTGCTAATGTTGTCGCCCAGGGTGGTAAACAACTTTTCTTGCAGCGGGCTGATTTTTCCTTCTGGATACAGAATAACCACCTCGATGTTGGGCAGGCCGTAAAAAGCATGGGCCACGGCGGCACCGGTATCGCCAGAGGTGGCGGTCAGAATGGTGATCTTATTGCCGTCTGCGCTGAGGGTGGCCAGGCATTGGGCCATAAAGCGGCCGCCAAAGTCTTTAAAGGCCAGGGTCGGGCCATGGAACAGCTCAAGCGCGTAGGTATGCTCGTCCACTTTGACCAGGGGCGCGGGAAAGGTAAAGGCATGCTCTACCATGGCAGTCAGGGTTTTCTCGGGTATTTCATCGCCAATCAGGTGCTGCAATACCGCCACCGAGCGTGGCACCAGTGGCAATTCCAGCAGCGCATCTACGTTGGCGATGGGGGTCAGGTTTTCCGGGAAAAACAAGCCCTGACCACGGCCCAGGCCCTGCTTTACGGCACCGGCAAAATCGATGGTTTCCGCATTATCCTTAATGTTATACAACTTCATAATTCAGTTCCTGTTACTCGAGCACCTTGGGTATCGATTTTGCAAATATGGCAAAAGCCATCCTGATTTTGAATAAAATGTTCGCCCAGCCAGTCTTTCAGTTTTTCGGCCTGGGTTAACTCCTTAAGCACACAAAACACCGTTGGGCCACTGCCGGAAATACCGGTTGCCAGTGCGCCCATGGCGGCAGCCTGATCGCGCACCGCATCAAAGCCCGGGATCAACTGCGCACGGTAGGGTTCGGCAATCACGTCTTTCAACATGGCGGCAGCCAGTGATTCTTGACCGGTGTGGCAGGCATGTACGAAGCCGCCCAGGCGACGGCCGTAGGTCAGGCAGTCTTGTCGGCGATATTGCGCCGGCAAAATGCTGCGCGCCGCCGAGGTGGATACGTTGATGCCGGGGTAGCACAGCACCCAGTACCAATCGTCGAAGCTGGGCAGGGTCTGGCTGATAATACCGGCTTCGTCCAGCACCAGTTGCATGCCACCAAAATGGCAAGGCGCCACGTTGTCGTAATGCAAAGAGCCGGAGATTTGCCCTTCCAGCTCACCCATCAACAGCATCAATTCATGCTCGCTCAGCGCATTATCGTAAAAAGCATTCAGCGCGACAAAGGCGGCCACTATGCTGGTAGCGCTGGAGCCGAGGCCCGAGCCCACCGGCATGTTTTTTTCCAGGGTCATGGTCAGCGGTTTGGCGGCAATGTCTTTTTGCGCCAGGGCATGCTGATACGCCACGTAACAGTCGTAAACGATGTTCTGCTTAAAATCGTCCGGCAACTTGTGGGCATAGGCACCCACTGTGGTGAGGTTAAATTCACCCTGGCTGTCAGTCACTAATACTCGGTCACCGAGCATGGTGCCGTCTATGGGGGCCACGGCGGCCCCCAATACATCAAAGCCGACGCTCACGTTGGCGGTAGAGGCAGGGGCAAAGGCTACTACACTCATTTAAATCTCCTGCTTCCAGTTATGGGTGCGCAATAGGTCGGCAAACACGCCGGCGGCGGTGACATCGGCACCGGCACCGTAGCCCCGCAGCACCAGCGGAATGGGCTGATAGTACTGGGTGTAGAATGCCAGCGCGTTTTCGCCGTCTTTCACCTTGAACAGGGGATCATCGCCGTCTACGGCCTTAATGGCAACCTTGCAGTGACCATTTTCAATTTCACCCACATAGCGCAGCACTTTACCTTCTGCGGCCGCCTGAGATACCTGTTGCTCAAAATAGCCGTTGGCTTCGGGCAGGCGCGCCATAAAGGTCTCGATATCGCCGCTGTCGTCAAACTGGGGCGGCAGGCCCTGCTCCACTTCGATGTCGGACAGATCCAGTTGCATACCTGCTTCACGAGCCAGGATCAGCAGCTTGCGCGCCACGTCCATACCGCTCAAATCATCACGCGGATCCGGCTCGGTAAAGCCGTTTTCACGGGCGATGCGGGTGGCATCGGCAAAGCTCATGCCTTCGTCCAGCTTGCCAAAGATGTATGACATGGAACCCGACAGAATACCGCCAAAGGCCTTGAGCTGATCGCCGGCGCGCAGCAGGTTCTGCAGGTTTTCGATTACCGGCAAGCCGGCCCCTACCGTGGTTTCATACAAGAACTTGCGATGAGTACGCAGCGCTGCACGGCGCAGCTGGCGATAGTAATCCAGGCTGGCGGTGTTGGCTTTTTTGTTGGGCGTCACCACGTGGAAACCGGCAGCCAAAAAGTCGGCATACAACTCGGCCACACCGTCACTGGAAGTACAGTCCACCAACACCGGGTTGATCAGGTGGCTGTCTTCTACCATGCGCTGCAGGCGAGGCAGGTTGAAGGTGTCCGTGGCCTGCGCCAGCTGATCCTGCCATTCGGCCAGGTTGATACCATCCCGGTTGAGGGTCATTTGCCGCGAGTTGGCAATGCCGACCACGCGAATACCGATGTCTTGTTTATCCAGCACCGGCTGCTGACGACGGATCTGTTCCAGCAAGGCCGCGCCCACGCCACCACAGCCCACCAAAAACACATCGATAAAGCGACGACTGGAGAAGAAGTTCTGGTGACAGGCCTTGATGGCTTCGGTGGTTTTGGTTTTGTGGATCACCGCAGAAATGGAGCGCTCGCTCGATCCCTGTGCAATGGCCACGATATTGATGGAGGCTTCGGCCAGCGCATTGAAGAAGCGAGCCGACACGCCCTTGACGGTGCGCATGCGATCGCCCACCAAGGAGATAATGGCCAGGTCATCGATGATATCCAGCGGCTCAAGCAGTTTGTTTTTGAATTCGAGGGCAAACTCGTTGGCAATGGCTGTTTGCGCCTTTTGCTCATCAAAGCTGTGAATACAAAAGCTAACGCTGTATTCAGACGAGCTTTGGGTGATCAGCACTATGCTCACGCCGGCGCGCGATACGCAAGAGAACAGCCGCCCCGCCATGCCGACCATGCCTTTCATGCCCGGGCCCGAGATGTTGATCATGGTCATGCCAACCAGATCGGAAATGCCTTTTACCTGCTGCTCGTCGTCGCTACACTCGGGGCCAATCAGCGAGCCTTCGCCTTGCGGGTTACCGGTGTTTTTGATCAGGCACGGAATATGAAACTGGGCAATAGGGGCGATGGTTTTCGGGTGCAGTACCTTGGCGCCAAAATAAGACAGCTCCATGGCTTCTTTATAAGACAGTTGTTTGAGCAGCTTGGCATCGGGCACCAAACGCGGGTCGCAGTTGTATACGCCGTCTACATCGGTCCAGATTTCGCAGCACTCGGCGCCGACACAGGCGGCCAGCACGGCGGCGGAATAGTCGGAGCCGTTACGGCCCAGAATAACGGTTTCGCCTTTCTCGTTGCCAGCGGTAAAGCCGGGCATCAGGTATACGCAATCGTTGCGCAGGCCCTGATCGGCAAAGCGCTGGCGAGATACTTCAATGTTTACCGAGGCTTCAAGATAGCTGCCCTCGCCCAGCAGCATGGCTTGCGGGGTGATCACTTCAACCTGTTCGCCGCGCGCCTTGAGCAGCTCGGCCATGGTGGCAATAGACAGCGCTTCGCCGCGGCTTAAAATGTGTGCCTGGGTGTTATCCGGGCATTGCTGCAACAGACTCACACCTTGTAACAGGCGCGCCAGCTGGCCGAGTTCACGTTCAACACGGGCTTTCAAACCTTGATCGTCTAGCGAGGTAAAACGGGGTTTCAGGCCGTCGATAATGCTGTGAAAAATCTGTTCGATTTCTTGCAATACCGGTGCCGGATCCAGGCCACGAATGGTCTGCTCTACTACGGCCACCAGATGATTGGTGACCTTGGCGGGGGCTGACAACACCAGCGCCACCTGAGACTGCTGCTGATTATTGACCACGATATCGGCGACGTTGGTAAATCGCTCGCTGTTGGCCAAAGACGTGCCGCCAAATTTCAAGACTCGCATTCATAACTCCCTGTTCTAGACGAAAAGTGCTAGACGAAAAAATAAACCAAAAAAGTTAAAACAAAAAAGCCCGCATCGGATGTGGACGCGGGCTTTAGAATTCTAATCGGTATGTTGTTAGCGCATCAGCCCGCCCCAGTGCCACCCATGGTGGTGCCGGTAATAATAATGGTGGTGATGCGGCTTGTACTCGGCAACATGATGAACAACCTCTAACAACGAATGGCATAGCAATAACCCGAGCGCCTTTGGTTGTCAACTGCCGCCCTTGTTCAACAAGGCACGTTCCAAGTCTTTGTAAAGCAGATGCAGCAGGTTGAGATCGCGCTGTTCCAGCATAGGCAATCGGTCGGACACCCACTCAGCCAGTTTTTCCTGCTGCGAAATACCGACCTTTTCAAACAATTGCTCTGTTTTTTGCTGCAGTATCCTTAATTGCGGGTTTTCCGTGACAAGGGCCGATTTTTCTACTGTTTCTGCATTCAGGCCCTGACTGAACTCGTAGGCATACAGCATGATAGCCTGGCCCAGATTCAGTGAGGGATAGCTTACTTTAAGCGGCAGGTAGCTGATAATGTCGGCCAGAGCCAGGTCGTCGTTACTCAAGCCGGATTCTTCACAGCCAAACAACAACGCGACTTTTTGCACGGTTTTATTGTTTACCTGGGCAATGGCTTGTTTAGGCGTCAGGTAATGGCGATAACGACCGCGCTCGCGCGCCGTGGTGGCAATCACCAGATCCATGTCGGCCAGGGCGGGCGCCAGTTCGTCGAAATATTCGGCCTGCTCCAGTATCTCTTGTGCACCGTGGGCCACCCAATGGGCCTTGTCTTGCTCATGCACGCGGCTGTTGACCAAACGCATCTGATTAAAGCCCATGGTTTTCATCGCCCGCGCCGCGGCCCCCACGTTTTCTGCCCGCGCCGGCGATTTAAGTACAAAATACAGTTGCATATGCAGTGTCAGTTCACCCGTTATTAGTCGGCGCATTGTCCCATAATCCAGCAGGCAATCCTAGCGGGATGGGGACGGGGACGGGGAAAGGGACTGGGGAAAGGGACTGGGGAAAGGGACTGGGGATTGGGGATTGGGGATTGGGGATTGGGGATTGGGGATTGGGGACTGGGGATTGGCTTGTTCGCTGGAGTGGCCCCGAATAAGTAGACACTTCTTCAGAGTGAGGAAGTGTATGCAATACCGAACCAAGCGTAAATTTAGTAATGAATTTAAGCGTGAAGCCGTTAGA
>NZ_BMKE01000032.1 GCF_014643915.1 Oceanisphaera marina
ATATTCTGCCTGAAAAAAGAAAACGGCCCAAGAGTAGGACCGTTCGGATATCAAAAACTCGGTACACCATTCAGTCTAAACACGCTTAACTGAATGGTGTTAGCCAATGGGCGGCCTTGCTGTTGGTGGCGAGTAGCGGATCAGGCGGGTTGGGTTTTGGCCTTGATGGCATCAAACATGGAGCTGTGCTTCTCGGGTTGCTGCAGCCGGAAGTGTGCTATCTGCTGACTCAGATCGCGCGAGGCGCCCAGTACCCGATGACTGGTTTGTGAAATAAGCTCACTCACCTGCAGCGCTTCCTGCGAGCCGACATTGATCTGCGTGAGATTGCGATTAATCTCCTCGGCTACGGCCGACTGCTCTTCCGATGCGGTTGCTATCTGAGCATTCATGTCGTTAATGCGTTGTACTTCATCCAGAATTTTCTCCAGGTCCTGGCCTGCTGCACGCACTACCTCTACGCTGCTCCCCGCCTGTTCCTGGCTGATGTGCATATGCTCCACCACGGTACCAGCATGGCTTTGCAACTGCTGGATCATGCGCTGGATTTCACCGGTCGACTCCTGAGTGCGTTGTGCCAAAGAGCGTACTTCGTCGGCCACTACCGCAAAGCCGCGGCCTGAGTCGCCGGCTCGGGCTGCCTCAATGGCTGCGTTAAGCGCCAGCAGGTTGGTCTGTTCGGAAATATTACTGATCACCTCTACCACGGAACCAATTTGCTGGGTTTGAGCTTCCAGTTCGCGCATGGCGTTATCGGCCTTTGTTACCGACTCGGCCAATTGCAGCATGCTTTCTATGCTGCGCGCCACATCGTCGTGACCCATGCGTGCTTCGTTATTGGCATGATCGGCAGCCTCAGAGGCATCATTGGCATAGCGAGCCACTTCATGCACGGTGGCATTCATTTCATTCATGGCGGTCGCTACCTGATCGACTTCGGAAAACTGTGCCTGCATGCTGACGCGAGTCTGCTGGCTTTTCACGCTTAACCCCTCAGCTTCGTCATCCAGTGTGCTTGAGGCATGACGCACCCTCAACAATAGTTGGCACAGTTGTTCACCCATGCTGTCTACCCCCCGTGAAAGCTGGCCAATTTCATCGGTCCGGGTGGCTTGGGTACGCACACTGAGATCGCCTTTGCCAAATTGCTGCACCACATCCAGTACACGAGTGACCGAAAAGGTAAGAGAGCGACTGATAAGTACCACTATGATCAGAGCCAGCACCATTACCAGTGCGGTTAGCAGCAGCGATTTGGTCGCCTGTTGCCAGAAGAGGGCATTCACGTCGCTTAGATATACGCCACTGCCAATTACCCAGCCCCAGGGGGTAAAGCTTTGCACATAAGAAACTTTATGTTGTGGGGAATCGAATTGCGGACCTAAGTAGCTGTATTCAACAAAGCCGGCACTTTGTTGCTTTACCGTCTGCACCATGGCCTGCCAGTGATGCTTGCCCTCGGCATCTGTTACCTGAGTCATGTCTTTACCTTCAGACTCGGGCTTTAATGGATGCAGTACCAGGCGATGCTGCATGTCGTTGATCCACATATAGCCATCATCACCATAGCGCAGGGCGCCCACCGCTTGCTTGGCCAGGCGTCGACTTTCTTCTTCGCCCAATGTCTGATGCTGTGCATAGTAGTAACCGACCAGAGATACGGCTGCTTCGACCTGTTCCTGAACTTTTTCTTTACGGGCATCCAGCAATTCGTGACGCAGGCCGATCATGGCCGAGCCCTGTACCAGCAGAATGCCGATAAACAGGCTAGCGACCATGGCCAGTAATTTATAACGAAGACTCAGATTATTTAGTAATTGCATGTCCATCCTTCCCGACTAGGCAATCTATCGCCATTAGTGATGTGATATTGAAGCTGCGGACAGAAGGTTGTCTGTGATCAGAAATAACATCGACATTAATTAAAACATGCCGATATTCCATTCATCAGGTTAAGCGTCCCGTGCTTATTATTGTGTTATTTCGACTGGAGAATGCCCTGGTCGGGGATATTGCCAGCCTGTACCAGACTAACAGCGTCAATCGGGAAGAAATATATTTAAAGTTGTGATTTTATTGATGATAATCATGGTAATGGCAGGCTGGTTAATGGAGCGAGTCAGTAAAGATGGTCGTTTATGAGCAAGCAGTGGTGCCAACCGGTACACTTGGCTAAGATGCGATTTCATCTGGTGTTAAGCATGGATCTGGAGGTGTGGCATGGCTCGGGCAAATGAAGTTAAAAAAGGCATGGTGATCGAACTGGACAGCAAGCTGCTGATGGTACGTGATATTGATGTTCAAAGCCCCAGCGCTCGTGGCGCTACCACCTTGTATAAAATGCGTTTTACCGACTTGAAAACCGGGCTCAAGGTAGAGGAAAGGTTCAAGGGTGACGAACAACTTAATACCATAGAGTTGCAACGGCGAAATGTGGTGCTGTCTTATATCGACGGGGAAGAACATATCTTTATGGATAATGAAGACTACAGCCAATATCCCATTCGCAGCGCCGATATAACCGACGAACTCTTGTTTCTGGATGAAAACACGACCGGCACTCAGGCACTGTTGGTCGAGGGACAAGTCATCGGTCTGGAATTACCCCAAACGGTGGAAATGGTGATTGTTGATACGGCGCCTGAGTTGAAAGGTGCGTCTGCATCTGCCCGTACCAAGCCGGCCACCTTCGCTACCGGGCTAACGATACAGGTGCCGGAATATCTGAAAATTGGCGATAAGGTGCGTCTGCATACCACGGATAAACGCTATGTAAGTCGGGCCGATTAGGGCGCTTTTGTTGATATGATAAGCGTGATGGTTAAATAGCGTGAAAGGGTAACGATGGCAAACATACGGCTGCTGGCCAACCTGAATTGTGATCATGTGTTGTTGCTGGATGAGCCGCTGCAAGCGGGCGGTCGTTTACAATACCGGGATCAGGGATGTCGATTAGGGGGCGGCGGGGCGAATACCGGCATCGGTTTGTTATGGGCCGGGCACCAGGTGAGTATTCTGGCCCGGGTGGGACAGGACGTGACGGGTAACTGGTTACTGCAAGAAGCGGCCGAACTTGGGCTGGATGTCAGCCATGTTGAGCAGTTTGACGGTGAAACCGGTGAATTGCTGGTGCTGGTAGACAGTCGGGGGGAGCGCACTATTTTGCGTCAACATCGCCGGTCTGCCTTGCCCGGCACTTTGCCTACCGAGCTCGTAGATTGCCTGTATGTGAATTATGACGGTGATGAGGCCGCGAGCTATATGGCGAACATGGCGGCTCATCGCCTGGTCGTCAGCCAGTATCCCAAAGGGGGGCATGGTTCACGTCCCTGTCAGGTCATGATCGCCTCTGCGGCCGATTTGGCACAGCAAGAGGATGTGTGGCGCCATGGCTTGCAGCTGGCAGGATCCGGCTTGCAGTGGCTGGTGGTGACCCACGGAGAACAGGGCGTGGAGGCGTTTTCTGCCACGCAACATCTGCAAATTCCCGCCAGGCCCGTGTCTGTGGTGGATGCTACCGGGGCCGGTGATGCCTTTGCCGGTGGCCTGATCCATGGCTTGCTGGCGGGTCTGCCCATGGCCGCAGTCTTGACTCAAGCCAGCCAGTGGGCGGCCTACACCTTGTCTTCCAGCACCTCTATACCCTCGGAGCAGCTTAAAAACTATCTACGTGCGAATGGCTGAATTCTCTGGCCGTCGCTGTTAAGCTGACGGTTGCTTATCGGCTTGTTGGACACTCACCTTGGATAACGGTTTTATAATCTCTTTGCTTAGTCAGTGCTGGCGCTGGTCGGTATTTTTGATGTTTCCCTTGCTGGTGGTGTTATACACACAGCTGCGTGGCGTGCCGCTGGCGGTATTCGATAACGGCGTTAACCAGCACAAATGGCTGATCATCCTGTTTTACCTGCTGTACGTGCTGCTGTGGTTGCGTTTTAACCGCCGCGTACTGGCCTTGCTTGAACAGCGCAGGCGCTGATGATGCTTATATTTACCGAATACTGGCCCTATTTGTTGGCGGCAGCCACTGCGATGCTCGCCTGGGGATTAACCCACTTGAGGCTGGGTACTCGGCTGCAGCTGCTGGCCCAGCAAAATCAGCAACTACAGGCCCAGGTAAGCGATAAGTCGGGCGAGTTGCAAGAAACCAGGCAGCGGCTGGAGCAGCAGCAGCAACTGGTGCTGAAGATGAATGGGCGACTGAAAGAATACGAAACCCTGTTGCGCCAGGAGCGACAGTGGGCGGCAGAAAAACAGGCCGAGTTTGCCGCCAGCGAAGCCCGCCTTGGCCAACAATTTGAAAACCTGGCCCAGCGTATTTTCGAGCAAAAAACCCATAACTTCCGTGAATTGAATCAAAACAGCCTGGATGGGCTGTTATCCCCTTTGCGTGAGCAACTGGAAGGCTTTCGGCGCAGTATGCAGGAAACCTACGCCGATGAAAGTCGCCAGCGTCATAGCCTGAAGTTCGAAATCGAAAGACTGGCCGAGCTGCACCAGCAGATGAGTGCCGACACCTCTGCCCTCACGCGGGCGCTGAAAGGCGACAGCAAGCAGCAGGGCAATTGGGGGGAAGTGGTGTTGTCTCGGGTGTTGTCCGAGTCGGGCTTGCGTGAAGGCCACGAGTACAGCACCCAGATGAGCCTGAACAATGCCGACGGCAAGCGTTATCAGCCAGACGTCATCGTGCACCTCCCCCAGAACAAAGACATTATCATCGATGCCAAAGTGTCACTGACCGCCTATGAACGTTACTTCAATGGCGACGACATGGCGACGCGTGAACAAGCATTGCGCGATCATGTTGCCTCGGTTCGCGGCCATATTCGCGAGTTGGGCCGCAAAGATTATCAGCACCTGCAAGGGGTCAGAACCCTGGATTATGTGTTGATGTTTGTGGCGGTAGAGCCGGCATTTCTGGTGGCGGTAGAAGCCGAGCCTGCTCTCATCAAATATGCACTGGATCATAATATTCTGCTGGTCAGCCCCACCAACTTGCTGGTGGCCTTACGCACCATAGAAAACCTGTGGCGAGTCGAGCGACAAAATCAGAATGCGCGTAAAATTGCCGAATCTGCAGGTAAAATTTATGAAAAGCTGCGTTCATTTACGGAAGATATGGAAGCCGTGGGGCAGTCGTTACGCCGCGCCGACGATAATTATCAGCGCGCCATGAAGAAACTGAGCAGTGGTCGCGGCAATTTGATCCGCCAGGCCGAAGCCTTTCGCGAGCTGGGGGTGGAAGTCAGCAAGCCCCTGCCCGAACACCTGCAAGAAACCGCTGTCGAAGAAGAGCGTCTGCCAGAGAACAGCTGTTAAAGGCCAAAGATTGCTTTGTCATGGTATTCCCCTGCCCCTCGAAACATTGAAGGGCAGGCCCTTTGGGCGGCGGAACGCTGTGAGTAAAGAAAGACGGTATCCGTCTTTAGTTGACGGCGTAAGGCGTACCGCTTTGTTGTTACTAGCTTCGCCAGAAGCTGGGGAAAAACAGCACCATGATCGTCATGATTTCCAGCCGGCCCATCAGCATGCCCAGCGCCAGTAACCATTTGGCGGTATCGGGAAAATCGGCAAAGTTGCCGTTCGGGCCTATTGCGTCACCTATCCCCGGCCCCACATTGGCTACTGCGGTCATGGCGGCACTGATGGCCTCTTGCGGGGGAAGAGACAGCAGCGTCAACAAGAGTGCGAGTATCACTATGGTGGCGAAATAGGCAAAGATAAAGGTGATCAGCGAGCGCACTATACCGTCGTTAACATGACGGCCGTTATAGCGTTGCCCCACGACAGCTCTGGGATGCATCAAGAGATACAGCTGTTTGCTGAACAAAGCCATACCCACCTGAAAGCGGAAAATCTTGAAGCCACCGGCGGTGGATCCGGAGCAGGCGCCGCACACCATCAGCAGTGCAAACAACACCAGCGGAAAGGCCCCCCAATCACCAAAGTCGTCTAGGCCGTAGCCGGTGGTGGTGATCACCGAAATCAGATTGAATAATCCTATGCGAATAGCGTCCATCAGCGGATAGCGCCCGGTCAGCCACAGATACAGGCTCAACACCAAACCGGTACCAATCAGCAGAGCAATAAACCCCCGCACCTGAGCATCCTTGAACAGGTGGAGGTTTCTTTGCTGCAGACTGTAGACCATAAGCAAAAAAGGCAGTCCGCCAATAAACATAAACACTATACCCACCCAGTGCGCCGCGGGGGAAAAGTGATTCATGGAACCATCGGAAGTGGAATAGCCACCGGTACTGATGGTGGTCATGGCATGATTGACCGCCTCGAAGGCATTCATGTTGGATAACAGATAATAACCGGCAATGCAGAGCAGAGTGAGCACCAGATACAGCAGCACGATGCGTTTGGCCATGGTGGCGGCTCTGGGGGCACTTTTATCGGACCAGTCGGAAGACTCGGTTTGAAAGAGCTTCATTCCGCCCACGTTGAGGTAGGGTAATATGGCTACCGCCGCCACAATAAAGCCGACGCCGCCAAGCCACTGCAAAACGGAGCGCCAGAGCAATATGGCGGCGGGCATGGTGTCCAGGCCGGTTAATACGGTCGAGCCCGTGGTGGTGACGCCCGACATGGTCTCGAAGAAGGCATCGGTAAAGTTAATGTGGCTGATAAAAACAAACGGCAGGGCGCCAAAGATGCAAACAGAAAGCCACACCAGGGTGGTGACAAGAAACATTTCCTTGATCCTGAGATGAATCTGCTCCCGCCTGCCCGCCAGCAGCAAGAGCACGGCAATGACATGAGTGAGCAGGGTCGCCAGTAAAAATTCCCGAAACCCCAGGCTGCGCCCCGACAGCGCCAACAGGGTTGGCAACCACATGAACAATGCCAACTTGGACAACGCCACGCTTAAAATAAAAGCGATGGGCCTCAGGTTAAACATCCGTGTCTCCCAAGAGAGGTAAAGGCGAGCCCTACAGGAAGAAGGGGCTGGGCTGGAACAGACGCTCTACTTCTGGAATAAACTTTTTGTCGACCAGAAAGAGGATCACGTGGTCATTTTGTTCGATGACCGTTTGGTCATGACCAATGATCACTTCGCTGCCCCGCACTATGGCGCCTATGGTGGTGCCCGGTGGCAGTTTCAGCTCACCGACCTGGCGGCCCACCACCTTGGAAGTGGCACTGTCGCCATGCGCGATGGCTTCAATGGCTTCGGCCGCCCCGCGTCGCAGCGAATACACGTTTACAATGTCGGCGCGCCTTACGTGGGTAAGCAGTGCCGATATGGTGGCTTGTTGCGGCGAAATGGCCACATCGATACTGCCGCCTTGCACTAAATCCACATAGGCGCTGCGCTGTATCAGTACCATGGTTTTTTTGGCGCCCAGCTTCTTGGCCAGCATGGCCGACATGATGTTGGCCTCATCCTTGTTGGTAACGGCAATAAATACATCTACCTGATCGATATGTTCTTCAATCAGCAGTTCTTGATCCGCCGCATCGCCACAAAAAACGATAGTGTGTTCCAGCAGCTCGGACAGCTGCTCGGCTCTATTCAGGTTGTGTTCAATCAGCTTGACCGAATAGTGCTTTTCCAGCCGCCGAGCCAGACCGGCGCCCACATGACCGCCGCCGACGATCATGATGCGTCTGTAGTCGCTTTCCAGGCGCTGCAATTCGGACATGACCGCCCGAATATGGCCACTGGCCGCCACAAAGAATACTTCGTCATCGGCTTCGATAATGGTGGTGCCCTGAGGGCGTATCGGTCTGTCCTGACGAAAGATAGCCGCAACCCGGGTATCTATGCCGGGCATATGGTCACGCAGGCTGGATAAGGCATTGCCTACCAGGGGGCCGCCATAATAGGCCTTGATGGCCACCAGGCCGACCTTGCCTTCGGCAAAGTCCACCACCTGCAAGGCACCGGGATATTGGATCAGGCGATAGATATATTCGGTGACCAGCTGTTCGGGGGCTATCAGGTTGTCCACCGGCAGCGCTTCGTTCAGAAACAGCCGCTCTCGCTCGGCCAGAAACTCCGGCGAACGAATGCGCGCCACCTTGTTGGGGGTGTTAAACAGCGAGTAGGCCACCTGACAGGCAATCATGTTGGTTTCGTCACTGCTGGTCACTGCTACCAGCATATCCGCATCCTGGGCGCCGGCTTCACGCAGCACATTGGGATAAGCTCCGTGGCCGTTGACCACGCGCAAGTCGTACTTGTCCTGCAACTCGCGCAGCCGCTCGGCATTGGTATCGACTATGGTGATGTCGTTATTTTCGCCCACCAGATTTTCCGCCAGGGTGCCCCCTACCTGGCCGGCTCCCAGAATGATGATCTTCATGCCAATTTACTCAGCTTGGCATAATAAAAGCCGTCCCGTTGCTCGGCGCCAGGCAGCAATTGCCAGCCGGGTTGCTCCGGGGTATCGCTCGCGTGCAATGCCTGATGGAGGGCGTCGGGGGTGCGGTGTAAAAACGCCTTGATCTGTTCGCTGTTTTCATCGGGCAAAATAGAGCAGGTGGCATAAAGCAGGGTGCCACCGGGCTTAAGCTGTTGCCAGAGTGCATCCAGAATCTGTGCTTGCAGGGTAGCCAGCTGAGCAATGTCTTCTGGCCGGCGCAGCCACTTGATGTCGGGGTGGCGCCGGATCACACCGGTAGCAGAGCAGGGTGCATCCAGCAAAATGCGATCGAAAGCCTTGCCTTGCCACCAGTCGGCGGGCTGGGCAGCGTCACCCTGCAGCACGGTGGCTTGCAGACCGATACGCTCCAGATTTTGATGTACTCGCTTGAGCCGCTCGCCATCCATGTCTACCGCCACCAGCTGTGCCAGTGCCGGTTGGCGCTCCAGAATATGCGCGGTTTTGCCACCGGGGGCGGCACAGGCATCCAGCACCAGTTCGCCCGCTTGCGCATCCAGCAATTGGGCGGCCATTTGTGCCGCGGCATCCTGCACCGAGCTATGACCCTGGTCAAAACCGGGCAGGGTGGTGACGTCTGCCGGGCGGGCCAGGCGCAGGGCGCTGTGAGCCTGCTCATCGGGCGTGGCATCCAGCCCCTCTTGTTGCAGCAACGCCAGATATTGCTCGGTGCTATGCAGGCTTTGATTCACCCGGATCCACATGGGGGGATGTTCGTTATTCGCGGTCAGAATGCCCTGCCACTGGTCGGGATAGGCTTGCTGTATTCGTTTAAACAACCAGTTGGGGTGTGCCAAACGCAGCTGTGGCAAGGCATCTACCTTGGCCGTCAGCTCATCCTGCTGGCGTTGCACGTTACGCAACACACCGTTGACCATGCCCTTGAACGGCTCGGCCTTCAGTATTTTGCAGGCGTTGACGGTTTCGGCCAGCGCGGCATGGGCCGGAATGCGGGTATACAGCAGTTGATAGATGCCCACCAGGATCAGGGAGTGCACCACTCGGTATTTTCCCTTGAGTGGCTTTTCCAGCAACGGCTTGGTCATGGCATCGAGCCGGCTGTACCAGCGCAAGGTGCCAAAACACAGCTCCTGCAGCAAGGCGCGATCCTTGGCGGCAACCTCAGTTTGATAACGCGGGAGCAGGGTGGACAGCGACTGCCCCTGATTCAGTACCTGATGCAGGATGTTGGCGGCGGCGGCACGGGTTTTCATAGCATTTCCAATGAGTTGAAGAGTTTTTAGGCGAGAGAGCTGCCTACTTGAAACCAGTCTTTGCGGGCGTTGAGTATATCCTGGCAGCTCATGGCTTTTTTACCGGGTACCTGCAAGCTCAGCAGACGCAATACGCCGTTGCCGGTAGCAACGTCTATGCCCGCTTTATTGGCTTGAATAATGGTGCCGGGTGCCGGCTTGCTGTTATGGATTAGCTCAGGACTGTCGGCCACCACCTCGCTTTGCCATACCTTGATGTTGTGTTCACCCACCATAAAGTAACTGAACGGCCAGGGATTAAAAGCGCGTACGCAGCGTTCTATGTGTGCCGCCGGCTGTTGCCAGTCGATGCAAGCCTCTTCTTTAGAAAGCTTTTCTGCGTAGTTGGCCAGCGCGTCGTTTTGCGGTACGGCTGTGGCGCGGCCGTGGGCAATCGCACTCAGGCTGTCCAATAAGGCTTGAGGGCCAATATCGGCCAACTTTTCGTACAGGCTGGCCGAAGTATCGGTCGGTTCAATGGCAAGCTGTGCGGTATGCAACATGGCACCGGTATCCAGGCCTTTATCCATCTGCATGATGGTCACGCCTGTTTCTTGATCACCGGCCCAGATAGCGCGTTGAATGGGGGCTGCACCCCGCCAGCGTGGCAGCAAGGAGCCGTGTACATTGATGCACCCCAGTCGTGGGGCGTCCAGCACGGCTTGAGGTAAAATCAGGCCGTAGGCCACCACTACCATAATGTCGGCATTCAGGGCGGCCAGCGGCTGCTGGGCCTCTTCATTACGCAGGCTTTGCGGCTGCAGTACTGGAATACCCGCCTGTTCGGCCGCCACCTTGACCGGGCTGGCGGTCAGTTTCTTGCCGCGCCCGGCGGGTCTGTCGGGCTGGGTATAAACGGCGACGATATTGTGCTCGGAGTCGAGCAGGGCCTGTAAATGACGGGCCGCAAAGTCTGGAGTGCCGGCAAAAATGATATTGAGTGCGCTCAAGGTATGTCCTTTATTATTGGAATCAGAGGGCTTCTTGCTTGGTCAGTTTTTCCATTTTCTGACGAATGCGCTGGCGCTTGAGCGGCGACAGGTAATCGACAAACAGCTTGCCGATCAGGTGATCCATTTCATGCTGAATGCAGATAGCCAGCAGATCGTCGGCTTCCAGCTCGAAGGTTTCGCCGTGCTCGTTTTGGGCCCGAACCTTGACGTATTCGGCTCTTTCTACCAGCGCCCGGGCGCCAGGCACCGACAAGCAGCCTTCTTCAATACCGGTGCTGCCGCGTTGCTCGAGGATCTCGGGATTGATCAACACCAGGCGTTGTTCTCTGTCTTCAGAGGCGTCGATCACGATCAGTTGCTGATGAATGTCGACTTGAGTCGCCGCCAGCCCGATGCCTTCTTCTGCGTACATGGTTTCAAACATATCATCTACAATTTGTAGCAATGCGGGCGTAAATTCGGTGATGGGCTTGGCGACGGTGCGCAGCCGCTCATCGGGGAAACGTAATACTTTCAATACTTGTGCCATGACTACCTAACTCATTTATCTATCGATATTGGTAGTATTTTAGCCATGTAAGCACACAAAAAACAGCAAGAGTTAACATAAGGTCGCTGAGGTGATGAAACAAAGGGCGCCAGGCATGCTTTATCGCCGCTTTTAGAGTCCATACGAACCCTGTCGAGTGGATGGGGGCGTCTGGACTCGGCACGCTTCGCTTCATTATGCATGTATGACATTGCCAAGCTTATGGATGAGGTGGTAGATGACAGCAGCAAACTTAGAGCAACATCCGTTATTACCCTGGTTGGCCTTGCAGCATACTCATGGCATTGGCCCGGTTCGTGCGATTCAGCTGCGACGCAAGCTGGGGGTTAAATGGTATCAATCGGAACAACTTGAGCGCTGTACCTTCAACGCAGAGCAACGGCTGCAACTGCAAACCGCCCATCTCGACGTACTGGAAGCCCTGCTAACCTGGCAACAAGGTGCGGCGAATCGTCATATTTTACATTGGGATCACCCTGACTACCCTGAACAGCTCAAGGCAACGGTGGGCGCCCCTTTGTTACTGTTTGTGGAAGGCGAGCTTGGGGAGTTACCTCAAGCGCAAATTGCCGTGGTGGGCAGCCGTCATCCTTCCTATGTGGGGAAAGAAAACACCCGCGATCTGATCCCGATGTTGGTGGATGCGGGGGCCATCATCACCTCCGGGTTGGCCATTGGCGTCGATGGGCTGAGCCATAGGGCAACGTTAGACGCAGGCGGAACCACGCTGGCGGTGCTAGGCTCAGGACTGGAGAGGTGTTATCCCAAACGGCATCAGCGTTTGGCCGCAGAGCTGATAGACGGCGGCGGGGCCTTGCTGTCGGAATGCTATCCCTGGCTTGGACCTTTGGCGCATCACTTTCCACGTCGTAATCGCATTATCAGTGGCTTGAGTGTGGGTGTACTGGTGGTGGAAGCGGCCGAACGCAGCGGCTCTCTGATCACTGCACGCTATGCCATTGAACAGGGGCGAGAGGTGTTTGCCATTCCCGGAGCCTGGCAAAATCCCTTGGCATCGGGGTGTAATAAATTGATCCAGCAAGGCGCCAAGCTGGTGATGGACGCCAATGATATTCTGGAAGAACTGGCCGCTTTTTCAGTGGCGGCAGTCAAAATTATGCAACCGATGTCGGAGGAATTATTGCCTTATCCGGAGTTGTTGGATAACGTAGGTTTAGAGGTAACGGCGTTAGATTTAATTGCGTCCCGTTGCCAACAGCCGGTGCAGGAAGTGCTAACCCGGTTGGTCGAGCTGGAATTGGCTGGCTGGGTGGAAACTGTACCCGGGGGTTATGTCAGAGCGAGGAGGGGTTGATCATGTTCGAGGTACTCATGTACTTGTTCGAAACCTACATTCACACCGATGTAGATGCAGCGGTAGAACAGGATGTTCTCGCCGATGAATTAACCCAGGCGGGCTTTCATAAGCAAGAAATCCTGAAGGCGCTGGCGTGGCTGGAACGGTTGGCCGATCTGCAAGAAGCAGAGGAAACCCCCAAGTGGGCCAGATCGGAGCCAGATTCTTTCCGTATCTATACCCAGGAAGAGCTGTACAAGATCGATGCCGAAGGCCGAGGCTTTTTGCTGTTTCTTGAGCAAATCAAGGTGCTTAACTCAGAAACCCGCGAAATTGTCATCGATCGGTTAATGGAGCTGGATCCACCGGAAATTGAACTGGACGATCTCAAATGGGTGGTGATGATGGTGCTGTTTAATGTACCCGGTAGCGAGTCTGCCTATCACCAGCTGGAAGAACTCATTTTTGAGCAGCCAGAAGGGATGGTTCACTGACAACCGGCAGCCGCGCTGATAGAATTCAGCAAATGAATTCGGAGGCGCGGCATGTCGAAAATCGATTCCAGTCTGTTTAATACCCAGGAAAGTACGCCCGATTGGGATAACGATCCCTGTCCTCTATGTGGTGCCGCCCTGGAGTTACGTCATGGCAAACATGGCGCCTTTATTGGCTGCGTCTCTTACCCTGCCTGTGATTATTTGCGCCCGCTTAAAGTCATCGAACACGATCAAGACATAGAAAAAGTGTTGGAAGGCAGTGAATGTCCCCGGTGTGGCCATCAGTTGGCACTGAAAAAAGGGCGATTTGGCTTGTTTATCGGCTGTACCCATTATCCCGACTGTGATCACATTGCCGACATTAACGATCAGGGCCAGGCAGAACCCCTGTGCCCAGTGTGCAACAAGGGCCAGTTAGTGGCCAGAACCTCCCGCTATGGCAAGCGCTTTTACGCCTGCAACCATTATCCCGATTGCCGATTTGTGCTGAATGACAAGCCCGTTGACGAGCGCTGCCCCGATTGCGGTTTTGCTATTTTAATCGAGCGTAAAGGTCAGCTTCATTGCCCGAAAAAAGGCTGTGGCTATCAAAAATAATGGGCCCGTTAACCGAGTGCTTTTAACAGGCCTGACGTATATGAAGGAAGTCGTACTTTAATGAACCTGCAATCATTGCAACTTGCCCTTGAGCAATTGCACCAGGGGGGCGTCATTGGCTACGCCACCGAAGCGGTCTTTGGATTGGGTTGTGACCCGGACAACGGTGATGCCGTAGCGCGTCTGCTCGAGATCAAACAAAGACCCATCGACAAAGGCCTGGTACTCATCGCGGCCGACTTCAGTCAGCTAGTGCCTTACCTTGATTTGGCCGCCCTGCCGCAAGGGCGGTTGGAAATAATCTTGGCCAGCTGGCCTGGGCCTTTTACCTGGATTATTCCTGCCAAACCCGAAGTGCCGGTCTGGTTAAAGGGACGCTTCAACTCGCTGGCTGTAAGGGTAACGGCTCATCAGCAAGTACATGACCTCTGTCTGGCCTTTGGCAAACCCCTGGTATCCAGCAGCGCCAATAAAAGTGGCGAGCCGCCGGCAAGAACCGACATTCAGCTTACAGAGCAACTGGGAGTCGAGCTGGATTATGTCTTGCCCGGACAAACCGACGGCCTTGCCAATCCATCCTTGATTAGAGATGGCAGCACTGGCGCCGTACTGCGCTCCGCCTGAACCTCACAGTAGAGTAGAGAGAAAATACATGAGCACGAAACCCGATATCATGGCCGTGAAAGCCTTTTTGTTACAGTTACAAGATGACATCTGTGCCGGTCTGGAGCAGTCGGACGGTGTGGGTCGATTTGAAGAAGACAGCTGGACCCGGGCCGAAGGTGGCGGTGGTCGTAGCCGCGTGATGCGCAACGGTGGCGTCATTGAACAAGGCGGCGTTAATTTTTCTCATGTACATGGCGATGCCATGCCGGCCTCGGCCACCGCACACCGGCCAGAGCTGGCGGGACGTTCGTTTGAAGCCATGGGCGTGTCGTTGGTTATTCACCCGAAAAATCCCCATGTGCCAACCAGCCATGCCAACGTGCGTTTTTTTATTGCCGAAAAAGAAGGTGCCGACCCGGTATGGTGGTTTGGCGGCGGTTTTGACTTGACGCCTTTTTATCCGGTTGAAGAAGACTGCCAGCACTGGCACCAGGTGTCTCATGATTTGTGCGCGCCCTTTGGCGAGCAGGTATATCCCGAATACAAGGCCTGGTGCGACCGTTACTTTTATCTCAAACACAGAGATGAAACTCGCGGTGTGGGGGGCTTGTTCTTTGATGACCTGAACCAGTGGCCATTTGAGCAGTGCTTTGACTTTATGCAGGCGGTAGGGCGCGGTTATCTGGATGCCTATCTGCCGATTATTGCAAAGCGTAAAGACACGCCGTACACGGAACAACAACGCCAGTTCCAGCTATATCGCCGCGGTCGTTATGTCGAATTCAACCTGGTCTACGACCGAGGGACCTTGTTTGGCTTGCAAACCGGCGGCCGTACCGAGTCTATCTTGATGTCGATGCCGCCGCTGGCGCGCTGGGAATATGATTGGCAACCCGAGCCAGGCAGTGCAGAAGCCAGATTGAATGACTTCCTGGTGCCAAGAAACTGGGTTTAATGCTCATCATCCTGGGGAGCGAACAAGGCGATAACCTGATCGATTAGCCCTTGGCGCTCTCCACCGGGCAGATACGCCGCATACACCTCTCGTTTGATCGACGGCGTATCCTCCACGATAAACAGCTGCTCTTGCTGCTGGTAATTGCTGATCATCGAACTCGGCAAAAAGGTGCTTCCACCATGGTGCAGTAGATACTCAAGGGCTATGCGTACCGAACCTGTGTGCAACAAGGGGGGGGTAACGGCATTGAATAGCTTGGCGTGCTGAGTATTAAAGGCAGTGCCCCAATCGATGCGGATATAATCCTGAGCCATGGCCTTGGCGGTATCCAGATTCTGATAACTCGAGACCAGCTGTAGCTCCATGGTATGAATGGCGATATGGCGGACGCCTTCGATGCGGGCCGGATCGGTTAAAAAAGCCAGATCCAGAGTGCGACCCAGCAGGGCTCGGGTCATCTGCTCGGGAGTGCGAATATCGGCGCGTAATGAAAGGGCCGGCAACTCACAATACAGTCGATGCAAACCTTCTTGCAGATAGGCATCCCACAGGTTTGCCGTTCCCGCGACTGCCAGTTGCTGGGTTTGCCGTTCACTCAATGCTACCTCGTGTTGTGCCCGAGCCCAGGCCAGCAGCATGGACTCGGCATGGGGGATCAGCGCATCTCCCGAGGACGTCAGCTGAATATTATTACGCAAACGGGTAAACAGGGTGACTCCCAGCTGGTTTTCCAGCTGGCGGATCCGAAAGCTGACCGCCGAAGGGGTCAGATAAAGGTGTTCCGCGGCCTTGCCAAAATGGCGAGTGCGAGAGACTTCGAGAAAGGTTTTTAAGAGTTCAGTATCCAAGGAGAGCCACAATTTTTTTGTTCGTTAGGGCAAAATCTATTCGTTTCAGCAATTTTTGCAACCAAAAAAGCACAGTCAGTGGCAATATCGTGATTATTATCGTCTACTTAAGCCTATAGAGCCTGATTTAATTGTAAGCGAGAGCCAGTATCATGGACAGATATGCCGTTATCGGCCATCCCATCAAACACAGTCAATCTCCTTTTATTCATCATCAGTTTGCTGAACAGACTGGTCAAGCTGTTGATTACCAGCGCCTGCTGGCGCCACTGGATGGTTTTGACGATAGCCTGAATCATTTTGCCCGTGAAGGTGGTAAAGGCTGCAATATCACAGTGCCTTTTAAAACCCAGGCACTGGATATAGCAGACGAACTGACAGCAAGAGCCGAACTGGCCGGTGCGGTGAATACCCTGCATCTATTAGCGGACGGTCGCTGGCTGGGGGATAATACCGATGGCGCTGGGTTGGTCATGGACCTCAAACGTCTGGGCTTTAGCCTGAACGGAGCCAGAATATTATTGTTGGGTGCTGGCGGCGCGGCGCGCGGCGCCTTGTCTCCCTTATTGGCCGAGCAGCCAGCCCAGTTGGTGATTGCCAATCGCACGCCGGCGCGTGCAAATGAGCTGGCTCAACGTTTTGCGCACCTGGGAAATATTATCAGTGCGCCGCTGGAAGAGCTGGGGAGTCATTTCGATATCATCATCAACAGCACTTCCGCCAGCTTGCAAGGTGAAACACTGTCATTAGACAGCCAAGTCTGTCATGCAGAGACTAAAGTGTACGACATGATGTACGGCCGCGAAGAAACGCCATTTCTGACCTGGGCCAGAGAGCAGGGGCTTGAGCACAGATTTGACGGCTTGGGAATGCTGGTCGGGCAGGCCGCGGAAAGCTTCTATTTATGGCGCGGGGTGCGGCCGGACATGATGCCGGTTCTTGAAGCATTGCGTGCGCAGCTGGAAGCTGCGGCGTAAAGGAGCATGAATATGAATCAGGATATTATCGTTAACGATGACCTTAATTGGCAGCCAGATCAGCAAAGGGTCGCCTTTAGTGCCCAGTGGTTTGGTGGCCAAGTGGCGTGTTTTATCAGTCTGTCACAACTTGAGCACTTGTCCGGTCAGCCTCTGGTGGACGAGGCCAGCATTATGCTGGCCTTTGAATCGGTACGGTTTGATATAGAAGAGAAAGTCACAGAATTAATAAATCAGGAAGCCTTCGGCCCCGACGGCGGTTTATATCTATAAAGTAGAGCTGAGAGCGTGACAGCGAGATGCCAGGTGAGTACCTGAAGTCGCAGACGGATCTGTCTGGTTTCTCGTTTTCCTCACGCCTTTCATCTTACTCTTCACTGTTTTGCAGGTACTGATCTTTCAGGCGCACATAGTTTGCCGCCGACTCTGGCAAAAAAGCGAGTTCTTGTGGCGTTAATGCCCTAATCTTTTTTACTGGGCTGCCTACATATAAGTAACCCGACTCCAATTGCTTGCTCGGTGGCACCAGACTGCCAGCACCGACGATCACATCGTCAGCCACTTCTGCGCCATCCAGTAAAATAGCGCCCATACCAATCAACACCCGATTACCGATAACACAGGCATGCAACATGGCTTTGTGGCCTACGGTGACATCATTACCTATTACCAGAGGCAAGCCATCGGGCAACACTGTGCTGGGGCGAGTGACATGCAGCACGGCTCCGTCTTGAATGTTGGTACGAGCACCAATACGGATAGCATTCACATCACCTCTCGCCACTACCAGAGGCCAAATGCTGCTGTCTTCCCCCAGAGTGATATCGCCATACAAGACAGCGGAGCCTTCTACGAATACGCCGCTCGCCAGTGTTGGAGTGATACCGTTGTACGATTTCAGCTGTGTGGTCATAAGTGCTCTGTGGGTAGCGAATACATAATGACATCTTAGCGACTTCTATATAGATAGAAAACACAGCCGTCAGCGGTAAGTTTTCAGCTGTCAGAAAACCATAGCGCTGGTATGGTTTTCTGAGTCGATCCCTTAAAGCAGACGTCTTCTTGTGGAGTGCTGTGGGTAACTGTGTGAGTAAGTTGTGTCAATGCTGGGTGTTTAAGCAGTTAGTTATCAAAGTGTCATTTATCGTAAGAAACGCCTTGCGCTGAAAGCTGGGATCTCTATACTCCACCCCACTGACACGGAGCAAGCCGCTCACGGTCACAAGGGTTTGAAGAGAACGAAACAAAGTTTGAATCAACGCTTGACGAACACTACGGAATGCGTAGAATACGCATTCCTGACCTGAAACAAGGTCACGCTCTTTAACAATTTATCAAGCAAACTGTGTGGGCACTCGCAGGTCGTTGAGAAAAAAAATATTGTTTTTCAATGTCATGTGAAGTGCAACTAGAAATAGCAGTACATCAGATATTCATTGAGCATCAAGTCTTTAATTGAAGAGTTTGATCATGGCT
>NZ_BMKE01000033.1 GCF_014643915.1 Oceanisphaera marina
GAACCAGGTATGGACCTGGGACATTAGTTATTGTCCCTCAGCTGTGCGTGGTCAGCACTGGTACCTGTACCTGATCATGGACATCTACAGTCGCAAGATCATCGCCTGGGAAGTCCATGAGACTGAATCCGGTGAGCTGGCTAAACAGTTAGTTGAGCGCGCCCTGTTGCGGGAAGGCTGCTGGCATCATCCACCGGTGTTGCACTCCGATAATGGCGCGCCGATGACGTCTTACACACTCAAGGCGCGGTTGGCTGAACTTGGCATGCTGATGTCTCACAGTCGACCGAGAGTCAGCAATGATAATCCCTACTCGGAGTCGCTGTTCCGGACCGTCAAATATTGCCCGGAGTGGCCTTCAAAGGGCTTTGCCTCACTGGACACCGTGCGTGACTGGATGCNCAACCCTGGGAAATTGCAGGAAGTTGAGAGAAATAAACTGGCTGTTTAAAAGCAGTTAGTTGGACAACTGGGTTGAAAAATGCCGAGGCTGTCAATTTATATTGGAATAGATTGGCAGCCTCCCATACAGCTCCCACCAGATTGTATGCTTGTTGAACCTCTAAGCGGTATGACAAGAATATCCCTATCAAGTATATTCCCTCATTGAAGCCACAAAGAAACGCAAAGCGTCCCGGGCGCTTATAAATAGCTATCTGAGCATGACTTGAGCTATTTGCTTTGTGTGCCATTAAAGTAGAGTAGCAAGGCCCAAGGCCTGTTTTACGCTCCTGCTATCAGTCAAGGCTCTGCAAGCTTTATAAAAACCTTGATAGAGATTTGTCTGAAGAGGAGTGCATAACCACCAATGATAGAAATCATCCAGTCTGTTAGCATTGTTTCAGCATACAGGCAGTGCCGACGCTCTGACAAATGGTCCTGCATGCATAGCCTTGATACATGATATGAACAAGTCGAATGTCCGAGCTGTAACAGCTATATATTATATCTTTCTGCCACCGGATTTTAAGGAATAGAAAGTGAGTCTAGCCAGTAGTGAGCTGTTTGATATTATCAACAAGCCCATGCCGTTTGGTAAATATGCGGGGCAACCGTTACTCAAGTTACCTATGGCATATTTGTGTTGGTTTGAACGAAAAGGCTGGCCGGAAGGGGGGCTGGGAACAGAATTGGCGTTGGTCTATGAGCTTAAACTCAATGGGGTAGACTTACCCTTGTATCAATTGCTGGGTCAGGCTTGATGAGGTGCGTCACTCGGTATAGTGAAAGTAATAAAAGGGCCATATGGCCCTTTTATTAATATCAAACAATATGCTTGATGCTTACTGTTTAATCAAAAAGTCTTCCATGGTTTTCTCGCCACTTTCGATGGCATTCTTGATCGGCGTTGGCTTGCGACCCTGGCCAGTCCAGGTTTTATATTCATTGTTTTCATCATAAAATTCATACTTGGCAGGGCGCTTGCTGCGAGGTGCGCTCGCCTTCTTGGCAGGCTCTGCAAGTTCCAGCAAATCACTTAGATCAATGCCGTCAGCGGCCATCTGGTCCATGTATTCTTTAAGCTTGCGTTCACGCTCTTGGGCTGCAGCCTGTTCGGCGGCTTTTGTTTCGCGCTGCTCATCAATAACAGTGGTCAGCTTTGATAACGCTTCTTCCATTTGATCAAGAGTCAAATCACGTGTTGCTGCACGCAAGCTACGAATGTTAAGCAGGGTTTTCAAAAAGTCAGTCATCGCATCCACCTAGGGTAATATATTTTTTATGTCTTAAATTTACAGCTTCATATTAAATCTAGCAAGTTAATTACTGAAAACTTTTTCAATAGTGAGTAATTCTCTCCCGGAAGACGGGAAGTCACTAATATAGCTTTGCATTTTGCGAGTGCTAATTGCCGTTTAAAAATTATAGCCGTTTCTTCATTAATAACTACATCGTAACCATAATATAAAGTCTTGATTGTTGATCATTAAGACAAGACTGTAATCCAGACTCATTTGACCTGTATGGTTGAATTTAAAGCAAAAAAAGTGCATGTTTTGTTCGCAATACATGCAATGAACGCTTGGATATATCCCTGTAAAGATGATTTTATCACCTATATGGCGTCTTTTCGGCTAAATATGTTGATTTTTGTCGCTCTGGCAGTAAAATCCCCCAACTTACCTGCGTGGAGGTGCGTAACTTATCAGTAGATCAGCTCAGGGTGATGCCGTTTATTCTGATCGAAAGGAAGTTATGCCGAAGTCTTGTTATCCATCCAATAGCAAGGCTGGGATCGGTACCGAAAGGGCCGATACTGTCATGAATATATATTCATGGTGCGCTATTGCTGGGAAAGAGAAGACGACTTTTCAATCGGCCTCCTGCTCCTGGTAGTTTTGTTGACAACTCAGATACAGGTGCCGACGTGGAACTACACCCCTTTATTCAAAGTTATTGGTCTTTATTGCCCCCCTTGCTCGCTATTTTATTGGCAATCACAACTCGCCGTGTGCTGTTATCCTTAGGCTTGGGGATTATTCTTGCCACCCTGTTATTGCAGCAATTTAATCCTGTTACTGCGATTACCCACTTGGCGGGTAAAGTCTCTGCATTGTTCTGGTCCGATAATGCAGTGAATGAATGGAACGTGAACATACTGCTCTTTTTGCTGTTATTAGGCTGCATTATCAGTATGTTGAGTCGGGTTGGTGCCACTTTGGCATTTGCCGAGTGGGCACAACGCCGTATCAAAAACAGACGACAAGCCAAGGTAATGACGGGGTTGTTGGTGTTTGTTTTCTTTATTGATGATTATTTTCACAGCTTGTCGGTCGGTACCATTTGTCGACCGGTAACCGACCGCTTTAATATTTCCCGCGCCAAGTTGGCCTATTTGCTGGATTCTACGGCGGCTCCAATTTGTGTCTTGATGCCGGTTTCTTCCTGGGGCGCCTACATCATTGCCCTGGTCGGTGGTATTCTGGCCAGCCATGGCTTAACGGGTCACAGCGCACTGGGAGCTTTTCTGGTGATGGGCAGCATGAACTTTTATGCTGTATTTACGTTGCTGATGGTGTTGCTGGTCATTAAAGGCGGCTGGGACCTCGGCGCAATGGCTCGCCATGAGCAGAATGCGCTGGCAGGCGAGCTGTTTGATAGCAACAAAGGCACACCGCCCGGCGTGACCGATACCCATGCGAAAGCAGGGCGAGTGAGCGATTTATTACTGGCTATCGGCACTCTTACTCTGGTAACAGTGGCAGCCTTGCTGCTGACAGGCGCACAGGCGTTATCCGAAAGCCAGGCTGCTTTCAGTCTGTTGGCAGCCCTTGAAAATACCAATGTAGGGCGTTCTTTGGTTTTCGGTGGGGTGGCCGGACTACTGGTATGTACCTATGCGATGCTTAAGCATCGAGTGAGTGCCGTAGACTGGCTGCATACGTTGAGTGTGGGTATCAAAGGTATGTTGCCTGCCATTTATATCTTGCTGTTTGCCTGGACCATTGCCGGCCTGATTGGCGAGTTGAAAACGGGCCAGTATCTTGCGTCTTTGGTACAGCAAAGTATTCCCTTGTTCATGCTTCCGGCGATTTTGTTTTTATTGGCCGGTATTATGGCTTTTGCCACCGGCACCAGCTGGGGAACCTTCGGTATCATGCTGCCTATTGCTGCAGACATGACAATGGCGATTGATGCCCAGCTGTTGCTACCGGGCATGTCTGCGGTCATGGCAGGCGCCGTGTTTGGCGATCATTGCTCTCCTATTTCCGACACCACCATTTTGTCGTCAACGGGGGCGTCCTGCCATCATATTGATCATGTGATCACTCAGTTGCCTTATGCCCTGTCTATTGCCGTCGTGAGCATTATTGGCTACCTGGCGCTCGGCTATACTGCTTCGGTCGTTATCGGGCTCGCGGCAGCGATGGCCGGCTTTATACTGGTATTGGCCACCTGGCGCTGGCAACAGCGGCGCAGTCTGTAAAGACAGCGTCTAAATCAAAAAAAGCCCCGCATCCATGGATACGGGGCTTTTTTAGTGCGCTCAATTTGCCTGGGAGGCTATTTTAAAATCAGATGCTTGCTCCACAATATGGCTTCTTCATAAAAGCGGTTACTGTCTTCTTCGCTGACGTGAACAAAATCCAGTCGTTGTTGCAGCATCGGCCAGTTTGCTTGCTCATGATCCTGCATGACGCCCATTAAAAAGCCTAGTTGTCCTTTTTGTTCCAGCAAGGCTTGCTGCACGGGCTCACTCACAGATAAATGAGGCAGTATCTCGATCATGGGTCTTTCCAGCAACGCATCCAGCAATGAAAACAGGCCACAAATAAAGGCATCGTCCTGCAGGCTTGGGCATACCTTTGCTGCCAGCAACTCGCACCATCTGGCTCGGATCATCGACAGATTATACAGCTCGATATTTTTATTCTTGCTGATATAAGCCGTCATCATCAGGGCAGTAAAGCGCTTTAGTTGCTGATGACCGAGAAATACGATGGCATTACGCAGGTTATCGATATTTTGCTGCCTGTAGCCGATATGCAAGCTGTTTACATAGCGCAATAAGTAATAAGACAGCGACAGATCTCGACTGAATAGCGCAGTGAGCTTGTTGTAATCGATCTCTTTATCATTGATAGCAGAGAGTAACTCGAAGGCGGTCATTTCGTCTGTGGTTAAAATGCGGCGGCTGATCACCTGTGGCTGTTGAAAATAGTACCCCTGAAAAAACTCGAATCCGGCTTCTTGGGCGGCAATGAACTCTTGCTGCGTTTCTACTTTTTCGGCAATAAAGCGGATATGAGGGTAGGGTTGGGAACCCTTGATGATGCGGCTGCAATCAGCGATGGAAATCTGACGTAAATCGAGTTTGATAAAATCGATAAAAGGAAAAAATTTTTCCCATTCCTTATTGGGAGTATAATCATCCAATGCCATGCTAAACCCTGATTTTTTCAGCAGTTTAACGCTGTCCAGCAAGGCTTGATCGGGCGTTGCATTTTCTAGAATTTCAATCACCAGCTGCTGAGGTTGGAAGGTGTCGGTCATGCCTTCCCGTAGCAGTGAGTCGGGAAAATTAATGAAGCAGAGCGATTCGCCTACCAGGTCTTCAATTTTTTGGCTTAAAAACTGTTCGGCCATCAAGCGGCGTGTGGCCAGCTCTGCCTCCATCTGCGGAAAGCGATTTTCGAGGCTGGTACGAAATAACAGCTCATATCCCAGCGGTTTACCTGTACCGTCCAGGATAGCTTGCCTGGCTACAAAACAATGCATAATGGTCCCGAACAAGAATAATAACCGGGCAATATACAGTATTGTGTTTGGATAAACAAAGTGAATAAAAAGCGCCCAACAGGGCGCTTGAATAAAGAAGTAACACAGTGATGTTGGCTTAAAAAGCGTAGTTCATCTGTAAACCGAATAAATAAGCATCGCCGCCTGAGTTAAATTCAAAGGGAGCTTCCTTTACATCGACTTTCTTGCCATCGAGGAAGGCAAAGCCAGCATCTACGCTTAGATTCTGGTTGTGAGCGTAGGTCGCACCCAGGGTGTACCAAGTGCGGTCTACGTCCGGAATCGAAATAGAGCGTGCTTCTTCTGGTACTGGCGATTTATCGTAAGCCAGGCCACCACGCAGGGTCCACTGATCGTTCAGCTGATGGGTAGCGCCCACACTGATACGCCAGCTATTATCGAAGCCTTCATCTTTTTGGAATAGCTCATTTCCTTGTGGGCTAACGGCTTTCAGTTCTTTAAAGCTGCTCCATTCGGTCCACATAATGCCGTAATGCACTGCCCAGTCCGGTTGAACCTGATGAAAGCCAGAGACTTCGGCGATGGCGGGTAGGGTTAAATCTAGTGAGCCAGCTACTGAACGACCGCTTGTTCCCAGTGGGAGCCCAGGCTGCAGTGGTTGACCAATCGCCGGTAAAGCACTGGAGTAATTTCCTTCCAGTTTTAAATCGACTTCAGAACGATAAGTTACTGCCCAGCGGTTATTCCCATCGGCCTCTAGCAATACCCCAATATTCCAGCCATAGCCCCAATCATCACCTTCCAGGCGAACAAATTCAGAGCCAGGAGACAGTGAGGTAGCAAAAGGAGCACCATTTGTGGCTTGGTTGATTTGTCCCGATAAAATGCCGGAATGTCTAATCAACTCCGCATCTGCATATACCGCATTAAAGCCAGCGCCTAGTGATATATGCTCGTTGGCTTTAAAAGCGACGCTGGGGTTGAAGTTTAAGGTTTTAAGAGCCGTTTTGCCGGCAACCGGACCGGCGTAATGATTATCTTGATAGGTGGTTGATAAACCATAGTTGGTAAAGGCGCCAAAGCCCACCGCCCATTGTTCGTTAAGGGGCCGTATATAATAGAAGAAGGGCACCACCGCATCGTCGGCGATATCGTCCGACTGTGTCGGCAGGTTTCTGCTGGCAGCTGCGCCAGCCTGCGCAGTAGTTGGCTTACCTTCCACGTCCACTTCCGGATTAATGTAAATGGCACCACCAGATAGCGCGGGGCGATCAAACAGCGTCATGGCGGCGGGGTTGCGTCCCAGTACCGAGGCATTGTCACCAATGGCGCCTTCACCGGCATATGCACGGCCCAGGCCGGTTGCGTTTTGTTCTGCCAATTGAAAAGCGGCAGCGTGAACTTGACCGGCAGCCAAGGCGATGGACGCGGCAAGCAGGGACAGCTTCAATGTTTTTTGGCTCATGAAAGACTCTCTCATCAGTTTGGTATTGGTTGGGCGCCACACGGCTAGCGCAAGGGCAATGTGATGAAATCTTACCCACTTGCAGCATAAGAAGATGTAACGGAAAAGTAAAACGCTTGTTTGATAAAAGGAGCCTTTCAGCTCCTTTTGTGAGGTTGGTCAAATATTAGAGCTCAGACTCCATTCGTCTGAAGCCCAACACCACGGTTTTACTGGGAGGTGTGCCTTGGCGGCTGATAAAGATGCAGGCCAGGGTACTGATAATGAACCCCGGCACGATTTCGTAAAGGTCAAACAAGCCAAAAGGCCCGCCTTCCAGCTGCTTCCAACCAATGACGGTTAACGCGCCCAATACGATACCGGCCAAGGCCCCGTTGCGGGTGAGACGTGACCAATAAAGAGAGATAATAATCACTGGGCCAAAAGCGGCACCAAAACCCGCCCAGGCATAACTCACCAGCTCCAGTACCGAAGATTCGGGATTGAGCGCAATTAACATTGAGCATACCGCGACCGCTAATACGGCAAAACGGCCTACCCACACCAGCTCGTTATCGTGAGCCGTTGGGCGAAACCAGCGCTTGTAAAAGTCTTCGGTAATGGCAGAAGAGCACACCAGCAATTGCGAATCTATGGTGCTCATGATGGCGGACATGATGGCAGCAATCAGTAAACCGGCCACCCAGGGGTTGAATACCGCATTGGCCAGCCCCAGAAACACGGTTTCCGGATTATCGAGGGGGGCATCAACAAAATAAACAGCCCCGGCCAGGCCTACGCCAACCGAGCCAATAAGTGACAGTACCATCCAGCTCATGGCGATGCGGCGTGATAAGGGAACCGACTTGGGGGAGTCAATGGCCATAAAGCGCGCCAGAATATGGGGTTGACCAAAATAACCCAACCCCCAGGCGAGCAGACTCAAACCGCTGAGCAGCGAAAAGTCATGAAAAACGTCCAGCTTGGCGGCATCCATGCCATCAAGCGTGGTCAGAGTCTGGTCGATACCGCCCAATTCATTCATCACTGCCCACGGCAGCGCAATCAGCGCCAGCAACATCAATATACCCTGGAAAAAGTCGGTCCATGAAACCGCTAAAAAGCCACCGACAAAGGTATAGGCCACAATCACGCCACCACCGAGTAGCAAGGCGGTGATATAAGGTAGCCCGAACACTTTTTCGAATAAAATAGCGCCGCCGACCAGGCCGGATGCGGTGTAAAAAACGAAAAATACCAAAATAGTGACGGCAGAAATAACCCGGATCAGACCACTGTGATCGGCCAGCCGATTTTCCAGAAAGTCGGGCAGTGTCAGCGAGTCATTGGCCTGCTCTGTATATACCCGCAGCCGCTTGGCGACAAACAGCCAGTTAAGCCAGGCGCCAATCACCAGGCCAATACCAATCCAGGCCTGGTTGACGCCAGAAAGGTAAACGGCACCGGGCAGGCCGAGTAGCAGCCAGCCACTCATGTCCGAGGCGCCTACACTTAATGCAGCGACACCGGGGCCCAGGCGACGGCCACCTAAAATATAATCGCTTAGCGAGCTGGTGGCTTTATAAGCCACCACGCCAATCAGCATGGTGAGCACTAAATAGCCAACAAAGGTTATTAAAATAGGGAGTTCTATGGTCATAGCGGGTTCCTGTTGTTCCGAACAGCGTGTTCGCTTCCATGTGGATGAAGCAATAATATGCAAGCACGATGACAAGTCGGCTGGATCTTACCTCATAAAATCGAAGATCTCTCGACAACTATAACCTTATGACTTAATTGGATAAGAAGCGAACAGCGGATATGCCAGACCAGCCAAAAATTCGCCATTTAGCCGCTGTTTTTTGACACAGAGGCACAAAAGAGCCGAGCGGATCTTCCGTCTCGGCTCTTTCACTGCAATACGTCATTCAGAATCTCAGGTGTTTATACGCATGATGTTCACCCGATAAAACGTACCGCTTTTTTATATCGCTCTTTCCAGTGAGGATTCTATCTTGCTGACCATTTTTTCCACATCTTCCTGTTTTTCGCTCACCACCACCAGTCGATTGAGATTCATGCCAATGACTTCACCATGATATTGATCATCGGAGAAACGGCTGACCAGTTGCAGAGCACGGTCGGCGGGTACCAGAAACACATTTACGCGGCCATGTTCTCCTTGAATAATCAGATGCGCAGCCGGACCACCGGCAAACAGACAATGATTGGCGTAATAGACTTTGCCAATATCGGTCATATTTTTAAACTGAGTGCCATAAGGCCTGAGCTTGGCATTGACTGCCGTCAGCGTTACCTGTTCATCTACGGCCTCGGTAAAAGACGACTCCAGCCGCACGTGTTCCATGGCTACCTGGTCCACCGCCGGATAAGGAATATCAAGGCCGGGAGTAAAAGTTAAAAAGCGGGTAGAAAAACCCAGCACAAAGGTGACAGAGGCAGCCACGGCCAAATGACGCCAGCCAAAGTGTGTGGCGTTATCGGTTTTTGGAGAGACATTGTTTAACAGCAGCTTGTTGGCCAGGGTGTCGGGTACCTGTTCATGCAAGGCATTACCCAGTTGCTGATCGAAGCGTTTAAGATCCTGCACAAACTGTTGGTTACCGGCATTGGCACCTGAGGCCGAAATAAAATCGGCACTTTTATCATGAGGGTTCGCGTAGGCCCTGCGTCTGAATTCCAGCTCATCCATTGTGTTGGCCTCGTGCTGTTATGTCTTTGTCCATTGCCTCTTTCAGCTTGTTTCGCGCTCTAAAAAGGCGGGTCATCACGGTATTTTTATTCAATTCCAATATCTCGGCTATTTCTTCGCCACTAAAGCCACCCAATACCTGTAACAACAAGGGTTCACGATACTCTACTGCCAGCTCGGCAATGTGTCGGCGTAACCACTCGTTTTCCATATCCTGCTCCAGGCCCAGGCTGTGCTTGTCGGGCACGGGTACTGTGTCTAAATCAACCAGGTCAAATTGCTTGCGTTCGAAACGGCGCGCATTTTCCCGGCGTAAAATGGTAATCAACCATGCCTTGGCCGCTTTTTCATCTTTCAGGCTGTCGAGTGACTTCCAGGCACGCAAAAATGTTTCCTGCACCAAGTCTTCGGCAACCTGACGGTCATGGCATAACCAAAACGCATAACGAAACAAATCGCCATGCAAGGCATACACCAGCACCTCATAGCGCTGCTGTTTTATTGCCATACTGTTAGAGACCGCAGCAGCTCGGGCCTTCTTTCGCCTGAGTAAAGAAATCATTAAATTCACCGTTAAATAGGGTGGCTTTATCGAGTTTACGCACTCTTAGAGCCTCGTGCGAGTATATAAAGATGCGGTTTATCTTAAATTATAGGCGTTGGTACTTGCGGCCTCATGCTTTGCATCGCGGTGGTGTCATATTTGAGCTGCCGCAGGGAGCATGTTTTCCCTGTGTTATTTCTTTGCTAGGATGTTGCGAGGTCTGACCTCTTGCATGTGTTGAATGGTTAGCCGATGCCCACATTACCCATGTTCACAAGTGATGCCTCATAAAGGAGCATACATGTTGCCAACAAACTCATTAACAACACACAAGGGTGATCGCATTGCCATTGTGTCGGGACTAAGAACTCCTTTTGCCCGCCAATCAACAGCCTTGCGTGGTATACCCGCATTGGAGCTGGGCACCATGGTGGTGAATGAATTGCTGGCACGCACCCCTATGGCCGCAGCCGAGGTGCAGCAGCTGGTATTTGGCCAGGTAATACAAATGCCAAAAGCCCCGAATATTGCCCGCGAAATTGTGCTGGCCAGCTCGTTGGCGGACCACACCGACGCTTATAGTGTAACTCGGGCCTGCGCCACCAGTTTTCAGGCGGTGTCGAGTTTGGCCGAGTCCATGCTGGCAGGGCAGGTGGAGGTAGGCATTGCTGGTGGTGCGGATTCTGCTTCGGTACTGCCCATTGGCGTGTCGGCACGTTTGGCAGAGGCATTACTGGATTTAAGCAAGGCCAGGACGATAAGTGCCAAATTTAGCATATTGCGCAAACTCAAGCTGAAAGACCTGGCTCCAGTGCCGCCCGCGGTCGCCGAGTATTCCACCGGCCTGACCATGGGCCAGACCGCCGAGCAAATGGCAAAAAGCCACGGTATTAGCCGTCAGGCACAAGACGAGTTGGCCCATCGGTCTCATCAGCTGGCCACCGACGCCTGGCAACAAGGACGACTGAGCGAACAGGTGATGGCCGCTTATGTGCCGCCTTTTAAAAGCGCATTCGAACAGGATAATAATATTCGCACCGAGTCGAGCCTGGCCGATTATGCCAAGCTGAAACCTGCCTTCGATCGCCGCCACGGCACCGTGACGGCCGCCAGCAGCACACCGCTGACCGATGGCGCCGCGGCCATATTAATGATAACCGAAAGTCGGGCCAAAGCATTGGGGTTGCAGCCACTGGGCTATTTACGCAGCTATGCCTATGCCGCCATTAGCGTACAGCACGACATGCTGCTGGGGCCGTCGTATGCCACGCCATTAGCGTTGGATAGAGCCGGCTGTACCCTGGCAGATATGGACTTGATTGATATGCACGAAGCCTTTGCCGCGCAGACTCTGGCCAATATAAAGATGTTTTCCAGCACCGAATTTGCCAAAAAGCAACTGAATAGAAGCCAGGCGATAGGTGACATAGACATGAGTAAATTCAACGTGCTGGGGGGATCTCTGGCTTATGGTCATCCGTTTGCCGCCACCGGCGCCCGCATGATCACGCAAACCCTGACCGAGCTTAACCGCCGTGGTGGTGGCTTGGCTCTGACCACTGCCTGTGCCGCCGGAGGCCTGGGCGTTGCTATGGTATTGGAGGCCGCGCAATGAATGATGTAACGAACGAAGCAGCGATTGAACAAGCAACTCAGTCTGCCTTTACGCTGCAGCTTCAAGACGATATTGGCATTATCACCATGGATGTGCCGGGCGAGCGCATGAACACACTGCGGGCCAGTTTTGTGGATGATATTCAGGCTTTGCTGGCAGACATCAAGGCCAGCAGTCACATCAAGGGGTTGGTACTGCGCTCGGGTAAACCCGACTCTTTTATTGCCGGTGCCGATGTTAATATGCTGGCCGCCTGCACCAGTGCGGAGCAGGCTCAAGCCCTGTCGAAAGCCGGGCAGGATATTTTCAATCAACTGGCGGCACTCGACATTCCCTTGATTGCTGCCATTCACGGTCCCTGTTTGGGGGGCGGGCTGGAGCTGGCGCTGGCTTGCCATGGTCGTGTATGCAGCGATCATGAAAAAACCCGCCTTGGTTTGCCTGAAGTGCAGCTGGGGCTGTTACCCGGTTCGGGCGGTACCCAGCGTCTACCCCGGTTGGTGGGGTTGACCAAATCACTGGATATGATGCTGACCGGTAAACAGTTACGCGCCAAACAGGCATTTAAAGCCGGCCTGGTCGACGACATGGTGCCGCACAGCATTTTACTCGACACCGCCATTGCGCTGGCGCGCGGTGGCAAGCCTGGCCATAAGCGTAAACGGGATATGAAAACCCTGGCGCTAGAGGCAAATCCACTGGGCAGAAAGCTGGTATTCGACAAGGCACTCAGTACCTTGCGGGCCAAAACCCGCGGTAAATATCCGGCGCCCGAAAAATTGCTTGAAGTCGTAAAAATCGGTTTTGAACAGGGCATGCATAAGGGACTGGCCGCGGAAGCCGAGGCCTTTGGTAAACTGGTAATGAGCCCCGAATCTGCAGCCTTGCGCCAGTTGTTTTTCGCCACCACCGAAATGAAAAAAGAAACCCAATGGCAAGGAGAAAGTCCAAATACATTGGCTCATATTGGTGTGCTGGGGGGAGGTTTGATGGGCGGCGGCATTGCCTTTGTGACCGCCATCAAGGCTGAATTACCGGTGCGCATCAAGGATATTTCCCATCAGGGTATTAATCAGGCCATGGCCAATGCCCATGGTCTGCTGGCCAGCAAGGTGCGTAAAAAGCAGTTGCGGCATACCGAAATGAAGCAGCAATTGGGGCGTATTACCGGCACCCTTGACTACAGTGGTTTCGAACGCGTCGATCTGGTGGTTGAGGCGGTATTTGAAGATCTGGACGTAAAACGGAACATGGTGGCCGAAGTAGAAGCGCATTGCCCTGAGCACGCGGTATTTGCCACCAATACCTCTTCGTTGCCTATTCATCAGATTGCCGAAGGGGCAGCAAGACCCGGGCAGATCCTGGGCCTGCATTATTTTAGCCCGGTAGATAAAATGCCGCTGGCAGAAATCATCCCTCACGCCGGTACCGATTCCGCCACTGTGGCCACGGCTCTTAAGCTGGCCCGCGCCCAGGGTAAAACCCCCATAGTGGTGCAAGACAGTGCCGGCTTTTATGTAAACCGCATTTTAGCGCCTTATCTGAACGAAGCCGCGCGGTTGCTGTTGGAGGGCGAGCCCATCGAGGCCATTGACAAGGCCCTGGTCGATTATGGGTTTCCGGTCGGGGCCATGACCTTGCTGGATGAAGTCGGCATAGATGTGGCTGCCAAAATATCGCCTATTCTCGAACGCGAGCTCGGCGAGCGTTTCAAGGCGCCTGACGCATTTGGCAAGTTGCTGGAAGATAATCGCCATGGCAAGAAAAATGGTCGTGGTTTTTATCGTTACGAGGCGGGCAGTCGTCATAAAAAGGGTAAGCCGGTGGATGAGAGTCTTTACCGACTGCTGGATATCAAGCCACAAAGTCGCCTGCCGGCTCAAGAGCTGGCCGAGCGCTGTGTGCTACTCATGCTAAACGAAGCAGCCATTACCCTGGATGAAGGCGTCATCGCCTCGGCGAGAGACGGTGATATAGGCGCGGTATTCGGCATCGGCTTTCCGCCCTTTGCCGGTGGACCTTTCTTTTATATGCATCAATTGGGCATCACGGCCGTGATTGACAAAATGGAAGAATATGCCCGTAAGTACGGCGAGCGCTTCACGCCCTGCGAGCCATTACGCCGCCTAGCGGCAGAAGGCGGGAGCTATTACTGAAAAAGCAGCTGCACGCGGTAAGTGCTCCGCGATAAGTTAACATCCAATCCCCAGCGTCGGGCAACTTGTTCGGCGCTGTTTTTTCTTCTGCCTCTTGAAATGCTGCACGCGACCCCCATCTTTTAGCTATAAGTCAAACCCAAGCAAGGAACATAACGATGTCAGAAGCTGTGCATACCGAAACCCATGGTTTTCAAACCGAAGTTAAACAACTGCTCAACCTGATGGCTCACAGCCTGTATTCCAATAAAGAAGTCTTCTTGCGCGAATTGGTGTCTAACGCTGCCGATGCCGCGGACAAGCTGCGCTTTAAAGCCCTGTCAGATAATGAACTGTATGAAAACGACGGCGAGCTGCGCGTACGACTGATACTGGATAAAGACAACAAGACGCTGACCATTTCCGATAACGGCATTGGTATGAGCCGGGACGAGGTGATCGAGCACCTGGGCACCATCGCCAAGTCGGGCACCAAATCGTTCTTTGGTCAGTTATCCGGCGATCAGGCGAAAGACTCGCAGTTGATTGGCCAGTTTGGTGTGGGCTTCTATTCTGCCTTTATTGTGGCCGACAAGGTGACGGTACTGAGCCGTGCCGCCGGCCAGTCGGCCGATCAGGGCGTGCAGTGGGAATCGGATGGTGATGGTAGTTTTACCGTTGCCGACATCAACAAGCCCGGCCGTGGTACCGACATTATTTTGCACCTGCGTGACAGCGAGCAGGAATTTCTGGATGACTGGCGCCTGCGCAGCATTATCGGTAAATATTCCGACCACATCAGCGTTGCCGTGGAAATGTGGAAGCAGGGCGAGCCCGAGCAAACCGACGAAGACGGCACTGTTACCTCACCGGCCACCGACGGTCAGTGGGAGCAGGTAAACAAGGCCACCGCGCTATGGACCCGTGCCAAAGGCGACATCAGCGACGAAGAATATCAGGAATTCTACAAGCATATTTCTCACGACTACCAGGATGCGCTGGCCTGGAGCCACAACAAGGTTGAAGGTAATCAGGAATATACCAGCTTGCTGTATGTGCCCGCCAAGGCACCGTTTGACATGTACAACCGCGACCAAAGTCACGGCCTCAAGCTGTATGTGCAGCGCGTGTTTGTCATGGATGACGCCGAGCAGTTTATGCCAACTTACCTGCGGTTTGTGAAAGGTGTACTCGACTCCAACGATCTGCCGCTGAACGTATCGCGCGAAATTCTGCAAGACAACAAAGTAACAGCGCAGCTGCGCAAAGCCTGCAGCAAGCGGGTGTTGTCGATGCTGGAACAGATGGCGAAGAATGATGCCGACAAATATCAGGGCTTCTGGAGCGAGTTTGGTAACGTGCTTAAAGAGGGCCCGGCAGAAGACTACGGCAACCGCGAACAAATTGCCGGTTTGCTGCGCTTCGCCAGTACTCATAACGACAGCGATGCGCAAACCGTGTCACTGGAGAATTATCTTGAGCGCATGAAAGAAGGCCAGGATAAGATCTATTACATTACTGCCGATAGCTTTGCTGCCGCCAACCACAGCCCGCACTTGGAAATCTTCCGTAAAAAAGGCATTGAAGTGCTGCTGATGTGGGAGCGCGTGGACGAATGGCTGATGAGCCACCTGAACGAGTTTAAAGACAAGCAGTTTGTGTCTGTGACCAAGGGTGAGCTGGATCTGGGTGATCTGGACGACGAAGAAACCAAAAAAGCCCAGGAAGAAGCCAACGAAGCGCTGGCTCCTTTGCTGGAGCGAGTAAAAACGGCACTGGATGCGGATATCAAGGAAGTACGACTGACCCATCGTCTGACCAATACCCCATCTTGTGTGGTCGCCGACGAGCACGACATGAGCACCCAGATGATCAAGCTGATGCGTTCGGCAGGCCAGCCGGTACCGGAGCAAAAGTACATTCTGGAGCTTAATCCCGAGCATACGCTGGTGAAAAAACTCGATACCATCGCAGAAGGCGAGCAGTTTACCGAGTGGTGTCAGCTGCTGCTTGAACAGGCTCAACTGGCCGAGCAGGGCGGATTGAAAGATCCTGCTGCTTTCGTGGCCCGCGTAAACCGCCTGTTGTTAAGCTAATCATATTGAGCGAATAATCGTTAAACTCATCACAGTCAGCTTGACGACGCACACAGAGTAATGCTCTAAAACCCGGCCCAGTGCCGGGTTTTTATGATCTATCGCCCTGTGGTATCCCGCTCTGCTGTATCGGCGAATCCTCTTTGCAAAGATAAAGATCGGACGATAAAGCAGGGTCTGTGATTATCCTGGCTGATCGCTTATAGCTGACGGCTTTCAGCGGTATTTTCTCATCAATAAGTCTAACTAGGCTGCGCTGTTACTTGTCCCCGTGGCGGTGTCGTGACACAATTGCGACCCAAATTCTGAATATAATTAATCAAGAAGAGGACGCTGTTATGCGCATCGTTTTGTTGGGAGCTCCCGGCGCGGGCAAAGGAACGCAGGCTCAGTTCATTATGGAGAAGTTCGGGATTCCACAAATCTCCACAGGTGACATGCTGCGTGCGGCGATTAAAGCCGGTACTCCGCTTGGTTTAAAGGCCAAAGAAGTCATGGATCAGGGGCAGTTGGTGTCTGATGACTTGATTATTGGCCTGGTGAAAGAACGTATTAGCCAGGATGACTGCGCTAAGGGATTCTTGCTTGATGGTTTTCCACGTACCATTCCTCAAGCCGACGCCATGAAAGATGCCGGTGTAACGGTCGACTATGTACTTGAATTTGCCGTGCCAGACGAAGAGATCGTCAAGCGCATGAGCGGTCGCCGGGTACACCCGGGCTCTGGCCGGGTATATCACCTGATTTACAATCCGCCCAAGGTGGAAGGTAAGGATGATGTAACCGGTGAAGAGCTGGCTATTCGTGTTGATGATGAAGAAAGCACAGTGCGTAAGCGCCTGAATGTTTATCATGAGCAAACTGCCCCCTTGATTGATTACTACAAGCAGGCTGCGGCCGACAGTGATACCCAACATCATAAAATTGACGGTACTCAATCTGTTGAAGCCATCAACCAGCAGCTGGCTACTATTCTGTCTTGATTGTTTTGCATCTCTACCGAGCGCCTTCTGCGCTCGGTTTTTTATTCTGCTTACATTCCGTTCTTAAAATATGGGTAACAAAGTGAAAACAGGTGTTTTACTGGTTAACCTGGGGACTCCCGCGGCGCCTACGGCAAAGGCGGTGAGAACCTTTCTCGCGCAGTTTTTACACGATCGTCGTGTGGTCGACTTAACTCGCTGGTTATGGTGCCCTATATTACACGGCGTGATTCTGCCATTTCGTTCTCCCAAGGTGGCCAAACTTTATCAATCTGTCTGGTGGGAAGAAGGATCACCGCTCATGGTGGTGAGTCGTCGTCAGCAGGCAGCCCTTAGCGCAGCATTGCAAGCCGCCGGCATTGATATGCCCGTTGCGCTGGGCATGAGCTATGGGGAGCCGTCTATTGACTCTGCCTGGCAGGAGCTAAAAGCAGCCGGAGTGGATCGGGTTATCATACTGCCTTTGTATCCTCAGTATTCGGTAAGCACCACAGCTTCTGTATTCGACAGTTGGGCCCGGCTGATGAAGCAGGAACGGCGTCTGCCCGCGTTTCGTTTTATTCGGGATTATCATGACAACCATGGCTATATTCGCGCCTTGGCCGAGTCGGTACGTGCCAGCTGGCAAGAGCACGGGCAAACCGATTTATTGCTGTTGTCTTATCACGGTATTCCCAAGCGTTTTGAAAATCAGGGTGATCCCTATGGCCACCAGTGCCATCGCACTTCTGAGTTGCTGGCCGCCGAGCTGGGCCTGGAGCCGCATCAATGGCGTACTACCTTTCAATCGCGTTTTGGTCGCGAAGAATGGCTGCAGCCCTATACCGATGAAACCATGGCCAAGCTGCCCGCTGAAGGCATTAAAAACATCAGCGTGATTTGCCCGGCATTTTCGGCCGATTGCCTGGAAACACTGGAAGAAATTTCCAGCGAAAACAAAGCTTACTTTATGGAGTCGGGAGGTGAGACATATCACTATATTCCTGCGCTTAACGATAATCCGGAGCACATCCGCATGATGATGGATTTGGTCTGTCGCGAAATAGCGTAAACATAGCTTTAAGCGGCCAGCCTGTCTCTTAGTCACAAGTCGCTAGCAAGTAAATAATGCACAGAGCCAGCTCGGTATCCTCCTCCGACACGCTTCAAGCACTTATATGGACACCTCGCTTTCTGCAAGTGGGGTTTCTGTTATTTTGGGTAATCAGGATAAAACTGCATACGTATATTCGGCCTGTTTTGATGAGCAAATTTT
>NZ_BMKE01000034.1 GCF_014643915.1 Oceanisphaera marina
TTGATTCAAACTTTGTTTCGTTCGTTTCAAACCCTTGTGACCGTTGGCGTGTTGCCCCGTGTCAGTGGATGCGCATTATAGGGAGCGAGAGATTTAGCGCAAGTGTTTTATGGAATTTTTATTAAAAAAAGCAACTTCGTACAAAAAACGCACTGAAGTCGCCTTTTTATGGTGTTTACCAGCCTTATTCGTACTTGTGTCGAGCAATACGCTGAGCAAACTCTTTGACCTTGCTCCAATCGGTGAACTCCAGATCCTGACTGGTATCCGTGCTGCCGCCTGTCATTTTCATGATCATCTGGATAAGACGGGTCTGCCACCAATTGTATTCGCTGTATTGCAGTGCACCAGCAAAGACCCCGATCGTTCTTGGGCGCCAGCGAGACTTAGCCAGAAATTTCTTTATATAGGCATTGTTTTCGGGAACGGCTTTTTCCGGCTTGCGCGCCGTCAAACACACACAAAAGAAACTGGCATCGGCCGCAGCCAATTGCTCACTGTGAATGTTGATAAAGTTGTAGAGGTCGGCATGAAAGTTACCATAGCGGATGGAAGCACCAATCAGCACCTTGTCATACTTGCTCAGGTTTTTTCGGACTGGACCATGCAAATCCGCCAGCTCCACATCATAACCGGTAAACTCACTTTGCATCGCCTCGATAATCTTTTTTGTCTGACCATTGCGAGATGAATAAAGTACCAACAGTTTTTCCATAGACTCCTCTTAGCTACGCCAGAAGGCTGGCGTAAACAATACCAGCAAGGTAAAAATTTCAAGACGCCCGAACAGCATGGCCAGGATCATGATCCACTTGGCAACATCGGAAGTAGTACCAAAATTAGCCGCCACATCTCCCAGGCCCGGGCCCAGATTATTCAGCGTGGCCACCACGGCAGTAAAGGCAGTCAGTTCCTCCATACCGGTCGCCAACAGCGCCAGCATGCATATCACAAAAACCAGCGCATAAGCGGCAAAAAAGCCCCATACGGCTTCTACCACTTTATCAGCTAATGCTTTATTGCCAAGCTTAATCCGATAAACCGCTCTGGGATGAATTAATCGTTTTAATTCACGCATGCCCTGCAGGTTCAGCAACATGATACGCACCACCTTGATGCCACCGCCGGTACTGCCAGCACAACCACCGATAAAAGAGGCAATCATCAACAATATCGGCAAAAACAGAGGCCATTCGGCAAAGCCCGTGGTACTGAAGCCCGCCGTGGTGGCAATGGACACAGACTGAAACAATGACTGATCCAACGCTTGCCAGGGGCTGCTGTAAACCTGATGCGTCAATAAGGCCGACATGCAAATCAGCGTCAGTACTACTTGTATTCCGATAAAGACTTTCACCTCGGGATCGAAGCGATACACCGATAGTTTGAGCCCACGGCTAGCAAAAGCGGCGAAGTGCAGACTGAAGTTGACGCCAGCAATCAACAGGAATATGACGATGATGAGATTGATGGTCGGGCTGTTGAAATGGCCCACACTGGCGTCATAGTTAGAGAAACCACCGATTGCTATCGTGGAAAAGGAATGGCAAATAGCATCGAACATATTCATGCCCGCCAACCACAGCAGCAAGGCACAACAGATAGTCAGTACCAGATAGATATACCATAGAGTTTTGGCCGTTTCCGCTATGCGGGGAGCCACCTTGTTGTCTTTTACCGGGCCGGGTATTTCGGCGCGAAACAGCTGCATACCGCCAATACCAAGAATAGGAAGTATGGCTACCGCCAATACGATAATCCCCATGCCACCCAACCACTGCAGCATCTGCCGATAAAACAGAATCGCCTTAGGCAGGGTATCCAGGCCACTGATCACGGTGGCACCTGTGGTCGTCAGCCCCGAAAATGACTCAAAGAAAGCGGCCGCGACCGTCATGTCCAGCTCGGCACTGAGTATGAAAGGAATGGCCCCCACACTGCCCAGCACAGTCCAGAACAAGACGACAATAAGGAAGCCTTCTTTCGATCTCAGCTCTTTATTATGAGTGCGGTTGGGAAACCACAACGCCAGGCCCAGACACAGACAAATAACGAAGGCGCTGAAGAAATCCAGCCCAGCCCCATCTCGATAAATATAAGCCACCAGAGCAGGTGCCAGCATGGTGACGCTGAACAGGGCAACCAGAATGCCCACTATGCGAATGATTGTGCGTATATGCATGGTACTTCCAATATACTACTAACTCAGCCAGTACCCGATTCCACCGGCCTGGCCACCACTCGTCCCTGACTGCGATCCAGCAGTTGGCGACAAAATTCAGGTACAACACGCGCTTCCACCAACAAGGTACCCGTGACTTCGGCACCATAGTCAATCTGCTGCCAGAGCCCTTGATATTCGCCCAATAAAAACTCCAGCAACGCCATATCGCTGTAATCAATGTGAACGTCAAGCTCCGCCATGATGCGCTGCTCAACGGTGCTCAGTTGCGTTAATGCCGAAGACAGCGTGCCACCGTAAGCGCGAACCAGACCACCGGTCCCCAACTTGATGCCGCCAAAGTAGCGCGCCACCACGGCAGTAATTTCACCCACTCCCGACCCCTGCAACTGCGCCAGCATCGGCTTGCCGGCCGTGCCCGAGGGTTCGCCGTCATCGCTAAAGCCCAAGATCCGGGAATCGCTTGGCATGCCGGCCACAAACGCCCAGCAGTGATGTCCGGCCGCAGGCTCTCTGATCCGTACCGACTCTATAAAGTCTTTGGCGGCTTGCGCATTCGGAGTATGAGCCAAATAAGCGATAAAACGGCTTTTTTTAATCTCCTGTTGCCATACCAATGGCGTGGCAGGTATCAGATAGGGAGACATATTCATGATGCTTACTCCCAAGCAAGACAAGGCCAACTAATATTGATATTTCGACCTTGTTGACGGCTTAAAAAATAGCGCAACATTGTTGCTGAATCGGCAAGGGATGTCATCTTTTGCACATTTTTAATGGTTATGGGCATCCGCTGTAAGCGCCCATTAAAATTAAAACAATTGTTTTAATTAGCTGTTGAACTCTGTTGTTTTTCTGTTCATAGTGATTTCATCCCTGCCCGCCGGTGTCGGAGCAGCCCAAGGGAACTAAGGAGACATGAGAATGATCTACCAAGGCGAAGCCCTCTCTGTAGAAGTCGTAGAAGGCGGTATTGCTAAACTCCGCTTTAACAGTAAAGGCAGTGTTAACAAGCTGGACCGCGCCACCCTGGCCTCACTGGAAGAAGCCGTGAGTGCGCTGGAGCAACATTCGGATATTACAGGCCTCATGCTAACCAGTGATAAGGACGCCTTTATCGTCGGCGCCGATATCACCGAATTTCTTGAGATGTTCGACTTGCCAGCCGCCACTCTCAACGATTGGCTATCTCAGGCAAACCGCATTTTCAATCGCATTGAAGACCTGCCCTACCCCACGGTGGCAGTCGTGCGAGGCTACGCCCTGGGTGGGGGCTGCGAATGCATTTTGTCTACCGACTTTCGTATTGGCGATGCCAGTGCGCGCATTGGTTTACCGGAGACCAAACTCGGTATCATGCCGGGCTTTGGCGGCACCGTACGACTACCCCGCCTGATAGGTGCCGATAATGCCATGGAATGGATCACCACAGGTCAGGACAACAAGGCTGACGCCTGTCTGGCGCTGGGCGTACTGGATGCCGTGGTAGAAACCGAGCGACTCGAAGCATCGGCCCTTCAATTGCTGAAAGATGCCGCGCTGGGCAAACAAGACTGGCAGGCAAAACGAGCACAGAAAACGGCACCGCTCACGCTAGATAAACTGGAAGCGGCCATGAGCTTCAATACTGCCAAAGGCATGGTCGCCGCCAAGGCTGGGCCGCATTATCCCGCCCCCATGATGGCGGTAAAAACCATAGAGGCGGCATCCGGTTTGAGCCGAGCCGAGGCGCTGGAAATTGAACAACAAAACTTCATCAAACTGACCCAAACCTCGGTGGCACGAGCCCTGGTGGGGATTTTCCTTAACGATCAGCTCATCAAGGGCAAAGCCAGGCAGGCGGCCAAGGCCGCGGCGCCTACCCACAAAGCCGCCGTGTTGGGAGCGGGCATCATGGGTGGGGGCATCGCCTATCAGTCGGCCTCGCGCGGCATACCGGCGGTGATGAAAGACATCAACGACCAGGCGCTCACCTTGGGCATGACGGAAGCAGGCAAGTTACTCAACAAACAGCTGGAGCGCGGCAAGATTGATGGCCGCAAGCTGGCTCAGGTACTGGCCAGCATTACTCCCACGCTCAGCTATGACGGTTTAGAAGGCGTGGATACCGTGGTCGAAGCCGTGGTGGAAAACCCCAACATCAAGGGACAGGTGCTGGCCGAGGTGGAAGCCAGGGTGGCAGACAACACAGTGATTGCCTCCAACACCTCAACCATTCCTATTTCTGCTCTCGCCAAGAACCTGAAACACCCCGAACGCTTTTGCGGCATGCACTTTTTTAACCCGGTGCATCGCATGCCGCTGGTGGAAATTATTCGTGGTGAACAAACCAGTGATGACACCATCAACCAGGTGGTCGCCTACGCCGCTGCCATGGGCAAGTCGCCCATTGTGGTCAACGACTGCCCCGGCTTCTTCGTGAACCGCGTGCTGTTCCCCTACTTCTTTGGCTTTAACCAGCTGGTGGCCGACGGCGCGGATTTTGTTAGCGTAGATAAGGTGATGGAGAAAAAATTTGGTTGGCCCATGGGGCCTGCCTATCTGCTGGACGTGGTGGGCATTGATACCGGTCATCATGCGGCGGCAGTCATGGCCGACGGCTTCCCCGAGCGCATGAGCAAGTCGGGCAAAGATGCCATCGATGTCATGTATGAACAGCAACGCTTTGGCCAGAAAAATGGTAAAGGCTTTTATAGTTATAGTGAAGACCGTAAAGGCAAGCTGCAGAAAGACGCGGATCCTGAGAGTTATCAGCTATTAGCCGAAGTGGCCGGTACAATGGTGGATCTGAGCGATGACGATATTATCGCCCGCATGATGATCCCCATGATTAACGAAGTGGTGCTTTGCCTGGAAGAAGGCATTATCGGCTCGCCGGCCGAAGCGGACATGGCGCTGGTGTATGGTATCGGCTTTCCGCCCTTCCATGGTGGCGTATTCCGCTACCTCGACAACATGGGCCTGGCCGCTTATGTGGCACTGGCCGATAAGTTCGCCCATCTGGGGCCGCTTTATCAAGTGAGCGACGGTTTGCGCCAAATGGCCGCAGATAACAAAACTTTCTACTGATTGGCGCAAGGAGACCACAGCATGAACAAGGCATTAAACGAGGTCGTCATTGTTGACTGTATTCGTACCCCCATGGGTCGTTCCAAGGGCGGCGCCTTTCGTCACGTACGGGCCGAAGATTTATCGGCTCACCTGATGCAGGGTCTGCTGGCTCGCAACCCGGCTCTGGCCGCCAGCGATATAGAGGATGTGTACTGGGGCTGTGTACAGCAAACCCTGGAGCAGGGGTTTAATATTGCCCGTAATGCCGCCCTGTTGGCCGGCCTGCCCAAACAAGTGGCGGCGGTGACAGTGAACCGACTGTGCGGCTCATCAATGCAGGCGCTGCATGATGCCAGCCGTGCCATCATGGTCGGCGATGGTGACGTTTTCATGATTGGCGGTGTAGAGCACATGGGGCACGTACCCATGAACCACGGCGTGGACTTTCACCCGGGGCTGGCACTCAATGTGGCCAAGGCGTCGGGCATGATGGGCCTGACCGCCGAAATGTTGGGTCGCATGTACCATATCAGCCGTGAACAACAAGACGCCTTTGCCGTACGCTCCCATCAAAGAGCCTATCAAGCCACTCAGGAAGGCCGTTTTGCCAATGAGATTCTCGCCACCAACGGCCACAGTGCCGATGGCAGCCTGACCTTGTTCGAGCACGATGAAGTCATCCGCCCGGAGACCAGCCTGGAGTCACTGGCGCAGCTACGGCCGGTGTTTGATCCCGTTAATGGCACAGTGACCGCCGGCACCTCATCGGCCCTGTCCGACGGTGCTGCCGCCATGCTGGTGATGTCTGCCACCAAAGCCAAGGCATTAGGCCTCAAGCCCCGTGCGCGCATCAAGGCCATGGCGGTCGCCGGTTGCGATCCGGCCATCATGGGCTACGGCCCAGTGCCGGCAGTACATAAGGCATTGCAACGAGCAGGGTTGTCGATAGCGGATATTGATCTGTTCGAGCTGAACGAAGCCTTTGCCGCTCAATCGCTGCCAGTATTGAAAGAACTGGGACTTTTGGACGTCATGGACGACAAGGTCAACCTGAACGGTGGAGCCATTGCTTTGGGCCATCCATTGGGTTGCTCGGGTGCACGTATTTCGACCACGCTGCTCAATCTCATGGAAAGCAAAGACGCCACCTTTGGTGTGGCCACCATGTGTATCGGATTGGGCCAGGGCATAACGACCGTGTTTGAAAGAGTTTGATTGTGTGCCAGTGAAGTGTAAAAAGTGAAGGAAAAGACACCCGCTCCCATGAGTTTGGTGTCTTTTTTATCGGTTGACCATAAATTAAACAGGTTTAAAATAGTCGGGCTTATTTTCTGGCGGCTATTTTAAGGTAGTAATGTAATGACAACTTCAGTGATCGATGCCCAGCATCATCTGGATGCCACAGGTTTGCGTTGCCCCGAGCCGGTAATGATGGTGCGTAAACAGGTGCGTGGCATGCAGGCCGGTGAAACCTTGCTGATCACCGCCGACGACCCCTCCACCACCCGGGATATTCCCAGCTTTTGCCAGTTTATGGATCACGCCCTGCTGTCCAGCCAGGTCGAACAATTGCCCTATCAGTTTTTGATCCAGAAAGGAGCTTAAGAGCAGCGGTAAGCCGTCAGCTTTAAGCTGTCAGAAAGGTCAACGGCGAGACTCAGAACTAAGCGAAGAGCGCTGTTTATCTTTGTCTGATCGCTGACAGCTTAAGGCTGAACGCAGGACTTGGTTCCTTGCCAAAAAAATGCCCGCATTTGCGGGCATTTTTTATTATTATGAAGCGAACTTCGCTTAGCCCATGGGGCTGAGGGTGATTTCTACGCGACGGTTTTGCGCGCGACCGTCTGCAGTATTGTTGCTGGCAACAGGCTGGTTGAAGCCCACACCACGAATGTTGAAACGGTTGGCAGCGGCACCCTGGCTGATCAGGAACTGGCCAACAGAAGCGGCACGACGCTCGGACAACGCCTGGTTATGGCTGGCCGAACCTGTGTTGTCGGTATGACCCACTACGTTAACATAAGTCTTTTCGTACTCTTTCAATACCATGGCCACACCGCTCAAGGTGTTGTAGAAGCTGGGGGACAGGTCGGCGCTGTCTACGGCAAAGGTAATGGAGCTTGGCATGTTCAGAACGATGTTGTCGCCATTACGGGTCACGCTCACACCGGTGCCGCGCATTTGATCACGCAGCTTGGCTTCTTGCACATCCATGTAATAACCCACACCACCGCCCAGTGCGGCACCACTGGCAGCACCAATCAGAATGCCTTTCTTGCGGTCGCTGGAGCTGGCAGTTGCACCACCAATCACGGCACCGGCCAAGGCACCCAAACCGCCGCCAATGGCCGCTTTGGACGTTTCTCTTTCACCGGTATACGGGTTGGTAGTACAGGCAGAAAGTGCAATGGTCGTTACCACTGCCAGACAAATCTTTTTCATAATTAAGGTTCCATATGTAACAGGCACAAGTATCACCCAATATAGCCTTGCTGATCACAATCTACAAAGCTTCCTTATGACTTAGGTGTCAACTGCTGACGTTACCTGGATGTCGATGGCAGGCGAGTAAGTGATCGTTAACCATGCCGGTGGCCTGCATAAAGGCATAGCAGATGGTATCGCCCACAAAAGAGAAACCGCGTTTTTTTAGCGATCGCGCCATGGCCCGGGACTCTGGAGTATAAACGGGCACCTCATCAAGATTTGACCAATGGTTAATAATGGGGCTGCCACCCACAAACTGCCACAGCCAATCACTGAAGTTGACGCCCTCTTGTTCCATCTGCAGATAGGCCCGCGCATTGGTAATGATAGAGCGAATTTTCAGGCGATTACGCACTATGCCCGCCTCCGGCATACTCATCAGCCGTTCTACATCCTGTTCGGTGAAGTGAGCAATAAGCGCAGGCTCAAAGTTGGCGAATGCGGTGCGGTAGTTGGGAATTTTGCATAAAATGGTGAACCAGCTCAGTCCTGCCTGCTGGCCATCCAGACACAACTTTTCAAACAAGGCGCGACTGTCATACTCGGGCATACCCCATTCCTGATCGTGATAGGCTTGATATCTGGGATCATCGTTAACCCAGCCACAACGTATCAGCATGCTTGCTCCTCTAATTCAGTCTATATTCGCATCGGGTCAGAAGGTATACTGCCAAGCCTAGTTTCACACTGCGAATGCACCTATATCAAGGCGCTAACATCATGCAAAAATTCGATATCAATACCTTTCAGGGGCTGATCCTGACCTTGCAGGATTATTGGGCTCAGCAAGGCTGCGCCATTGTTCAGCCACTGGATATGGAAGTAGGTGCAGGCACCTCCCATCCCATGACCTGTCTGCGCGCCATTGGCCCAGAGCCGATTGCCACCGCCTATGTGCAGCCTTCGCGCCGCCCAACCGACGGTCGCTATGGCGAAAACCCGAACCGACTACAACATTACTACCAGTTTCAAGTCATCATCAAGCCATCACCCGACAACCTGCAAGAACTGTATCTGGGTTCGTTGCAGGCACTGGGGTTAGATCCCCTGGTACACGATATTCGCTTTGTAGAAGACAACTGGGAAAACCCGACTCTGGGTGCCTGGGGTCTGGGTTGGGAAGTCTGGCTCAACGGCATGGAAGTAACGCAGTTTACGTACTTCCAGCAGGTAGGCGGCCTCGAGTGCAAGCCGGTCACCGGTGAAATCACCTACGGCCTGGAACGTCTGGCCATGTATATTCAGGGCGTAGACTCGGTATACGACCTGGTATGGTGCGACGGCCCCCTGGGCAAAACCACCTATGGCGATATTTTCCATCAGAACGAAGTTGAACAGTCGACCTACAACTTCGAGCATGCGGACGTGGACTTCCTGTTCGGCTTCTTCGAGCAGTGCGAAAAAGAGTGCCAGCACCTGCTGTCTCTGGAAAAACCGCTGCCGCTGCCCGCCTACGAGCGCATTCTGAAAGCCGGCCACGCCTTCAACCTGCTGGATGCACGCAAGGCGATTTCGGTGACCGAACGCCAGCGTTACATCTTGCGTATCCGCACCCTGACCAAGTCCGTCGCCGAAGCCTATTATGCTTCTCGCGAAGCGCTTGGCTTCCCCATGTGTAAAAAAGAAGGATAAGGGACCCGCATGTCTGAACAGAATTTTCTGGTTGAACTCGGTACCGAAGAGCTGCCACCCAAGGCGCTGCGCAGCCTGGGCCAGGCTTTTGCCGATAACCTCGAACAAGAACTGACCAACGCCGAGCTGCCCTTTGCCGAAGTGCACTGGTATGCGGCTCCCCGTCGCCTGGCCGTATATGTGACCGCGCTCGCCGCCGCTCAGCCCGACAAGCAGCTGGAAAAACGCGGCCCCGCGGTACAGGCCGCCTTCGATGCCGACGGTAACCCGACCAAGGCCGCCATGGGCTGGGCCCGTGGCAACGGTATTGACGTCAGTGAAGCCGGTCGCCTGAAAACCGACAAGGGCGAGTGGCTGGTCCACGTAGCCGACATCAAGGGCAAAGCCGCCACCGAGCTGCTGCCCGCCATGGTCGAGCAGGCCCTGAGCCGGTTACCGATCCCCAAGGCCATGCGCTGGGGCGACAAGAGCATACAGTTTATCCGCCCCGTGCATACGCTCACCTTGTTGCTGGGCGAGCAATTGCTACCCGCCACCATTCTGGGGGTGAATTCCTCTCGCACTTTGCGCGGCCACCGTTTTATGGGCGCCCCCGAACTGGAGCTGGATCATGCCGACCATTATCTGCAAGCCCTAGAAAATACGGGCAAAGTACTGGCCGATTTCGAACGTCGTAAAACCATCATCAAAGACGGCGTGGCCGCAGCTGCCGCCGCTGCGGGTGGCATTGCCGACCTGGATGAAGACTTGCTGGAAGAAGTCACCTCCCTGGTGGAATGGCCCGTGGTACTGACCGCCAACTTCGAGAATACCTTTCTTGAAGTGCCGGCAGAAGCACTGGTCTACACCATGAAGGGCGATCAGAAATACTTCCCGGTCTACGATGCGGCTGGCAACTTGATGCCGACTTTTATCTTCGTCACCAATATCGAGTCGAAAGACCCGAGCCAGATCATCAGCGGTAACGAAAAAGTGGTTCGTCCTCGCCTCGCCGATGCGCAATTCTTCTTCGATAACGACCGCAAGGCGCCGCTGGCGTCGCGACTCGAACAGCTCGATTCGGTGCTGTTCCAGAAGCAACTGGGGTCGGTGCGTGAGAAATCGGAACGCATCAGTGCCCTGTCGGGCTTTATTGCCGCCGCCATGGGTGCCGATCAGGCGAAAGCCGAACGCGCCGGTTTGCTGTCCAAGTGTGATTTGGTCACCGATATGGTGTTTGAATTTACCGACACCCAGGGCGTAATGGGCATGCACTATGCTCGCCACGACGGCGAAGATGAAGCGGTAGCTCTGGCCTTGAAAGAACAGTATCAGCCCCGGTTTTCCGGTGACGAGCTGCCAAGCCAGGATATTTCTGCCGCCGTGGCGCTGGCCGACAAGCTGGACACCCTGGTGGGCATCTTTGGCATCGGCCAGACGCCCAAAGGCGACAAAGACCCGTTCGCGCTGCGTCGTGCCGCCCTGGGCGCGCTGCGTATTATCGTGGAAAAAGGCTACAACCTCGACCTGCCTATCCTGATCGAACAGGCGCGCGCCCTGTACGGCGACAAGCTGAGCAACGCCAAGGCCGCCGATGAAATTCTCGACTTCATGCTGGGCCGTTTCCGCGCCTGGTATCAGGATTTGGGCTACGACGTGGATGTGATTCAGGCCGTATTGGCTCGTCGCCCCACTCGTCCCGCCGACTTTGACGCCCGCGTGAAAGCCGTGAGCCAGTTCCGTAAACTCGAAGCCTCATCTGCTTTGGCTGCCGCCAACAAACGGGTCGGTAACATTCTGGCCAAGTTTGACGGCGAGATCCCGGCACAGGTCAATCCGGCACTGCTGCAAGATGACGCAGAAAAAGCGCTGGCGGGTCAATTAAGCGAGCTAAGCGAGCGCCTGACGCCCTTGTTTGCCAACGCCGATTACAACAGTGCGTTGAACGAACTGGCGACCTTGCGTGAAAGTGTGGACAACTTCTTCGACCAGGTGATGGTGATGGCCGAAGACGACGCCCTGCGTTTGAACCGCCTGAGCCTGCTCAACCAGCTGCGCAACCTGTTCCTGCAAATAGCGGATATCTCGCTGCTGCAATAATGTTTTTGTAGGCACAGCTTTGAGCGGTGCGGTGTTTGGATTGATCCGGTGCGCCATATCCGGCTGCGCCGGATTTCACGGCTAAAGCACGTGACTAGATTCGTGCCATATGGTGTTTAAGCGTGGCAGATAGGCTATTAGTTTTTGAACTGACTTACAGCTTATAGCTGATCGCTTACGGCTGTCTTTTACGACTTACAGCTCTGTTTAAAGCCCCGCCCCGAGCGGGGCTTTTTTTCGCTGGTCGACAGCCTGCACAATATCGGATAACGTGAGACTTTCTGTTAACCCTTTCTTTTTGGTAAGTTATCTCATGGAATTTTCAACGTTTGGCCAAAAATTTACCCGCCACGCCGGCATTACCCAGTTGATGGATGACCTGAATCAGGGTCTGACCACACCTAATACCATCATGCTGGGCGGCGGTAATCCGGCGGCCATTCCCGAGGTGCTTGCCTACCTGGACAACCAGGCTCAACAGCTGATAAAAAACGGCGATTTAATCAAGGCCATGGCCAATTACGACGGTCCGCAAGGCAAAGATGCCTACATTAACGCCTTGGCCAGGTTGCTCTCCAAGGAGCTGGGCTGGCCGGTGGGCCCTGAGCATATTGCGCTGACCAATGGCAGTCAGACCGCCTTTTTTTATCTGTTCAATCTGCTGGCCGGCGAGTTTGCCGATGGCCGAAAAAAGAAGGTGCTGTTTCCGTTGGCGCCGGAATACATAGGCTATGGTGACGGCGCCTTGAGTGAAGATCACTTTGTGGCCTGCAAGCCGACCATCACTCAGCTAGACAATGGATTATTCAAATATCACGTCGACTTCGATCAATTGGAAGTAGGCGATGATATCGGTCTGATTTGTGTCTCACGCCCTACCAATCCCACCGGTAACGTGCTGACCGATGAGGAGATAATGCGCCTAGACGCCATTGCCCGGGAAAAAGGCATACCGCTGCTGATTGATAATGCCTACGGCATGCCCTTCCCCAACATTATTTTTACCGAAGCCAAGCCGTTCTGGAACGACAACACCATTTTGTGCATGAGCTTGTCGAAACTGGGCCTGCCCGGCGTACGGTGCGGCATAGTGGTGGGCTCACCCGAACTTATCAAGGCCATGACCAATATCAGCGGCATTATCAACCTGGCACCCGGCAGCATGGGCCCGGCCATGACCTTGCCCATGATGGAAAACGGCGATGTTATCACCCTCAGCAATGAGGTGATCCGTCCTTTCTATCAGGCCAAGGCACAGCAGGCAGTCACCTGGCTGCAAGAAGCCATTACCCTGCCACAGTTTCATATTCACAAGCCGGAAGGTGCGCTCTTCTTGTGGCTGTGGTTTGAAGACTTGCCGATACACAGCCAGGAGCTGTACGAACGCTTGAAACAAAAGGGCTTATTGGTGGTGCCTGGGCATTATTTCTTCCCGGGTATTACCGATGAACATTGGCAGCACAGCAAAGAATGTATTCGCCTGAACTATGCCCAGTCGGAAGCAGATGTGCAGGCGGGCATCAAGATTCTGGCCGAAGAGATTTATGCGATTTATCAGGCTCCTAAAACACAGCCTTAAGCAATCAGCTAATACAATATAAAACGCCGACCCTGAGGTCGGCGTTTTATTACCCGGAGCGGATCGGCGGATTATTTAGCTGGTCTGGCCGATGGCAATATTTTTCGGCTTGGCGGCTTCCGGTACTTCTCGCACCAGATCGATGTGCAACAAGCCATGCTCCATGTCGGCGCCCGTTACCTTGACGTGGTCGGCCAACTGAAAGCGACGTTCAAACCCGCGTTCGGCAATGCCCTGATACAGGTAATTTCTTTGTACCTCTGGCTGTTCTTTGGTGCCTTTTACCGTCAGGGTATTTTCGTGACTGGTAATTTCCAGATCGGCTTGGGCAAAACCGGCGACGGCCATCGAAATACGATAGTGGTCTTCGCTGAGCAGTTCGATGTTGTAAGGCGGATAACCGTTGTTACTGCTGCTGTTATTGGCATTTTCCATCATGGACGCCAGACGATCGAAGCCAATGGCAGTACGGTACAGGGGAGTGAGATCGAAACGTGACATAATAATATCCTCTAATGAGCGATGTTTAGGTCTGTTAAACCTGGTTTGCTCTCCAATATGGACGAGCTTGTGAGGGCAATCATGGAATCCTCTGTCGAGCGACTCTCTGCCTCACTAAAGATATAAGGCCTGACCCAACGGCTTTCAAGAGCCGATGGCTGATTTTTTGGTCAAAAAAAAGATCCCGCTGGATCTTTTTTATTTGAACAATGAGTAATGAAGCGCCGCACATGAAGACACTTTCCCCTCACGATGAGCGCCTCCTTTTCACGTTACTTACAAGTCATCGGTGACCGCGCCGGTGGAGGCAGAGCTGACCGTGTGGGCATACTTTGCCAATACACCACGACGATACCTAGGCTCGGGGGCCTGCCATTTTTCCAAGCGGGCAGCTATCTCGGCATCCGTTAGCTGCACTTCCAGTTTGTTGGTTTCGGCATCTATGGTGATGATATCGCCGTCTTCCACTATCGCCAGCGGGCCGCCTTGCTGAGCTTCTGGCGTAATATGACCGACCACGAAACCGTGGCTGCCGCCAGAGAAACGCCCGTCGGTGATCAGCGCCACTTCCTGGCCCAGGCCCTTGCCCATGATGGCCGAGGTCGGGCTGAGCATTTCACGCATACCAGGGCCACCTTTGGGGCCTTCGTAACGGATCACCAATACATCACCAGCCTTGACGGTACCATCGAGAATACGTTCCAGGGTTTCTTCTTCCGAGCTGAATACCCGCGCCGGGCCGGTAAAAGCCAACCCTTCCTTGCCAGTTATTTTGGCCACCGCGCCCTCGGGCGCCAGGTTGCCACGCAAAATACGCAAATGACTGTCTTTCTTGATCGGCTTATCCAGCGGGCGAATAATGGTTTGTCCCGCCGGATAAGGCGCCACCGTACTCAGGTTTTCCGCCAGGGTATTGCCGGTTACCGTCAGGCAGTCACCGTGCAGCAAGCCCGCATCGAGCAGCCTTTTCATCAGCGGCTGTATGCCGCCAATGGCCACCAGCTCGGACATCATGTAATGACCACTGGGTCGCAAGTCCGCCAATACCGGTACCCGCTCACCGATACGCACAAAGTCATCCAGACTCAGTTCAACATCGATGGCATGCGCCATGGCCAGCAGGTGCAATACCGCATTGGTGGAGCCGCCCAGGGCAATCACCACCGTGATGGCGTTTTCGAAAGCCTGTTTGGTCATGATGTCGGAGGGCTTGATGTCGTGCTCGAGCAGATTCAATACCGCCGCACCGGCATCCTGACAGTCTTGCAGCTTGTGATCCGAGGTGGCATTTTGCGCCGAGCTGTTGGGCAGACTCATGCCCATGGCCTCGATGGCCGAAGCCATGGTGTTGGCGGTATACATGCCGCCACAGGCACCCGGCCCCGGAATAGCCGTGTCTTCTACCTGCTTCACCTCAATCAGCGACATATCGCCCTTGGCGTGGGCGCCAACCGCCTCGAATACCGAGATAATATCGGTGTGATTCTTGCCCGGCGCTATGGTGCCGCCATAGACGAATACCGAGGGTCGATTAAGCCGCGCCAGGCCAATGATGCAGCCCGGCATGTTCTTGTCACAACCACCGATGGCAACCAGACCATCGAAGCCTTCACAGCCGGCGACGGTTTCTATGGAGTCGGCAATCACTTCCCGCGAGACCAGCGAGTACTTCATGCCGATGGTGCCGTTGGCAATACCGTCGGAAATGGTAATGGTATTGAAGATGATGCTTTTTCCGCCTGCCGCATCGGCACCATGACCGGCTTCCACGGCCAGTTTGTCGATATGCATATTGCAGGGGGTTAGGTTGCTCCAGGTAGAAGCAATGCCGACCTGAGGCTTATTGAAATCTTCATCGGCAAAACCGACCGCACGCAACATGGCTCGGGCCGGTGCTTTGGTAGGGCCATCAACCACCTGACTGGAATACTGGCGACGTTTATCCTTGCTCATCATGCTGTCCTTAATATCAATCTGCTATATAGCAATAAATGTCAGTGTAGCGAGCTCAGCTATTAACTTATACCACTGCCCCATAAAAAATAGCAACGCCAAGCGCTGCTCTTCAATAGTCACGATACGCTATCGATTGTCGGATCTCACGCTCTTTGAAAATCACTACCCAATGAAAACAACCACTTATCAGCCTTCGTATGTACGAAAAATCTCATAGCTGTTGCAATAACGCTCTAAAAATCTCACAACCAATAAAAATTCATATATTTCAGCTAGTTATAAGTTTACTTAGTTATTAAACGAATCACAAAGAAGTTATGATTTTTTCTGCCACTGACACGTAACCACCGAATTATTTAATTTTTTGCACGGCATTGAAGTTCTTTACCTGTTAACCAGCTCCAGAAAGCTTGGAGTGGCAGTCTGCATAAGATTCTCTAATTTTTTGAGAGGTTATTAGGTTTTGTCTATTATTCATTTTTTGCGATTCCATTTATTAGATGATCCAATTAATCAATGAAAATGAAGCCATCCCTGCCACTACGACAAAAAGGGTGTTTTTTACCTTTAAGCTAACTATCAAGGTTATTACACCTCCATATAAAAAGGGGCTTAGAAAAAATGGTTCCTCAAGCGAGTTATGCCCCAAAAAAACAATTGGAACCCACATAACAGTAAGAACAGAAGGAGCTGTATATTTGAGCAATTGTTTTGACTTTGTACCTAATTTAATCGGCAGAGACTTCATAAAGAATAAATATCTGCAACCAAAGGTGATCATCGCCATCAAGAGAATCAAGAGTTCTATATTAATACTCATTTTTTTCTCCTTGACCTACGTAAAATCCTGATACCATACCGATAAGTGTTGCTGCGATAAGAGAATATTCAAATTCTATGAACTCTAATGCCAAAACAGAAATGCCACTTATAATTACTGAAACCAATGTAGAGCGATGCTTAATAGATGGGACCACTATTGCGATAAATGTTGCCGCTATTGCAAACTCAAGTCCAAGCTCTTCCAGGTTATCAATACTAGAACCTGCAACGATCCCGACTAGTGTTGAAATGTTCCACATCACATAGAAAGCAACGCCTGACGTAACTGCATAAAGATAGTTGAACGAACGCTTCCTTTCGATATAGCTATTTGTGATAGCGAACATTTCATCAGTAAGCAATCACGTATAACGTATGTGGAATTCACTTCCTACTCCCTTTAGCAACATTGAAACTTCAGTCAGTAGCTGATCTTTTCTCCAGGAAATAAAGCTGCGC
>NZ_BMKE01000035.1 GCF_014643915.1 Oceanisphaera marina
GAAGTAGCTGACTTCGGGTAAATCAAATACCTGATGTACTCGGTGTGGTTTGGCATGAGCCAGCATATCGCCACCACAGCAGGTACAGGTGTCTGACGGATAATGTGGCGCGAGCGTCACCCGTTCATCCTGCGGATGCCGCTCTCGACGATGGCCTTTATGACCAGGCTGAGCGCCGCGCTGCTTGCCGGAACGTTTGCGTGGACGAGCCGGCGGTGCCCCTCCTGGTCCATTGCTGGACGGGGGCTTTGAAGAGTTGCCGCTGTTCTGATTGAGGCGGTCTTCCAGCTCGGAAATACGCTCCATGAGCTTGAAAATCAGCTCGTGCGCTTGTTCCAGCGTCAGGGGCGGCACCGTCGGTGTGGTGTGTTTTTTATTCATATTGATAAGCGTGCCTGAACTGGGAGATCGTGNATCAGCGAGCCTATCGCGAAAGATAAAAACCTGTTTCCCCGGGTAAAAATCTGTCCCGATACCGGCAAGGCGGCCTTGAGTGAATACAAGGTGTTGCAGCGTTTAGCACAACCGCGCCGCACTCTGGTGCAGTTTACGCCGCTGACGGGCCGTACACATCAACTGCGGATCCACAGTCTGGCCATGGGGCATCCCATTCTGGGCTGTGATCTGTATGGTAGTGAGCAGAGTGAACAGAAGGCTGAGCGCTTGCTATTGCACGCCAGTGACGTGTATTTTGAGCATCCCAGCCGGGGTGAACCCTTTCATGGGCAATGCCCGTGTCCGTTTTAACACGTTTGCTGTAACATCTGCGTCTTGCGTATGGACCCATTGATATGTGGTGCATATTTGCGAGCAAATCCATGGAGTCAAAGGCGGGTTTTACCGTGAGCCTATTGTGTTTGCCGGCGACAATAAGCGCCCGTTCTTTTATGGGGCAATCGTCGCCCTTGTCTTTAACCGTGTTATCCTGCTTGATACCAATACACCAACAGAGCCTACTCAATAATATGATGTTTGATAGTCGCCCCAACTTAGTAGACAGCCAGTGAAAATACCCAAACGCCTACAACCTCTTGTCGATGACGGTTTAATCGATGAAGTGATCAGCCGACTCATGAGCGGTAAAGAAGCCGATGTTTTTGTGGTCCGTTGTGGTGAGCATATTCGCTGCGCCAAAGTCTATAAAGACGCGATGAAACGCAGCTTTAAAAAAGCGGCACAATATCAGGAAGGGCGAAAAGTTCGCAGCGGCCGTCAAGCTCGCGCCATGGAGAAAGGGTCAAAATACGGTCGTCAGCAACAGGAAGAAATTTGGCAAAATGCCGAAATTGATGCACTTGCCCGTTTAGCTGCGGCAGGGGTGCGCGTACCCGAAACCTTTGGTTGCGTAGATGGCGTTTTGTTAATGGAATTGGTCAGCGATGGGGCCGGCAATGTTGCACCACAATTGGGTGAGGTGACAATGTCGCAAGAGCATGCCATGGAAGACCATACGCTGATGATGCGCTACATCATGCTGATGCTGTGTGCGGGTATCGTGCACGGTGATTTATCCGAATTCAACGTCTTGGTTGATGATTATGGCCCCGTGATCATCGACCTGCCGCAAGCGGTGAACGCCGCCGCCAACAATAGTGCACAAGCCATGTTTGCCAGAGACGTGAACAATATGCGTCGTTACTACGGTGAGTTTGCCCCTGCGTTGCTCAAGACCCAATATGCCAAAGAAATGTGGGCGCTGTTCGAGGAAGGCAACTTAACCCCGAACTCCACGCTCACCGGCGAGTTTGAAGATGACAGCAACAGCGCAGATGTAGGCTCGGTACTGGAAGAAATCAACGCGGCGATGGAAGAAGAGTACGAGCGAAGAGAGCGAATTCGTGATGCCGAGGAAGGCGCCTGAGCCTGTAAGGCGTTGCCGGTCTCAATACGTTACATATTCACTCAGTGGCGGCGCTTATACTGACTCAGACAAGCTGAAGGATCACAACATGAACGCAATTCTGGATAAACAGGCAGCAAAAACGGCGTCTGCATTAACGGCCATTGCCCATATGCCAACCAAGAGCTTGTCGGTGTTAATGGATAATGATTTTGCCTTGGGGTTAACCGACTCTGACTTTATGCGCATTGCGGTGCTGCTGGCGCAAAAGAGCTACGACGAAGGAGGTTGTCCCATAGGGGCGGTGATAGTGAGCAACTCGACCGGAAAAATCGTCGGCAAGGGACACAATACGCTGGTTCAGGAAGGCGACCCTTATAATCACGGTGAAACCGCGGCCATTAAAGATGCAGGCCGGATTGATTTTGGTGACACCACTATTTATACCAGTTTGAGCCCCTGTGCCGTGTGTGCGACGCTGCTGTACATGCGGGGGTTTAGCCGCGTGGTGGTCGGCGATATTACCAATGCGTCTGGCACGGAAGGGCTGTTGCAAGAAAAAGGCGTCAAGGTTGATATTCTGGAAGATCAGCAAGGCATTGCGCTTTATGCTCGTTTTCGTGCCGAAAAACCTGCGCAGGATTTAGAAGACTGGCAAGGACTGAGTGCGCTGTCTTCATCATGTTCCGGCGTTTAAGTCGACCGAGTTAACAAAAATACCTAAAGAAAGGGGCAGCCAATTGGCTGCCCCTTTTTCATCATGCATAACTGTTTATAAGCTTACTGTTTTTGACTTATTGCTGTTGAACAAGGGCCGTGCCCACGCCGTGGCGTTTGGATTCACTTACGGCGGTCACTGTGCCATCGTCATTGAATATAATACCGTTGGCGGCCCCTATTTGGTCGGTTTCGGCAAGGCGATGGCCTAACGCCTCGAGTGCGCTGGCCTGATCACTGCCGGGGAACTCGAGCAGGGTTTCTACCAGGGTGGTATCACCGTTACGCTGACTCATGCGCGGCGCGTTTACCGCGTCGGGCAGTGACATTCCCAGGTCGATGTGGTTGACCAGGGTCTGCAATACGGTGGTGATAATAGTGGACCCGCCGGGTGAGCCAATGGTGAAGGCCGGTTTGCCGTCTTGCAGCACTATGGTGGGGCTCATGCTGGAACGAGGGCGCTTGTAGGCTTCTGCCACGTTGGGGTGGGGTGCGCTAAAGTCGAAGTCGGTGAGTTCGTTGTTAAGCAGAAAACCGCGGCCTGGCACCACTATACCGCTGCCACCCCAGTCCTCAATGGTAAAGGTATAGGCCACCACGTTGCCTTCGCGATCCGATACGGCCAAATGCGTGGTATGGGTCGACTCCTGGCCAAGAGTGGCGTTACTCGGGCGCAGGGGCACAGAAGGATCATCCTGATACAGGAAAGGATCGCCTGGCTCGCGTTTGGCGGAGGCTTTTTCACCCATCAGCTTGGCGCGTTCTTTGGCGTAGTCTTTAGACAGCAGGCCCGCCACCGGCACATCGGTGAATTCACTGTCTGCCACGTAGGCGTTGCGATCGGCAAACGCCAGGCGGGAGGCCTCCAGGTACAAATGCTCGACTTCAGCCCGCGACATTGTCGATAAATCAAAGGTTTCCAGCAGGTTCAGCGCCTGAGCAATGGCAATACCGCCGCTGGAAGGCGGTGCCATGCCGTATACATCAAAACCGCGATAGGTAGAGTGAATGGGCTGGCGAACGCGCACTTCGTAGTCTTTCAGGTCACTTAGGGCCATGCTGCCCGTAAGTACCCGGGTACCGCTAGTCACTGGAGGTTGATTGACTGCTGCCACGATGTCCTTGGCAATGTCGCCTTCGTAAAACGCCCTGGCACCACCGGCGGCAATCTCGCGGTAGGTGTTGGCCAGATCGGGGTTACGGAAATGGGTGCCAACGGGGAGCGCCTTGCCATCTTTCAGGTACAGCTGACTTGCGCTGCTAAAACGAGAGAATTTGCCCTCGTTTATGGTGCTGATGCGGTTAAAGTTTTCACCCAGCATAAAGCCGTCTTCCGCCACCTTGATGGCGGGCGCCAGTAGCTGCTCAAAATTCATGGTGCCATAACGGGTCAGGGCTTCCTGCCAGCCCAGCACGGTGCCGGGCACGCCCACGGAGATGCCGGTGGGCACAACGTCTTGCCACTCCATGGCCACGCCATCTTGCTTGAATACCTCCGGGCTGAAATAGGCGGGAGCCGTTTCTCGGTGATCGATGCTGATCACTTTGTCGTCGGCTGCGGAATAGATCAGCATAAAGCCGCCTCCGCCCACGCCGCAGCTAAAGGGGTCTGTCACTCCCAGTGTCGCCGCCGCCGCTACCGCCGCATCGATGGCATTGCCACCCTGGTCGAGTATCTGCAAAGCGGCTTGGCTGGCCTGCTCCGATACGGTGGCCACGGCACCGCCATGGCCGGAACTAACGGCGGGGGCGGCCTGTAAATGAAAGGCAGTAAACAGCAGAGCCGCAGTAACTGCGGGCGCTAAGTCCATTTTCATGCTCAACTCTCCTTGTAACGAGGACAATGATTAACGCTGACAAAAGAGTGTAGTGTATATTCAGATGAGTCAAGTTGTTAATGTAATGTTCATGCGTTGTTTGTTTTTGGTGCATTAGGGAAGTTGTAATACGGCACTCTTCTGGGAAATCCGGGGCGTGTTAAATGGCTTTAGCGGGTGTAACATGCCAGAGAATTCTTATTTTGACGGGAGCAAAAGATGATCAGTTACGTGACGTTAGGTGTGAGTGATTTAACAGCAGCCAAAACCTTCTATGGCGAGTTACTGGCCGAAATGGGCGGCAAGCTTTTGATGGACATGGGCCGTATCTGTTTTATCGGCGAAACCATGGAGCAGCCCATGCTGGCGGTGTGCATTCCCTTCAACAAACAGCCTGCGCAACCCGGCAACGGCAATATGGTGGCCTTTGCCCCGGGCAGCAAAGCCGCGGTTGATGCCATGTACCATAAAGCCATCGCCTTGGGAGCCACCTGCGAGGGTGCTCCCGGTCAACGTATCGCCGATCGGTTTTATGGTGCCTATGTGCGAGATGTCGATGGCAATAAACTGTGTTTTAACCATTTCGGCTAAGGTGTCTTTTGATGCGGGCCTGGCCAATACAGCTGCAGATACTGGTAAACGATGAATAATGTATTTGAGAATCTGCCTGCCGATTTGACCAATGAGCATGTTCTGGACTTGCTCAATACCCCGCAGGTACGTATCGAGCGTATTGTGTCTCAAGGGCACTGTTCGCCCAAAACCGGTTGGTATGATCAACACGAAGATGAATGGGTAATGGTGCTGCAAGGGGAGGGGACGCTGGCGTTTGCCGATGGTCGTGAGGTCACGTTGCACGCAGGCAGCTTTCTGCATATTCCTGCCCATTGCCCACATAAGGTCAGTTACACCCGAGAAAATGAGCTCACCGTATGGCTGGCCATTTTCTTTAACGCCGACCCTCAGGGTGAACCAGAAGATGAATAGGGCAAGCTTAAGGAATCATGATTGATGAAACAGGCCATAAGTGCGTTCTTGTTGATGACATTAACGGCCTGTACCGCTAATGCCCCGCAAGACACGCAGAAAGTGGATGCATCGACAACGGTGAAAACGGTAACGGTGGGCCCGCAAACCGTAGATTGTGTGGGAGTTGGGCCCATGAAATGTCTGATAGTAGACGACGCGTTTTTTTATGATCGTATTCAGGGGTTTGACTTCGAGCCGGGTTATGAATACCAGCTAAAAATAGAACAGCGTCAACGGTTTTCACCCAGCAATGTGCCTGCCGATGCCAGCTTGTATGAATATCGTCTGGTTGATGTGTTGAGTAAAATCAAACCTGAGTAACAATAAAGCAAAGGAAGGCTGTCATGTCAGACGCGCTGTTAGCTCAGCTTGGTATTCAGTATCCGATTATTCAGGCGCCGATGGCGGGAACCTCTACGGTGGCGCTGGCGGCGGCCGTGTGCAATGCTGGGGGGCTAGGTTCACTAGGCCTGGGCAGCAGCAGTGTCGAACAGGCCAGTCTGCAGATAAAAGCGCTCAAGCTTGCTACCGCCAAGCCGTTCAACGTTAACTTTTTCTGCCACCAGACCCTACCCGATGATGCCCGGCAAAATCGGCAATGGCTGGATGTGCTGCAACCGTACTTTGCCGAGTTATCGGCAAACCCGCCCGACAGTATAACGCCCGCTTACGCCAGCTTTGTTGATAATCACGATATGTTGAGCATGTTGTTGGCCGAGAGACCACCGGTAGTCAGTTTTCATTTTGGGCTGCCAGGCCCGGCGTTCATTGATGCGCTGCAACAGGCGGGTATTGTCTTGCTGGGCTGCGCCACGACGCTGGCAGAAGCCCGCGCCATAGTGGCCGCCGGGCTGGACGGTGTTATTGCTCAGGGGTATGAGGCCGGTGGCCACCGCGGGGTGTTTGTACCAGAGCAGGACAAGAAGCTGGGATTATTTGGCTTGTTGCAGCTGCTGCACCACCAATGCCCACTGCCGGTAATTGCCGCTGGCGGCATTATGCACGGACAGGCGATTGCACAGGTATTGCAGATGGGGGCCAGTGCCGCGCAGCTGGGCACGGCATTTATTCTGTGTCCCGAGTCGGCCGCCGATGCCGCCTACCGTACGCAATTACGCAGTACCATGGCTTATGATACCGGCGTAACATCGGTTATTTCCGGTCGTCCGGCGCGGGGCCTGAGCAACCGTATGCACCAGGAGCTTGGCGAGTACCATGCCAGCCTGCCTGGTTATCCTATGGCGTACAGTGCTGCCAAAGCCCTGCATGCTGTGGCCAGTCGGCAGGGGTGTCATGATTTTGCGCCATACTGGGCGGGGCAAGGGGCACCGCTGGCCCGCGAGTTACCGGCAAAGGCTTTGATGGCGCAGCTTATTCATGAATGGCAGCAGGCGACGTTTGCTATATAGCGAGCCGAAAACGGTAACATCAAGCGAAAAATCCGGGGCAACAATTTGTGATAACAATCCGGGATAACAGGGGAGCGGCCATGCGTTAAATGATGGATTTTTCGCGTTATCGTCTTAATAAAAGACATTTCAGGCAATTATTTATAGGCGGTCTTCATGGATATACTCTGGGAAGCATTGATCTATGGCATACCGAGTGAGCGGGAGTTGGCACACATCGTTATCCGCTTGCTGGCAGCTGCCGTGTTGGGCGCCATTATTGGTATGCAACGAGAAAAAGCCGGTAAACCGGCAGGGCTACGCACCCATATTCTGGTGTGTCTGGGTACGGCGGTGTTTATTCTAGCCTGCTCGGGGGTGGGCATGACGTTAGATGCGCAGTCACGCGTGATTCAGGGGATTGTTACCGGTATTGGTTTTATTGGGGCCGGTACTATCTTGAAACTCGATAATCAAAAAGCCATTAAAGGCCTGACGACGGCGGCCGGTGTGTGGATGACGGCAGCAATTGGTGTGGCGGTGGGCGTGGGTAACTTGGGCGTTGCTGTGCTGGGGACTATGCTGACTCTGATTATTTTGGCGCTGGCCGGGCCATTCGAATTGCGAAGCGAGAGTTCGAACACAATAAAAAATCACGACATAGAGCAATGAATTGGCGACGGATAGCGCAGCAGAATCAGGCTATCCGTCGCCAATATTTTAATACCGATGTTCAGCATTGATTAATCCGATACTTTTACCGCTGGTTCGGCATGCTCGCTAACAATATGGGTACCCGCATCGCCTGCCAGCAATGACAGTGCTTCAGACAAACGACCAATGGCACTGAAACCACCTGACTCGGCAAAGTTACACGCCGCCGTGATTTTTGGCCCCATGGAGCCTGCTGGCAGATTCAAGGCATGGCTTTCGGCTACGGTCAAGGTACTCAGCGGTTTCGCCTCTGGAGTGCCAAAACCGTGGTATACCGCTTCTACATCGGTTAACAGTAACAGTGCATCAGCGCCGAGTTGCTTGGCCAAAAATGCACTTGAGAGATCCTTATCAATCACTGCCTCTATACCTTGCAAGCAGTTATTGGCGTCTCTTATTACCGGAATACCCCCGCCACCGTTACAGATCACCACCACATTTTGTTTCACCAACAGCTGAATGACCTGCAGATCAGGAATGTCCAGCGGTTGGGGGGAAGCCACCACACGGCGCCATTTATCACCGTCCTGAGCAATGTGCCAGCCACCCTCTGCCGCTCGGGCTTCAGCCTCATGCTGGCTGTATACCGGACCAATAAACTTGGTGGGCGTTTGAAATGCAGGATCGTTGCGATCTACCAGCACTTGCGTCAGCAAGGTGGCAATCGGACAGTCACTCTGCAGGGCATTTTCCAGCTCTTGCTCTACCAAATAGCCAATCATGCCCGCTGTTTGTGCACCAAGCACATCCAGTGGGTAGGTTTCACCAGGATTGTAAGCTGCTGCTTGCAAGGCCAATAGACCCACCTGCGGACCATTGCCATGGGTAATCACCAACTGGTGTCCTGCTTTTACAATTTCGGCCAAAGCGCCTGCGGCTACTTTGACATTTTCGCGCTGTACTTGTGCCGTTAACGGCTGACCGCGCTGTTGCAAGGCATTGCCGCCTAATGCTGCTACAACTAACATAATTAATATCTTAAAATTGCTCACAACACCGATTTGGTGCTGTGTATACGACTTTTGCCTGAGAAGGCCCATTAATATGAACGCCCTCAAACACCTCTAATATTATGTCCATCGCGTTTTTAACAAGCGATGGCTAGCTATCTTCAACAGGGGCTAATTTGCTTCATAGCCCAAGTCAATGGATGCCGCTGCGCATTCTACTGAGTTAACACATTAAAATCAGCAAAAATCCCGTGATTTATGGCAAGCGGCAACCGATAAAAGGGCCTATCGGACGAGGTGAGCATGTACTGATCTCCTGCGATGGTCATGCTGGGCTTGTGCATACCAAAGGGAGAAGACAAGCATGTGCTGTTGTGAGCAGCGGTAGGGCAGTTTGAGGTGAACCCGTGGCCGGGCACGGTTCCGTACCCTGGCTAACCGCCTGAATCAAAAAGGCTATACGTTTTTTGACCGCAAAGAGAAAAATGATTAATTTTTAGTTAAACTTTCTGACCCGCCGGTCGATAAACGGTACTGCCTGTTTTTTGCCTGCGAGCCATCATCCTGGTTCGGCCAGGTTGAGCCTGAGGGGCGGCAAGGACGATTATGGAGGCGTGAAAGGGACAGATGGAGTTGATTTTTTGCGTTTACAGTAAGCATTTTGGCCACCGGAGCAGCCATGCACACATTTAAATTGCGTACCGTTTTTATTGCCTTTGTCGCGCTTGCGTTGGCACTACTGACGTCAGTATCTACCGTTATTAATATCAATCAATTTTCTGGTTTGTATTACGGACAAACAGAAAAAGAATATCTGCCAAATAGTGTAGGCCTTATCGCCGAACAAGTACGCGCCGAATTGATGCCCGCCATTATTTTATCCGACGACATGTCAAACAACAGCATGCTGCATAACTGGATGAAACAAGGTGAAAATAGCGCCCCACAGCATCAGCAAGTGCTAAATTATTTTAAACAGCAAAGAGCGAATGCCGGAGCTTCCACCTTGTTTTGGGTGTCTGGCTTGACTAACACCTATTATACCGACGCCGGATTTTTTAAAAACATATCAACAAGGGATCCATTGGACAGCTGGTATTTCAACTTCATCAAGGGTAATGCCAAACAGGTGTTGTCTATCGATCCCGATGAGCGCACGGGTAAATTAACCCTGTTTGTGAATACCCTGATATCCATTGGTGGCGAACGGGTGGGCGCGGCCGGCCTGGGATACGACGTATCTTCGGTGGTTGATTTGATATCGAATTACAAGCTTGGCGATAATGGCTTTATGTTTCTGGTCGATCAAAACGGCATGGTAGCGGTTCATCCCGATTTGTCTCTGACGCGACAGAATGTCAATGATATTGAAAAATACCAGCCGGTAAATGACTTGTTGAAACAGCAACAATCCGGCTTTTCTTTTGAAAGAACACAACTGGAAAATCAGGATGTATACCTGGCGGTGCAAGACGTGCGCGACACCGGCCTGAAATTGGTGGCGGTGCTGCCCTCGGCTGAAATAAGCGGTGCCATCAACGACGTTATTTCATTTTCGGTACTGGTGAGCATACTCTTGACCCTGGTGTTTATTGCGCTGACAGTGGTATTTGCCAATTCGCTAAGCAAGTCTATTCGCCGAGTGGGTGATGATCTCCTGAGTATGTCCGGTAATGGTGGCGATTTGACCACGCGTCTGGACGAGAGTCATGACAATGAACTAGGGCATTTGGCCAAAGGCTTCAACGCCATTATCGGCAAGATTCGCGAGCTGGTGGCAGAAATACAAAACACCGAAACCGCAATGAAAACCGGCATAGAGCAGCTGGCACAGTTGGCCAACGACACCTTCACTTCTACCGACATGCAGCGCGGGCAGACCGATCAGGTTGCGACAGCCATTACCGAAATGGGACAAACCATTACCGAGGTGTCGAGCATTGCGCATCGTACCGCCCAGGACACCGAAAGCGCGGTACAGGATACCCACACCACCAACGACAATATGGCGTTAACCTCACAAACCATGCAAGAGTTGAATGTGGTGATGAGCGACATCGAAAAGACCATAGTCGACTTTGCCAGTCAGGCGGCGGCCATCAACTCTGTGGTGGAAGTGATTAATGCCATTTCCGAGCAAACCAATCTGTTGGCCCTGAATGCGGCCATTGAAGCTGCCCGCGCCGGTGAGCAAGGTCGGGGATTTGCCGTCGTGGCCGATGAAGTACGTAATCTTGCCAAGCGTACTCAGGAGTCGACGTTGGAAATTCGTGATCAAATTGCCCAGTTGCAATCAACGGCGGAGCAGTCCACCAAAGCGATTCGCCAGGGCACGGCCAGCAGTCAGCAGGTGGCAGACAACACCGAGCAGTCTGCGGCGGCATTGATGAGCATCAAGCAGAAGTTTGAAGCCATTAGTTCGGGCAACCACCAGGTAGCGGCCGCCACCGAAGAGCAAGGCGCCGTTGCCGAGCATATTAATGAGTCGGCTCATCTGATTTCTGACAGTGCCGCCAGTATTCACCATAATGCCGAGCAGCAGCTTGAAGCCATTACTCTATTGCAGAACCGAGCCGAGCATTTACGCAGTCTGGTGACGCAATTTAAGGTGTAAGCAGCATTTACCCGTAAATTGTCGGGGAGGCGTGAGGGTCACTGCTCATGCCTCCCTTTTTTTGTGTCTTTCTGTTGCCTATGGAATGACACAGTTACAGAAGCCGCCGTGCTAGTATGTACGCCGATCAGCATTCATTAGCACCATCAGGAGTCGAGTGTGTATAGCGAGTTTATTATTGGCGAAGGCGTTGAGTTTAACCCGGATCTTAACGTTCCTTTTGTGCCCACCGACGAAGTCATAGTCGAAAGCATGCTCGATTTGGCGCGGGTAACGGCGCAAGACGTGCTTTATGATTTGGGCTGCGGCGATGGTCGTATTGTAGTGGCTGCCGCCATGGGGCGAGAAGCACGTGCTGTGGGGGTTGATATGGATCCACCTCGCCTGGAAGAAGCCCGCGAGTTTGCCGACGCTATGGGCATGGATCACCTGGTTGAATTTATTGAAGATGATTTTTTTACGGTGGATATTAGCCAGGCAACGGTTGTAACCCTGTATTTGCTGCAAAGCATTAATCTGCTGTTACGGCCGCGGCTGTTAACTGAACTCAAGCCGGGTACGCGGGTTATTTCTCATTCGTTTGATATGGGCGATTGGTTGCCTGATGATCGCAGTTATGCCGCCGGCGCACATATTTACAAGTGGATTGTACCCGCAAACGTGGCCGGTGTGTGGCAATGGCAAGCCGGTGAGCAGCAACATTTTAGTGTGGCGCTAACCCAGACGTTTCAGCAGTTGAGCGCCAAGGCCTGGCTGAACGAGGAGCCGGTTGTGGTGGAAGCCGCCAGCCTGCGTGGAAATCGCTTAACGCTGACGCTGCAAGTGGCCGGCGAGACGGCTGCACAGACGTTCAGCTGGCGATTGAAAGACCATCAGCTGCAACCGAAAGCCGGTGAGCTGGGCTATGGCAACGCCACCAGGTTATAACGTTTGCGAAATATTGTGCTGGTTGAGTTGGCCCCAAGCCTATTTTTTGCTCTTGCCAAGCGTCACCAACGCCACGCCGGTGCCGATCAGCAGAGCGCCTGCCAATAATCCCTGAGGTGGCGTTTCGCCCTGCAAAAATACCGCCACCGGCACACCGACGACGGCACCCACGGCACCCAGCAGACTGAGCATCACAGGGCCACCGGTTTTTTGCAGAATAAACAGCAACAAAAACTGTCCTGCGAATACCAGCGACTGGGCACCAATTAGCAACCATGGCAAGGGTTGAGCGGTAGGCACTTCGAGGGAAAAATTCGGCAGCAGGCCCGTGCAAAATAACATCATAGCGGCGGCAACCAGCATGCCCGGAGCCAGTGCATCGGCAGACACACCCGCAGGCCAGCGTAAGGTGCGGTAAATATTGCCAATGGCCAGCAACACCGGGCCCAGCAGCGCGATGAGGACCCAGAAGATATCGGCATTGGGGGCCGCCAGTTTGTTGGCCGCCAGCACACCGGCACCGGCCAGGGCTGCCGCAACACCGGTTGCTCTGGCTACCTTGAATTTCTCTATGCCCAGCGCGAGCGCCCCTATGTAGGTGAGCAATGGGGGCAGCGATATAATCAGCGCTACAAAGCCGGCACCAACATGAGGCACGGCAGAGAAGAAAATCAGGTTGGATCCTGCCACGCCGACCAGGGCAGACACCATATAATATTCCAGGGTGTGTCGCGTAATGGGTGGCCATGTTCGCCGTAGTCCGGCCAGTGCCAGTAAAATAACGGCGGCCCCGCTAATCGACCAGTATAAAAAGGCCAGAGGCGATAATTGTATCTCACCGGCAAGCTTGGCCAGATTGGTAGACAAGCCCAGTAGTGCACCGCCAAACAATAAACAGCTCAGCGGCACTAACCCCGTTTTATGATTGTCTGCAGACTTGGTGATTGTGCTGGTCATTTGCGCTCGTTCTGGCGGTAGATAATGAATTACCTTAACACGCCTCACCCCGGCTGTAAGCGGTGACGTTGATGCCGCCGGTAAATGGTGAAAAACATCGTCACTCCAAAGACAAAAAACGTCTTTTTACTGGGTGTTGCTTCTTACCGGCCGGTTATAAAAGCCCTTTGTTGAAGGGCTTTGCGGTGGATCAGGGAGTATCGGCCAGTAATACATCGGCAAACACCAAGCCATCCCGTTGCACTTGCTCGCCCACCTTAATATTCAGTGATTTTTTGAATAAGGGACCGTCGAACACAAAGGTATGAAACTCGCCGTTCTCTCCACAGGGGTCCGTGCTGTCGGGCAAGGCGGCTAACAGCTCGCCGGTCAGCTCCTGACCGGCAAAATCAGCCGGTACCTTGTTAGGGTCCAAACAGGTGATCAGGGCACGCAAACCTGCATCAAACATGGCATGGGGCAGGGCGTGAGTGTCCGTACCCCAAATGGGAAAAATCGCGGTCATGTCTGCGTCTTTAAGCTGATTTTCTCGATACTGTCGTACATCTTCCAATAACAAATCGCCAAAGGCCATGCCGATAATGCCCCGGGCCTTGGCGTCGTTGATAAATGTCCCCATACGCTGGTTGTACAGCTCGTTTGTACAGGGCGAAGGCAGGGTAATGATATCTAATGGCAAACCGATGGCGGCGGCTTGCGCGCGTAAAAGTTCGACCCGCACGCCATGCATGGCCACCCGATCAAATTCTTCACTGACGGTAGTAAACAGCCCGACCACTTCAAACTCCGGATTTTGCAGTAGCTGCTGCAGTGCCCAGGCACTGTCTTTGCCACTGCTCCAGGACATTAAAATTCTTTTCGTCATCAATGCTTCCGTATTATCTATGCCATATATGAGCAGGATAAATGATGACGCCTGCCATAGCATCTTTGATCATCATCACATTCTTGTTGTTTGCCGTGAGGTTGCTGTGATTGATTTGGCATGAAGGTGCCAGCGAAGATAGGCGGGACGAACTAATCATCAAATAGCAAAAAACAAGCAGCCAGCCCGTGGGGGCTGGCTGCTTTTATGTTTACAGGGTAATGGGTGATTGGTTAGAAGTTGTAACCCATACCGACTACATAGTCCCAGCTACCGTTGTCGTAGTTATCACCGGCGCTATTGCTGCTGTCAAACAAGAAGCTATATTCGGCACGAGCCTGAACGAAGGTACTCGGCAGTACGTAATACTTCATACCCAGTTCCAGGCCGGCGGTACCGGTTTCTTTCACGCCATCACCGTAAATGGCACCCAGAGTGGCACCTACAAACGGACGTACCTGATTATGACCAAAGTGATAATCGATAAAGCCTTTGGTTGCACCACGCCAGATATCGTCGCCGTTATCTACAGAGCCCCAGGTTACATTCTGGCGCACACCTGCCACGGTACGGTCACTCAGGTACCAACCCATATCACCGGACAGACCAAAGCCGCCGCTGTCAAAATTCTTGTCGCTGCTACCGGAACCACTAAGAGAAAACTCACGGTCACCCATTTTTGGACCGTAACCTTGAGCATGCATACCCTGAGCCTGAGCGAGGGCGGGAATCATAATGGCGCTGGCACAAAGTGCAATTGAAATTTTCTTGAACGTTTTCATGAAAAACTCCTTGTGTCGACGAGTCGACTAGACAGATTCACATAGTAAAATTTTGGTGCACAACAGATTGAATTAGCCAGTTGCCGTGACTAATGGTAAATCAGACATATCCATGCTGTTCCATTCAAATCACTATCTAGGTGTAGCGAGGCGACCGATAAATGTCAAATTAGTTCACAAGATAATTCACTGGCTCAAATGGGTGATGGCTGTACTTTATTTTTGTTTTATCTTTGCACGGTCAGGGTAAGAATATGGCAGCTTGAGCAAGCATGGTATTGTAGGGATAAAGCCGTCACGCCTGAGCGTCGCGGCTTTTTAACGAGTATTGTTGAGGGCGCCAAGGCGATTGATTTAACAAATAATTTTTTATCAAGTTGTGACATCAGACCAATATCGAAAGGATCAAAGTGGATAAAAAACATATCTATCAGCGACGCAAAGTGACGCTGGATAGCCAAAAAGAGTTCCGGTTGGGCGAGGGGAAAATCAGTGGGTACTGTGCCTTGTTACTGGGAGCATTAAGTCTGCTGGCGGTGTTGGCTTATCGCTATCCGGCCTATCTCACCACCATTGAATTACGCCAGCTTTACAATGCAGAAACGCTGCAGGTTGTGCTCAAGTACGGTATGTACTTTTCGTTGTTCTTCGGGGTGCTGACCTTCATTTTAAACGGCTACAAACGTTTGGGGCTGGCGGGCATAAGTCTGACTTTGCTGGCCTTTGCGCTGGGGGGCTATTCGATTCCGGTGGGGCCGGTTGAGCCGATGCGGTTGTCGCTGGGAGTCGACTGGCTGATTCTGGCATTGCTTGGCTCGGTGTTTATTTTCATGGCTCTGGAAAAACTGCTGCCCAGGTATAAAGAACAAGTGATCTTGCGGGCCGAGTGGGGGCTGGACTTGCTGTATTTTTGTATCAACCACCTCGCGATTTCCGCTATTTTGATCTACGGGAACTATCACGCAGCCCATTTTGACTGGGCGTTGAGCCCGGCGCTGCATGCTGCGGTGCAGTCGGTCCCGGTGCTGGTGCAGTTTGTGCTGATCGTGTTATGTGCCGATTTTGTCTTGTACTGGGAGCACCGTTTATATCATGAAGTGAGAGCGTTATGGCCCATTCATGCGGTGCATCACTCGGTAGAGCAGCTAGACTGGCTGGCCGGGTCACGAGGGCATTTTATTCAGGTATTTTCGGAGCGTGCCATGGTAATGGTGCCTTTGTATTTGCTGGGGGCCAGTGAGGCCGCGCTCAATATGTATGTGGTATTTGCGGCGCTGCAAGCGGTGCTTATTCACTGTAATACCGGGTTGCCGTTTGGCTGGTTGAAATATGTGCTGGTCACGCCGCAATTTCATCATTGGCACCATAGCTCGGAGCGCCCGGCTCTGGACACCAATTATTCGGCTCATACCCTATTGTTCGACAAATTATTTGGCACTTACCACATGCCCGGTGCTCATTGGCCGGCGGAGTATGGCACAACCAGTCCTTTGCCCCGACGTTTTTGGGGGCAACTTTTTTATCCGCTTAAAATGTGGCTGAAAAAGTGGCGCTAACATCTTATTATTCGTGCGGTTTTTATCGATAACCAATCACCAATAAGGTCAGTTATGAGATTGATAAAATATGCCGTCCTGGCGTTGTGTGTTGGCCTGCTCTCGGCATGTGATCATGGGTTTGAGGGCGAGTACCAGACCAGGGCGGGATCGGGTAATGAGATGCTTAACGCATTTTCCGAGCTGATAGGAACGCAGAACATTATTATCGGTAGCGATTATATCGAGTCTGAAGGGCAGCGTACCCCGTTTGAAGAGATTCTGGTGCGCAAGTCTGAAAATGGTCAGCGTTACCTGGTTTTCAAAAATGATGGTGAAGAACAAGCCTGGAAAATTATCGATGACAATACCCTGCAACAGGGAAATGAATTCATTAATATCACGCTGCATAGAATTAAATAGCGATTGTGCCGGTAGTTTATGTATAAGCAGTACGGCATAACCCATGTGGATCTATAATTTCTACATATAGCTACATTCGGGAGCCTGCCATGAAACGGAACTTGTTAGGTCAGTCACTCACGGCC
>NZ_BMKE01000036.1 GCF_014643915.1 Oceanisphaera marina
AGTTCCAAATGCAGTTCCCGAGTTGAGCTCGGGGCTTTCACATCTGGCTTAACAAACCGCCTGCGTGCGCTTTACGCCCAGTTATTCCGATTAACGCTTGCACCCCTCGTATTACCGCGGCTGCTGGCACGAAGTTAGCCGGTGCTTCTTCTGTGGTTAACGTCACAGTAGCAACGTATTAAGCTGCTACCTTTCCTCACCACTGAAAGTGCTTTACAACCCGAAGGCCTTCTTCACACACGCGGCATGGCTGCATCAGGGTTTCCCCCATTGTGCAATATTCCCCACTGCTGCCTCCCGTAGGAGTCTGGGCCGTGTCTCAGTCCCAGTGTGACTGGTCATCCTCTCAGACCAGTTAGAGATCGTCGCCTTGGTGAGCCGTTACCTCACCAACAAGCTAATCTCACTTGGGTTCATCCAATCGCGCAAGGCCCGAAGGTCCCCTGCTTTCCCCCGTAGGGCGTATNGTTCTCAACGACCTGCGAGTGCCCACACAGTTTGCTTGATAAATTGTTAAAGAGCGCTTGATTCTGTCGAATCAGGAAGGCGTATTATACGCACTCCGTAGTGTTCGTCAAGTGTTGATTCAAACTTTGTTTCGTTCTCTTCAAACCCTTGTGACCGTAGGCCGGTTGCCCCGTGTCAGTGGATGCGCATTATAGGGAAGCCTCGTTTTAGCGCAAGGGCTAATTTGTAAAAAACACGCTTTTCAACGTCAACTGCGCACCAATCAAACTAATCGTTCATTAATACTTCAATCAGGCATAATTTAGGCACTATTTTGATCCCGATCGGCTTGTTTTGATGAGTACTCCATATAATATGTATATTAAATACCATTAAAGGCAGCGACTGATGCAAATACTGGATGCAAATAAAGAGCACAAAATATGGCCTTTGTTCCGGCTGGGCTTTCGCGTGTTCTTTTTAGGGGGAGCCTTGTTCTCGGCCTTGGGGATGTTGCTGTGGATACTCACTTTGTCTGGGGTTACAACATTGCCAGGAGTGCAGAATCCCATTTGGTGGCATGCCCACGAAATGTTGTTTGGCTTTACGCTGGCGATAGTCGCGGGTTTTGTAATGACCGCGATGCAGAACTGGACCGGTGTTCCTGGGATCAAAAGCTGGCCACTGGCGGTGGTCTCGCTGTTATGGTTGCTCCCCCGTTTGTTGATGCCACTGCGCGGTGAGCTCAATCCGTTGGTGATCACCCTGGATTTAGTCTGGCTACCTATCGTCGCCGGCATGCTGGCTCGCCCGGTACTGCAAGTAAAACAATGGCGTAATCTGTTTTTTGTACCCTTGTTTTTGTTTTTCACCTTGCTGAATGCATTGAGCTATTACGCGGCCGTGAGTGGTAACTGGCAGCTAAGTGAACGTGTCTTTATTACCATGGTGCTGGCACTCAGCGCGCTGATTACGGTAATGGGCGGGCGAGTGATTCCGTTTTTTACCGCTCGAGCTACCCATACCGATAAAGTAGAACCACTACCGTGGCTGGAAAAACTGAGTTTGATTTCAATTTGGCTGTCGGTATTCACCTGGTTACTCTTGCCCCGTATTCCTGCGACCAACCTGTTGCTGGCACTCATTCTTATAGTGACCGCTATCGCCCACCTTATCCGCTTGTCACGTTGGAACTACAAGTTAACGGTTCCTGTACCTTTGCTCTGGGTGCTGCACCTGGGGTATGCGTTTATTCCGCTAGGCTTGCTGGCCTTGGCTGCTACTTCAATACAAATGGGGATAAGCGTCTCTCTGGCCAGTCACTGGTTAAGTGCAGGCGCAATGGGTAGCGTGATCTTGGGAATGATAGCACGGGTCTCGCTTGGGCATTCTGGCCGAGCGCTCGATATTACTCGCCCCATGGTGCTGGCGTTTGTGCTGGTCATACTGGCGGCCATTTTACGCAGCCTGCTGCCCATGATAGCGCCAGCCTTGACGCTAACAGCCTACCATAGCAGTGCCGCGTGCTGGATTGCGGCATATGGCATTTTTTGCTGGATATATTGGCCGATACTAACGCAGCCACGAGCAGACGGGCATCCTGGATAAATGAAAGCCGTAAGCGATCAGCTATAAGTTAAACAAAAAAGCACCGACCCTTTTGGGGTCGGTGCTTTTTAATGAATTCTCCGAAGCAGAATAGTTTTGGATTATATTTCGACAAAAAATCCCGCTGAGACGGGACTAGCAGCTAAAGCGCTAGGCTACAAAAGACTGTGTTTCTGTAACCCCACGCTTTAGCTGTGGGTTCTGCGAAGCAGGTTTGTCCTCTTCACTCTTTACGCTTTCCCTTTACGGCTCTTGGTTAAAGACCAGTCCGTTGTCATCGGCATCCAGCGCCAGAGGTTTGCCGGGAATAACCTTGCCGGACAATATGGCCTGCGCCAGCGGGTTTTCGATTTTTTGCTGAATAGCGCGCTTCAATGGTCGCGCACCAAACAGCGGATCGAAACCGGCATGAGTTAACTTGTCCAGCAATTCTTCACTCACCGTCACCTCATAACCTTTATCTTCCAACCGAGCCATCAAGCCCTGCAACTGAATACGAGCAATAGACTTGATCTGCTCCTCAGCCAAGGGATGAAAGACCACTATATCGTCGATACGGTTGATAAATTCGGGCCGGAACTGGTGGCTAAGCACTCCGAGCAGCATTTCCTTCATTTCTTCATAGGCTTTTTCGTGATTATGCTCCTGGATCAGATCGGATCCGATATTCGAGGTCATGATCACCACCGTATTACGAAAATCAACGGTGCGCCCCTGGCCATCGGTCAAGCGGCCGTCATCCAATACCTGCAACAGAATATTGAATACATCGGGATGCGCTTTTTCCACTTCATCGAGCAAGATCACCGAATAGGGCTTGCGACGTACCGCCTCGGTCAGATATCCGCCTTCTTCATAACCTACATAACCGGGAGGCGCGCCTACCAGACGCGATACCGAATGCTTTTCCATAAACTCCGACATGTCGATGCGTACCATGGCATCTCGGCTGTCGAACAGAAAGTCGGCCAGCGCCTTGCACAGCTCGGTTTTCCCCACACCGGTCGGGCCCATAAACAGAAACGATCCCACGGGACGGTTCGGATCCGACAAGCCGGCACGACTACGACGAATGGCATTGGATACCGTTTCTACGGCTTCGTTTTGTCCTATTACCTGCTCATGCAGGCTGTCTTCCATGCGCAGTAGCTTGTCTTTTTCTCCTTCGAGCATTTTTGCTACCGGAATTCCGGTCCAGCGTGACAATACATCGGCAATTTCTTCGTCGGTGACACGGTTTTTAAGCAGGTGCTGCTCTTGCATCTCGGCCTGTCCGGCCAGATCCAGCTGTTTTTCCAGCTCGGGAATACGCCCGTATTGCAGCTCCGACATCCGCCCCAAATCCCCGGCTCGACGAGCCACTTCCAGCTCCCGGCGCACCTGCTCCAATTCCGACTTGATGTGCTGAGTGCCGGCCATGGCGGCTTTTTCCGACAGCCAGATCTCTTCCAGATCCGCATATTCGGTTTCTTTTTCCTTTAACTCGTCACGGATCAACTGCAAGCGCTTCAAGCTGCCTTCATCATCTTCTTTGAGCAACGCCTGCTCTTCCAGTTTCAACTGAATGATACGTCGTTCCAGCTTATCCAGTGGCTCGGGCTTGGAGTCGATTTGCAAACGAATGCTGGATGCCGCCTCATCAATCAAATCGATGGCTTTATCCGGCAACTGACGGTCGGCAATATAACGGTGGGATAATACTGCCGCTGCCACTATGGCCGGATCGGTAATTTGCACATGGTGATGCAACTCGTAACGCTCTTTCAAGCCCCGCAGAATGGCGATGGTATCTTCCACCGACGGCTCATTAATCAACACCTTTTGGAAGCGGCGCTCAAGGGCGGCATCTTTTTCTATATATTGACGATACTCATCAAGAGTCGTCGCACCCACACAGTGTAATTCGCCGCGCGCCAGCGCCGGTTTAAGCATATTCCCCGCATCCATGGCTCCTTCGCCTTTACCCGCGCCGACCATGGTATGCAACTCGTCAATAAACAGGATCACCTGACCCTCTTCTTTAGCCAACTCGTTCAGCAGTGCTTTAAGACGCTCTTCGAATTCACCGCGGTACTTGGCACCGGCAATCAGCGCGCCCATATCCAGCGACAATACCCGCTTGCCTTTCAGCCCTTCTGGCACTTCGCCGTTAATGATCCGGCTGGCCAGCCCTTCGGCAATCGCCGTTTTACCAACGCCTGGCTCACCAATAAGTACCGGATTGTTTTTGGTGCGCCGTTGCAATACCTGAATGGTACGGCGAATTTCATCGTCACGGCCAATCACCGGATCCAGCTTGCCCTGTTCCGCACGCTCGGTAAGGTCTATGGTGTATTTTTCCAGCGCCTGACGATTTTCTTCGGCGTTGGGGTCATCCACCTTTTGCCCGCCTCGTACACTTTCAATGGCATTGCTCAGGTTATCTTTGGTTAACCCCACTCGTTTGAGCAATTCACCCAATTCTCCCTTTTCATCCAGGGCCGCCAGCAAGAACAATTCGGATGAGATATAGGCATCTTTGCGCTGTTGCGCCAGCTTGTCGCATTGATTGAGCAGGCGCGCCAGCACCGGCGACACCTGCACATCCATGTCACCGCCACTGACTTTGGGCAAACGGTCGAGAGACTTGTCGAGCTCAACACGCAGCGTATTACCATCCACGCCAGAGGTCGTCAGCAGGGGCCGCAAGGTCCCCCCTTCCTGATTAAGCATGGCCACTAATAAATGTGCCGGCTCTATGTAGGCGTGATCCCGCCCCACCGCCATGGATTGGGCATCTTGCAGAGCTAGCTGAAATTTACTGGTAAGACGATCGAGTCGCATCAGAACTTTCCTCCAACAATCCGCCCAGCGGCGGGAAAAAGATAAGTGTTTACTGATAGTAAAGATGGGGGGTAATGGTGAAATTTCAAGCTTTAAGGGGGAAGAAAGAACGTGAGATGTAGGGTGTGAGAAGGTAAAAACAGACCTTAAAGAGTAAAGACTTCTTCGCCACGGAACCCACAGCAACCACGGACGAAGAGCGACAAGGGATTGGGGGCTCGGATTGGGAGTTAAACACCTCATGCTTGACGATTCACACCTCACGGAATTAAGTAAGGTTTTACCAAATCAAGATTCGCTTTGACCTTAATTTTTCCGTGGGTTCCGTGGCAAAAAGTCATTCTTCTCGAAGCCTGTACTCAATCCAGCCAGATCAGGCTGGCCTGGCGGCCGGTGACTTGATCCCGCCGATAAGAGAAAAAACGTGTGGCATCGCTATGGGTGCAACAATCTCCACCGTAAAACTGTTTTACGCCAGCTGCAACCAGTCGCAAACGTGCCAGCTGATAGATGTCGGCCAACCACTTGTCATGTTGCGGGTCGCCCTGAGGCATAAAGGCATGCTCGGTAAGCGGCGAGTGCGCCATAAATGCCGCCCGCACTTCGCCTCCTACTTCAAAGGCCTTCGGTCCAATGGCTGGCCCCAACCAGACCAGTACGGTGGCGGGGTCGACGGCCATGGCCTGCAAGGTGGCTTCCAATACACCCGCCGCCAGGCCTCGCCAACCGGCGTGAGCTGCGCCCACGACTGTGCCTGCCTGATCGCAGAACAATACCGGCAGGCAATCGGCCGTCATTATGCTGCACACCTGGCCCGGAGTACGACTAACCACCGCATCGGCGGTCAGGTTGCCGGTGTTATCGGGCAAAGTCAGCACCCGGGTACCATGCTCTTGCTCCAGCCACACTGGCGCACTGGGCAGGCTTAAACAGGCCGCCAATTGTGCTCGGTTCGCGACCACATTAGCGGGGTTATCGCCCACATGAGCGCCCAGATTCAAGCTGGTAAAGGGCGCCGGGCTAACGCCACCGCTACGCGTACTTTGTGCCGAAAATACACTGGCCGGGGCTGGCCAGTTGGGCAAGATCAGATCCATGGTTTCAGGTTCGCCACTTAAGTCCACACCAGATCATCCGGGTGGGCTGCGGTATCCGCTTTCAGCAGCTCGATCAATTCCACAAAATCATCGGGTAGTGGTGCTTGCCACTGCATGATCTCGCCACTGATCGGGTGCTCCAGGCGCAGCATAACCGCATGCAAAGCCTGGCGCTTGAAGCTACGCAAGAAGGCCAGCAGCTCAGGTTCGGCACTACGTGGTGGCTTAAGGCGACCGCCGTATACCGGGTCCCCTACCAGCGGATGCTGCAAATGCGCCATATGGACGCGAATTTGGTGAGTACGACCGCTTTCGAGGCGCAAACGCAGACGGGTGTGAGCCCGAAATTTTTCCATTACCCGATAATGGGTGACGGCTGGCTTGCCTGATGGCACTACCGCCATTTGAATACGCTGGGTTGGGTGACGACCAATGTTGGCGTCTACCGTACCGCCGGAGGTCATGTGACCAATGGCTACTGCTTCATATTCACGGGTGATCTCGCGGCCTTGCAACGCCGTGACCAGATGCGTTTGTGCGGGTATGGTTTTGGCCACCACCATTAGTCCTGTGGTGTCTTTGTCTAACCGATGCACTATGCCGGCACGTGGTACTTCGGCAATGCTGGGGCAGTAATGCAACAGCCCGTTCAGCAAGGTACCACCGGGCGTACCGGCACCGGGGTGCACCACCAGACCGGCAGGCTTGTTGATGACCATGATGTCATCGTCTTCATAGACAATGTTCAGAGGCATATCTTCGGGATCGAAGCGCACATCGTCTTCCAGCTCGGCGTGAATAACCACTTGCTGGCCCGACTGCACTTTTTCGCGCGGCTTGTTGGCCACTTGGCCATCTAGCTGTACCTGATCCTGCTGGATCCAGGTTTTTATGCGGGTACGAGAATAATCAGGGAACATTTCTGCCAACGTCTGATCTAAACGCTGACCGAACTGGTGATCGGCGACGGTGCCGTTTAATTCAATTTGCTGGCTCATAGCGACGACTGGTTACCAAATGATGTTTAATTGGGTATTCTAACGGTTCTTGACGCTGAGCTTAATCAGTTTCCGCTTACTTGGCTCTTAAATCGCAAAAATGGACTCTTTACATGGCTAAACAACGAAGCGTATGGCTCACTTTGACTCTCGCCCTGGCACTTGCCGCCACGGGTTGCTCCAGCACTAAAAAAGATGCAGTACCGGATGAGCCACCCGAAGTACTCTATCAGGATGCACAAGCCCGGCTGCAGGCCGGTAATTTTATCCGCGCCGCCGAGCTGCTCGAAGCCATGGACTCTCGTTATCCGTTTGGGGCTTACTCTAACCAGGTACAGCTTGATTTGATTTACGCCTATTACAAGCAGGACGATACCGCTCGCGCCCTGGCCAATATAGACCGTTTTATTCGCCTGAACCCCAATCATCCCAGTGTGGATTATGCGCAATATATGCGCGGCCTGACCAATATGGCCACCGACTATAACTTTTTTCAAGAGCTGATGAATATAGACAGAACCGACCGTGATCCTGCCTATGCGCGCCAGGCTTTTGCCGATTTTCGTCAGTTGCTGCGCCAGTATCCGGATAGCGTCTATGCCGCCGATGCACGTGCCCGTATGATCAGCCTGAAAAATCGTTTATCCAAATACGACCTGGCCGTGGCACAATTTTACATGAAGCGCGGTGCCTGGCTGGCCGCCGCCAACCGCGCCAAGCAGATAGTCGAGTCTTACCCCGACACCGACACCCTGCGCCCCGCGCTGGAAATAATGGCCGAGGCCTACAACACCCTGGGCCTGACCCAAATGGCCAACAATGCCAAAGCGGTATTGCGCGCCAACTACTCGGCGGGTTAATAGCTAGCCCTCAGCTTGGTATTTACACAAAAAAGCCCTGAGCAATCAGGGCTTTTTTATTGCTGTTGCTCAGAGCTATTAGCTGTAAAGCGATTCCAAATAGCGCAGGCAGCGGATGCCGTACCAGCACAGGGGCTCGCCGTCGAGCAAGACGGCGGGCTGTTGCAGCTCTTGCTGGGTGGTGGCCAGTTGCTTGGCAAAGGGGTACGGCTCGGTGGAACACAGCAACACCGGGTTAAGCTGTTGAATCTCCTCGATGTCGAGCGCGGGATAATTAGGCTCCAGGGCGATCAGCCTGTCGGCCAAGCCCAAGAGCGAGAATACTGAAAAAATATAGGTATGGCGGCCGATGGTCATGTAGGGCTTGCGCCAAATGAGATACAACCAGGGGCGCTTATCGTCGAGTACCGAGCCTGCGACGGCGTCTTTATGCTCAAGCAATGGCAAGGCCCCAGGCTGAATAGGGGCTGAATTATCCAGCACAACCTGAAAACGGGCAGCCAGTGCAATTAAGCCATGGTTGTTAAGCTGTTGCGCCAATAAACGCAGTGCCCGTGGCATCTGCTGCACCGAACTCAGGTGAGTGGCGAAATAAGGAAACGGGCAGCCATCGGCCATTTCTCGGGTATTTTCTTCTTTATCGAAAATCACCAGATCCGGCGCCAATGCCGTGACTTTATCCCATTGCACATCTTTGGTGCCGCCCACCACGGCGATGTCGGCTACCTGCTCGGCGGGATGAATACAGTAGCGGGTACGCCCCACTACATTCACGCCACAGGCAATAAGTGTTTCGGTCCAGGACGGCACCATACAAACAACGCGCATTTACTTCTCCTGAGCCCTTCGGGTAGCTTTACGGCCTACGTTATGCGCCGTACGTTATCAAGATGATGTTTGTCTTTAACGTACGGCGCATAGCTTATGGCTGCTTTTTGATCGGGTAAGGGCAATGTCGGCAGCCGTTGCCACAGCAGTAACCGCGCTTTAAATGAAAAGCGGCAGTAAATACCGAATAGCCATTTTCAATATAGTAATCTTCGGTTTCGCTCAGCGGCGCAGGCTCTACAGCAGAATTGGCCGTTGGCGGACTTTCTTGGTTCATTAGGTTCTCTGCACAGAAATTAAGGATTTTCGTCTGCGACGAAATACGAGAGCAAGCATTCGTCTACAGAAGATAAACCTAAAAACGAAATACCGGGGCGAGCCCGGTATGACGGTATATAGCAACAGCAGTCGGTTACTCTTGTCTGAAAAACATCGCCGCTCAAACACACATCTGGTGGCAATGGATGTTGGACATGTCTTAACTCTTGGCGAAATAACCTTCTAAAAATGCATCAAAGCTGATGCGGTCAGACTGCTCTACCTTGCGCTGGCGAGCAACCGACCGGCTACCCTCCTGATCAAAATAGCTGTCTTCCCAATACAGGGGACGGCTTTGCTGCAACTGATCGTGATAGCGTTTAGAAAGCGCCAGACCAAATGGCAATATGTCTTGATCCGCTTGCTTCAACTGCGCCAGCAATTTCGCCGACAGCGTTAAATCAGCATCCTGGATTGCCGCCAGATGCTGCTGATGGGCCTTGCCGTAACAGCCTTTGCCACAGCAGGCATCCAGCAGATCGGCGACCTCTTTTAGCTCGCCAAAATGACGTTCGCCCAACGCCTGTAACGTAACGGGGTTTTCGCCAAACACTTCCAGTTCAAGGCCGGGCTTGCGCCCTTCCAGCACTACTTTGTTGAAATTGCGCCTGTTCAGCGCATTTTCTTCTTCGCTTAACGGTGCCGATGGAGACAGCAGGCACCAGAGCAGGAAGGTGTCCAGAAAACGAATTTGTGGTGCATCTATGCCCACCGCCGAAAACGGATTCACGTCTACCGAGCGCAACTCGATATACTCGATACCCCGGGTGCCAAGGGCGTCTGACGGTTTTTCACCGCTTTCGGCGGTTCGCTTGGGTCGAATGGGCGCATAGAGTTCGTTTTCTATCTGCAGCACATTGTCATTCAACTGGCGATATTCGCCATCGACCTTAACGCCAATTTTGGCAAACTCGGCGGCATGGGTACCAATAGCCTTGCGTAACGAAGCCACGTATTGATCCAGGCTATCGAGCGAGATATTCAGATCAGCCTGGGCATTGTTGGTGTAGCCCAAATCCGAGAGTCGCAGCGAGGTCGCGTATGGCAGATAAAGAGTGCCCTTGCCCAGACGCTCGAAGGGTAGCTGATGTTTGGAGCCCGACAAGAATGAACCACACAAAGCCGGTGAGGCGCCGAACAAATAGGGTATTAACCAGCCAAAACGATACACGTTACGGATCAGGCCGAGATATTTTTCGGACACAAAATCCTGTAAAAAGGCGTTATTGCCTTCCTGATGATGCCATTCACTCCAGAAGCTGTCGGGCATAGAGAAGTTGAAATGCACACCCGAGATCACCTGCATGCGGCTGCCGTATCTATGATGCAGACCCTGGCGGTACAGGGTTTTCATGCGGCCCACGTTGGATGAGCCATATTGCGCCAGCGGGATCTGTTCGTCTCCGCCTTTCAGCAGGCAGGGCATACTGAGCGGCCACAGCTGCTCTTCCCCCAAATGGCGCATCACATAACCGTGAATATCGCCCAGTTGCGCCAGCAGAATATCCACCGAGTCGGAGACCGGGGTAATAAACTCCATTTGCGACTCGGAAAAATCGGTGGTGATGCTGCCGTGGGTTAACGCAGAGCCCAATGACTTGGGATGCCCGGTTTGAGCCAGATTACCATCGGGCTGAATACGCAAACTTTCACGCTCGATACCGCGACGGATCCCCTTGATGGCAGGAAGGCATTCTGGCTGGTGCCAGACTTGAATTCGTTCGGCCAGTGTTAATGGTGTTTTAGTCATTATTGGTTACCTGTTTGCATCTGGCAGCCCTGATACGGGCAACCAGACGAGAGGTCTGGCCTCGTTACTCAATGGCAAAGTCGTGTAATGGTAAATGGAGCTCGGAGAGTGATTTTTCAAGCTTTGCTTTATCACCCACCACCACTATCACCATATCACTGGGATCAAGCCACTGTTTGGCAAGTTCAGTCAATGCCTTGGCGTCGACGTCGCTCACAATTTTCTGCTGTTGTTCAAGATAATCCGGCGACAGCTCCATCATGGCCAACTGCAGTAAAAAACCGGCCTTGTTACTCAGGGTTTCATAGGCCAGGGCATCCTGCTGGGAGTAACTGCTGCGCAAGTAAGCCAGCTCAGCCTCATTCGGACCTTCTTTTTTAAACTGCTTGAATTCCTGCAGTATATTTTCGATGGCCTCGGCAGTAACGTCGCCTCGTACATCGGTCGCAACCAGAAACACCCCGGCATCACGGTTGCCGGTGAAATAAGAGTTGGCGCCATAGGTGAAACCTTTGTCTTCACGCAGGTTCTGGTTAATGCGGCTGTTGAAGTTACCGCCCAGATTAAAGTTCATCAAATTAGCATGAAAGAAAGGCCCGGTGGCATCCAGTGGCAATGCTCTGTGCCCCACTCTCAGCACCGACTGCACGGCACCGGGTACATCAACAATATAAATTCCCGGCTTGGCAGGCTGAGGCTGAACGTCAACCTCTGGTATTTTGGGCACCTCGCCCTGCCACTGAGTTAAAAAAGCAAACGCGGACTTGGCTTCGGTGGCATCAAGATCGCCGGCAATCAACACATGACCATGGGCCGGATTATAGTAGCGCTGATAATAATCCCGCACTTGCTCCAGAGTGATAGCCGCCACCTGCTCGGGTCGTCCCTCATCAGGCAAGCCCATGCGGGTTTCACCATACATCAGCTGACGAAACGCCTGCTGTGCCAACCAGGAAGGCTGATGACGACTTTGCGCCATCGACTCCAGCGCTCGGGTTTTTACCTGATTGAAATCTTGCTCCCGAAAACCGGGATTGAATAATAGCTCTTCGACCAGCTCCAGGGTTTGTGGCAGGGTGTCGGTCATGGTGGTGATGTTGACAAGGTTGGTATAAAAGCCGTTACTCACACTGACACTGGCACCGAGTCTTTCGAGTGCTTCACTGAATTCGCCCGAGCTCAGACGCTCGGTGCCCTGATTCATCATGGCAGCAGTCAAACTGGCTAATCCCACTTCATCGGGCTGTTCGGTACGTAGCCCCCCGGGAAAAGCCAGGATAATGGACACGGCAGGAATTTCGTCGTTGACGATGCCTTGCAACTGAATGCTCTCCCCCAGAGTGTCTTGCCACAGGGTAGGCACCTTGATCTGAACCGGGGCCGCCGCCTGGGGCATCTTGCTGCGATCAAAGTCATCCTGTACTTTGCGCTCAGGAATGTCGGCCACAAGTTGTTCGCCAGCGGCTGGCAGCTCGCGCTTGGGCGTCACATAGTTCGGCTTGGCCACCTGCCAGTCGGTTTTGCCTGTAGGTACCACGCTTAACGCCGCCACCGGTTTATTTTGCAGATATTTTTGATACACCGTACTCACCTGCTCTGGTGTGGTGCTGGCCAGCTGACGCCAGGCGTTGATGGCAAACAGAGGATCGCCTTTCAGTACCTCACCCAGCGCCAATTGCCGCGCCTTACCCTTGGTGCTGTCCAACCCCAGAATAAGGTCGGCACGCAGCTCGGTCACCGCCTTGTCGACATCTGCTTTTTTAATGCCTCGCTCGGCCAACTCGGCCACAATACGGTCTACTTCGGCCTTGAGCGGCGCTAACGAGCCATCTTCAGAAGGATTGCTATACACCCACACACTCAGGGTGCAGGCCAGCTCGGCGCAATAGTGATTGGCACCGGCACTCACTGCCTTGCCGGTTTCAACCAGCTCTTGATACAAAAGCGAGCTCTTGCCACCGCCCAGCACGTTGGCCAGTACATCCAGTGCCGCTTCGTCTTTATTACCCAGCCACACGGTGGGATAGGACAAATACAGCATCGGCATGCGAATGCGCGAGTCCACCAGGGTTTGATAACGACTATCGCTCAACTTGGCCGGCTGTGGCTTGGCCGCTTTAACCTCGGGTCCGGCCGGAATGGAGCCAAAGTATTTCTCTACCCACTCCAGAGTTTGCCGGGTATCGAAGTCGCCGCTGATCACCAGGGTGGCATTGTTGGGACCATACCAGCGTTTGAAGAAGGCTTTAAGGTGCTCCACATTAACGCGATCCAGGTCTTCCACATAACCAATGGGCTGCCAGCTATAAGGATGATCTCGGGGATACAACAGCTCGCCCATGCGCTCGCCCACCAGTCCATAAGGCTGATTGTCGATGCGCTGGCCGCGTTCGTTTTTCACCGTATCGCGCTGTATTTCAAATTTGCGCTGGCTTACCGCCTCCAGCAAAAACCCCATGCGATCCGCTTCCAGCCACAATACCTTTTCAAGGTGGTTGGCAGGAACGGTCTGAAAGTAATTGGTTCTGTCCTGATTGGTGGTGCCATTCATGGTGCCACCGGCTTCGTTGATCAGTCGAAAATGTTCCTGATCGGCCACATGCTTTGAGCCTTGAAACATCATGTGCTCAAAAAAGTGCGCAAAACCGGTTTGCTCCGGCTCTTCTCGCGCCGAGCCAACATGGTAAGTCATTTCCACATGTACCACGGGATCAGACTTGTCGGTATTAAGCAGCACAGTCAGGCCGTTATCCAGGCGGTACATCTGATAAGGGATCACCAACCCATCTTCCGACTGCTTGACCTGCTGCACCAACTCGGGAGCCGCAGCTGCCAGCATGGGGCACAGCAGCAATAACAGAGACCAAAACTTCATGGAGTTTCCTTATGTAAAATACCGAAAAATTGAAAGCCGCAAGCCCAAATTAGCCTTGTAGTAAAATCTTGCCGCGGGTGTGGCCGGTTTCAATCTGGCGATGAGCGTCAGCTCCCTCGGCCAGGGAATAAATCTGGCTCACCTCTACCCGTAACCTCCGCTCGGCAACGGCCGTAACCAAAGAGGCAAGTTGTTGATTATCATTGTGCTTGAGCATGCCGGTAGCGCTTAATCCCTGAGATTCGGCGGCTGCTATCACTTCCTTGGCGGTAATGGTCGGCACCGTAACCACCCGGCCTTCGGGTTTAACCTGAGCCAGCAAGGCTTGTCCGGAAGCACCGCCCACCAAATCCAGCAGCAGGTCGACCGGAGCCAAGGCCGCCAATTGCTGCTCATCGCGATAATCCAGCACTTCATCGGCACCCAGGTTATGCAGGAAGTCATGGTTGACCGGTGACGCCAGGGCAACCACCGTCGCTCCCAGATCTTTGGCCAGTTGCACCGCCAGATGACCCACTCCTCCGGCCGCAGCGGAAATCAGTACCCGCTCGCCTGCTTTAAGCAGCCCGTGCTCGGTCAGCCCCTGCCAGGCGGTAATCCCCGCCAGTGACAGGCCAGCGGCCATTTCATCACTCACGGCTTTAGGCACACGCAACAGGGTATTGGCCGCTACCACCAGCTGCTCGCTGTAGCCTGCGCCTGCCAGCAGGCCAAATACCCGATCGCCCACATGATGAATATTCACTTCGGAGCCCACTTCCAACACGGTGCCCATCACCTCCAGTCCCGGCGACCAGGGCAGGCTATCTTTTATGGCCTCGGCGCCCCAGCCCAAACCGGCCCGTGTTTTGGCATCCACCGGATTCACTCCGGCATAATGCATTTTCACACGCATTTCATTGGCCGCCAGCGCAGGGCTTGTGCTCTCGGTCAATACCAACTGCTCCGCATCGCCAAACGCCTGAATAACCAACTGCTTCATGGGGTACTCCTTGTCCATTCACGATAAGCGAGACTCGGCTCGCAACAAAGTCTGACTGCCGTTGCCTGAACCCGGCTCGGTTCAGTGTGCGCTATAGTATGGCCTCAATTGACCATGGATCATAATTAGCTCAATCACGCATCCATTGTTACAGTGCATTGATGGAAACATTTTTATTCTGCCCTCAAACGTAGAAGGCTTATCATCATGACCCGACTGTTCTTGCTGCCTTTGATACCGGCATTATTCTGGTATCTGTTTTTGTTTTATAACCAGATTCCGATTAAACAGGGCGCCCGTGTCTTTTACTGGATTATTGGCCTTGGCTGGGGGCTGGCGGCATTGCTGAGCCTGATGATGATATTAACCCGATAAACCAAAGCTGTAAGCGTTAAGCCGTAAGCTGTCAGAAATACACTCGAACGCGCTAAGATTGCTTTATACCCGTCAGGTTCTGCGCGCTCTGGTGAGATCCACAGAATAGCTTGAAGCTAACAGTTGGATACAGTGACCAACAGCCCAATCGGACCGCTGATCGCTGACGGCTTAATGCTAATAGCTGTTTTTCACCAATAGTTTTCCATCAATATCTGGCCTGGCTTGCGCCGCAAGTGCTTTTGCAACCCCTTGAGTTTCAGTTCACCCAGCGTATCTCGCACCATTTGCGGGTTGCCGCACAGCAGTACCCGGCTGTGCTCCGGGCTGAATACCAGGCCGGTTTTTTGCTCCAGGCTGCCATTGGCAATGGCGTGGGTAATACGGCCGCGTTCGGTACCGGTAATGGCCTCTCGTGAGACAAAGGGAACATAATGAAAGTTCAGCCGCCCGCGGGTTAATTCGCCAATGCGATCTCGATAACCCAGCTCTTCGCCCAAACGCACCCCATGCACCAGTATAATATTTTCGAACTGCTGCCAGCAGCTGCCCTCGGCCAGCATGGAGACAAATGGCCCCACACCGGTGCCGGTGGCCATCAGCCACAAGTCCCGCCCGGCAGGAACCTCATCCAGTGTTAAAAAGCCGGCCGCCGATCTTTCTATCAATAGTTCGTCACCCACATCAAGCTCGGCCAGATAAGGCGTCAACTGGCCTTCAGGAATAGTCACCAGATAAAACTCACAATCTTGCCCTGGGGCATTCACATAAGAATAGGCACGCGCCACTTTTTTATCTTCGCCATGCCAGGCAAGCTTGGTGAATTGCCCGGCCTTGAATGGCGCCACATCGGCACTCACTACCAAAGAAAACAGTGTATCCGACCATTGCTTGCGGGCTTTGACCCGGCCTGTAATCCAGTCAGCCATTCAGTGCTCTCCTTCATTAGACTCACTCTCACTGTAGCTTTATTGCAGGCAATAAAAAACCCGCGACAAGCGCTAACACCGATCAGTTAAGAATTTTGGCGATCGGTTGACCGATCCTTATACGGCGTCAGAATACCCTCATCACCACATGGTATGAGGGTATTTTTTTGCTTGGT
>NZ_BMKE01000037.1 GCF_014643915.1 Oceanisphaera marina
AAAATTTGCTCATCAAAACAGGCCGAATATACGTATGCAGTTTTATCCTGATTACCCAAAATAACAGAAACCCCACTTGCAGAAAGCGAGGTGTCCATATAAGTGTGTGCGGGGTATTAACCGGAGACCTGGGGGTGGCAGCCGACTGGACTGCTAAGACAAATCATGTGCCGGGCATGGAGCTGCGCGCTCCTTATACCCTGTTTGCCGAAGGCAGCCGTGGCCATATCGGCAAGGAGCTGATTGACCGCTTCAAGCTGGATGAAGGACGAGACCCGCAACATTATGCGCTGGGCATCAAAGAACTGTGGCAGGTTTCGCCCGAACGTCATCGACCCGGGCTGGTGATCCACGGCAGCGGCTGGCCGTTGACTGATGCCCAAGGCGGCTTTTTCATGTATCACGGCGATAATCAACAGCTGGCGGTGGGCTTGATTGTCGATCTCAACTATCGCAATCCCTGGCTCAGTCCGTTTGACGAGTTTCAGCGCCTTAAGCATCACCCCCTGCTGGCGCGCTATCTATATGACGGTAAGCGCCTGGCCTTTGGTGCTCGCGCGCTCACCAAGGGCGGCCTGAATTCGTTGCCGCGCATGACCATGCCGGGTGCCATGCTACTGGGTTGTAATGCCGGCACCCTGAATGGCGGCAAGATAAAAGGGATTCATACCGCCATGAAATCCGGCATGCTGGCGGCCGACACCCTGTTCAACAGCCTGACGGATCCGCAGATCAACCATCAGGCCACTCAGGCGCATTTTAATCGCGCATTCAAGGCCAGCTGGTTACGGAAAGAGCTGGAGCAAAGCAAGAGCTTCATCCCTGCACTGCACAAATTAGGCCCATGGTTGGGCGGCGCATTCAATTACCTTCATCATAACTGGCTGGGGGGCAAGCTGCCGTTTGCACTGCATGACCGCACGCCCGATCACGTTCGGCTTGAGCCGGCCGACCGGCACTCGAAAATCCCTTATGCCAGGCCCGATGGAGTCGTGTCTTTCGATCGTTTGTCGTCGGTGTATTTAGCCAATACCAGCCACCATGAAGATCAACCCTGCCATTTACGATTGGCGGATCCGCAGATTCCCCTGCAAAGCAATCTGCCCCTGTACCAGGAGCCGGCCCAGCGCTACTGCCCTGCGGGCGTCTACGAGATAGTGACTCAGGCCGGTGAGCCTCACTTTCAAATCAATGCCGCCAACTGCGTGCATTGCAAGGCCTGCGACATCAAGGATCCGGCACAGAACATCCGCTGGACGCCACCAGAAGGTGGCAGTGGGCCCAATTACCCCAATATGTAACCGCAAGCGGATGGCGAAAAAAGGCATAAAAAAATCCCTGAAGGCAGTGATTCTAATGACCGAAAAGAATCAATACATTCAGGGACATGGCAGTAATTATTATTATTTTTTGTGATTAACTCTGTTTAACGCAAGACACTTCCGCATGTATTGCGATGCAAAAATATTACGCTTATTTTCTGTACTAAACAAGTTATACTTTAGTTCTATCAACCTTCTACTCGTTGTAGATCGAGCTTACATCAGCCAATTTTTGATCAACATCCAACAGCCCATGCCCAGCATCAGCAGGTTTTCTGTGAGGGATATAAATCCCAGGGGCACCTTGCTGTCTCCTCCTACGCACGCGCACTTCAATTCGCGTTTATCGATATAAACCGCCTTGATCACCGACACGGCGCCAATAGTACCAATAACGATCGCCACGGGAGAAGCCAGCCAGAGCAAGGTGCCGGCGGTCATTAAAATACCCGCCAAGGCTTCGCCAAACGGATATAGCTTGCCGTAGGGCACCCAACGCTGCGCCAGCAAATCGTAATTGAGAAACATGATGGAAAAGCGCTCTACATCCTGCAATTTTTGCAGAGCAAGCAGACACATGGCGATGGCAATAAACCACTCGAATGCACGCCAGGTAAATAGATTGGCGAAACTGTACCAGGACAAGCCCAACGCCATCAGCAGCGCCATGGCAAAAATAGCAATCACCGGTTGATAAGACGTCTCGGAGCGCTCGGTTTCGGGTTTTATCTCCCCCAGATACACTCTTAATTCCTCATAACCACCGATGCGCTTATCCGAAATAAAGGTTTGCGGCGTGGTATCCACCCCATGCTCTTCCATAAAGGCGTCGGTTTCTGCTCGTGTACTCAAGTGATGGTCTTCCACCTTAAATCCCCGGCGCTCCAGCAGGTCTTTCGATTTGAGGCCATAAGGGCAGATATGCTTGGGCATGACCATGCGATAGAGAATGGCGGTTTTTGTAGGACTGGCTGACATGTCACCTCCTTGCTGTTTGCGGTGTCATTACCGATGCTTGCTATCGTTGTTACCCTAGCAGAGCACAAGGACAGTTGACAAAAATGGGGTACAACCTGAGTCCGCCGTCCATTTCCAGTATCCGGCCGTGAAAGTAGTCGTTGTCTATGATGTATTGCAGGCTGTGCACCAGTTCATCGATCTCGGCCAGTCGCCCTGCAGGGATCTGCCGAGTTAGTCTTGCCATGACCTCGGGCTTCATTTGTGCCGTCATCTCGGTGGCAATGGCACCGGGCGCTATGCCGGCCACCCGGATGCCGTAACGACTGAGCTCTCCCGCCCAGCACACCACCAGTGCCGCCACGCCGGCTTTGGTCGCCGAATAATTACTTTGGCCACGATTACCCGCCCGCGCCACCGAGGAGATGTTTACAATCAGGCCGCCCTTGTCCAGCTCGGCCATGTGCGCCGCCGCCTCTCGGCCACAGAGAAAAGTACCGGTCAGATTCACCTCCAGCACCGACTGCCACTGCGTCAGGCTCATCTTGCTGACCAATTTTCCGTCTTGCCATTTCACCAGCAGCGCGTCTTGCATCAGGCCGGCATTATTGACCAATAGTTGTAGCCCGTGCAGTTCTCGCACCAGTTGGCCAAAGGTCTGCACCACCTGCTCTTCATCGCTGATATCACACAGGTATACGCCGACCCGCGCCCCTTTGGCCGCGATCATTTCGCCGGTTTTTGCCAAATCCTGTTCATTGTTGTCAAGCAGCGCCAGCACGGCGCCCTTTGCTGCCAGATGCAGCGCCATTGCCTGACCCAGGCCTCTTCCGGCGCCGGTAATGGCGACCACCTTGCCTTTGATGTCCATCGCGACTCTCCTGTTACTCTTGCTCGTGTTTGCCTATCGGCAACCGGGCGCTGACTATTGCTGCTTAACCTTTCCTGCTGGGACTATTTCTGCTGAGGCTCTTTCTTTTGAAACCCTTTCTTTTGATACCCTTTCTTCTGAAATAGGGTCAACAGGCTGGAAAAGTCGAGCTCCTCGGCTCCTGCCACCTGATGGAGATCGAACAGCGCCTTGGCCGCCGCCCCCATGGGCACCGGCGAGCGAGTTTCCCGACCAAGATCCATGGCCAGGTCCAGATCCTTGCACATCAATCGGACTTTAAAACCTCCACTGTAGCTCTGTGCAGCCGGTACCTTGTCCATGACGCCCGGCACCGGGTTGTAGTGTTGCAGCACCCAATTATCCCCCGAGCTTTGTTGCATGATCTCGGACAGCACCCGAGGATCCAGGCCATTATTGATGCCCATGTTCAGCGCTTCGCAGGTGCCGGCCATTTGCACCGCCAACAACATGTTATTGCAGGCCTTGGCCATTTGCCCGGCTCCGTGACCGCCCGCATGCAGCACCTTGCTCCCCATCAGGCTTAATACCGGCTGAGCCCGAGCAAACTGCGCCGCCGAACCGCCCACGATAAAGGTCAGGGTGCCGGCTTGGGCGCCCGCCACGCCACCGGAAACGGGTGCGTCGAGAAAATCCAGCCCATGTTCGACGGCCTTGTCTGCCATGGTCTTGGCGGTGCTGGCCTCTATGGTGGAGCAGTCGATGACCAGTGTATTGACCGACATAGCGGCAAACAAAGACTGCTGGCCACTCATGTACACGGCCTCCACCTGAGCACCGGTTTGCAACATGGTGATCACCACCTCGGCCTGTTCTACGGCGGCTAGCGCAGAGCCGGCGGGCACTGCACCTAACTTGCTCACTCGCGCCATGGCTTCGGCTTGCAGATCAAAGACCTGCACCCTGTGCCCCGCCTGCAGCAAATTGGCCACCATGGGCGCGCCCATATTGCCCAAGCCGATAAATGCGATGTTGGCCTTCATAGAAACCTCCGTTACAAGTCCATCAGTGGACTCATCGCCCAGGGTGACTCGAACAGCGCGTTCAGCAGCGAGTCGTCCACCTGCGCCAGACTGCTGAAAGTCCAGTCAGGCAACTGATCCTTGTCGATCAATCGCGCCCGTACCCCTTCAGCAAATTCTCGACACCGGCACAACTGCACCGACAGCGCCAATTCTTTTTGAAAGACTTCCGCCAACGAACAATGCCGACAGCGGCGCAATTGCTTGGCAATCACCGCCATGGCCAGCGGGCTGCCTGCCGCCAGATTTTGCTGAACCTTGTGATACCAGGGATCGTCACTCTCAGCGCCAACTAACGCCGCCACCTGGTCTTGCAACTGGTCTTTATCCAGCAGCCGACGGATCTGCGACTGATGAGATTGCAAGGGAGCAGGCAAATCGGCAAAGGCCGCCACCGAAGCAGCCTCGAACTGGCGTAACACCCCATTCACCGCCACCTCGGGCTGGCACCAGTCTGTTATTGCCAGCAGGGCGGGCAGCAACTGCTCCCTTTTATCGGTCGCAATCATCCGATTGCCCCACCCCAACCAGTCAGCATCACGGGCATTAATGGCGCACCCGGTAAGGGCAATAAACTCCCCCAACCCCGGCGGCAACCGATTGAGAAACCAGCTGCCCCCCACATCCGGATACAGCCCTATGGCCGCCTCCGGCATCGCCAGCCGACTGGTCTCGGTGACGATGCGATGCGAGCTGGCCATCAACAGCCCCATGCCGCCGCCCATAACGATGCCGCCGCCCCAGCACAGCACCGGCTTGCCAAAGGTATGCAACAGGTAATCGAGCCGATATTCCTGCTCAAAAAAACGTACCGCCAACTCGGGGATAGGCGTCAATCCCCGCTCATCGGTAGGCCCGGCATTAACCATGGCGTGATACAGACTCACCACATCCCCCCCGGCGCAGAAGGCCCTGTCACCGGCCCCATCCAGCAGCACCGCCACCAGCTGCGGATCCCGCTGCCAGGCTGTCAGAATCGGCAGCATCTGCTCTATCATCGTCAAGGTCAGGGCATTGAGACTGCGTTCGGCATTCAGCCGGATATGGCCGATGCGATTACCACCTTCAGTGGCGTATTCCTCGATGATCAAGCTGCTCATGCATTCTCCTTATAGCCTCATACCTATGCCTCAGGGGAAACAGGGCCACCTCTACCGACACGCTACGAGTACATCAGTGTAAGCTCACACATGCCATCCATGGCATGTGACGGTCGGCGGAGGAAGTCCCTGTTATCCCTTGAATGACTCGGAGTCGCCTGTTGGCGGTGTCTTCAGACGACTCTGCGGCCATGAGGAGGGCAAAGAGATCTGCTCCGCCGACCTTCCGTTTCAGGGATGAAACGGAGAGCGTACATGGAAGTATCCACAGCGTGTCGGAGGAGCAGGTCTTTGTCCGACTTGTGCCCCTTTTCCACAATCACCGTCACAACTCCCCGCTTCCTTCCGCCAGTATCCGCCTGGCAATCAGCAGTTTCATGATCTCGTTGGTGCCTTCCAGAATGCGATGCACCCGGGTATCGCGCAGGTAGCGTTCCAGTGGATACTCCTTGATATAACCGTAGCCGCCATACAGCTGCAGCGCCTGATCACAAACCTTGAAACCCACATCGGTGGCAAAACGCTTGGCCATGGCGCAATAAGTACCGGCATCCGGGTGCGCCCCATCCAGCTTGCTGGCCGCAAAGCGCACCAGTTGCCGGGCAGCCACCAGCTCGGTCGCCATGTCGGCCAGAGTAAACTGCAACGCCTGAAACTCGGCCAGCTTGCGGCCAAACTGGCTGCGCTCCTGCATATATTGCCGGGCTTTGTTGAGCGCCTGCTGCGCCGTGCCCAGCGAGCAACTGGCAATATTGATGCGCCCGCCATCCAGCCCTTTCATGGCGATGAGAAAGCCTTCGCCCTCTTGCCCCAGCAACTGATCGGCGGGCACCTTGACCTGATTAAAGGTCACGGTACGGGTTGGCTGGCTATTCCAGCCCATTTTGTGTTCGGCGCGACCGTATTCTATTCCCGGGCTGTTGGCATCCAGTACCAAGGCAGAAATCCCCCTGGCTCCTGTCCCGCCCGTACGTGCCATCACCACCAGCACCTGAGTGCTGCCGGCGCCGGAAATAAACATCTTGCTGCCGGTCAGTTGATAATGCTCCCCGACCCGTTGTGCCCGCGTCGTCAGTGCCGCCGCATCGGATCCGGCATTGGCTTCGGTTAAACAATAAGAGGCCAATAGCTGCCCGCAGGTCAGCCCCTCACCAAAGCGCGACCAGACCGCTGATGTGCCAAAACTGGCCACCATCCAGGTGACCATATTATGAATGGTGAGAAAGGCAGTGGTGGAGGTACAGCCCATGGCCAGGCGCTCGAAAATCAGGCTGGCATCGAGTCGACTCAGCCCCAGGCCACCGGCGGCTTCTGGGGTATAAAGGGCACAAAAGCCCAGCGCCCCCGCGTGCTGCAACACATCGACAGGAAAATGATGGTCTTTGTCCCAGGCGGCGGCATGGGGCTCAAGTTCGTGTCGGGCAAAGCCCTCGGCCAACTCAACGAAGGCCCGCTGCTCATCACTCAGTTCAAAGTCCATAAACCCTCCTGAAAAAAGCATTCAGCTGTAAGCAGTTAGCGGTCAGAAAATACCAAGACCAGAGCAAGCCCATAAACCCCTAATGAAAAACCGAGATCCTGATGTTCATCAGGAAGACGGCCAAACAACCCAAAGCCGACAACAGCCAGTATTTGTCTTTGACTTGGTATTTACTTACCGCTGACAGCTTATGGCTGACCGCGGTCACTTAAGGTCTATCGTCATGTTTGGATCGCTGCAGGCTTCGTCATCAAACCAGCGGGCGGTCACGGTTTTGGTCTCGGTATAAAAACGCACCGCCTGTTTGCCGTAGGCGTGCAGGTCACCGTAAAAAGAGTTGCGCCAGCCGGTGAACGAGAAAAACGGCAAGGGCACGGGAATCGGCACATTGATGCCCACCTGTCCCACCTGAACCTGCTGCTGATATTGGCGAGCCGCCGCACCCGAGGCGGTAAATATCGCGGTGCCATTGCCATAGGGATTGGCGTTCACCAGGGCGATGGCCTCGGCCAGACTGTCTACCGTCATTACCAACAGCACCGGGCCAAAAATCTCTTCTTTATAGAGGGTCATGTCGGTGGTGACGTCACTGAATAACGTTGGGCCCAGCCAGTTACCATGGGGATAATCCGCCACTTCTACCTGGCTGCCATCCAGCAGGCAGGTCGCCCCTTGCTGCTTACCCCTGGCAATCAGACCCAGCACTCTTTTCTTCGCCGCTGGGCTGATTAACGGGCCGTAACCGGCGTTGGCATCATTCCAGACGCCCGGCTTCACCCTGGCCATGGCCTCGGTTAAATCGGGCAGCCAATCGGCCGCCTTGCCCACCAACACCGCCACCGAAATCGCCATGCAACGCTGCCCTGCCGCTCCCACCGAGGCCCCCACCAGGTTATTGATGACCTGCTGCTTGTTGGCGTCGGGCAACACCACCAAATGATTTTTAGCCCCCGCAAACACCTGCGCCCGCTTTAGCTGCTGGGTGGCCGCGCGATACACCTGCTGCCCCGCCGCTACCGAGCCCACAAAAGACACGGCACGTACCTCTGGCTGCGCCAGCAATTGCTCGGCTACCTCTTGGCCACCGTGTATCACCTGTAACAGCCCATTGGGCGCACCGGCCTCATAAAACAGCTCCGCCAGCCGCATCGGCACCAAAGGCACCTGCTCTGACGGTTTCAGAACAAAGGTGTTACCGCAGGCAATGGCCAGCGGAAACATCCACAGCGGTATCATGGCGGGAAAGTTAAAGGGCGTTATGCCCACACACACGCCCAGCGGCTGGCTAAAACTGTAACAGTCCACGCCGCTGGCCACGTTCATCTGGGTTTCGCCCATGCTCAGCGCCGCAATATTGGCGGCCTGCTCCACCACTTCTATGCCGCGCCATACATCGCCCTTGGCATCGTCAAAGGTTTTGCCGGTGTCCTGACTCAGCAAATAGGCAATATCTTCGTGCTGTTCTTTGAGCAGCGCCTGATAACTCAGCATCAGCCGTGCCCGCTCCGGCACGGGCGTGGCTTGCCAGCGGATAAACGCCTGGCTGGCAGCCTGCACCGCAGCCGTTATTTCTGTAACGGTGGCACAAGGCAGACGAGCAATGACTTTCTGGGTAGCCGGATTATGCACCTCCAGCCATTGCTCGGTTTGGCTGGCCATCAGAGCGCCATTGATCGATAACGGGATCTGATACGTCATGGTTTCATCCTTTTAATTGGAATTATGTCCACTAGACTAGTTCCAGCGCCACGGCGGTGGCCTCGCCGCCGCCAATGCACAGCGCCGCCACACCTCTGGTCAGGCCGCGATGGCGCAGCGCATGGATCAGGGTCACCAGAATCCGTGCCCCACTAGCACCTATGGGGTGCCCCAGGGCGCAGGCGCCGCCATTGACGTTCACTTTATTTTCATCCAGCCCCAGCTCGCTGATCGCCAGCAAGGTCACCACGGCAAAGGCTTCATTTATTTCATATAAATCCACTTCATCAGCCTGCCAGCCGACCTTGCTTAGCACCTTCTTGATGGCGCCAATAGGAGCCTGTGTAAACTCTGCCGGCAGCTGGGCATGAGTCGCATGGGCCAACACTCTCGCCCACGGTACAAGGCCGAGGGCCTTAGCCTGAGTTGCCGTGGTTAACACCAGGGCGGCGGCGCCGTCGGAAATGGAACTGGAGTTGGCGGCGGTAATGGTGCCGTTGTGACTGAAGGCGGGTTTAAGGTGGGGTATTTTGTCGGGCCTCGCCTTGCCCGGTTGCTCGTCCACATTCACCACTGTGTTGCCGTGGCGTGTCTCGACCTTGACCGGGGTGATTTCGGTGACAAAGTCCCCTCCGGCGATGGCGTGCTGCGCGCGGGCGAGCGACATCAGGGCGAAATCGTCCATGGCGGTGCGACCGATGGCAAACTGATCAGCGGTGCGCTGGGCAAAAGCCCCCATCAAACCGCCCTCATAGGCATCTTCCAGGCCATCCAAAAACAGATGATCCAGCAGGCTGGCGTGCCCCATGCGCAGCCCGGCTCTCGCCTTGGGCAACAAGTAAGGTGCCTGGCTCATGCTTTCCATGCCGCCAGCCACCATCAGCGAGCTGCTGCCCGACTTGAGCTGGTCATGCGCCAGCATCACGGCTTTCATGCCCGAGCCACACATTTTATTGACCGTAGTACAAGGTACGCTGTTTGGTAACCCCGCCGCCAGGACGGCCTGGCGCGCCGGTGCCTGGCCCAATCCGGCCGACAGAACACAGCCCATAAGCACTTCATCGACCTGTTCCGGCTTTACCCCCGCCCTGTGTACGGCGGCGGCAATGGCCGCGGCGCCAAGCGCAGGTGCCGACACCGAACTGAGCTCGCCAAGCAGGGCTCCCATGGGCGTACGCGCAGCGCCGACGATGACGATATCTTCTTTGTTCATGGTCAGATATTCCTCAGCTAAGCTATGCCTTATATGGCACCGACTCGTTACCAGCGACTCGCCGGTGCCCTTTAAAGAAGCAAGTACCCTGAATTATTCACGTCTTTGGCGCTGGGTCTGTTTTCAAGTTTAGTCGAACCCGATTGCCCCATGACAACTATAGTTAATGGCAGAAAAACGGTAACAAACGAAACCAGACATTGGTTTTATTGAACAGGCCGCTGTCATACAGGAGGATGCCATGACGTCTTATTCGCCATTGAACTGTTCGCCGCTAAATATGGGGCTGGATGACACCCTGGTGATGCTGCGCGCGCAGGTGGCTGCCTTTGCCGCCCATGAAATTGCGCCACTGGCCGCAGCCATTGACCAAGACAATCGCTTCCCCATTGAGCTATGGCCCAAGCTGGGCGAAATGGGACTGTTTGGCATTACGGTGGCCGAAGAGTATGGCGGGGTTAACATGGGGTATCTGGCGCATGTGCTGGCCATGGAAGAGCTGAGCCGCGCCTCCGCCTCTGTCGGTTTGTCCTATGGCGCGCACTCCAACCTGTGTGTGAATCAAATTCATCGCCACGGCAGCGAGCAGCAAAAGCAGCAGTATTTACCGGCGCTGCTCAGCGGTGAGCACATAGGCGCCCTGGCGATGTCGGAGCCGGGAGCCGGATCCGATGTGGTGTCGATGAAGCTGCAGGCCCGCGCCGATGGCGATCATTTTGTGTTGAACGGCAACAAGATGTGGATCACCAATGGTCCCGAAGCCCAGGTCGTGGTGGTGTACGCCAAAACCGACAGCCAGGCCGATGCGCGTGGCATCAGTGCCTTTATTGTCGAGCGCGGTACCCCGGGCTTCAGCCATGCGCAAAAGTTAGACAAACTCGGCATGCGCGGCTCCAGCACCTGCGAGCTGGTGTTTCAAAATTGCCGTGTGCCCAAAGCCAATCTGCTGGGTCCGCTTAATGGCGGCGTTGAAGTGCTGATGAGCGGCCTGGATTACGAGCGCCTGGTACTGGCCGGCGGCCCGCTGGGCATTATGCAGGCAGCCATGGATCTGGCCCTGCCCTATGTGCGCGAGCGCAAGCAGTTTGGCCAGGCCATCGGCGAATTTCAGCTGGTGCAAGGCAAACTGGCCGATATGTATACCCACATGAATGCCGCCCGCTGCTATACCTATATGACTGCCATGGCGGCAGATAAAGGTCAGCTGTCTCGCAAAGACGCCGCCGGGGTAATTTTACTGGCGGCCGAAACCGCTACTCGACTGGCACTGGATACCATTCAACTGTTGGGCGGCAATGGCTACATCAATGAGTTTGCCGCCGGTCGCCTGTTGCGCGACGCCAAGTTATACGAAATTGGTGCCGGTACCTCGGAAATCCGCCGCATGCTGATTGGCCGCGAGTTAGTACACAACAGATGATGCCAGGCTAATGCACGAAATCTAAAGAGAAAAGAGACAAGGGAATGGGGAATGGGGAATGGGGAATGGGGAATGGGGAATGGGGAATGGGGAATGGGGAATGGGGAATGGGGAATGGGGAATGGGGAATGGGGAAAGTAAACGTTAGCTCCTGGTCTTCATCTTCATTTTTCCGTGGGTTCCGTGGATTCCGTGGCGAGAGCGTTTTTAGGTTTGATAAATAACACGTAAGCACCTGCAGGAGTCCTGGATGACGATACTGCCTGATAACATCAATCCCGACGCGTATGAATTCAAGGCCAATCATCAGGCCATGGCGGCAGAAGTGGCGGCGCTGCACACCTTGGTGGCCCAGATTGCCGAAGGCGGCGGCGAAGCCAATCAGGCCCGCCACCGGCAAAGGGGCAAGCTGTTGGCCCGCGAACGTATTCGCGAGCTGCTCGACCCAGGCGCGTCTTTTCTGGAGCTGTCGCCGCTGGCCGCCCATCAGGTGTATGACGAGGCGGTGCCTGCTGCGGGCCTGCTCACCGGCATTGGCCGCGTTAGCGGTATCGAGTGCATGGTTGTCGCCAACGACGCCACGGTAAAAGGCGGCACCTATTATCCGCTAACGGTCAAGAAACACTTGCGCGCTCAGGAAATTGCCGAACGCTGTCACCTGCCCTGCATTTATCTGGTCGACTCGGGCGGCGCGCATTTACCCAGTCAGGCCGAGGTGTTTCCCGATCGCGATCATTTTGGCCGCATCTTCTTCAATCAGGCGCGCATGTCGGCCGCCAATATCCCGCAGCTGGCGGTGGTGATGGGCTTGTGTACCGCCGGTGGCGCCTATGTACCGGCCATGGCAGACGAGTCCATCATAGTGCGCCATCAGGGCACCATTTTTTTGGGCGGCCCGCCCCTGGTACAGGCGGCCACCGGCGAAGTGGTGAGTGCCGACGCGCTGGGCGGCGCCGAGGTGCATACCCAGCAATCGGGGGTGGCGGATCATATCGCAGAAAACGACCGCCATGCGCTGTGGCTGACACGCCGACTGGTGGCCAACTTGCGTCGTTCCCCGCTGCCATCTCCCGCACAAGCGCCCCTGCCCCCTCGCTATCCCACTGAGCAGTTGTACGGCATCGCCGGTACCGATTTGCGCAAGGCCATGGATGTGCGCGCCGTGATTGCCCGGCTGATCGATGACTCGGCCTTCGATGAATTCAAACGCGATTATGGCAGCAGTCTGGTCACCGGCTTTGCGCATCTGCATGGCTATGCGGTGGGCATTATTGCCAACAATGGCATTTTATTCAGCGAGTCGGCGCAAAAGGGCGCGCACTTTATCGAGCTCTGTTGCCAGCGCGGCATCCCCTTGCTGTTTTTGCAAAACATTACCGGCTTTATGGTGGGTAAAAAATACGAGGCCGAAGGCATAGCCAAGCACGGTGCCAAGTTGGTGATGGCGGTGGCCTGCGCCAAGGTACCCAAGATCACTCTGATTATCGGCGGCAGTTTTGGTGCCGGTAACTATGGCATGTGTGGCCGGGCCTTTGACCCCGATTTTGTGTGGCTGTGGCCCAACGCCCGCATCTCGGTGATGGGCGGGGAGCAAGCCGCCGGCGTGCTCGCAACTGTGCGGCGACACGCCAAAGAAAAAGCCGGTGAATGCTGGAGCCAGACCGACGAAGACAACTTCAAGGCGCCCATTATCAAACGCTACGAACAACAAGGTCATCCCTGGTATGCCAGCGCCCGTTTATGGGACGACGGCGTGATTGACCCCGTCGACAGTCGCCGCGTACTGGCCATGAGTCTGGCCGTGGCACTGAACCGCCCCATCCCCGACACCCGGTTTGGGGTGTTTCGCATGTAGGAGGCGAGATGAGCGATCCGGTATTACTTGAAGCCCGTCCAAATGGAGTGGTTGAGTTGATTCTCAATCGACCCGAACAAGGTAATGCGCTGAACGAAAGCATGATCGACGCCATGGCCGACGCCTTGCGCCAGGCCGAGAATATTCCCTCGTTACGGTTGCTGATCATCAAAAGCCTTGGCAAGCACTTTAGCGCCGGTGCCGATCTTAACTGGATGCAACAGGCTCGCCAGCTGACCCAAGAGCAGAATGTCGCGGATGCACGTAAGCTGGCCAGGTTATTACAGCAGATCGATGTCTTTGCTCATCCCGTACTGGCGCTGGTGCAAGGTGCGGCCTATGGCGGTGCCCTGGGGATTATCAGCTGCTGCGACCTGGTTGTCGCGAGCGCCAACAGTCGTTTCTGCTTCAGTGAAGTACGATTGGGACTGATCCCCGCCACCATCAGCCCCTATGTATTGCGCGCCATGGGGCAACGTCAGGCCAGGCGCTATTTGCTCACCGCCGAAGTGATCACCGCTCCAGCCGCCGAGCGATTGGGCTTGATCCATTGTACCGCCGCCCCAGCGCAGAGCCTGAATGACGCGGCCGCCGAGCTCATTGGTTCGCTATTACGCAACGGCCCCGCCGCCATGAGCGCCGCCAAGCATTGGTTACAACAGCTAGCCGAGCAGCCCATCACTGCCGAGCTCATCGAGCGCAGCGCCCAGCGCCTGGCCGAGGTGCGCGTTAGCGACGAAGCGCAGCAAGGGTTAAGCGCCTTCTTGCAACAAAGACCCGCCGCCTGGGAGGATGACAATGCCTGATGCCACTGCTGCCCGCCTGTTTAACAAAATATTGATTGCCAACAGAGGCGAAATTGCCTGTCGCATCATCCGTACCTGCCGCCAACTTGGCATAGCTACTTTGGCCGTGTATTCCGCCGCCGACGCGGATGCTATTCATGTAGCAGAGGCAGATGAGGCCTGGTATCTGGGTCCGGCCCCTGCCACCGACAGTTACCTCAGGCAGGATAGATTGCTGGAAATTGCCAAGGCCAGTGGCGCCGAGGCGATACACCCGGGTTATGGCTTTTTATCGGAAAATGCCGACTTTGCCCGAGCCTGTACCGAACAAGGCATTGTTTTTATCGGCCCGCCCGCTGCGGCCATCAGCGCCATGGGCTCCAAGTCGGCGGCCAAAACCCTGATGAGCGCCGCCGGCGTGCCAGTCGTTCCTGGCTTTCATGAAGATCTGCAGGATCCGGTTCTATTACGCCAGGCCGCCGAACGCTGCGGGTTTCCGCTGTTGCTGAAGGCCGTGGCCGGTGGCGGCGGCAAGGGCATGCGGCTGGTCGAACAATTGAGCGAATTTGATGAGGCGCTGGCCGCCGCCAAGCGGGAAGCCAGAGCCGCCTTTGGCGACGATGCCATGCTGCTGGAGCGCTACCTACCTCAAGCTCGCCATATAGAAGTACAGATTTTTTGTGACATGTTTGGTCAGGGAATTTACCTGGGCCAGCGCGATTGCTCGCTGCAACGACGCCAGCAAAAAGTGATTGAAGAGGCGCCGGCGCCTGACTTGCCGCACGACATTGCCATTGCCATGGGCGAGGCGGCGGTGCGAGCAGCCCTGGCCATCGATTATTGCGGCGCCGGCACGGTGGAGTTTTTATATCTCGACGACGGCCAGTTCTTCTTTATGGAAATGAATACCCGGCTGCAAGTGGAGCATCCGGTGACTGAGCTGATTACCGGACTCGATTTAGTCGACTGGCAGCTGCGCATTGCTGCCGGTCAGCCCTTGCCGTTAAGCCAATCCCAGGTCACCATTCAAGGCCACGCCATTGAAGTACGGGTGTATGCCGAAGATCCGGCCCGGCAATTTTTACCTGCCGCCGGCCACTTGCACTATCTGCATGAACCACCCACGACCCCCTCGACTTATGGTCCCGTGATTAGACTGGATACCGGTGTTCGCCAGGGCGACTGCATCGGCATTTATTATGACCCCTTGATCGCCAAGTTGATCGTCTGGGCCCCCACCCGCTCAGGCGCACTGCGCCATTTGGCCCGCGCGCTGGCCGAATATCGCATTGGCGGCGTGCGCACCAACGTCGGCTTCTTGACCCGTTTAGTGGCCTTGCCGGCCTTGCACAACGCCGAGTTACACACCCGCTTTATTGCCGAACATGAGGCCGAGCTGTCTGCGCCGGCGGCATTGAGTTGTTCGCAACAGCTGGCGCTGGCGGCTGCCTTTTTACTGTTAAGCGAGCGGACAACGCAAAAAAATGCAGACTGCTCACCCTTTGCCGACCATCAGGGCTGGTGGCTCAATCTGCCCGCCCGGCGCATGGTTGAACTGGTGCAGGAGGAGAAAACGCATCGACTGACGGTAAGCCCGCAAACAGATGGCTGGCAGATGCAGCTGGATGATGCACAACACACCCTTACCGCTACCCTGACCGAAGACCAACTGGACGCGGTGCTGGATCAGCGGCCACTGCGCTGCTATCTCGCTCGGCACCAGGATCAGTTGTGGTTGTTTTATCAGGGGGAGCGCTTCGATATACAGCTGGCTCGCCCGCAATTTTCATCCAGCGCACACGCCGCGGCCGACAGCCTGCAGGCCCCCATGCCGGGTGTGATCAGCCAGCTTAAGGTAGCCGTGGGCGACACGATCGAGGCAGGCCAAACACTGTTGATTATGGAGGCAATGAAAATGGAGCACGCCATTCGTGCTCCCACCGCGGGCAGGGTGGCCGAGCTGTATTATCGCCAAGGCAGCCAGGTAGCCGAAGGCAGTGAGCTGTTACGCATAGAGGCGGATTCATAATTATGTAAAAGACGGACAAATGGCCTGCTCCACCGACTCGCTGCAAGCATATATGGACACCTCGCTTTCTGCAAGTGGGGTTTCTGTTATTTTGGGTAATCAGGATAAAACTGCATACGTATATTCGGCCTGTTTTGATGAGCAAATTTTGT
>NZ_BMKE01000038.1 GCF_014643915.1 Oceanisphaera marina
TATTGATAAGCGTGCCTGAACAGGGAGATCGTGCAAGTAGCAAAAGCGGATCAAGAGACGATCATCCCATTATTGAGTGTCAAGGCGCTGCGGGTGAACAGTTACTGGCTCGATACATGGCATTATCGGCACTGGTAAGCAAACTGCCGGCACTGTCACCATTGGCAGGATATGAAGCAATGCCAATAGATGCGGTCACTCGCAGTGGGTACTCCCCCCATGGCAGTGGTGTGGCCAGAAGTGTGAGAAGAGACTCCCCAATACTCATAACGGTTGATCCATCGGTAGTATCATCAAGTAAAACAACAAACTCGTCTCCTCCTATACGTGCGCAACAATCGTTAGCCCGAAACCGATTTCGCAAACGCTGTCCCAGCTCAATCAACAGGGCATCCCCGGCATCGTGCCCATAGGTGTCGTTCACCGCTTTAAAGCCATCCAGATCGATAAACAACAAGGCAAACGCCCCAGCAGTGCGACGCGCACGGTGAATACTGCGCTGCAGTTGCTCGTTCAGTAAACTTCTGTTGGCCAGCCCGGTTAACGAGTCATACAAGGCCAGATGCTCTATCTGCTCTTGCTGGTGCTGACGTTCCAGTATCAGTGCTGCCAAATGACTAATCCGCTGTACTATCTGTGGCTCATGACTGTGAGGATGAGACTGATAACGCGGAAATATAGCCAACATGTTTTGCGAGTGACGGGGGACTACCTGAATGGGCATCAACCAGCAACCCGCCATTTTGAATTGCTTGGCCAGCACCAGCCATTGCTGCCAGTACTTACCTTTAGCCGGTCCCGCAAACACCTGTAGCTGACCGTGTCTCAGAGCGGACTTGATCACACGTAGCAGACGTTCATTTTGCAACGAGTATAATTGTTCACCGAAAGACTCTGGCAGGCTCGGACCATTAATGATTTGTAGCCGGTTGTCGTCACCCACTTGCAACACGGCTACCCGACACGACTCCAGCTGTTGCTCTAACGACACACAGGCATGGTCGAGAATACACCGAGTCGACTGTTTACCCGCAGCCATTTCCAGCATTTCTCGCTCAAGTTGTAACAAAGCCGAGGCTCTTTCACGCTCGGTGATATCCTGACCGGTATAAATAAGGTAACGCAGCGGGTGCCCCCCTTTCTTTACTGCTTTAACCGTCCAGCGAATGTAAATAGATTTGCCATCCGCGTTCGTCATATGACAATTGAAAGAACGTAACTCGGCCGCCTGCTTTTTGCTCTCGGGCAAATGTTTAAAGCTGTCCAGCCCCAACAGCATTTTCAGCTGCTTGCCCTGCAATTGGTGTTGGCTAAAGCCCAAGGCCAGCTCCGCACTGCAATTCACATTAACAATACACCCCCTCGCATCCGTTACCACCACCAAGGCACTGATGGTATCCAGCACGGTATCCATAAACCGCTTTTCTGCAGACTGTGCAAAATGTATCTTGCGCAGCGCCTGTTCTTTTTCACGTAAATAACGCTCACGGCGTACCGCATTGGTAAGATCATACAACTGTACCAATACAACACCTCCTCCGTTATGCAACGGGCGCAGCATCATGGAGTGATAGACATGGTCTTGACCGTCGGACATAAACTGGCTGCGCAGAGGTAACAACTGTCGATGCAGTTTATGGGACAGCAGCCGCGCCAAACCATGTTCACAGGCGGCTTTGATAGCATCCGACACAACCACAGGCAAAGGCACATCAAATAATTGTTCCAGCCGCTGCCCGTGGGCATCATCCGGATTGATACCGGTATAGCGCACCAGCCACTGGTTCCAGAACAACACTCTTTGTTGGGCATCCAGCAACATAACGCCGTTTTCTAGCTGCTCCAATGCCATCTGGTTCAGCCTAAGATCAGATAATGAGGATGCAGTTTGCATGACGTCCATCATTCAACAAGCTCAACCGGGTAATCTTGCAGGGCAGCCACAAACTTATCGGCTGACTGCACATCGACGATAAAGGCCAAATACCCTTCCAGATTTCGCTCTCGCAGGCTGAAATGAATTTTCATTAACATGATAAAGCTGGAGCTCCGCTCAGCAACTGGCAACAAATGACTCAACAGATGAGGCGTATCGATATTGAAAACCAGGGGTAAATCGGTTTGAATCTTCTGATTTAATAAATTAGCCAGCGTTACCAGGCAATTATTGAGAAATATATTACCCAGCTCAGCCAGAGTTTCCTGTTCCAGCTCTGATATTTCGCCGATCGACATGTCTTCGCCTAATATAGCGCGCACCAATTCAAGACTACGAGCTTCAGGAAACAACACTGCCGCTCTACCGCTCGTAAAACCGCTAAAATGCTGCATGACTCCCGCTAATACGCCGGGCATGTCACGACAAAAATTATCGCTGGCTTCGGCAGGGGACAACACTTGCAACTGAGGAACAGATAACCGTACTTCATCCCTTACCATGTTGGACAAAATATTGGCCACGCGACCGACGCCGATATGCATCAATTCAACAACCAGCTCATGCTCATCAGCCGTTAGCACTATGTTCATGAGTTAACACCAAAACAACGCATTCGCTCGTCAATGTTGATAGGTTTGCCTACCTGAAATAAGGCAGTAGGATTCTTATGGGTCACAAGATAAGTTCCATATGAGATCTAATTTAACCATTATAAACAAAAAACCCGCTTTTAAAATGAACAATCCATAAAATATTCAGCTTAAAAATCAAGCTTTCAGGTGATAAAATGACCTACATATTATCACAAAACAACCAGACTCATTTGGTGTTTATGTTGGAGGGGCAACGAAACTGTCGTATTATCAATCACTCATTGCTAGTATCCTCTGAACAGACTTTCCATTGGTTGAACCTTCATTGCCAGCATTCGTCACCGCACACAAAAAAGCGCATTCCAACCAGGTTTCACGCCGGCGGCTGCGGGTATGTCACGAATGTGACCTGCTATTAGCACTCCCCCCCTTGAAAACCGGTGAAAAAGCCGTGTGTCCTCGCTGCGAGCATACCCTGGTACGCCGCCAGTCCAATTCCGCCGAGCGCAGCCTGGCATTGGTCGTTGCCACCCTGATTACCCTCGTGTTGTCGGTGGTATTCCCCTTTCTGAGCTTTAGTATCAGTGGCATTGGCAACCGTATAGAGCTGACCGAAACCGCCTCGACCCTGATTGGCCTGCACCAGCCTCTGGTTGCGTTATGCGTGCTGCTTACCGTCATTATCTTGCCGGCAGTTTACCTGACGAGCCTGCTCTGGCTGTGCCTCGGCATAGTGCGCGGTCAGCCGTTACCCCGAAGCCGGCAAATCGCTCGCACCCTTGGCTATATCACCCCCTGGATGATGGCGGACGTATTTGTTATTGGCACCCTGGTAAGCCTGATCAAAATTATTGGCATGGCCGACATAGAGCTGGGCATGTCGTTTTGGACCTTTTGTGCTTATGCCCTCTTGCTGCTGCTCACCACACAGTCGGTAGACCGCGATTGGTTGTGGTTTTACCTGGATCCCGAGCACAAGGCGCCCTCAAATGTGGAATTGGGCGCGTCGGCTTCGCAGCAGCAACTGGCCGGCTGTCACACCTGTGGGCTGGTAAATCGGCTGTCTGACAATCATCCCCATCGCTGCCTGCGATGTGACGAGCCCCTGCACCCCTTCAAAGGCGTAAATAACCAGGCGACGCTGGCGCTGCTGGCCGCATCTATCGTCATGTATTTTCCGGCCAACCTGTATCCCATCATGGTCACTACCTCATTGGGCGATACTCAACCTGCCACCATTTTAGGCGGGGTACTCTTGTTTTTTCAGCATGGCGACTGGCCCATCGCGATGATTATTTTGACCGCCAGCATATTGGTGCCCGTCAGTAAAATGCTGGCCCTGCTGTGGTTGTGTTATATAGTGCGCCAACCATCCAATACGCTCAGCTCGCTCAGCCGGGTGCGCCTGTACCGCATTACCGAGTTTATTGGCCGTTGGTCCATGGTGGATGTGTTTGTGGTCGCCATTCTGGTGGCCCTGATCCGCAACGGCTCGCTTATGTCGATAGAACCAGGCGCCGGTGCCTTGTCGTTTACCGCAGTGGTGGTGTTGACCATGCTGGCCGCCATCATGTTTGATCCGCGCAGCATCTGGCAATCGGTTGCGCCCGGCCAATCTGTTTTAACCTCTCACGATACTTCGCCTAAGGAAAATCATCATGTCTGATACCCAGCGCGCCACGCGCCGGACCCAGCGTTCGCTTTCTCCGGTTTGGATTGTTCCTTTGGTTGCCGTGCTGATTGGAGCCTGGATGATTTACGACAACCTTAGTCGTCTGGGTCCTTCCATTACTCTGATCATGGATAATGCCGAAGGCATAGAAGCCGGTAAAACACTGATCAAAACCCGAAATGTTGAAGTGGGTAAAGTAGAAAAGGTCAGCCTGTCGGATGATCTGAGCCATGCAGAAATCGTTGCCCGCATGACCCCGCAAGCCGCAGGCATGCTGAACGAAGATACCCAGTTCTGGGTGGTCAAGCCACGTATTGGCCGTGAAGGCGTCAGCGGTTTGGGCACTGTGTTGTCTGGTGCTTATATCCAGCTGCAACCCGGTAACAGCGAGGTGTCTCTTGAGGTATACAAGGTGCTTGAACAACCGCCGGTGGCCCCACCCGACGCCCCTGGGTTGCGTATCAATCTGGCCAGCCAGGTGGGGAATTCCATCAGCACCGGCGATCCCGTCACCTATCAGGGCTATACGGTTGGCCGGGTAGAACACAGTCACTTCGATCCAGAAAAACGCGAAATGCGTCATCGCCTTTACATTCAGTCGCCTTATGAAGTACTGGTCACCAGTACCACCCGCTTCTGGACCGCGTCCGGCCTGGACATTCGTCTGGACTCCGAAGGTTTTCGGGTGAATGTGGCGTCACTGGAGTCTTTGGTGGGCGGCGGCATTACCTTTGGGGTACCCAACAATGCCTCTATGGGACGCCAGGCCAAAGAAGGCGCCAACTACGTGTTGTTTAATGATGAAGACAGCGCAAAAGAAGGTCGCTATGGCGACTATCTTGAATATGTACTGCTGGTCGACGACACGGTGCGCGGCCTTGGCAACAACGCCCCGGTGGAATACCGAGGCGTGCGCATTGGGACCGTGGTCAGCGTGCCCTGGAAATTTACTGCTCCGCAGCCCGACTCGCTTAGCCGGTTTGCCATTCCCGTGTTGATTCGCATCGAGCCACAACGGTTTGCCGACACCGATCAGGATCTTGATCTGGAACAGTGGCAACAACGGCTGGAGCAGATGTTCGGCCACGGTTTGCGTGCCTCGCTCAAGGCCGGCAACCTGTTGACCGGCGCCCTGTTTGTCGACTTGAATTTCTATAAAGATGCCACGCCATTTCAGCGTATGACCTTTGCCGAAAAAGCGGTGTTTCCCACCACCTCCGGCGGCTTTGCGCAAATTGAGCAGAAGGTGTCCAACCTGCTCGACAAGCTCAACAATCTGCAAATTGAGCCGATTTTAACCACCCTGAACAGTACGCTGACCAGCACTCAGCAAACCATGAACAAGGTGAATGACATTGCCGCCTCAGTCGACAAACTGCTGGCCGATCCGGCCACCGGACAATTGCCGACCAACGTCAACAGCACCATGCGTCAATTGCGCGATACCCTGCAAGGGTTTGCACCGGACTCACAGGGTTATAACGAGCTGACTCAAACCCTGTCGCGACTGGAAAAATTGATGCGGGATCTGCAACCTGTGGTGCGTACCCTGACCGATCAGCCCAACGCCTTGATTTTCGATAAAAAGCTATCACAAGACCCACAACCGAGGGCCAAGAAATGATATCCCGTTTGCTTAACCGCCAGGGCTTTATGCCATCGATTCAACCGCAGCGAGCCACATCACTCATGCTGATCGCAGGGTTCGTCCTGCTCAGCCTCGGTGGCTGTGCCGGCTCGGCTGCCGGCCCCACCACCTATATGCTGCCCAGTAGTGCAGCCGAACAACACTATGATAGCCAGCTGGCCATTATGGTGGCTCCGGTACGCATTGCTGGCCATCTGGACAGCGAAGGTATTGTCATGCAGCTGAATGACATAGAGGTATATCAGGCTCGCCAGCACCTGTGGGCAGAAGGCATTGGCCAGCAACTGCAGCAACAATTGCAGCAACGGCTGGCGCTCGTTCTCCCCCAGGCGCAGGTGGTAGGCAAGGGCCAACCCTTGCAAGCCAATTTACCGGTGCGCGATATTCGTGTGCAGGTGACTCGCTTTCAGGGACAGCAAAATGGCGACGCACTGGCCGAGGGCCAGTGGCAACTGCTTGATGGCTCGGGGCAACTGCTTAAACAGCGTCGTTTTAGTATTACCGAACCGCTAGAAAACGACGGCTACCCTGCACTGGTGCGCGCGTTGGGCAGCGCCTGGGAGCAACTGGCCGATACTCTGGCCGAAGAGTTGGTAGCAACTTCAAAATCTTAATGAAGCTGCATTAAGCACAACGTAAAAGGGACAAGCCAAGCTTGTCCCTTTTACGTTTGATACGCGTTTTCAAGAACTATTTAATCAAGCAGAGCCATCACCTCAATCACCGGCATCGGACGATAATAGTAATAGCCCTGAACCGTTAACGGCCCAAAATCGGCTAACAGATTGAGCTGGTCTTGTTGTTCAACGCCTTCGACCACCAAATTCAGCGATAACTCCTGTGCCAGTTTCACTATGGTTTTCAGTAACAGGAAAGCGCGGGCGTTTTGACTGGCTTCCACCATAAAGCTGCGATCAATTTTAAGCTCATCCAGCGGAAACTGGTGCAGACAAGCCAATGCAGAATAACCGGTACCAAAATCATCCAGCGAAATTTTAAAGCCCAGCGAGCGTAAGCATCCCAGCATGATGACGCAGTTATCTTTGTGGGCCATCATGGTGGTTTCGGTGACTTCCAGCTTAATGCACTGCGGTTGAATACCGGCTTGTGTTACACAGCCCAGCAGCCATTCGGCAAAATCTGGCTCGCTGAACTGGGGCGCACTTAAATTAATCGATATCACGGGCACCTCGGCATAACGTTGCCGCCACAAGGCGACTTGGACGCATACCTGCTCGATAACCCAACGATCCAGACGCACCGACTGCGCACTTTGTTCGGCTACCGGGATAAATTCCGCCGGCGACAAGGCGCCCAGCTTTGGATGCTGCCAGCGTAACAGGGCTTCCATCGCCATCACTTTGCCATCGGTCGGCCTCACTTGTGGCTGATAGTGCAGGCTCAGTCCTTCCCCCAGGCTGGTATTCAGCACATGATGCAGGCTGTGCTCTATCAGCAATTCACGGTGATGCAAATCGTGCTGGCGCTGATCAACAAACTGAAAACGATTACGCCCGGCCCGCTTGGCCATGCTATGAGCATGCTCGGCCGCTTGTAGCAAACCGGCATTATCCTCGGCATCTCGCGGATAAATGGCAATGCCAATGCTGGGCTGTAAACTCACCACACTGTTATCTGCCAGAATAATCGGCTGCGCCATCAGCCCCAGTAACTTATCGGCTAACTGTGCCATGGTGGCATCTTGTGCCCGGCTGTGGCGCAAAATGGCAAACATATCACCCTGCAATCGCACCAGAGTATCGGCTTCATCGACCGCCGCCTGCAAGGTACGCGCCTGCTGGCGTAAAATATCATCGCCCCAGGCCAGCCCCAGCTGCTCGTTAATCTGGCGAAAGCGACCAATGTCCACCACCATCAGTCCGATACGAATATTATTGCGTTCAGCTTCGGCCAATGCCTGATCAAGACGGCTGGTTAACAGCTGTCGATTACCTAACTGGGTAAGCGGGTCTTTAAAGGTAAAGGGGCTACGTTCGATATTGGTTGGCTGATAAGCACTCAGATCATGACCAATAGCCACCCTGTGAGTAATCTGTCCGGCGTCATCGGTCAGGGTATTAATGTTTAACCACTGTAAATACACTTCACCGGATTTACGACGGTTCCATACCTGGCCACTCCAGCACCCCGTTGCTTCCAGCTGCTGCCACATTTGGGCATAAAAGCTGGGATCATGACGAGATGACTGCACCAGATTGGGAGAGCGACCGATAGCTTCTTCTGCGCTATAGCCGGTAATGTCGGTAAAAGCCGCATTAACACGCTCAATAATGCCATTAGCGTCGGTGACCATGACCGATTCTACCGAGTGATTGAACAAATGCTGCAACAACTGGCGTTTAAAACTCAAATTTTGCCTGGCTGCACTCGATGATGTCGCGCTATCAAGTGGTGGTGAACCCGCATTTGCTGAAGCTGCCGGTTGCCGACTTTCCCTGTGTTCAGTGGTATTTTTCATTATCTGGTCATCCTTACCAAACTCGATATTGCTATTAGCAACGACAATAACAAATGTATCCAATAAGTAAACGGATTGTATCGAAAGTAGATGCGATATTATAAGGGAGATCACAAAGTTCCCTTTGACTCACATCAACCCCGTCACACAAGAGGATCAAAAAAGGCGCCGCAGCGCCTTTTTTCTTTACCCAGTTTTACCGCACCACTTCGCGGCGGTTAAAAATACTGTCGTTGGCCCGTAGTCTGAAGTTGTTGAGGATGTCCAGCATGGCAGAGGGGTTGGTTAGGCTACCGTCCTTATCTACTGGCCTGAGCCAGTCGGGCAGCCCGTCTATGGTCACCTGAATACCTTTTTGCTGTTCACCATAACCAGTCACCTTGATTTCTTGCATGGCCAACGTTAGCAGCTCAGGATCTAGCATCGGCTTGTGCGTGACTCTTGTCGCTTGTTCAAGCTCGTAATCGGTTACATTATCTTCCAGCACCGTTTGCACATCCTTACCAAAATAATTCAGCTTGCTGGCCATGGTACCTTCCTCGTCGACCTTGATTTCGGCGTCCATCAGGGTAACAAAGCCAAAGCGCAGAGTGTCGCTTTCCTTAGCCAGGGGGGTGGTGGCACCATTCACTCCCTGAGTGTCATCGTGATTTTCAATGGCCAACTGAATAGGCAGATTGAGCGCCGTTTCCGGAAAGCGCTTGTCCTTGATGAACTCCAGCTTGTCCGTATCACAACTAATCACATGTTTGCCGGCTTCGGGTTCGTCGAACGTCGGCACTAATCCTTTCAAAGCAATATCACTGTTCAGCGCAATGGAGGAATTGCCTTTCAGGCCACCGGCAAACTCACCGCTGAAGCTGGGTAATTCTTTACCCTTGGCATCCAGGCCGATCACGGTTAAGGAAGGAGCCACATCAAAGCTCACGCCGGGTTTACCTGCGTACACCACACCATCCTTTATATCGCCGCTTTGGGTTTCAACCACCTTAAGCGAAGCTGGCACGGTGCGGCCGATAATGGCGGTATCGCCATCTGTTTCGAGCATGCAGCCGCTATCGCTAATGGCATAAGGCGCGCAGCTATCCGGCACCATAGCCTGTATCAGCCCCACAGTGGAAATGGACTTGTCGCTAGTAAAGCTTGGCTTATTGCTTTGATTAAAGTTAACCGCTGGCTGTTTGATAATAGGACTATCATCCTTAACTTTTGCATCAGCAGTCAGTTCACGTATAACAATCTCTTTCAATTGAGCGCTGTAGTCGTCTATCCGTTTATTTCCTGCGCCATAAGCTTGTAGTGTAAGCCCTGCGTGCTCGCCAGCCTTGCCCAGCACAGTGCAAGATGCCGCATGATCGGCGTATATAAAACCATCTTTACCGCCACAATCGGCAGCAGACCAGCGCAGCTGTTTGGGCACAAACACCAGTTCAAGCTGATATTCCACTTCCAGCTTGTTTTTACCATTTTTGCCGTTATCACCTTTAATAGTCAGGGATATGGCTTCGGCCTTATTATAAGTCAGGTCTAACGGAAAACTAACTGCACTGCCTTCTTTCAATATTTTATTGCCGGTTTTAAGTGTTCCCGTGCCGTTCAGCTCAGCAATATAAAAATCGAAGTTAGGAGCAGTTTCTCCCAATACTTCTTCATTAAGAGTTATCTCATCATACACATGTGCAGCGAGAGAAGATTGCACATCCTGCTCGGTACACAACTTGCAGTTTTGCAGGCGAGTACCGTCAGACAGATAACAGCGCAAGCCCGGAGATGTTTCAGGTTTGGGATCTGCTTTTTTATCTACAAACTGAATACATTTATTTTTATCCAGCTTGGTATTAGGGTTAGTGTCTTTATCACTTTTCAAAAAATTATTAAAATTTGATATGGAGTTGTTATTCAACCCATCTTTAATATGCAGCATTGCGGGGCGTGAATAAAGCAGCGCTTCACTACAGGCCTCATCACCACAGGCATAGGCCGTAAGGTGATTCGCCTCAATATCAAAACTGAGCTTGTAGTGATGAACCTCACCTGAAACAGGAATAGCACTGTAATTAATAGAAGCGCTGCCTTCCATTTCCAGATCAACCACATTGACAGCACCAAATATGTTTGTGCTGCCCTGCATCTCCAATTCGCCTTCAACGTATACATAACCATAGATCTTGGAAGAGCCTTCAAGCTCTGCTTCGCCGTCATCGTCGCCGTCACCATATACAAAGGCAAGTACCGGATTTTCACTGGTACCCAGTTCAGTACTACCCTGTAACTCTAAATCTTCTTCAATATAAAAGGTTGTGAGTTCATCCCCATGTGGTATTACTCTGGCGCTGCCCTGTAAGTCAACCTCTTCATACCAGTATGTGCCGGCATCAAGATATAGTCTGGTACTACCAGATAATTCAAGAGATTTTGCTTGTACTGCGCCATAAAGCTTACTACTGCCTTGCAGTTCAAAGTCGCCGTAAGATTTTACATTTCCATACCAGGTGGCGCTGCTACCCAGCTTTACCTGATCATCATCGTAATGAAATATGTTCACTTTTTGTGACGGGCTGCCCACCTGATTACTGATGGAGACATCAACATTGTCTTTAACGTAAAAGTTAACCTCACCATTCCCATTAATGATAATTTTGCTGCTACCGGACAATTTCAATGAGTCTAACCAATAATTACCGCTATCAAGGTAAATAATTGAACTACCCTGCGCCGACAAGTCTCCTTTTATTAGCACGTCACCAGTGTTGGCAATATGCAATCTGCAACTTCCCTGCGCTTCAACTTTTTCATATTCCTCACGATCATACCTAATCGTTCCGGAGCCACTACACTTTGCCTCGAAAGATGAATTGGTTTTTTTAAAGGCTGGAAGCTCAAATGGAGAACGATTAAATTTAGGAAGCGAATAAGGTGTTGTAATGTCACCTGAGATAGTACAATTTTTGTTATCACACTGACCTTTTAGATCATCTTTCTTTCTAAAATCAAGCACACCATTATTGGTACCATTAATACTGGTACTCCAACTCATCTCCACTTCACCGTTTTTATCATGGCTTTGGGCGGCATAGGGGAAGAGTTCAGCAACAGTGGATGCCAGCGTCGGTGCCGAGGCAAGCAAAGCGGTCAAGTAAAAAAGTGCATATTTGTTCATTCAATCACCTCGACTTCGATATGACGGACCACGGTCAGGCCGCTACCGGTGCAGGTGCCGGTGGCAATCACCCGCACCTGTGTCACACCGGCAGTTGTTGTGGGGGGGGAACTGCTGGCTTCACCTTCACAGCCAGCAATATTTGCGGTAATGCGTTCGTTTTGTGTAATGGTATCCAGCAGGTCGAAGACCTTTCGCTCCAGCAAGGACTCAGCAGCGAGCCGGGCTTTGAGGACCTGCACTTCGTATACCAGCTGGCGGCTGCTCTGGCCCGACAGGGTGACCATGGCGGCCATCAAGGCAGACAGAATCAGCATGATAAACAACACGCTGAGCAGCATGCTGCCGGCCTGTTGCGGGTTAAGGCGCATAGGTCACCTGCAGTTGTCCGGGTAACACCAGGTCACCGTCTCGGGTGGTCAATACAAGCTCCATTTGTATCAGTTGACTGAGCCTATCGTAGTCCAGAAAGACCTTGTCTCCTGTGATCCCGATCAACATCAGCACCCCGTCATTCCAGTTTTCGCCGGTTTTGTTTTGACGATACAGGCGGCCATTGTCCACGCAAAAACGCACCTGCTCAGGCTTTAGCAGGGTGTAGCGCTGACCAACCCCTTCGCGGCTGAAGGTAATATCATCAGATGTATTGAAAATATCACTAAAACGAAAACTGTTGCCGACAGGTTCATTATCTATTTGATACACATCATCGGGTATAACTGCCGGATAGTCTTTCCATATATCTTCCCCACTGGCAGTCCGAATGGCCATATAGCGGCCTTGCATATTGTCACTTACACTCAGCGGTTTAATAAAGGTAGCCAAGTTATTTCTCACCAAACCGGTATAGGTGCCCGCAGCCAGGGCAGGCACAAAGGAAAGGCAGCGATTGCTGTCACTGCGGTACACGCTGGGGCCATAGGCCACGGCCAGCTCCCGGCGCAGGCGCTCCAGGGTGAAACGGGCACCGGCTAAGGCCTGAGCCCGCTCGGCACCGCCCATATAGCTTTCGGCCATTTGAGCAATAAAACGGGTGCCGAACAGGGCGCTGATGCCAATCAGCACCATGACGATCACCAGCTCCAGCAGAGTAAAACCGCGCGCCTTCATCGAATGTTGTACCTGTGCAGAATAAAGGAGAGAGTATCGCCCTGATCGATACTGATCTTAATGTCTACCTGTTTGAAAATATTGGCGGGATCATCATCATTAAGCGCAACACAGGTTTCTATTGTAAAGCGTCGATAAAGCTGTATTTGTGGTAAATTCAGTTCAGCCGCCAGCTTCTCGCCATCAATATCGCCCTTAGCTCCATTTTCACTGTTATTACACCAAAGCTGAAAGTCGTCTACTGCGATAAAATTCGTTAGCTTAGGATTAGCTATTGCCTGAGTCGACGGCGAATTACTACAAGCACCGGCATTACAACGCTCTTGTGCCGCTGGATTATTGTTGACGTCATATTTCACCGCCAGCACTTGTTCGGCCAAGGCTTCGGCTAACGACACGGCTCTAAACTGAAACACCGGATCGAGTTGACGAGATTGGCTGAGATAAAACAGCGTGACCCCGAGCATCACTATTGCCAGTAACGCCAAACCCAGCACAAACTCCAATAAGCTGATGCCTGCCTGTTTAAACGTTAAGCCAGATAGATTAGGTAATGAAGGAGTATTAAGGGCCATGAATATAGCCCTCGGGTTCAATATAAACGGCTTTGTCACCGATAGTGATGTTCAAAGTTGTTGGTAATTGTTCTGTGCCGATAAAGGGGCGACCTAGCAAGCTCGCTTCCGTTAAAAATTCTTTATCTTCATCTTCAGCGGCCTCTTGGCCAAATTGCAGAATGAAAGGCAAGGTGTGATTGGCGGTAATATTGATGTCTCTGGCACCCACAAAATATCCCTGCTGTTCTTGCTGTCTTATTGTATCGCTGTCTAACAGTTGCGTTTTACACTCTGCAGCCATCGAGAAGCCTAGCTTGGTAATCACCACTTTAGCACAACGAGATATGTCGGGATTTTCGGTGACCGCTTGCGGATCGTTCATGGCGCGCAATTGCGCCTGGCGCAACAAACCCACCAGTTTATCGGCCTGCAGCCGTTCTTTAAATTGATTACCTACCATCAAGCGCGGGGCAACCACAGCCCCTAGAATGCCAATCAATACCAGCACCAATACCAGCTCGATCAGGGTAAAGCCTGAGTGCTTATGATCGCAGCTAGGTAGAATATGGAAACTTGGTTGGCTCAAGTAAGCATCTCATTATCAATCATGGCGAGCATCCTGGTAGTAAGTACTTGATCTTGGATTATGAGGTAACGTGAGTCTATTTATATAGATAGTTATGTTTTTTAAATTTTATCCGACGTCCTGGTTTAGCCCCTAACCATTAAGCCAAACCATGATGCCTGAAATAAGGCGGCCGCAGCCGCCCCGTGATGTTTAGCATGTACTTTTATCAATAGTAATTGCAGGTCTCTTACCTTCCTCTGCATTTTCATATTTGACTGCACATGTGGACACTGCTTCATTACCGCCATCTACCTCTTCGGCTCTCGCCTTTGGAGATATCAATACAGAACCATCATCATCCGCAGCCGTAGCAACATATTCAGCATCATTACCTGTATTTTTAATCTCTAATGTATTTACTATTTCATTCGCAGTTGGATAACCATAAGCTAATTTCATTGCAGCTCCGGTACCAGATTGTTCAGAAGTAAGATCACCATCTTCTTTTTTATCTTCACCGGCCAAAATAGCTTTGGTATTGATCAAGGTTGCTGCTGATTCCATGGAGCTTTTCACGGCCTGTAGGTTGGCACCATAAGCATCACCTTGCAGGTTCAAAAACTTGGGCGCCGCTACTGCACCTAAAATACCTAAAATCACGATCACGATCACTAATTCTATCAGGGTAAAACCCGCGCTTTTTCTCATGCTTTATTTCCTTAGCTTTATGGTTAATTAAACATTGTGCCCTGATGGCAACCAGGCCTCAGGGTGAAATATGCTATTGCTAGTCATGGCCCGATCATACTGTTCCACCTGAGGCCATCCCTTTACCCATAAGTCCTTGAATGAGTATCATCAATGCCACTGAACAACAGGTGTAGCGACGAGTGACATGACGAATTGGGTTGAGCAGGAGTTTGCCAC
>NZ_BMKE01000039.1 GCF_014643915.1 Oceanisphaera marina
CGCAGCTTTATTTCCTGGAGAAAAGATCAGCTACTGACTGAAGTTTCAATGTTGCTAAAGGGAGTAGGAAGTGAATTCCACATACGTTATACGTGATTGCTTAAAGGGATGGCTTGAAGGTGGTGCTCGTGTTGATCACTCAACTTGGGGAGCTAAAAAAGCGATAGAGCTTTACCCTCAAATCGGCCTACTTTTAGCCTACACCATTGCTGGTCATCATGCCGGTCTAGCTAATGGTAAAGCTCAAGAAAAACAAAAGTTAACAAGTCTTGAATCACGATTGTTAGCAGATCTTCCTCAGTTGCATGAAATCTGGCAGCAAGAGCTAAGTTTAGTCGATCAACTAAAACTTCCTGCTGGTTTTATAGCAAAAAAAGATCGCGGTCTTTTTCAATTAAGCCTGCTAACTCGAATGATTTTCTCTTGCCTAGTCGATGCGGATTTTATTGATACAGATAATTTTTACAGGAAAGTGGAGAATAAACCTTTAAGAGATATCTACACTTACCCTAGCCTTGTCGAGTTGAATAATAGGTTAGATAAATTACTGAATAGCTTCAAGGCAGACACCCAAGTTAAGCAGTTGCGCCGCGATATATTGCAGCATGTACAAGCACAAGCAGAACAATCTCCTGGCTTGTTTTCTTTGACCGTACCCACGGGTGGTGGGAAGTCTTTAACCTCCTTATCTTTTGCATTGCAGCATGCTATTAAGCATGGTATGAAGCGGGTTATTTATGTTATTCCTTTTACTAGCATCGTTGAGCAAAATGCGGCAGTTTTTCGTGGGGCTTTTGGTGAGCTAGGTGAAGACGCAGTTTTAGAACACCACAGTGCATTTGAAGATGATGAAAGCAAAGCGCTTGAGTCTAAAGAAAAACGCCAGTTAGCCATGCAAAATTGGGATGCACCAATCATAGTAACCACTTCGGTACAGTTTTTTGAAAGCTTATTTGCCAACAGGCCTTCCCGTTGTAGAAAGCTTCATAATATTGCTAACAGTGTGGTTATTTTAGATGAGGTGCAAACCCTGCCACTTAATTTATTACGCCCATGCGTTACATTATTAGATGAACTCGCCCTAAATTATAAAACTAGCTTGGTACTATGCACTGCTACTCAGCCTGCTTTAAATAAAGAGCAAGGATTTTTCGATGGGTTTGAAAATGTAAGGGAACTAGCTCCAAATCCTATAGAGTTGTATGAAAAACTAAGGCGTGTGAATGTTCGGCATATTGGTGCATTGACAGATGAAGAGCTGGCAGCAGAGTTTGAAGGAAATGATCAGTTATTGTGTATCGTTAATAACCGCCGTCATGCCAGATCTTTATATCAAGCGATAGCACACTTGCCTGGCACCTTTCACCTCACAACACTTATGTATGCTAAACACCGTAGTGAAGTGTTAGCGGAAATCCGTCAAACCTTAAAATCTGGTAAGCCTTGTAGGGTCGTTTCCACTTCATTAATTGAGGCAGGGGTGGATGTTGACTTTCCTTTGGTATTAAGGGCAGAAGCAGGATTAGATTCTATCGCTCAGGCGGCTGGCCGCTGTAACCGTGAAGGTATAAGGGATATAAAAAAAAGTGAAACGCGTGTTTTTGCGACTGAAAATGAAGACTGGGCACCACCGCCAGAATTAAAACAGTTTGCCCAAGTTTTTCGTAGTGTTGCGCGTAAGCATGGCGAGGATTTATTAAGCTTAGAAGCAGTTGAAGATTACTTTAAGCAGCTTTATTGGCAAAAAGGTGAGCAAGAACTAGATGCTAAAAATCTCTTGGGATTATTGAAAAGTTCATGCCCAGTAAGTCTACCTTTTGAAAAGATAGCGCAAGAGTTTAAATTTATAGAATCTAATATGCTGCCAGTTATAGTGCCATTTATACCTGGCACTAACAGAGTTCAACCAGAAATAGAAGCTGCACTCAAAGATTTAGAGTACGCCCCTTCAGCTGCAAAAAAACTACAAACTTACTTAGTGCAAATACCTGAGCGAGCATTTAAAGAGCTGAAAAAAAATGGTGCACTCTATGCTGTAGGTAAGGAACGCTTTGGTGAGCAGTTTATGCGGCTTGAAAACCCAGATCTATACAGTGCTGATTATGGTTTGCACTGGGGTAATCCAGTGTTTATACAAGCACAAAGTAGCGTAATTTAATAGTTAATGAGGTCAATATGAACTATGGAATAAAACTTTTAATCTGGGGTGATAGAGCTTGTTTTACTCGACCTGAAATGAAAGCGGAGCGTGTTTCTTATGATGTTATAACACCCTCTGCGGCACGTGGTATTTTGGAGGCTATTCATTGGAAACCAGCAATACGCTGGGTAATTGACAGCATTAAAGTATTAAAACCTATCCGTTTTGAGTCAATTCGGCGTAATGAGCTAGGAGCTAAATTGCCTGCTAATAGCATTACCAAAGGAATAAAAGAAAAAAGCACTGCTGGTGTTATTAAATTTATTGAAGAGGATCGTCAGCAACGCGCTACAACTCTACTACGTGACGTTGCTTATGTTATAACGGCACACTTTGAGCTAACAGACCAAGCTGGCACAGATGATAATGCAGGAAAGCACCTGGATATATTTAATCGTCGTGCAAAACGAGGGCAATATTTTCATATGCCCTGTATGGGGAATCGCGAATTTCCTGCCTATTTTGAATTAGTGGAAAATGACCAAGAGCTTGACTCAGCACCAGAGTTAAAAGGTGAAAAAGACTTAGGTTGGATGCTGCACGACATTGACTTTGCAAACGACAATACACCTTTATTTTATCGAGCGATTATGCGTGATGGTTTGATAGAAGTACCTGAGATTTTAGCATCAGAGGTGAAGTCATGATACTTGCGGCTTTGAGTGACTACTATGAAAAGTTAGAAGAAAACGAGAAGGTAGCATCCATTGGCTATGCGACAGCACCCATAAGTTACGCACTGGTTATAAGCAGCAGTGGTAAATTAGTCGATATAGAGGATTTACGTGATGTTAGTGGAAAAAAATTAGGCCAAGGCATTTTATTGTGCCACAGCAAGGCACGAGAACCTCAGGCATAGCACCCAATATCTATTGGGACAAATCCAGTTATGTGCTAGGTGTAAGTCTTACTAGCAAACGTTTTAAAGAAGAGCATGATGCCTTTGTTAAGCTTCATCTTGAACTACTAAAAGAAAGTGATGATCTAGGGCTGCAAGCTCTTTCAACCTTTTTGAATAGCTGGGAGTCAGAAAGCTTTGAAAGCAACCCTTTGCTTCAGCCGTTAAGTGAAACCTTGATTGATAGTAACTTAGTATTTCGCTTAGACGGTGACTTATGTTACTTGCATGAGCGTGAAGCAGCAAAAAATATAAGAGATAAACTGTTATTAGGTACGAGTGAAACACAGCAAAGTATTTGTCTTGTTAGTGGTTTACCTGCAAAAATTGAGCGTATTCATACGAATATTAAAAATGTTAATGGCGCTCAAACTGCTGGGGCTAGTATTGTATCTTTCAATAAAAATGCTTTTGAATCTTACGGTAAAGAGCAGGGGGCTAATGCGCCAGTCTCTGAACAAGCAACCTTTGCTTATACCACAGCGCTTAACTACCTTTTACGCCGCGATGTTAGTAATCGGCAAAGGTTGCAGCTAGGTGATGCAACAGTGGTTTTTTGGGCAGAAGCTAAATCACAAGTATCAGTAGATGCAGGTGAAGATCTGTTCGCTGCTTTTATTGACCCTGAAGCTAAGGATGAACAAGAAGCAGAAAAGCTTAAAAGAGCTTTAGATGCTGTTCGTCAAGGCCGGCCATTAACAGACTTAAACAAAGAGCTAACGGATGATATTCAGATATACATTTTAGGCTTAGCGCCCAATGCTGCCCGCCTTTCTATTCGTTATTGGCAAGCAGATTCTTTGCAAGTGTTTGCTAAGCGTCTTGCTCAACATTATGAAGACTTACGAATAGAGCCACTGCCTTGGCGAACCCCACCGGCTATTTGGCGTTTGTTGCAAGAAACAGCACCTTATTATTTCAATAAAAAATTAAATAAAAAAGAGCCAAAAGAAGATCGTATATCACCAATGCTAGCTGGAGAAGTAACCCGAGCAGTCCTAACAGGTAATGCTTACCCCTATAGCTTAGTAAGCAATCTATTAATGCGTTTTCGGGCTGATGGCCAAGTGACAGGTTTAAGAGTTGCACTAATAAAAGCCGCCATCACCCGATTAGCTCGTTTAACTAATACTTCCAATTCTAAAGGAGAAATGCCCGTGAGTTTAGACACTACTAATAGGCAGCCTGGTTATTTGCTTGGCCGCTTATTCTCTACGCTAGAAAAAATACAGCAAGATGCATTAGGCGGGGATGTTAGCGCTACAATACGTGATCGTTACTACGGTGCCGCATCTGCCACCCCTGCACATATTTTTCCTGTGCTACTGCGTAATACACAAAACCATTTAGCTAAGGTGCGTAAAGACAAACCAGGTCTTGCGGTTAATCGTGAAAAAATTCTAGGTGAAGTGATTGACAACCTTGAATCTGATTTCCCTAAAAGTTTACGCATAGAAGCACAAGGGCAGTTTGCTTTGGGTTATTATCAGCAAAAGCAAGCTTTTTTTACTAAGAAAGAGACGAGTGAAGTAGAGAACTTAATTGAGGATAAAAAATAATGACTGCTATCAACAACCGCTATGAGTTTGTATATCTATTTGATGTAAAGAATGGTAATCCGAATGGCGATCCAGATGCGGGTAATTTGCCAAGGCTTGATCCTGAAACCAACCAGGGGTTAGTTACAGACGTTTGTTTAAAGCGAAAAATTCGTAACTATGTTGCGCTAGAGAAAGAAAATACTGCGGGTTTTGACATCTATCTACAGGAAAAATCTGTACTCAACAATCAGCATAAAAAGGCCTATGAGGCGCTTGAGATAAAGCATGAGGCAAAAAAATTGCCTAAGGATGTGGCTAAAGCTCGTGAACTAACCTCTTGGATGTGTGCTAACTTTTTTGATGTCCGTACTTTTGGTGCAGTAATGACGACTGAGATTAACGCTGGTCAAGTACGTGGTCCTATTCAACTAGCCTTCGCTACCTCTATTGACCCCATAGTACCTATGGAAATATCTATTACACGTATGGCGGTTACTAATGAGAAAGACCTAGAAAAAGAACGCACCATTGGGCGTAAGCATATCGTGCCTTACGGACTTTACCGTGTGCATGGCTTTATATCAGCGAAATTAGCTAAGCAAACAGGATTTTCCGAAGATGACCTTCAGCTACTATGGCGTTCCTTGACTAATATGTTTGAGCATGACCGTTCAGCAGCGCGTGGCGAAATGGCAGCCCGTAAGTTGGTAGTATTTAAGCACGATAATGCTATGGGTAACGCCCCTGCACACAAACTATTTGATTTGGTTAAAGTTTCACGCAAAGACGGTGAAGATGGCAGCCCAGCGCGCCGTTTTTCTGATTATGCAATTGAAGTTGCTCAAAACTTACCAGAAGGTGTTTCAGTACAAGAGGTGTTCTAAATGGATACTTATTTTCTTCCCATTTCTGCCTTACAACATTATGCCTACTGCCCAAGGCAATTTTCGTTAATTCATGTAGAGCAGGCTTGGGAAGAAAATTATTTTACTGCCGATGGCCGCCGTCTACACGAACGTGTAGACGGCGGCGAGTCGGAGCAGCGCAAGGGTATTCGCTACGAGCGTTCTGTATTACTACGTTCAGATAAATATTTGATTACAGGGAAAATGGATTTATTAGAAGTGCATTTAGAAGAACCACATAAATATTTCCCTGTTGAATACAAACGCGGTAAACCGAAAAAAGATGATTGGGATCGCATTCAGCTCTGTGCCCAAGCGTTGTGCATTGAAGAAATGCGCAACGTAACAGTGAGTGAAGGCGCTATCTGGTATTGGGAATTACGCCGTCGTGTTCCTGTTGTATTTGATGAGGCTTTACGACAAACAACGCAAGCAGTAATCAAAGGTGCACATGACGTGAGGGTTTCTGGCAAAACCCCAGCTCCTACAGACAATAGAAAAAGATGTAGAGCCTGCTCATTAGTTGAACTTTGCCAGCCGGACACTTTTCGTAAGGATAAATCTGTCACCTACATTAAGGAGCTGTTTGAATCAGATGAAGAAACTCCTTAACACACTCTATGTCACTAGGCAGGGCACCTACCTGCATAAAGAAAGGGAAACGCTGGTTATTAAGCTGGGTGATGAGAAGCTCGCTCAATTTCCATCCTTATCTATCGGTAATATTTTGTGCTTTGGCCAAGTCAGTATGTCACCGTTCTTAATGGGATACTGTGCGGGTGAAGGGATAGGTATCGCTTTTTATACCGAGTTTGGACGTTTTTTAGCACGAGTGAAGGGACGAGAAACGGGGAATGTTTTGCTACGCCGAACCCAGTATCGCTGGGCTGATTGTCCTGAAAAATCAAATCAGCTCGCAAGTTTATTTGTTGCGGCCAAAATTGCTAATAGCAGATCAGTGTTAATGCGTGAGTTGCGTAACCATGGTGAAAACAATGAGCTTAAAAAATCTACAGCTAGATTAAAAAATAGCTTACGCAGTGTGCAGCATAGCTGCAATGTTGCGCAAACTATGGGGATTGAGGGTGAAGCTGCTAGTAACTACTTTTCTGTATTTAACGAGTTGCTAAGAGGTAGCACTTTTACCTTTGATGGTCGGGTCAGGCGACCGCCTATCGATCCTGTTAACGCATTACTTTCTTTGGTTTACTCGCTCATAACTCAAGAGTGCGTATCAGCCTTGTATGGTGTTGGTTTAGATCCATTTGTTGGATTTTTACACAAAGACAGGCCAGGGAGACCAAGTCTTGCCTTGGATCTATTAGAAGAATTCCGTGCTATTTGGGCAGATCGATTTGTTCTGACATTAATCAACCGAAAGCAGGTTCAGCTTAACGATTTTATTACGGAAGCAAGCGGCGCCGTGCGCTTAAAAGATGAGGCTAGAAAAAAATTGCTAACGGCCTATCAAGAGCGTAAGCAAGCAGAGGTTAAACATCCTTACTTGGAAGAGTCTGTTTCCATTGGCTTGTTACCGCACTGCCAAGCCATGCTTTTGGCTCGCCATATTCGTGGCGATACTGAGTTTTACACACCTTACTTGGTGAAATGATGCTTATCTTAGTGACTTATGACGTGAGTGTTATCACTTCTGATGGCCGGCGAAGGTTAAGAAATATTGCCAAAACGTGTTTGGACTATGGCATTCGCGTTCAAAACTCGGTTTTTGAATGCGAGGTTGATCCGGCACAGTTTGTGGTGTTGAAGTCTACATTGTTAGACATCTATAACTCGGAAGAGGACAGTTTAAGGTTTTATATGCTTGGTAAACACGGTAAGCAAAAGGTGGATCATTTTGGCGCAAAACCGGTAGATGATCCTTTGCGTGATCCTTTAATTATATAAAGCGCTAACCTTCGGCTCTCATGCAAACCCCAGTGCGTTAGCGGAACAGTAAGGTACTGAAATTATTTGTTTTTTCTTCATGCCCTATGAAGAGCACGATTAAACAACTCGAGTTAAGTCTAGTTAGCGGAAATCTTACTTTTTCCTTAAGCTCTTTAATAACTTATACTACCGCGGTCGCGCTCCCCGCGAGCGCGTGGATTGAAACTAAACTGGGGCCACTGGCCCCACTTTGATTTTGGTCGCGCTCCCCGCGAGCGCGTGGATTGAAACAGGCAAGTGGCTGAAAACTGGCCCCAAAGGCGGGAGTCGCGCTCCCCGCGAGCGCGTGGATTGAAACAGACCGATGTGGACGACACCCGCCAGCGCTTCGCGTCGCGCTCCCCGCGAGCGCGTGGATTGAAACCATGGTTGCATTAGGAGCATCAAAATATGACCAAGTCGCGCTCCCCGCGAGCGCGTGGATTGAAACGGTTGTACTGTTCTTTGTCTGACAGCTCAACGCCGTCGCGCTCCCCGCGAGCGCGTGGATTGAAACAAGGAGGCGTCATGCCCCGATTTTCCCGCGCCGCCGCGTCGCGCTCCCCGCGAGCGCGTGGATTGAAACTTTATCAATACGGTCCCGGGTGCCACCTGCCATACGTCGCGCTCCCCGCGAGCGCGTGGATTGAAACTTAAATGGCTGAAGCTTTAGCCTGTCAGTACAAAAGTCGCGCTCCCCGCGAGCGCGTGGATTGAAACCGTGACGCCATCAACAGCGGGCACAACGGTGCCGGTCGCGCTCCCCGCGAGCGCGTGGATTGAAACAATAATATCAGATTGTTCTTTGGTCGGGGTGTGGCGTCGCGCTCCCCGCGAGCGCGTGGATTGAAACCGTGACGCCATCAACAGCGGGCACAACGGTGCCGGTCGCGCTCCCCGCGAGCGCGTGGATTGAAACAAGCACGTTACCCAGGGTAAAGAAGTGCTGGCGCGTCGCGCTCCCCGCGAGCGCGTGGATTGAAACTCAGTGAATACGGCCGGCATCTTCGGCGCGTAAGTCGCGCTCCCCGCGAGCGCGTGGATTGAAACTGACGAAAGGCCGCCAGGTCATCGGCGGTTAGCGTCGCGCTCCCCGCGAGCGCGTGGATTGAAACATATCTTCAAGGTCATTTGCCTTGAACCAGAAAGATCGCGCTCCCCGCGAGCGCGTGGATTGAAAGACTTGAGCGTGTGTCTGTCCCATTTGCAACAACCGTCGCACAGGTCTATCACTTTTATCGCCAAGTACTGTTAAATCAGCACACTCACATTCAGCGTGCATAATAAGGGGTAGCCTTTAAAAATACATGTCACCCATTTAAACCTGTTGCGTCTAATAAGTTACGAACACAAAAACAGTGATGGAGAGCCAGTGATGACCCATTCAAAAGCCGCCGTAGCGATACCACTTGCCGAGTTAACCGATGTTAGTTTGCTGGAGCGAGCTCGCCTGGGGGATGGAGCGGCTTTTGAACTTATCGTACGTCGCCACAATCGGGCGTTGTTTCGTGCCGCAAGAGGGATACTTGACGATGAACACTGGGCGCAAGAAGCGGTGCAGGAGGCGTATTTAAGCGCATTTAGGCATATGGAGTCTTATCAGGGGCGTGCATCACTCAAAACGTGGTTGACACGAATCGTGATTAATCAGGCGATCAGTTGCAAGCGCCGACGGCGGCCAGAGGTCTCGTTGGACGAGAAGATCACTTTTCTGCATCGCACCCAATGTGAGGGGAGCCAGGCAGGGTCACCTATGGCCGATAAACATAGTCCGGAAATGGCTGCCTGCCAGCAAGAAATGAAGCATCTGCTGGAGGCGGCCATCCGGCGCTTACCTGAAGCTTACCGCAGCGTGTTCATGCTGCGTGCGGTAGAAGGCATGTCAGTAGTGGATAGCGCTTTTTGTTTGGAACTTACCGAGGCCGTCATTAAAAAGCGTTTGTCGCGGGCTCGCGAAATGCTGCGCAAGGATTTGGTGCAGCAAGTTGAGAGCCAGGCGTCTGATACCTTTGAATTTGCGGGTAAACGCTGTGCGGCGGTTACCTCACATGTCATGACCGAACTCGTTCGTTGGGGAATGATCAAATCGGTTTGAGCAGGTCGTTGTTTCGCCATTTGCAACAGCCGAAGGAGAATACTGATGAAAGCCACAATGATGAAAACCAACACAATGAAACCGAAAGCACTGCTTTTAGCGGCCACTGTGGTGGTATTTTCTGCCGGTTCTATATTGGCCGTTGCAGCCGAATACTCAATGGAGCCCCAACAGCAGCAGTCTGCGATGAACATGTTTGGTGGTGCTATCTACACCGGCGAGCCGGCACTGGCCGTGACCGCGGCACTGGTTAAAGCGGGTGGCGGTGCCGATAATTTCAGTTTTGCCAACGCCTTGGTCGCCATGCTGGGCGAGGAGACGGTGAATGCCGAGGTGGCCAAGCTGACCAAGCAATATGGCGAAGATGAGGTGAATACCTTTTTAAGTGGTATGGATATGGTTATCGAATTTAGCCTTGAACGTGCCAGTGAAGCGGGTATCAGCATGCCCGAACCAGCCGATCTCATGGGGGTGGAATTAGCCAAAGCACTGGTAAAGGCAGGCACTGCGCCGGACGGTACCTTCTGGAGCGGCTATCTGTTTGATAAGGCGGTTTCTAACAAGCTGCATAATCAGGTGATGGCAGATATTCATGCAAAGGCGAGTTACGAGGAGGATAAGGTAACCCATAAAATTCTTAACCAGGCGATGTATGACATCGCCCAGGCATTGGAAATGAAGAATGTAAAACTGGCTGATTTACATTAAACAAGACGGCCGTTGTTCATTGATCACTTTTAGGCTGCGCTGAGCAGGTAACGTCAGTGCAGCCTATTATTTACGCCTTACGCCCGTTTCTCGGGTAGGCATTTTCCTGTGACGTATCGCGTACGGCTTACAGCGTAACGCTTTGTGTTTGTCATACCGCCGGATTTGGCATGGCTTCATGCAGCTCTTCTACGGCTGCTCTCAGCTCTGGGCTCAGGGTGACATTTACGCTGTCGATGTTCTCTTTGAGCTGCTCAATAGTGGTGGCACCAATCAGGTTGCTGGTAACAAAGGGGCGGGTGTTTACAAATGCCTGCGCCAGTTGCACCGGGGTAAGATTATGCTCTTGGGCCAGGGCAACATAGGCGGCGCTGGCTTGCTGGGCGCGCGGGTTCAGGTAGCGCTGAAAACGGTCATACAGGCTTAAACGCGCACCTGCGGGGCGGGCACCGTTCTGGTATTTGCCGGTCAGCATGCCAAACGCCAGCGGTGAATAGGCCAGTAAGCCGACTTGCTCGCGCAGGCTGAATTCCGACAAGCCCACTTCAAAACTGCGATTGAGCAGGTTGTAGGGGTTTTGAATGCTGGCAATGCGTGGCAGGTTGGCCTGTTCTGCCAGTTTTAAATACTGATGCACACCCCAGGGCGTTTCGTTAGACACGCCAATGTGGCGGATCTTGCCACTGTTCACCAATTCTTCCAGTGCGCGCAGGGTGTCTTCTATGGGCACGGTGTCTTCTTGCTCCAGCTGTTCCAGGCCCAGTTGGCCAAAGTAGTTGGCGCTGCGATCGGGCCAGTGCAGCTGATACAGATCGATATAGTCGGTTTGCAGCCGGCGCAGGCTGTCGTCTACCGCCTGAACAAGATTGGTGCGATCGAGTTTGGCCTGGCCGTTGCGAAAATACGACGGTCGTACTGGATTGCGTGATGGGCCCACCGCCTTGGTGGCAATCACCAGTTGCTCGCGCTGACCTCGGGCCTGCAACCAGCGGCCAATCATGCGCTCGGTGTCGCCCTGGGTGTGCTCGCGGGGCGGGATCGGGTACATTTCGGCGGTATCAATCAGATTAATACCATGATCGACGGCCATATCGAGCTGCGCGTGGGCGTCGGCTTCGTTGTTTTGCTCGCCCCAGGTCATGGTACCCAAGCCAATCAAGCTTACCTGAATGTCGGTTTGGCCCAGTGGTCGGTATTGCATAATGAGTCCTTCTTGCTATGTTGGCAGCAGTATATTGGCTCTAGATTAACAGCAATCAGGCATTCAGGTTAAGGAGTGCGTGTTTGCTGCCGATAACCTGTTCATTGCAGCCCGTTGGCTGATGGCATATTTCTACAGCACAGGAGTTGGATTATGGCCGTTTCTCCCATTACCGGCAGTCAGGCGACGCCATCCCGTCGTGTTGACTCGCAGCAGGTGCAGGCGAATGAAAAAACCGAACAACAAGTGCAACAGGCACAATTTACCGCTTCGAGCACAGAGCTGAAAGCGCGTGCCAATCAAAACATAGTGCAGGCGATGTTCGGTAATAACGGGCAGGGCGATGATAAGGCCATGAATATTCTCTATAGCGAGATCATGGAAAAGCTGAACGCCGAGCTGGGTGAAGACCATGCCATTACTCCCGAAAAAATGGCTGGTCAGGCGGATGATTACTGGTCACCGGAAAAGACCGCAGGGCGGATCGTGGAGGGGGCGCTGGGCTTTTTTGAGACCTTTCAAAAACAAAACCCCAACATGGCAGAGGACGAGCAGGTAGCGCAGTTTTTATCGACCATTACCAAGGCGATTGATAAGGGCTATGGCGAAGCCACCCAGGTTTTGGATGGGTTAAAGGTGTTTGATGGCAGCATTAAAGATAATGCCGAAGCGACCCGCAGTCTGATTGATGACAAGCTGGCTGCCTTTCGCGAAGCCAGGTTAGGCTCAGAGAACAGCGTGTGAAGCATAAAGGGTGAAGGGCAATAGCGCCCAGCTAAAAGATATACCGAGATCCTGATGTTCATCAGGAAGACGGCTTAAAACAGTGAAGGGGGAGGTGAGTGGTTAGATTTATCCCTTCGCTCTTTGCACTTCACCCTTCACCCTTCACCATTTTTTATCAGCTACCTATGATGCCGCCGTCTTCGCGGGTGATCATCATCACGCTGGAGCGGGGGGTATGATCGCCACCGAGCGGAAAGTGGGAACCCGCCAGGTCTTCTCCCGGGTGCTGTACTCCCACGAACAGGGTTTTATTATCCGGGGTAAAGGCGAGGCCGGTGATCTCGCAGGCGATGGGCCCGGTTAAAAAGCGCCGTACCTCTCCGGTTGCCGGGTCGGCACACAGCATCTGGTTATTGCCCTGACCGGCAAAGTCACCCTGGTTGGAGTATTTGCCGTCGGTCTGAATCCACAGCCTACCGGCCTTGTCAAAACCAATGCCATCCGGGCTGTTGAACATGTTGTCGGCGTTGATATTGTCTGAACCCGCATACAGGTTGTCTTTATGTACGGTGGGGTTACCGGCCAGCAAGAACAGATCCCAGTTGAAGGTGGCGTCGGTATGGCGGCCGTTGCTCGGTTGCCAGCGAATAATCTGGCCGTAGTTATTTTCGGCTCTGGGGTTAGGCCCGTTAACCGCTTGATTGTCTGCCACGCCGCGATTTTTGTTGTTGGTCAGGGTGCAGAACACCATGGGCTCGGTGGGGTGAGCGGCTACCCACTCGGGTCTGTCCATAGTGGTGGCGCCCAAGTGAGTGGCGGCAAGGCGGGCATGAATCAGTACCTCGGCCTGGCTGGCAAAGCCGTTTTCGGACGTCAGGCCTTGCTCGCCAAACAGCAGGGGCAACCATTCGCCGGTGCCCGACAGCTCACCGTCGCTGGCGCTGTTAAAGCGTGCTACGTATAAGGTGCCTTCATCGAGTAAATCCCGGTTGGCAGCGGCATTATCGGGATCGTACTTGTTACGGCTTACAAAGCGATAAATATGCTCGCCGCGCTCGTCGTCACCCAAATACACCACCACGTGGCCACTTTTATCGACTACCAGTTCTGCGTTTTCATGCTTGAAGCGACCCAGAGCGGTGCGCTTTATCGGCGTGGAGGTGGGGTCATGCGGGTCAATTTCTACGACCCAACCAAAGCGATTGCATTCGTTGGGATTTTTCGCCAAATCGAACCGTTCGTCAAAATGGTGCCACTGCCAGCCGGCGTCTTCGGGGCCTATGCCATAGCGTGCCTGGGCGGGAGTGATGTTCACTTGATCTTTGCTGCCAAAATAGCCGTGCACGTTCTCTTCGCAGGTCAGATAAGTGCCCCAGGGCGTCATGCCGTTGGCGCAGTTATTGAAGGTGCCCAACACGCGCTCGCCTTTGGGGTCGGCCTGGGTTTGCAGCAGAGCATGGCCTTTGGCGGGGCCGCTGATGGCCATGGGGGTATTGGCATGAATGCGGCGATTATACTGGCCGTCTTTTTCTACCTGCCAACCCTGGGCACTTTTCTTCAAGGTCAGTATCGACACGCCCTGAGCCGCCTGAGCCTTTTCCACGTCAGCTGCAGACATTTCTTTGCCCTGATGGTCAAACATCAGTTCGTAGTTACAGTATTCGTTGTTGATGGCCAGAATGGCGGTGTGGTCGTCGAGCGGGAAAAAGCTCATGCCGTCATTATTATCACCAAATTGCCCCAACTGGTCGGTGGCCGTATTGCCGCCGCCATCAATAAAGTCTGCCACACCAGAAAACAAAGGGTCGCCCCAGGAGATCAAGCGCTCGGCCTTATATCCTGGTGGTACCACAAAGGTATCGGCGGTACTGGTAGGCACGGCGCTAAAACCCAGTAACGGGCTGGTGCCAGTGGCCGCCGCCACGGCGCGAGAAAGTGGCGATACACTAAAGAAGGCGGTGGCACCCAGGGCGGCAGTCCCCCCTAAAAAACGACGTCGGCTTATACTCTTCTCTATCATCTGAGTAAACTCGGGTACTTGAGGCCGAGGGTGGTTTTGTTCATCCTTTAGTTCAAACTGACTCATCTTTAATGATCCTTACAGTGCCTGTAAACAGCGTCGAAGTTGTGCGCTAGGCTAGTACGTTTTAATGGCGGTTTAATCTCAATTTGATGACAGTTATTTGAAGGTGGTCGTCTTTATCTACCTATTGCACGAATAATGTAGTCGCGCGCTTTAGCCGCGAAAACCTGCAAAGCAGGTTCTCCCCCTCTGTCAGCCTAGTTGTCCAGTTGGCGATTTCGCCTGAATTTAACCAATCAGGGGCGGCATAGGAGCATTCATGCCACGTTATTCTGAAGAACGTAAAGC
>NZ_BMKE01000040.1 GCF_014643915.1 Oceanisphaera marina
ATGGCGAAGACGTGTACCTCGATGGCAGCAGCTTCACCGTGGCGGTAGACAGCACCCGTGGCGGTAACTTCGAGCAGCTGGTGACCAGCGACACCGCGACAGTGATCGTAGAAGACACTGTAGATGTCGTGACCGCGACCTTGACGGTTGATAAAGAGAACGTCACTGAAGGCGCAGAAATCAGTTATACAGTGACGCTTTCTGGCCCTGCGGGCATGGACTTCAGCCAGCATGGTGGTTTGACCTTTACGCTGGATAATGGCGAAGTTGTGACCATTGATAACGGTAATCTTTCAGGATCTAGTGATCCTGTAGACACTCGAGGACAGTCTAATATTGTTAACAGTATTAGCTCAGTGAGTGGAGGTGAGGAGTATGAACAACTGGTTACGACAGGTATCACTTCGGTTGGTGTGAATCATGCACCAATAGCAACAGGCACCGAAGTCGAAGATCTGGAAGATACCAGTGGAATAACTATTAACCTGTCTGCGCAAGATTCGGATGGTAGCATTGAATCTTTTATCATCCATAGTTTGCCTGAAAATGGAACACTACAGATTGATGGCGTGCACATTACATCAGCCAATATAGGTACTGATGGGCTCACTGTTAGCAGTGATGCGGTCATTGTTTTTATACCGACCAAAGACTGGAGTGGCGATACCTCATTCAACTATCAAGCCGTAGATAATGCTGGGGCGATATCATCGCAAGCGACCACGGAAATTAAAGTACTTCCTGTGACAGACCTGCCTTGGGTCACTGTCGAGCTGGGTGAGCCTGAAAGTCAACAGCAAAAAATAAATATTAGTAATGTGAATGTAGAAGAAAGCGATAAAAACTTTACCGTCTCAGCCGTGAGTAACGGGAAAAATGGTGTCATCTCTAGAATAGAGTTTGATCCCGATGTAGGCAGCGGCAAGGTTAATGGTTTTGGTGTTAAGGGGAATATCAGTAACAACGGAAATGAAAAAGAAATAGATCCCTTTGAGGCTGTTGCTGTACGGTTTGAACAACCGGTAACAGATGTGGCGGTTAAATTTTCTTGGTTGGCGACTAATGAGTATGCTAAGTACACTCTTTTTGATGCTAATGGAAATAATATAGGTAGTGGTATTGTTCGAGGCCAAACCGATAAGATAGATCCTAGTGTGAGCTTAAGTAGTCAGTCTAACGGAGGGATAAGTCGTATTGAGTTTACTGGTGCCGGGGAAAACGATAAATATTCAGGTAATAAAATTGGTCATAACAACAGTGACTATGTCATACATGAAATTACCTATACTACACCGGGTACTAAAATTTATCCGTTAGAAATACAGGCTTCTACGACGGATGTTGATGGCTCTGAAGAGATCACATCTATCATCGTCAAAGTACCTGAGGATGCCGTGTTGTCTCACGGTACCCTGTTGAGTACCGATCAAGATGGAGTCAGTAGTTGGGAGTTACCATTAACAAGTAATCAGGGTTATACCGTTACTTCGCTAAATGATGGCAAAGGTGGTATCAAGATAGACGGTGTTACCGTTACTATTGCTGCAACGGACAACCTGGAAGTGGAAGTGATTGCCACGGCGAAAGACGGCGATGCTGCGGCTCGCTCTGCAAGTGATACTGATTTGGTAATGAATAGTCTGCCGGTTGAAGATGCGCCTGCTATTGGAGTGGTTTCTGCAGGTGTAGCCAGCGAAGGACAATCGCTTGATTTTGCCATTAATCTAGATAAACCGGTTGATAACGATACCCAAGTGACCTTTACCCTGGGGCAGGGAGCAAACGATCAGGCAAGTGCTGAAGATATTGGTGTACCAACGGTGAGCATTAATGGCAGTGAGGTTGTACTCACTGCCCATACCGATGGTAGTTACAGTTTTCTATTACCGGCGGGAATCACAACTGGCATTCAAATTTCAGTTCCTACGACAAATGATGGCCTGCTAGAAGGTGATGAATTAATAACGCTTAATGCCACCTTAAATGGAGAAACAGCTGACGGACTTCTGTTGCCCGCTGGTCTTACCGATACAGGAACCGGCATCATTGCGGAAGAACTGTATATTGCCAAAAATAACAATAATGATGACTTTAGCGGCAGTAAGGGCAACGATGTACTACTGGGGGATGTTGGAGGTGCCAGCAGTATTGTTACACCGGGCACCAATTATAATGTTTCATTGATTCTTGATACTTCTGGTAGTATGAAAAATGCTTCAGGAACTGGTAGTTTGAGTCGTTTGGCTCTGGCTGTAAAAGCAATAGGGAACTTGGTAACCCAGTTACAAGAACACGATGGCATTATTAACCTACAGTTGGTCGACTTTGCTAAAAAAGCGGACTCAATTACCATTAATAACCTTGATGCCAGTAACGCACTTGAGTTGACGAACTATCTTAATAAACTGACGGCTGGCGGTGGTACTAACTATGAGGCAGCATTTAAAGAAGCTGCCGATTGGTTTGACGACCAAAGCGAACAAACAGCTGTTTTTGAAAATGTGTCGTTCTTCTTAACGGATGGCAAGCCGACATATTATCTTGATGGTGAGGATGATGTTGCGGGTACGGGTAACTCTACGGATTACAATACTTTTAGCAATTCAGTAGATGGGTTCAAAGCCTTGTCCGATATTAGTCTTGTTCATGGCGTGGGGATTGGAAATGATATCGCTAAAGACTACCTGCAGTTTTTTGATAATTCATCAGCCTCAGGTCAGGAAACCATTTGGTTTGGTTCTTGGTGGTCTCCTAAATCTGTTACAGGCAATGTTGGCGACGTTGATATTGTTAATACTGCAGATGAGCTAGATGCTGCGTTGCAATCGGGTAATACCACTCATGAATTAGCCGCATTAGGGGCTGATATTATTGATGGTGGTGACGGTAATGACATTATCTTTGGCGATAGCATCAATACTGATAATTTATCTTGGGGAAGTCTGGATAAACCCGACAATTTACCTGATGGATCCGGTCTATCGGCCCTTAAGGCTTTTCTCAAGGCGCAAAATAATGGTCAGGATGCCAGCGATGAACAGCTATATAACTATATTCGCGAGCATCATGACGAGCTGGACATCGCTGGTGATGAGCGAGGTGGTCACGATACGTTGAGAGGTGGCAGTGGTGATGATGTTATTTACGGCCAAGGTGGTGATGATCACATCGAAGGTGGGGAAGGTAATGACATCATCTATGGTGGTACTGGCGCCGATCACCTGAGTGGTGGTTTGGGTGATGATATTATCGATTTGGGTACTGGTGAACTTGTTCCTGGAATTGTCGATTTGAATACCGCAGGTTTAATCGCTGACGGTGCTGCGGATACCCTCTATTGGAGTGCTGAAGAAGCTCAGTCGGGGAAAAGCCAACACGATGTGGTGAAATCGTTTGAGTTAGGCACTGATAAGTTGGATTTAACCGATTTTCTTATTGATGATGACTCGGGCTCTATCGGCAGCCTAACGGCGGAAGCGGATGGTAATGATACTGTTATCAAGGTAACCAGTGGTACAGGAGCCGAGCTCAGTATTACTCTGGATGGTGTGAGCTATGAGCAGGATATTCTCAATCAGGTTCTGGTAGATGAACTGGTGGGTAAACTGCTCGATAATGGCTGAATGTCATAGTAAATAAGGCGCCCTTGAGACGAAAGGGCGCTTTTGTACATTGTTTATCTTTATTGCCTTAATTTCTTTATAGTTAGGAGTTAAGTAACATATTTGAGGGCATTAGCATTCATGCAGGATTCACAACCAGGTCAGGATCCCTTGCTGCAAAGCCTGGTATTTCTGACCAAGATATATGGTCACCCTTATCAGGGAGAGGCGCTGATCAACGGATTGCCATTAGCCGATGGCAAGCTGACTCCTTTGCTGTTTGCTCGTGCCGCCGAGCGCGCCGAGTTATCGGCGCATCATGCGGCGCATTCCCTTGACGATATCTCAGAGCTGTTACTGCCTTGTGTCTTGCTGCTGAAAGAGGGCGGAGCGGCTGTATTACTGGACATTGATTCAGAGCAAAGTCGCTGTCGCGTCATGCTGCCCAGCTCCGGGGAAGGGGAGCAATGGTTACCCCAGGAGAAACTGTCTGCCAGTTTTACTGGCCAGGTTATTTTTACCAAGCCCAAGTTTCGTTTCGATGCACGATCACCCAAAATTCTGGATACCGGCGAGGGCCATTGGTTCTGGGGGACCTTGCGTCGCTCGTTTTCCATTTACCGAGATGTGTTGATTGGCTCTTTGCTGATCAATATTTTTGCTCTGGCTACCCCTTTGTTCACCATGAATGTTTACGACAAGATAGTGCCCAATCTGTCTTTCGATTCATTATGGGTACTGGCGGTGGGGGCCGGAATCGTCTTTATTTTTGATTTTGTGCTGCGAATGCTGCGCAGTCACTTCATTGATGTGGCGGGTAAAAAATCTGACGTATTGCTGTCGGCGCAAATATTTTCCAAGGTCATGGGCATGCGAATGGAGGCCAGGCCGCCGTCAACGGGTGCCTTTGCCAAGCATTTGCAGGAGTTTGAGTCGGTACGGGACTTTCTGACTTCAGCTACTGTTTCGGCCTTGGTCGACATTCCTTTTTCTTTTATTTTCCTGATCATCATCTGGATATTTGCCGGCTATATGGTGTGGGTACCGATATTGGCCATATTATTACTGATTAGTTTCAGCCTGCTGATCCAGCGCCCCCTGAAACGCAGTATTGAAGAAGGCTCACGACTGGCGTCCCAGAAAAATGCCAATCTGGTCGAAGGCATTTCAGGCTTGGAAACCATCAAGTTGTTTGGCGCCCAGGGAACCTTTCAGCATCGCTGGGAACAGGCTGTTAGTCATATTGCCAATTGGGGGATGAAAACTCGTCGCCTCACCAACTCGGTATCTACTCTGGCGAGTGTGGTTCAGCAATTTACCACTATTAGCTTGATTGTATTGGGCGTATACCTGATTGCCGCGGGTGAGTTGTCTATGGGGGGATTAATAGCGGCTGTGATGCTGAGTGGGCGAGCGATAGCTCCCATGGTGCAAATGTCGGTGCTCTCTACCCGTTATAATCAGGCGCGCTCCGCCATGGGCATACTCGAACAAATTATGACCTCACCGGAAGAGCATGAAGCAGGGCGGCGTTTTGTTCATCACCCGGTATTCAGCGGCGATATCTTGTTTGATCAGGTCTGCTTTCGCTATCCGGGGTCGGAACATGATGTATTAAGTAATTTAAATCTGCACATAAAAGCCGGAGAAAAAGTCGCGATTATCGGGCGCATTGGCTCGGGGAAAACCACGTTGGAGCGCCTGATTGTTGGGCTCTACAAGCCTACCGGCGGTGCCTTGCGCATTGATGGCATCGATATTGGCCAGCTACAGCCGGCGGTACTCAGGCGCAATATTGGTTGTGTACCGCAAGATGTAAACCTGTTTTTTGGCACCATTCGCGACAATATCGTAATTGCGAACCCATTGGCGGATGAAAATCAGGTGTTAAGGGCGGCGCAACGGGCGGGAGTGACCTTGTTTACCAACCAGGATCCCGATGGACTGGATAAACAGGTTGGAGAGGGCGGCCGACAGTTGTCTGGCGGCCAGCGACAAGCGGTTGCCATTGCCCGAGCCCTGCTGAATGACCCTGTAATGCTGATGATGGATGAACCCACCTCCAACATGGATAACCGCTCCGAGCTGTATATTCGTCAAGAGCTGCACAAGCTGACGTCCAAGCAGACCTTGCTGTTGGTCACCCATCGTACCTCCATGCTGGAAGTGGTCGACAGAGTCATTGTACTGGAGCAAGGACGAATAGTGGCCGATGGCCCCAAGGCGCAAGTACTGCAACAGCTGCAGGCTGGCAAAGTACGCAGCAAGGAGGCAAGCAATGCGTAAAAAATCACTGCCCCCAGAACTGCTGGATTATACCAATGACACGGCGGCGGCCGTATTGCTCAATACGCCCAAGGCGGGCAAGAGTTTAATATGGGCAATGCTGGTGTTTGTGGTGGTGGCCTTGGTGTGGGCATATTTTGCCGAACTGGAAGAAGTGACCTCGGGGATGGGCAAGGTGATCCCCTCCAGCCAGATCCAGGTGGTGTCTAACCTTGAAGGGGGCATAGTCCGCGAGCTGTATGTGCGTGAAGGGCAGCGGGTGGAAAAAGGACAAGCTCTGCTGTTAATCGACGACACGCGCTTTTTATCGGATCTGCGCGAACGTGAACAGGAAATTGCCGCGCTTCAGGGCGATGTACGACGGTTAAAAGCCGAAGTCAGCTCCATGCATATTCAGGAAGACACCGGCCTGGCCTGGCGTGAACAGGTAAAAGTGGCCAAGATAGAACTGGAATTTCCGGATGAGTTTCGCGAGCAATATCCGGGACAACCCGAGTTTCAGCGCTCTTTATATAATGAACGATTGGGGTTCGTAAAAAACCAGTTGTCTATTTTTGGTAATCAGATAGAGCAACGAGAACAAGAAGTGATTGAAACCAATGCCAAGGTGCGTACCTTGCAACGTGGCGTTTCTTTGGCAGCGCGCGAAGTGAACATGAGCCGTCCATTAGCCAGAGAGGGCATAGTGCCCCAGGTCGAAATTCTGCGTCTTGAGCGGCAATTGAACCAGTTGAAAGGGGAGTTGGAATCGGCTCGGCTGATGTTGCCCAAATTGAACGCCTCGTTGCGTGAAAATATATTCAAGCGTAAGGAAGTGGCGCTGACCTTCCGCTCGGAAGCACAGCAAGAGCTGAATGAAAGACGAAATCGACTGATGCAATTGCAGCAGGGCGAAGTGGGATTGCAAGACAGGGTGCGCCGTACATCGGTCACGTCCCCGGTTAAAGGCACCATAAAAACCCTTAACGTTAATACGGTAGGAGGGGTGGTGCAGCCCGGCATCGATCTGGTTGAAATCGTCCCTTTGGAAGATACCTTACTGATAGAAGCGCGTATCGAGCCCAAAGACATTGGCTTTTTACGCCCCGGGCTTGAAGCCATGGTCAAGTTTACCGCTTATGATTTTACTATCTATGGAGGCTTGGTAGGCGAAGTAGAAAAAATCAGTGCCGACTCGATACAGGATGACGAAGGCAATACCTTTTTCCTGGCTACTGTCCGTACGCGAGAAAGTTACTTGGGAACGGAAGCCGCTCCGCTCAAGATTATTCCGGGCATGCAGGCGGGGGTAGATGTTATTACGGGTAAAAAATCGGTACTGGATTACTTACTTAAGCCTATATTAAGAGCAAAACAGGGCGCTTTGCGTGAGCGCTAACTGTCTCAGGGAGAATAACCAATGAAAAAAACGATAATAGCAGGATTTATCGGTATGAGCCTGGTGTTACCTGCGCAGGCGCAGACACTGGAACAGGCGGTCACTCAGACCTTGATGACTCATCCCAAGGTCAAAGAAGCCTTTCACCTCTACCAGACTCGTCAGTACGAACAGGATGAAGCCAAGGCTGGCTATCTGCCAACCCTGGATGCCAATGCCGGTATTGGGTATGAATATAGCAGCAGCCCGGGCATTCGTGCCAGTGGCTCGGATTCTGAAGAGCTGACTCGTAAAGAAGCAGGCTTGTCATTGCGCCAGTTGCTGTTTGATGGCTTTAAAACCTCGAGCAATGTACATCGCACCCAGGCCGAAGCGGATGCCCAGCGCTATGCGCTGTTGTCCGACGCCGAAAATATCGCCTTGCGAGTGGCCGAAGTGTACCTGGATGTGTTGCGCCAGGACGAAATTGTTGAGCTGTCGCGTCGCAACCTGGAAACCCACGAACAGATTGCTTCCGATATTGAGCGCCGTACCGATTCGGGCGTTGGATCTACTGCCGACTTTACCCAGATACAGGGACGAGTTGCCCGATCCTATTCCAACATGACGGCCGCAGAAAACAATCTGCGTGACGCGCAAAGCAAGTTTATTACGCTGGTCAACGAGGTGCCGAGTGATCTGCGCCAGCCCAAGGCGGATGCCAATTTTGTGCCGGCCACGCTGGATGATGCCTTGTCTGTCGCGCAAGAAAACCATCCGACACTGACCTCGGCCTCGTTTGATGTAGATGCCGCTCGTTATCAGCACCAAGATGCCAAAGCGGAATTCTACCCTAAGGTGCACATAGAGTTAGACAGTAACTGGGACGATGACATTGACGGCGTACGTGGCTATAACAATGATCATACCGCCATGGTGCGCATGCGTTACAACCTGTTTAACGGCGGTGCCGATCTAGCACGTAGCCGCGCTACCTCGGCCATGGAAATGCAGGCGAAGGATATTCAGATGAATGCCTACCGCCAGGTTGATGAAGGCATGCGTCTGGCCTGGGCGGCGTACGAATCACTCGGTCGCCAGAAAGACTTTTTACGCCAACATGTAGAGTCGGGCTTTAAAACCGTTGATGCCTATAAAAAGCAGTTTTCTTTGGGCAGCCGTACCCTGCTGGATGTACTGAACACCGAAAATGAATTATTCGAGGCTCGACGTTCTTACATTAATGCCGAATACGATCAGTTGCTGGCAGAATATCGCATTATAAATGCTTCCGGACAATTACTGGATGCCCTGCGCTTTACGCGCCCCGAGCAATGGCACGGGCAGAAATAAATATAAGGAGAAGTGCGATGAAAACATGGACAGTATTAGCTCTTATATTGCCTTTGGCGGCATGTAGCCTGACGAGTGCGCCTGAACAGGAAACGGCGTCGGCCTATGACTTGAGCGATATGGATCGAGACGGGGTGATTACGGCAAGAGACAATTGCCTGGATTCGCTCGAGAACTCGGCCGTTGATAATGATGGCTGTGGTGACAATAAATATGCGGCACTGCAGCAGGATATCATTATCTTGTTCGACCATGATCGCTCGGTGATCAAAGCGCAATATCAGGATGAAATCAATAAAATGGCCAGCTTTATGGCGGAAAATCCTGAACTCAGCCTGCTGCTGGAAGGGCATGCCAGCCGGGTAGGCACCGAAGAATACAACCTGGCTCTGTCTAAACGTCGTGCCCAGACGGCGCGCAGCGCGCTTATCAAGGCGGGTATTGATAGCAGCCGGCTGGAAATTATCGGTTATGGTGAGACCCAGCCGCTGCTGATGGCCGAAGGAGAGCAGGCCGCAGCCGCTAATCGCCGAGTGGTAGGTGCATTAACGGCGATGCGTGACGAAGTGCGCATGCGTTGGAACGTGTATAGCGTTGAGCATAGTACCAACTAATGAAAGTGTTTTTATTCGGCTTTACTGGGCTGGCTATGCTTTGCATGGTGCTTGGTGTTGCAGCCCAGTCATCGTTGGATGAAGATAAAAAGATGACGGTAGCGGTCCGCCAGTTTTATGGTGCGGCAGCCGAAACACGTACTCGGCAGTGGCGGCAACTCGTTGCTCAAGGCCAGAGTAACAACTGGAATGAGCGGGAGTTGTTATCACGCGTAAATATCTTTTTTAATCGCTTACGTTTTCTCGATGATATTAAATTATGGGGAAAAAAAGATTATTGGGCTACCCCCCTGGAGTTTTTAGGGGCGGGTGGCGGTGATTGTGAAGATTTCAGTGTTGCCAAATATTTTACTTTGCGGGAACTGGGTATTGCAGATGAAAAGCTGAGACTGGTTTATGTCAAGGCACTGGAACTGAATCAATTTCATATGGTTGTGGCTTATTATCCCACTCCTTCGGCAGTGCCTTTTATCCTGGACAATCTGGAAGGGACGATTCGCCTGGCAACAGAACGAAATGACCTGGCCCCTATTTACAGTTTTAACGGTCAACATCTATGGCTGATGCGTGCGCGCGGACAAGGTGAGCTTGCCGGGCAGGCCTCGCGTTTGTCTCTTTGGAATGATTTACGTGGCCGAGTTGATGTCAACCGGTTACAGCGGCCCAAAATGAATTTGGATAATTAACTATGACTTTATACCGGCAGCTTCTGGTGACCATGCTGTTGCTTTTTGCCATCTTGTTTATTACCGCCTATTCGGTGCAGTTCAGCTCAACAAGAAGCTATTTGGCACAACAACAAGAAACCACAGTGGTTAACACCGTGACTTCGTTGGGCTTGGCGCTGACCCCTTATCTGGAAACCAGTGATACCGTTGGCGCCGAGTCGGTCATTAATGCCGTATTTGACGGTGGCTTTTATCGCAAGGTCGAGCTTGATCTCTTGGCCGCCAACGAGCAAATAATACGAGAGCATCTGGCTGCGCCCCGCGGTGTGCCTGATTGGTTTATTAACCTGGGGTTGTTTCACGGTGCACAACACGAAGCGGTGCTGACCTCGGGATGGTTGCAGTTGGGAGTTCTCTCGGTAGAAGGGCACCCGGGGCAGGCATATTATCAGCTGTGGCAGGGAATGAGTCAGCTGGCAACCTGGTTTGTAGTGTGTTTCTTGCTGGTATGGGGGCTGCTGATACTGGCCCTGCGTTACTTGCTCAAACCCTTGCACGATATTGAAATTCAAGCGCGAGAAATAGAGCAGCATCACTTTGGCAAGCCGATAGCCGTTCCCAGTACTCGAGAGCTGAAAGAGGTGGTGCTGGCCATTAATAACATGGCCGGCAAACTGGAAGTGCAGTTTAAAGAGCAGGCGGATGAAGCCGAGCGTTTACGCCACCGCGCCTTTTTTGATCCCACCTCTGGGCTGGGTAATCGCGCCTACTTTGTGTCACAAAGTCAGTCCTGGATCAGTGATGGTACCGGCGGGGCCGTGATATTGATTGCCGTTGATATGCTGGAACAACTGGATGAGCAAGAAGGCTTTGTGGCTCGAGATCAGATGATTAAAGCCATAGCGACTCATTTGCGTAAGCTTTGTCAGCGGTTTGGTGAATACGCCTTGTCGCGCCTGTCTGCCCGAGAGTTTGCCATGTTGGTACCCGAGTCGGATGTAGAGCGACTGTCGTTACTGGGCGAAGAAATTAATCGTCTGATTGCCGAGCTGGTTATCGATCCCGTTAACAGCCGAAATATATCCGTGGTCGGCATGGCCGTCATCCAAAGTGAAGACGATACCAGCCAACTGCTGACCCGTGCCGATAATGCACTGAATAAAGCCCGAATGAATGAAGCCGGATCAATCATTATCGAGCATCGACAACAAGAACATCAGTTGGGCCGTATGGCCTGGAAGCAGTTGATAGAAACGGCGCTGGCCGAGGACCTGTTTGAACTCAGCAGCCAGGCGGTATTTGATTTTAATGGCCAGCTGCAACATGAAGAGCTGTACATCGCCATTCGTACCGATGAAGCCATCTATAGTGCAGGCAGCTTTTTGCCCATGGTCGAACAATTCAAACTGGGCGAGCGGCTGGATTTGCATATAGTTGAACGGGCCTTAAAACAATTGGCCATTCGCCCCGAATTACAGCTGGCCGTTAACCTGACTCAATATAGTTGCCGTCAGGCGGGATTCTGGCATCAGCTTGATCAGTTACTTGCTTTGCATAGCCAGGTTTGTGCCAGATTGTTTTTAGAGTTGCCGGAAAGTGCTTTCTTCTGGGGTAAAAATGCTCTTGTGGCACCTCTTGGTTCATTGAAAGCGGCATGGGGAGTGGATCATTTTGGGCGTCACTTTGACGTTTTGACTCAACTTGGAGACCTACGGCCGCATTACGTTAAGTTGGACCATGGCTTTACCAGCCAGGTTATGGAAGAGAACTATGATGATGCGTTTTTGGCAGCCGTTTGCCGATCGGCACACAGTATGGGTGCCTTGACCATCGCCACTCGGGTAGAAACCGAGCAGCAGCTTGAGGTACTGAAAGGGCTGTACGTAGATGCTTATCAGGGGTTTGTAAGTCCGCCGCACAAGTTAGTTTGATCATTCTATTTTTTAGATAGAATACCGAGTTATTTCTCGGGTTGCTGTCTAAATATTGAGCAGGAACTAATGGGGGTTCCCTTCTAGCCTTATAAGTAGTCAAAGGCATAAGGGATAACGCCATGGAAACCACTCGCATCGATACCGCCCTGCAGATCGTGGATTTGCAGGGTCGCGCCTTTGTTATTGCCCATAATGGAGCAGTAACCCCCGTCACCATTGGGCAAACACTTATGCCCGGCTCTCTGTTACTGACCGACAGTAACACTCATATTGTTTACGGTGATGCTCCTTCAGCACAAGCTGCTGTACCCGTGAATGACGTGGAGGCAACGGCGGATATTATCGATATTCAGGCGGCTATTTTAGCGGGCCTGGATCCCAGCGAGTTATTTGATCCAGCGGCGGCGGGCAATCCGGCTCCAGCGGGGACTTTTACTGGCAGCAGTGGCAATGCCGGCTTTGTCGTGGTGGAGCGTGTGGGCGACAGCTTGTTGGCTGAAGCCGGTTTTGATACGACCTTTGCCAATGGTATTGAGCCATTCGTGATTGAAGAGCTGGATCCGTTATTAGCTGCTGATAACGATAATGACATTGGCAACCTTAACTCCATTCCTGAATTAACCATAGATATAGACCCTCCTTTAACTCCCAGTGATAGCTTTCCCCAATCCGGTAACAACGCCGCTTTTGTTGAAGAGAGTGCCTTGCCCGGTGGTAGCAATGCCAATAGTAATAATGAAAGTGTCACTGGCCAATTCAACATCAATACCGGCAACGATGCCCTGGATAAACTGGAGCTGCAGCAGGCTGATGGCACTTGGGTGGATGTTACCCAGGGGGGGCAGGTAACAGGCATTTATGGCGCCGTCACGATTACGCTGGTTAATGGCGAGTATCAATGGCGATATGATTTAACCGGCGCCATTGACCATCCCGGGGCGAATAAAACCGGTGCCGATGATGTACTGCAAGAAAACTTTGCCGTTCGCGTCACAGATGATGACGGCGATCAGGCGAATGCAGACCTCACCATCAATATTCTGGATGATGGCCCGGTGGCCATTGCTGATAGCAATAATGTGAATGAAGGGGGATTGGTTAGCGGTAACGTGCTTACCGGTACTCCCGATACCAGTGAGGGCAAGGATGTCTTCGGTGCCGATGGTGCGGCGGCTGGCGGGGGAGTCATGGGCGTGGCGGTGGGCGATAGCGGCGTGCCGGTGTCGGGTAACCTGGGGGCGCCCCTGATCGGCCAATATGGCGCGCTGATCTTGAATGCGGACGGCAGTTATAGCTATACCAGCAATGCCAACGGTACGCCGCCGCAGGGGGCGACGGATGTCTTTACCTACACCATTCAAGATGGTGATGGTGATTTGAGTACCACTACCCTGACCATCAATCTAACCGACAGTGGGCTTGTCATTGAAGATCCGCTTGAATTAAAGGTGTATGAACAGGCGCTGGATCTGGATAAAACCGGTGCCGATCTGGCTCCGGGCACGGTGGAGGGCAGCGCCCCGAGCGATCCCCGTGAAACGGCCACCGGGCAGGTCATGGTCAGTGGCGGTGTCGGCCCGCTGACCTACACGCTGATGGGCAGTGAGCAGGGGACGTATGGTCAAATCCAGCTCAATGCCGACGGCAGTTATACCTACACCCTGACGTCTCCGGTGACCTCGGATCCTAAAAGTAATGACGGAAGCCACACAGAGCTGGGTAAAGACAGCTTTAGCTACACGGTGACCGACGCCAACGGTAATACCCAACAAGGCACCATACTGATTAATATCGTGGACGATGTGCCCAGCGCCTCTGCCGATATGAACGAGGTGAATGAAGGGGGCACGGCCGCAGGCAACGTGCTCACCGATGGCACGGCCGATGTCTTCGGTGCCGACGGTGCGGCGGCTGGCGGGGGCGTGGTGGGCGTGGCGGTGGGCGATACCGGCGCGCCGGTGTCGGGTAACCTGGGGGCGCCCCTGACCGGCCAATATGGCGCGCTGATCTTGAATGCGGACGGCAGTTATAGCTACACCAGCAATGCCAACGGTACGCCGCCGCAGGGGGCGACGGATGTCTTTACCTACACCATTCAAGACGGTGATGGTGATTTGAGTACCACTACCCTGACCATCAATCTAACCGACAGTGGGCTTGTCATTGAAGATCCGCTTGAATTAAAGGTGTATGAACAGGCGCTGGATCTGGATAAAACCGGTGCCGATCTGGCTCCGGGCACGGTGGAGGGCAGCGCCCCGAGCGATCCCCGTGAAACGGCCACCGGGCAGGTCATGGTCAGTGGCGGTGTCGGGCCGCTGACCTACACGCTGATGGGCAGTGAGCAGGGGACGTATGGTCAAATCCAGCTCAATGCCGACGGCAGTTACACCTACACCCTGACGTCTCCGGTGACCTCGGATCCTAAAAGTAATGACGGAAGCCACACAGAGCTGGGTAAAGACAGCTTTAGCTACACGGTGACCGACGCCAACGGTAATACCCAACAAGGCACCATACTGATTAATATCGTGGACGATGCGCCCAGCGCCTCTGCCGATATGAACGAGGTGAATGAAGGGGGCACGGCCGCAGGCAACGTGCTCACCGATGGCAAGGAAGATGTCTTCGGTGCCGATGGTGCGGCGGCTGGCGGGGGAGTCATGGGCGTGGCGGTGGGCGATATCGGAGCCCCAGTGTCGGGTAACCTGGGAGCGCCCCTGATCGGCCAATATGGCGCGCTG
>NZ_BMKE01000041.1 GCF_014643915.1 Oceanisphaera marina
GGGACGTATGGTCAAATCCAGCTCAATGCCGACGGCAGTTACACCTACACCCTGACGTCTCCGGTGACCTCGGATCCTAAAAGTAATGATGGAAGCCACACAGAGCTGGGTAAAGACAGCTTTAGCTACACGGTGACCGACGCCAACGGTAATACCCAACAAGGCACCATACTGATTAATATCGTGGATGATGTGCCCAGCGCCTCTGCCGATGTGAACGAGGTGGATGAAGGGGGCACGGCCGCAGGCAACGTGCTCACCGATGGCACGGCCGATGTCTTCGGTGCCGACGGTGCGGCGGCTGGCGGGGGCGTGGTGGGCGTGGCGGTGGGCGATACCGGCGCGCCGGTGTCGGGTAACCTGGGGGCGCCCCTGACCGGCCAATATGGCGCGCTGATCTTGAATGCGGACGGCAGTTATAGCTATACCAGTAATGCCAACGGTACGCCGCCGCAGGGGGCGACGGATGTCTTTACCTACACCATTCAAGACGGTGATGGTGATCTGAGTACCACCACATTAACCATTACCGTGCCCGGCACAGGTGAACCTGAAGGGCCGGAGCTGATAGTTGGTTCTAACGCCGATGATAATCCCGATCAAACCACAGCGCACACAGTGCCATCGGACGATGGCCCGAACCGTGGCGAAATTCAGGGGGGCAGAGGCAGCGATATTTTAGTTGGAGATACGGGATCGAACAGGCTGGTTGCAGGACAAACCGCCAACTTGATACTGGTACTGGATAGCTCTGGCAGCATGTCTAGACCCATTCAGTTTAATGGTTCGACCATCAGTCGAATGGAAGCGTTAAAACTGGCCACCTTGTCGTTATTAGACTCACTTGCCGACTCGGGCGCCGACAATGTGCGTATTAACCTGATTGATTTTGATGGTACCGCCAGCAGTCTGGGGGTGTTTGATTTGGTGATTAATGGCGTTAAAAACGAGGCTGGGCTAGTGGCCGCCAAAGCGGCTATCAATAGTATGAGTGATGGCGGTATCACCAACTACGAAGATGGACTGCAAACCGCAGCAGACTGGATTAATTCAACCGATACCGATGCTCCATATGATAATGCCGATTTGAATCAGGTGTTGTTTATCTCCGACGGTCAGCCCAATGCCTGGAATAATAATTCGGGTGGTGTTAATGGCGGTCAGCTTGGTTACAGCGATACCACCAAAGCCCTGGGTGAAGTGCTGGGGAGCGATGGCAGCAATGAGGTACAGCAAATTATCGGCTCGGGTTGGAATATTGAAGCCATTGGTATTGGCTTGAATGAGGCGCCAGTCTTGCTCAATGCCGCTAAGTTAAGCTCGACAGACTTAAACAGTGGCAGTGACAACGACCGAGGATATTTTATTGAAGCAGCTAATGGCGTTAATTTGGCGTTGGTATCGGCCTGGTCGGCCAGTGGGCAATTAGTTGATACCAGTCGCCTGGTCAATACCCCTGCGGCAGGTACCGAACAATTTTTGGGAGTCAAAGACGGAAACGGCGCAGCAGGGATGGGGAACGGTGAAATGCTGCGCTTCGATTTTAGTGGCGGCACCGATTACGATGGTAATGGCACTTATAATACCCGTGGTTTTAATGGCCCCTTGGCCAGCGAAGCGACATTCGATTTTCGCGGGTTTAGTTCAGCGACAGAGGTAAGTTATCGCGTATTTTATACCGATGGTACCAGCAGTGCTCCTCTCTCTGTCAACGGCGCTCAGGCGGGCGTCAATATAGTAGCGCCTTCAGGAAAAATCATCGATTACATCGAGTTTAAAGCCGTGGGTGGCAGCTCTGATGGCTATATCCGACTGAACTCCGTCACCGCCATTAGTGCCCTGGCGATACTGGACCAAATAGAAGGTGAAAATGGCCAGGCCGTTAATGTAGGCAGTGCCGAAGAGCTCAATGATGCAGTGGGATCATTAGGCGGTGGCCAGGAGCTGAATCCTGCAGGAAGCGATACCATCACTGGCGGCGACGGTGACGACATCATTTTTGGTGATGTACTGTTTACCGACTCCCTGGCGGCTGTTGCAGGCTTGAATACAGAAGCTGGAGATGGCTGGCTGGTGTTTCAGCAGCTGGAAGCCGGGTTGGGGCAAGCCGGCTATGAAAACTGGACCCGTGCCGATACGCTTGCGTATATACGAGATCCTGCCAACCATGACGAATTGGCGCAAGAAAGCGGCCGTGCCGGCGGTAACGATATCTTGCTGGGGGGGGCGGGTAACGACATTATTTTTGGTCAAGAAGGGAACGACTTGATTAATGGAGGGGCCGGAAACAACCTTCTATCGGGCGGTAGCGGAGACGATATTTTCCAGTTTATTGAAGCAGATGCCGGCTCTATCAATACCATAACCGATTTTGGTAATGGCAAGGATGTGCTGGATCTGAGCGAGTTACTGATCGGAGAAGAAAATGGCAATTTGTCCGAGTACTTGCTTTTCAGTAGAGATGGCACAGATACCCTGTTGGAGGTGTCACCTACCGGGACGGGCGCGGGCGACCAGCAGTTTATCCGGTTTGAAAACGTAGATCTGCTGGATGCTTATGGGGCGGGCAGTAGCAGCGAGCTGATTAATGCCATGCTGAACGACCAGACATTGATCGTCGATCAGCAATAACAGCTGATGCCTGCTTGATGGCGAGCCGAGGTAACCATGGCCAAGGTAACGGGAATATTGCTGCAAGGCATCAACTATCACTGGGATGGCAAGGGTATTCTGGTGGATGATGGTATTGGAGTCCCTTGGCCATTAGACGGCAGTTTGCTGGAGCAGATTGAACTGTTCGATGGCGAAGGTGAGCCTGTGGCCATCTTTTCTATCGATTTTCTGGCACAGCATTGGTCACTTGTGGGAGAGAGTCAGCCAGAGAGTATTATTCTGCTGGACGATAATGGCTACCAGCTTCCTCTATACCAGCAGGTTGAAGACAAAGCAGAAAGCCAGCCACTCGTTAATCTTTCTTCACCGCCAACAGAATTAATGCTGTTGGCGCAGGCAGCCCCCCAGGAAATAGCGACGCTTGCCGACATACTCAATGATGCCGACCGTTTACTGGATGATTCGGCTGCGACTGCCACTGGCACAGCAAGCTTCAACAGTGAATCAATCGACGATGTGCTCGGCTGGTTAGCCGTGTATAGTCATCATGATTAACGCACTAAGCCCAGTCAGTTAGCGTTGGGCGATTTTTGATCATGAGGCTTCTATTATGCGCAGCACAGTACTGGGTACACTTTCTTTATTGCCATTAGTCATCAGTTCTACCGCGTTTGCCATTGCCGTGCCCGACAAACCGCACCTGGTTACGCAAGGACATTCAGAAATACGCGTTGCGCCGGATATGGCGACGCTGTCGGTAAGAGTGACGGCACTTAAACCGGAAAGCCTGGCAGCCAAGGAAGAGGTAGACACCAAGGTCGCAGCCTTGTTCAGTAGCCTTGCCGGTCTGGGAGTGAGTAAAAAAGACATCGACAGTGGCAACGTCATTACGCGCCCCGATTATCAATACGGAAAAAATGGCGATAAGCCCAAGCTGCTGGGCTATCAGGCGGAACGTCAAATCAGCATCCGTTTGTATGATCTTGACCAGTTGAGTCAGACGCTGAACAAGATTCTAGAGCAGGGTATACAGAACATTCAGCAAGTCAGCTACGGGCGACGCAATGCCGATGAACTGCGCCAACAGGCCCGGCTGGCCGCGGTAGCCAATGCGCGGGAACTGGCCGAAGAGCTCAGCCAGGGAGTCGATCGTAAACTGGGTGAGGTGTATGCCATCGAGTATCAGCCCTCACAGTCCGGCTCTGTGCCTCGGCACTATGGGGTGATGAGCAGTAGCAAGGCTGCGCAAGAATCGCTGGATGCCAGCTATGTACAGAATGAAATCGAGTTTACCGATCAGGTGCAGGTTGTGTTTAACCTGAACTAACCGCTTTGGACTTTGCCTTTTGACTGAGCGAGCAGGGTAGCAACAGCGCTATTCTGCTCGTTTTTTTGTCAAATTTTCCAGCGGCAAACTGCGCCCACACCACCAACGACTTTAGTCCGCCCTTATTAAAAAAAAATTTATAAGATCAAAAAATGTGACTTTGGTTACATAAATTCCCTAAAGCCGATGTTTTTGATACTTTATGGAAAATACTCACGCAGCAGTCATAAAGGACCAGGTAATGGCGCATCACTCTTTAGAAAAAGAAAAAATTAAAATATTGTTGCTCGAAGGTGTACACCCCGGTGCGGTTGAGATGTTCAAAAACGCCGGTTATAGCAACATCGACTACTTGAAAACATCACTGTCTGACGACGAATTAAAAGAGCGCATCAAAGACGTTCATTTCGTTGGTTTGCGCTCACGTACTCAAATCACCGAGTCGGTACTGGATGTTGCCGAAAAACTGGTCGCCATTGGCTGCTTCTGCATTGGTACCAACCAGGTGGATATTAAAGCGGCAGAAATGCGCGGCATTCCGGTATTCAACGCGCCTTTCTCCAACACGCGCAGCGTGGCCGAGCTGGTGCTGGGTGAGTTGCTGTTACTGTTGCGCGGCATTCCGGAGCGCAATGCCAAGGCACACCGTGGCGAATGGCAAAAAACGGCCACTCATGCGTTTGAAGCCCGTGGCAAGCGATTGGGCATTATCGGTTATGGCCANTGAGACCAAACTGTCGCTGGGTAATGCCACTCAGGTGTATAGCCTGCAGGAGCTGTTGGCTCAGTCTGATGTGGTGTCTTTGCACGTGCCAGAAACCGCTCAAACCCAGAACATGTTTGGCGCAGAAGAAATCGCCATGATGAAACCGGGCTCCATCCTGATTAACGCATCTCGCGGTACAGTGGTGGATATCGATGCTCTGGCAACGGCCTTGTCCAGCAAGCATATTGCCGGCGCGGCGATTGACGTATTCCCCGTTGAGCCCAAGTCCAATGACGAAGAGTTCTTGTCGCCGCTGCGTGAATTCGACAACGTGATCCTGACTCCGCACATTGGTGGCTCTACCCAGGAAGCGCAAGAAAATATCGGTTATGAAGTGGCCGGAAAACTGATCAAGTACTCGGACAATGGGTCAACCCTGTCTGCGGTGAACTTCCCTGAAGTATCTCTGCCCGAGCATCCGGACACCAGCCGTTTGCTGCACGTTCACTACAACAAGCCGGGTATTTTGAGCCAGATCGTGCAGGCGTTCTCGGCCGAGAATATCAACATTGCCTCTCAGTATCTGCAAACCACGCCTAGCATTGGTTACGTGGTGATCGAAGTGGAAACCGAGCAAAGCGAACAGGCTCTGGCCAAATTGAAGAGCATTGAAGGCACGATACGTGCCCGTATCGTGCACTGATATGCAAGAAAATGAGTCAGTAAAAAGGGGCCTTAGGGCCCCTTTTTATTGAAACGCTAGAACGTCTGCGGATGTATATCCAGCTCGTCCACAAAGCGCTCTACGCTTATTTCTGCCTGTTTGACCGCGTCAAAGCTGGCAATGTGATACACAGCGTCGCCTTCATTGACCAACGGCATGGTCAGGCAACCGATGACGATGCCGTTTTTAGGAGCAATCACCTCACAGGTTTCTGCGCCTAGCGGCCCCGAAATAAAGCCCAGGCACTGGCCCTTGCTCACCCGGTCCCCCAGTCTGGCCTTGGTGTGTAACAAGCCATCCTGCTCTGCCCGAACCCAGTTACTGGACTTGGCAATCATGGGGTTCATTTTAATTTTGGAAACGGTCGGCTTGAGCATACCCAGGGTGCGCATCACATTCAGTATGCCGCGGGTACCCGCTTTAATAGCCACCGGATCGAAGCGCAGCGCTTCGCCCGCCTCATATAAAATAACCGGAATATCCCGGCTTTCGGCGACCGAACGTAACGAGCCGTCACGAATACTGGCATCCAGAATAACCGGTGCACCAAAGCTTTCTGCCATCTCGCGCGTGGTATCACAGTCCAGCTTGGCACGTATTTGCGGCAAGTTGGTGCGATGAATGGCACCGGTATGCAGGTCGATAATATGGGTGCACCGATTGACGACTTTATCGACAAAAAAATGGGCCACTCGCGAACCAAGGGAGCCTTTCTCCGTCCCCGGAAAACAGCGATTCAAGTCGCGTCTGTCGGGTAAATAACGGGATTTGTTAATAAAACCGAATACATTGACCACGGGCACGGCGATCAGAGTGCCCTTCAGGCGGGCCGGGTTAACGCGCGCCAACACCTGATTGACTATCTCGATACCGTTAAGTTCATCACCGTGAATTGCGGCACAAATCAATAACACCGGCCCGGGATGTTTGCCATGTATCACCTCCAGCGGCACCGTCAAGGGAGACTGGGTGTACAGCTGAGCCAGCGCCAGTTGCAACACCTTGCGCTGCCCCGGCTCCACCAGATTGCCGGCGAGTTGAAAAGGAATCACCATTAGCCGCGCTCTCGGGTTTTAAGTTTTTTATGGTGGTTGTTTTCTATATATTGAATCATCAAGTCGGCCACGTCTTTTCCAGTCGCTACTTCAATACCCTGCAGGCCAGGAGAAGAATTCACCTCCATCACCAGGGGGCCACGTTTAGAGCGCAACAGATCAACTCCTGCCACATTCAGCCCCATGGCTCTTGCCGAGGCAATCGCCGTTTTACGTTCTTCCGGGGTGATGCGGATTAACTGGGCGGCACCGCCACGATGCAGATTAGAGCGAAATTCGCCTTCTTTTGCCTGGCGTTTCATGGCGGCAATCACTTTATCGCCCAGCACAAAACAACGAATATCGGCGCCGCCGGCTTCTTCAATAAACTCCTGCACCATGATGTTGGCCTTCAACCCCATAAAGGCTTCCAGCACGCTCTCGGCAGCCTTGCGGGTTTCTGCCAACACCACGCCTATGCCCTGAGTGCCTTCCAGCAATTTGATGACCAGCGGGGCGCCCCCAACCATTTCAATCAAATCGGGCACATCGTCCGGCTTGCAGGCAAAACCGGTAACCGGCATGCCGACTCCCTGGCCCGATAATAATTGCAGCGAGCGCAACTTGTCACGAGAACGGCTGATGGCGGCGGAATGGTTCAGCGAGTAGCCGTTCATCATTTCAAACTGGCGCAGCACGGCACAGCCGTAAAAGGTCACACTGGCACCAATACGCGGAATAATGGCATCAAAGTGCTCCAACTCGGCACCGTGATAATGAATAGAGGGCTGGCTGTCATTAATGTTCATATAGCACTTCAGCGCATCAATAATACGCACTTCGTGGCCACGGGCTTCGGCGGCTTCGCGTAGGCGACGAGTGGAATACAGGGAGGCGTTGCGAGAAAGAATGGCTATTTTCATAAGTGTGGTAGGGCTCTCTATTCGTTGGTGTTCAATGGCTGGGATTCAGGGGCACTATGTACGCTATCTTGGGAGCAAGCGCCAACAAGAAAAATACGCCCCGAAGGCAAAAAAATTGAATCTATCCTTAACGTAGCAGCATACGTTTGTTTTTTCGTCAATGAAGGCAATTATTATGGAGTGCTACAGAGGGCTTTCTTTGTGGTCTGGTCTGTGACTAAATAAGAGGGTCATGCTGTGCTGGCTATCTTTTAATCAGCCGTTTCCATCGTTAAGGGGGAAAGGATGTCTACTCGCGTTAATGCGTCTTATACCGAGACCCTCGCACTGGGTCAGAAGTCATATCTATACTACAGCCTGCAAAAGCTGTCTCAGGGCAAAGAGCTTGCCCGCCTACCTAAATCCTTGAAAGTACTTACCGAAAACCTGCTGCGTAATCTCGATGGCGACACCGTCACCGAAGACGACATTGCGGCCATGGCCGCCTGGCTAAAGCAGGGCGAGTCCAGCCGGGAAATTGCCTTTCGCCCGGTGAGGGTGTTGATGCAGGACTTTACCGGCGTGCCTGCGGTGGTCGATTTGGCTGCCATGCGCGATGCGGTGCAGCGCCTTGGAGGAAAAGCCGAGCAGGTAAATCCGTTGTCGGCTGTCGATCTGGTTATCGACCATTCGGTGATGGTCGATGCCTTTGCCAGTGAGCAGGCCTTTGCCATCAACGTCGACATGGAAATGGCCCGCAACGGCGAACGTTATGCCTTCTTGCGCTGGGGTCAGAAAACCTTCGATAACTTTAGCGTCGTCCCGCCGGGTACCGGTATCTGTCACCAGGTGAATCTGGAGTATCTGGGCCAAACCGTGTGGCAGCAAGAACAGGATAATCAAACCGTTATTTGCCCCGACACCCTGGTGGGTACCGACTCCCATACCACCATGATCAATGCCTTGGGCATTCTTGGCTGGGGGGTTGGTGGTATAGAGGCCGAAGCGGCTATGCTGGGTCAGCCGGTTTCCATGCTGATCCCCGAAGTGGTGGGGTTCAAGCTGACGGGCAAGCTGCGCGAGGGCATTACCGCCACCGATCTGGTGTTAACCGTGGTGCAAATGCTGCGTAGCAAAGGCGTGGTCGGCAAGTTCGTTGAATTTTACGGTGACGGCCTGGCCACGCTGCCGCTGGCCGACCGAGCCACCATTGCCAACATGGCGCCGGAATATGGTGCCACCTGTGGTTTCTTCCCGGTTGATGAAGAAACCTTGCGCTATCTCACTCTGACCGGGCGCAGTGCCGAGCAGGTGGAACTGGTTGAAGCCTATAGCAAGGCTCAGGGACTGTGGCGCCATGCCGGCGACGAGCCGGTATTTACCGACACCCTGGGACTGGACATGAGCGAAGTCGAAGCCTGTCTGGCTGGTCCCAAGCGTCCGCAGGACCGGGTGACACTGTCTAACGTGCCGCAAGCGTTCAGCTTGAGTCAGGAGCTGGTGACCGAGAGAAAACAGGAACAGCGGCTGGAAAACGAAGGCGGTCAAACGGCGGTTGCCGTCGAGCAATCTCTGAAAGGCACCGAGTTTTTACTCAATGGTCATACCCATAAACTGGAGAACGGGGCCGTGGTGATTGCGGCCATCACCTCTTGTACTAACACCTCTAACCCGAGTGTATTAATGGCGGCCGGTTTGCTGGCCAAGGCGGCAGTCGAAAAGGGATTAACCAGGGCGCCCTGGGTGAAGAGTTCGCTGGCGCCAGGCTCCAAGGTGGTCACCGATTATCTGATAAAAGCCGGACTGATGCCCTATCTGGAAGAGTTGGGCTTTTATCTGGTGGGTTATGGCTGTACGACCTGTATTGGTAACTCGGGCCCGTTACCCGAGCCGATTGAAGAAGCCATAAAAAAGAACGACATGACGGTAGCTGCGGTCTTGTCCGGTAACCGTAACTTTGAAGGGCGTATTCATCCGTTCGTGAAGTCCAACTGGCTGGCATCACCTCCTCTGGTGGTAGCTTATGCATTGGCTGGCAGCATGAATCTGGATTTGACCAAAGACGCGTTAGGCACCGATAAAGACGGCAAGCCGGTGTATTTGAAAGATATTTGGCCATCACAGCAGGCAATTGCCGAGGCGGTCGAGCTGGTCAAAACGGAGATGTTCCACAAGGAGTATGCGGCGGTATTCGATGGTGATGAACATTGGCGTGCCATTGATGTTGCCAACAGCAGCACCTTTAACTGGCAGTCCGACTCCAGCTATATTCAGCATCCCCCCTTTTTCCAGACCATGGATAAAACCCCGGAGCCAGTCCGCGACATCAGCAAGGCACGCTTGTTGGCGGTATTGGGAGATTCGGTCACCACAGATCATATTTCTCCGGCAGGCAGTATCAAGGCCGACAGCCCAGCCGGGCGGTATTTGCAATCCCTTGGGATAGAGCGTAAAGATTTCAACTCCTATGGCTCGCGCCGCGGGAACCACGAGGTCATGATGCGCGGTACCTTCGCCAACATTCGTATTCGCAATCTGATGCTCGAGAATGTGGAAGGCGGTGAAACCCGACATTATCCCAGCGGAGAGCAGTTATCGATTTATGATGCCGCCATGCGTTACCAAGAAGAAAAGGTGCCATTGGTGGTGGTGGCCGGTAAGGAGTACGGTACCGGATCCAGTCGTGATTGGGCCGCCAAGGGGACTTTATTGCTGGGCGTAAGAGCCGTTATTGCCGAGTCCTATGAGCGAATTCACCGCTCCAACCTGATTGGCATGGGCGTGGTCCCACTGGAGTTCATCAGTGACAGTGCCGCCAGTCTGGGCCTGAAAGGGGATGAACTGATCAGCATCAAGGGACTCAATGAGCTGACCCCGGGCAAAGAGTTGCAGGTGATCATTGAAGCGGCAGACGGCAACAAGCAGGAGATCAAGGTGCGCTGTCGTATCGATACCGGTAAAGAGCTGATCTATTACCAGCACGGCGGTATCTTGCATTACGTGATCCGCCGTATTCTGGAATAAACAAAGCTGAAAGTTAATACCAACACCGAGCCTGATGCTCGGTGTTTTTATTTCGGTTTAAGGCTGTCGGTGTCTTATTACCCCAGGGTGGCCAAAATAACCTGAGAGGGAGCAAAACGGGCTTGAGCTCGGTCACTTATGCTCAGGTTCAGTTGCTGGCTGTGGGGTTTGCTTAGCAGGGCGCAGAGTAACTCGCCCTGATCCAGCAACAGGCTGTATTCATCAAATTCTTCCCCGGGTACCATATCGCTGATACAGCCTGCCAATACGTTATCGTTGTCGGTTATCCCGTCTCCTTCAGGCTCCAGAGTTACCCAGGGAGCCTTGATTAACGCCAACACTTCCTTGCCGGGGGTCAATCCCAGACGTTGACAGCTGCGTTCGGTAATATCTGCATAAAGCGGAATATCCCCCTGCATGGTTAAACACACCTTGCGACTGATATCGGTTGGATCAAGCGAGGTCACTCGGGCAAAAAACTGGTTGCGAGCGCTGGTTTGCAACGAAAACCTGGCCACTACCGAGAGTAAACTGTCGAGCGAGGTTGACTCGTCCTGCAACGCATCTACCGCCATGCGCTCTATCTGATTCAACAAGCCGTAGATTTTCAACAGTCGCTCGCCATAAGGCGTGAGCAGAGCGCCGCCGCCGCCCTTGCCTCCGGTTTCGCTCAGCACCACAGGTTGGTCGGCGAGGGCGTTTATGTCTTTTACCGCATCCCAGGCCGATTTATAGCTAATGCCTGCAGCCTTGGCGCCACGGCTGATGGAGCCCTGATCGCGAATCTGCTCCAGCAGGCGAATGCGACGTGGGTTAACAAACAAAGTGTCCTGACTGTGCAGGCTAAGCAGTAATTGCAAATCCATGAATGAGTCCTTGAGGTCAACGCCACCATTGTGACCAAGCGAGCGGCCAGCTTCAAATGATAATCCTGACTTTCAGGTGGATGAGTATCGTTGTGTTTTTATTTATATAGCGATACTCTGGTATTCGTTATGTACTTGGCTATACAACCAAAGGGTGGGTAAAAGATGAAGAGTACACTGCGTTTTTCATTGCTGTTGGTGGCATTGGGCTGTTCTGCACCCCTGGCGGCGGATGAAGTGCGGGTGGCGGTCGCCGCCAACTTTACCGACGTGATCAAAAAACTGGGCGAGGGCTTTGCCGAGCAAACTGGGCACCAGGTGCTGGTGTCTTCCGGGGCCACCGGCAAGCTGTATGCGCAGATTAAAAACGGCGCGCCATATGAACTTTTTCTGGCTGCAGATGAACAGCGGCCCACCTTGCTGGATGAGGAAGGGGTTGCCATTGCCGGTACCCGCTTTACCTATGCCCTGGGCACCCTGGTGTTATGGAGCCCGCAGCCGCAGTTGATTGATCAAGCGCTGACGGTACTTGCAGAGCAGCAGTTCGATCACCTGTCGATTGCCAACCCTAAAACGGCACCTTATGGCCGCGCGGCACAGCAAACCCTGACCAAACTGGGTTACTGGGATGCGGTGCAGCCTAAAATGGTGCGGGGCGAAAACATAGGGCAGGCCTATCAGTATGTGTATAGCGAAAATGCGCAGCTGGGATTTGTTGCCAAGTCGCAAGTGTTTGACGATGGTCACTTTAAAGAAGGGTCTTATTGGCAGGTACCCGAAGACATGTACGATCCTATCGTACAACAGGCGGTGTTACTCAAAGACAAGCCGGCGGCACGTGCGTTGCTTGATTACCTTAAATCTCCGCAAGCCGTTAGCGTCATCGAGTCTTACGGGTATAGTGTTGCGAGCGAATAACCGCGCTACAGACATGGCAAAACCTGTTTTACCCACAGAAGCCATGCGATATTACTTATTGTTATTTTTTATCGGCCTGGCCAAGAAAAGGAAGCAGCATGGGGTTGTCTCCCGATGATGTAACGGCGTTGCTGGTTACCTTGCGCCTGGCGGGCGTTACCGTGCTGGTGCTGTTGGTGATTGGCATGCCGCTGGCGTGGTGGTTAAGTCAGACCCAAAGCCGTTTGAAAACGGTGATAGAAGCCATGGTGGCGCTGCCTTTGGTATTACCGCCTGTGGTGCTGGGCTTTTATCTACTGCTGGCGCTGGGGCCAAATGGTATTTTTGGCATGGCGTCTCAAGCACTGGGCGGCGGCACCCTGGCGTTCAGTTTTACCGGACTGGTGATCGGCTCGGCTTTCTACTCTTTGCCTTTTGTGGTGCAGCCGTTGCAGGGGGCGTTTACCAGTATTGGTCGACGTCCGCTGGAAGTGGCTGCCACCTTGCGGGCCTCACCGCTCGATCGATTCTTTACCGTGGTTCTGCCGCTGGCACGCAATGGTTTGCTCACCGCCGTCGTGCTGGGATTTGCTCATACCCTGGGGGAGTTTGGCGTGGTATTGATGATTGGCGGTAATATTCCCGGTACTACCCAGGTGGTGTCGATTGCCATTTATGATCATGTAGAAACCCTGCAATACGGTCAGGCACATTTGCTGTCTGGTCTGTTGTTGGTGTTGTCGTTCAGTATTTTGCTCACTGTGTATGCCCTTAACCGACGGTTCTCGGTGGTGCACATATGACCATTAAGGCGGCATTTCAGGTGGCGCGTAAGCAGTTTCGGTTGCAGGTGAATTTCGAGGTGCCGGCAACGGGGGTGACGGCTTTGTTTGGCCCTTCCGGTTGCGGCAAGACCACCTTGCTAAGAGCCATGGCCGGGTTGGAACGCTGTCCTGGTCATTTTTGGCTGGGCGAACAGTGTTGGCAAGACCAGCAATTTTTTGTGCCTGTCCATCAACGGCGTCTGGGCTATGTATTTCAGGAAGCGAGCCTGTTTGCTCATTTATCGGTGCTGGGCAATCTGGAGTATGGCTGGCGCCGCCTGCCACCAGCAGAGCGTCGAGCAGACAAGGCGCAGATCATAGACTGGCTGGGGCTGGCTCCCTTACTCAGGCAGAAAGCGGCCGAGCTGTCGGGCGGGCAGCGTCAGCGGGTGGCCATAGGCCGCGCCTTGCTGACCAGCCCCGAGCTGTTATTGCTGGATGAACCCTTGTCGGCACTGGATGGCAAGGCAAAGCGTGAAATATTGCCGCTGCTGGAACGACTGTCAGCACAGGCCAGAGTACCGGTATTCTATGTTACCCATGCCCCGGAAGAGGTCGAACGGCTGGCCGACAGGGTGTTGTTGATGGAACAAGGCCGGATCACCCATAACGACACCTTGCAGCAGGCGCTGGCGCGGCCCCATACCCCTTTATACAAAGATGATGAAGTGGCAGGCATCATAGAAGGACGCCTTGCCGCGCCCTTGGCCGATGGTCGTTTGCCCTTTGACTGTGCGGCGGGGCGGATTTGGCTGGCTGATGAAGCCCCTCCCACGTCAGATGTAGTGCGGTTACGTATTCTGGCCAGCGACGTCAGCATCGCTCTGGCACCTGTGGTGGATATTTCGATTGTGAACCAGTTGCCGGCAACCGTGGCCAGCATCACACCGCTAGCAAAGGGCCGAATGCTGTTGCGACTGACATTGGTTGGCGGCGATCACATTTCGGCGCAGTTATCTGCTTATTCGATAACCCAGTTGGCACTGGCGCCCGGCTGCCAATGCTACGCCTTGATTAAGGCGGCGGCATTGCTGGTTTGAGATAAAATTGAGTAGGGGGAACAGCAAAACCTAACCCTATTTTTGCCACGGAAACCACGGACGAAGAGCAATAATATAATAGGGATTAGGGATTAGGGATTAGGGATTAGGGATTAGGGATTAGGGATTAGGGATTAGGGATTAGGGATTAGGCTGGAATGGCCCGACTAAAGTAGACACTAGTTTAAGCAGCATTAAGTTGCTGCGCATATGCGTTGGGGGTTAACCCTCCCAGCGCAGTGTGTTGTCTTACTTTGTG
>NZ_BMKE01000042.1 GCF_014643915.1 Oceanisphaera marina
AAAAGATAGAACACCACTGTATGTTTATCCAGCTATACTTGATGTGAATTCACTTCCCCGAGCCTGCGAGGCAAGTTCAACAGCTAATTCAACGACAAATGACATTTATGCAAAGCGCACCTATCCGCTGATAGCATAAATCTCACCATTAAAATTTTCTTTTTTATCAAAAACTTAAGACGCCATAAAAAATTACGCCTTGGGAATAAGCGCCACATGTCGTTTTTCACGCAAAATATCTGTTCGCTTATCCACTTTCACTCACATCAACTGTTCTATATTTTTCAGTGCTTTATAAGCCTGGCAGACCGAAAATCACGCGGCTTTGCGACAACTGTCGTATAGCTGCGCTTTTATCAAGAGTTAAATATCGCAGCCAGGCTCTAAGGTGCTTGTTTTTCACACAGTCAAAATCAGCAGTATTTTTCTGCAACAGGCACGCTACCGCCCGAGCCTTGCGGGCGACCTGCCTCTTCCCTTCCCTGTTGTGAGGCGCTGCGCGGGATTCATAAGGAACAATCAAAAGGCACCGAATGAAGCTATTGCATTATGACTCTGTGCAAGGCGAAATGGAAGGCGACAACGCCCTTGCTTTATGTCTTCGCAATGAACATCCATAACCGTTAACCACTGAGATTAGGTATAACGTTGATTTTTGGTAACGTATTAAAAAAGGGCCTGAATTTCTCAGGCCCTTTTTAGTTACAAGAGTCAGTAATATTAAAACGACTTAGCTATAGAAGGCTTCAACCGTTCCTTTTAGTGTAATCAGCATTGGCTGACCACGACGGTCCAGCGCTTTGGGCGATGGGATTTTTACCCAACCTTCACTAATGCAGTATTCTTCAACATCGGTACGCTCTTTACCGTTCAGTCGAATACCAATGTTGTGTTCGAAAATTTCTGCCACATGATGTGGGCTACGAGGGTTAACCGAAAGGCGATCCGGTAAAGCAGGCAAGGATTTAGTGTCGTTCATATGAAACCTGACGCAGTAGCTAAAAAGTGCGTCATTGTAGACAAAACAGACCTGACGCTCAACAAGGCTCACTGAGGCAGGTCTTGCAGATGTGACCGATATGGTGGCGAGAGTTGCCTGTATTATCGAGCCCATGTCTATTGGACTCACCGCGGTTAAGGTCGCATCGCAGACACTTCAATTTCAATCAACCAACCAGGGTTGGCCAATGCGGCTACCTCTACTGCCGAACGTACCGGCAGGTTGGGCTGCTCTTCGGTACCAAAGAACTTGGTGTAGCCCTTCATGAAACCGGAAAAGTCGACTTTGCCGTCTTGCGCTACCAGAAACACTTGCATGCGATAAACATCGGCCATGGTGAGGTTAAGGGAGGTAAGGGTTTTCTCGATAGCTTGCAGTGTCGAGGTGGCTTGCTCCTCCATAGAGCCATATGCAGCTGTGGTGCTAGCATCGGCGTCTTTAATGATGGCAGCAGGCACCTGGCCACTCAGGTGTACCAAAGTCTTGTTGGCGGGCACTTCAACAGCCAGTGAAATAGGAAAGTCGGAATCAGGCAGTTTATGACGAATAACACCTTCTTCGGCGGCATGGGCCGTGGCGGTAACACCGCTAAGCAGTGCGGCCGCTGCAATGCAAGATAGAAACGATTTCATTAATGACTCCTTTAATGGATATCCCGACAATGTCGGGCGCACAGTAGATCAGGTTAGCGTTTGCTCATAGCGTTTACTTGCTCAAGGGTCGTTTTTTCTGGGTAGTTATTACCAAAATGAGTACGAATATAGTCAACCACTTCCACTATCTGTTCATCACTAAGGTAGTGCTTGAAGCTGGGCATGCCGCCCAAACCATTCAACAGAATGAAAATGGGATAGCCTGCAGCCGACAGCTTGGGGTTATTGGCCAATGCGGGATAAAAGCCTGCGCCGGTATTCACGCCCTTGCCTCCTTCCATGTGGCACCCCTGACAAATGCTGTTAAATAGATCCTCACCTGTTTTTTGCTCGAAGCTGCCACTTTCAGACACGGTCGGCGTGCCCGCCACCGCCGGTAAAAACACCAGAGAGCTGATGCCAAGTATAAAAGCAGAGAGGGTTAGCTTGTTCATGATTGACTCCCTTGGGCGTTTTGCTTGTTCGCAGCAACGGCATGCTCATGCAGGCGCTTGATGGCATCTAAAGAAGACAAGATAGCGCCTTCCATCCAGGCCGGAATATACGAGGCGTGTTCGCCGGCCAATACCACTCGGTTGTCTATTTCACACAGATTCTGGTAGTGCTCTTTACGGCTTTCTGGCGTCCACAGCCCATAGCAACCGTTGGTCCAGGGCACTCGGTGCCATGCCACGGCAATGCCGTTATCAAACTCGTCCAGATATTGTGGATGAATTTTAGCACCGTATTCCAGCGCTTTTTTTACCCGCATTTCGGGAGACATGGCGGTAAACTCGTAAGCATTTTCATCCCACAAATAGCCACCCAACAACACCCCTTTGCCCGAAGAATGGTAGTCGGTGCTGGGATAGCTGATCATCTCTATCGGCATATCGGTATAGGAAATACCGCCATAAATACGGTCATCTTCTTCCCAGAAGCGGCGTTTGAACTGCAACCCCACTTTTACGCCGGTGTCGTAAGGTACCGCACGAATGGCACTGGTCAGCTTGCTGCTGAAGTTGGCGGGAATTTGTCCCAGTATAGACAGTGGAATAGTACATACACACCAATCGGCAGATTCGGTCATGGTGTCGCCCGGGCTTTTACTATCGATATAACTGACGGTCACGCCTTTATTATCTTGATGGATCTTAGTGACCTTGCTGCTGTAGCGGATCAGATTGCCGACCTCTTTTTCAAACCCCTTGGCAACCATGTCCATGCCACCGATGGGTTGAAAAATAGTGCTTTGGTATTCAAACAAGTTACCCGTAACCAAGTGCTTCCACAGGCTGGAATCAAGCAACTCGTGGCGGTCCATGGGCAGAGAGTATTGTTCCTCCGGCATCAAACCACCGCCGGGCTCTACATCAAAGCCCCGCCTCAGGCTGGCCTCCACTGACTTGACGTATTTATCGTCGCCATTCAGTGCTCCCCATTCACGCATAACCAGCAACAGACGCTCGGTTTCTTCACGGGTCATGGCTTCATCAAGGCCTTTCTGGTTCACGCACTTGGCCAGCAGTTCGGCAATATGTCCCTGAAAATCGGAGTAAACTTCACGGTAGCGTTTGGGCTTGCCGTCAAAGGCATTGGCGCTGTGTACGTAGGCGTTATGGTTGATTTGATTAAAGACTTCCAACTTTACATCAAACTGTTTGCAGTAATGCAGCACCGCATAGTGATGGTAGGGGATTCGCCACGGTCCTGGGTTGATATACAACCCTTCGTCGAACTTACATTCTTGGGTTGCCCCGCCCAACTCCGTGTATTTGTCGCCACCTCGAATGGTCCAGCAGCGCCCCCCTGCTTTCTCGTTGTACTCGAGAATTTTAACTTTATAACCCGCCTTCTGTAGTTCGAATGCCGCCGTCATGCCGGCCAGGCCTGCACCCAGTACCAAGACCGTTGATCCTTCGGGGGCACCACTCAGTTCATAATGATCTTTGTCGAAGGTTGATTCGCTGGCAAAACCCAGCGAGGTCATGGCCTGATACATGGCGGCAGCGCCGGCCGTTTTGCCTATCCACGACAATATCGCTCTTCTGCTTATGCCTCGGGTTAGTTCCATGTTCGATGTTCTCCTGGGCAGGAATGGCGATGCTTGCGTCGAATACGGCCATAGCGGCTATCAAATTAACCGTTGTGCCTTTTGAACTAGCCATGCAACACAAACACACATTGTTAACCAATGGTTAATAAAACTTAGTGCCCGGTGAGCAGTGGCGCAAATAAAAAATGTACAAATAATAGACATAACTCACTACTGCGGTTTCTTTGGCTAACACCTTCAGGGTAAAACAGCGTCCTGCCTTGGCCGATTTTTCGTGCCGGGGCCGAGCATTAACTCCGCATTATGATTATGTTACCCTGCCCAATCGCATTGTTTATTCACGATAAAATTTCACACAACAACGTATTTCACACAACAGGATGGAACAGAACCCACATCTGAAATCAATACACTGACAGCCAACTGGAGACCACTGGTGAACCTACTAATAAAAAGAATCACTCTGCTGACCCTATGGCTGCTCTGTGCTCCCATGATGAGTATGGCGCAGGCCCAAAGCCAAGAGCCCACTTCGGCTCCCTCTTATGACGCCCTGGCCGAAGTACTGGAAAACGAACAATCACGCCAGCAGCTGATTAGCCAGCTGCGCAGCCTTGCCAAGCAACAAACGCCGGCAGTCACCGAATCCGCAACTGAAAACACAGCTTCCACAGAAGCTTCCATTCCCAGCCAGCTGGCAGAAACCACCAGCGAAATAGCCGGTGGGCTGAGCGATCAGTTCACCAACCTGGTGGAGGTAACAGGCAACTTGTTTACCGGTGATTTGGCCGAAGACAATGCAGGTTTCAATAGTGCGAACTTTATGAATGCCGCCATTAATCTGGGCATGGTGATCCTCGCCACAGTGGTGCTGTTCTGGTTGCTGCGACGGCTGGCAAGCCCGCTGTTTACGCGCCTCAGTTACTGGTCTCGCCACGGAGCAGGTAAAACACAGGTACTGCGTTTGGTGGCCTGTGTAGTGCTGGCCACGGCCGTTGATGTGCTGGCCGTGGGTCTGGCCTACGTTGGCGGTAATCTGGTGGCCACTTTTATGGTGGGCGAAACCGGCGAGCTGACCACACAGGCCTCGCTGTTTCTGAATGCCTTTATGGTGATCGAGCTATTAAAAGCCGGGTTGCGGGTGCTGTTTTCGTCTCGTTACGACGGGCTGCGCTTGCTACCGATTAACGCAACGGAAGCCGCTTACTGGAATCGCTGGCTGGCCTTGCTGATAGGCTTGGTGGGCTATGGCATTATGGTGCTGGAGCCGTTAATCAATCTCAATATCTCCAGCACGCTGGGCCAGGGCGTGAATACCCTGATGATGTTTGCCGCTTATATTTATGCACTAACGGTAATCCTTAAAAACCGCACTCGCCTGCGCCACGCCATTCGCGTGAAGGCCGAAAGCAGCACCATTGCCGCCGGTCAGTTCAGCCTGATATTACTCTCTCGTACCTGGCATTTAATTGCGCTGGCCTATTTTACCGTGGTGCTGGTGCTGACCCTGCTCAGCCCGGCCGAAGCCCTGCCGTTTGTACTGTATGCCACGCTTAAAACCCTGGGCATTGTGGTGATAGCAATTTTACTGTCCAGTTTGTTAAGCCAGACCATAGGCCGACGCATTACCCTGTCGGACGAATTGCGCCGCAAGCTGCCGTTACTTGAACCCCGTTTGAACAGCTATATTCCGGCGGCGTTGCGCTTTTTGCGGGTGCTGATCGTCAGCATGGCGATATTGCTGATATTCAATGCCTGGTACATAGTCGATTTGAACGCCTGGTATGAATCTGAAGCCGGCGGCAAACTGATGAGTAAAATCATCGGCGTGGCCATTATTCTTGCCGTTGCCGCCCTGGCATGGGTGGTGCTGGCCAGCCTTATCGAACACAAGCTGAATCCGGAAACCGGTAGCGGTCAACCCTCCGCCCGTGCGCAAACCTTGCTGCTGCTGTTTCGCAACGCCGTGGCCATTGCGCTGGCCACGCTCACCATCATGATAGCGCTGTCGGAAATCGGCATTAATATCGGCCCCCTGATCGCCGGTGCCGGTGTCTTGGGTCTGGCCATTGGTTTTGGCGCACAAAAGCTGGTGCAAGACATTATTACCGGGGTGTTCATTCAAATAGAGAACGCCATGAACACCGGTGATGTGGTGACGCTGGCGGGCATTACCGGTACCGCCGAAAAACTCAGTATTCGCTCGGTGGGCATTCGTGACCTTAGCGGGACCTATCACATCATTCCGTTTTCAAGCGTGGATACGGTATCCAACTATATGCGCGAGTTTGCCTTTCATGTGGGTGAATATCGGGTGGCTTACCGCGAAAGCATCGATGAGGCCATTGTGCAGTTGCAGAATGCCTTTGACGAGCTGGCTGCCAGCGAAGATAACAAGCACGAAATACTGGCACCACTGGAAGTGGCTGGCGTGATCTCGTTGGCCGACAGTTCGGTGATTATCCGGGTACGGATAAAAACCACACCGGGCATGCAGTGGGCGGTGGGACGTGCCTATAATCGGCTGGTGAAGTTGCACTTCGACAGTGCCGGAATCGAAATTCCCTTTCCGCACAGCACGGTATACTTTGGGGTAGGCAAAGAAGGCCAGGCCCCTTCTGCCAACGTGCGGCTGATGGAGCAAGACTTCGATATTAATGGCCACCCTGGTGGACATGCCAAGTCTGGTGAAAAAGTCCTTCCTGCCAACAGGAAAACACCAGTCAGCAACGATGCCCCCAACGATGACGATTAATCTCGTCTGGTAATAAAAAGGCCGAGCAACTGCTCGGCTTTTTTATGGATGACACCAGGCTCTAACCGCCCTCCGCTCGCCCTCCTTTATTGCGTTATTTCAGACAACAGATCGGGGTTGGTCACCAGGTTTCTTACCCCGTGGGCGTGATCTTCTTCGAATACATTGCCCTTGCACCACTCACCCACGGTGGCAATGTTCACCTTGGCCACCTGAGGGCGAACTCCCCAGCTCACCTGAAAAGGGGACCCTTTTTCGTTATAAGCGGGGCCCGTAGTAGAGCCGGCATAATGTATTGACTGGCCGGTATTGGTCGGCAGGTTCAACGCCTGATATCGGCCATCTTGCTCACCAAAGCCCGTTAATTTACCAAAATCCAGTGCCGTGCTGTCATTAACCAGCACATACACCTGAGCTTCTACCCGTAACTGCGGATTTTTAATCGCATCGTTAAAACAGGCTCCCAGAGTCGCTCCCGGCGTTATCTGTGCCGTTGAATAAACGTAATGAACTTCTATGGTATCCCCGGCATTCAAGCTGCCGTTCTTGCTTGGGCATATTTCGCCAGCAACAGGTGTCAGCTCGGCCTGGGTTAACGAACCCGAATAGCGGTATCCACTGCCATGCCCCTTGCCATCACCATTGCCGGCATACTGCGAAAATTCGCCGCCCATATGCTCGGCATTCTTGTGAAAATGAATATTACACAAGTTCATGTCGTTATAGGCCGGTGCGGCACTAAACAGCATGCTGTTGTTACCTTGCACAGTATCGATATTACGGGGTGACTGCGGACCAAAACCTTTTTCTTTGGTATTGTCAGCCAGCTTGGCACGTTGCTCGGCAACCACTTGATCAGCAACCGGGTTGGTTGCATTAACGGGGGTGTTCTTTGCGGCTACATTGCATGATATGGCAGTGGTTGTTGCCAGCAAAAAAAGGTAATTAACCTTCACTATTTCTCTCCTTGATTGAGTGATAAATAAAAAATGACGCCCCTGTTCTATGTATTGCTGAATAATGATACTCGCAGCAAAAAAAGGGCTCAAAAACGTGGAATAATAAGCCATTACGACAAAATCAGGCGCAGGTTCGGCTACGCCACTATCAGATTAATTAACTTACAGCTCTTTAACAAGACGCTATATTGAGCGCCGAAAAATTCACCTCTGGCAGGCTTTCAAAACCGGGCTTGGCAAAAAAGTAGCCCTGCATCAACGCCACGCCCGCATCACGCAGCCAAACAAACTCGTCAATCGTTTCTATGCCTTCGGCCAAAGGAGTAATATTGAGTTCGGCAAACATATTCAGGCAGTTTCTTACTATAGACTGGCGGACTTTATCATTATGGATATCACGAATTAGCTCCATATCCAGCTTGATAATGTCAGTCTGAAAGTCTGCCAACAGATTGAGTCCGGAATAACCCGAGCCAAAATCGTCGATCGCCGTCTTGAAACCAAGCATTTGGTAATATTCTACAATGCGCTGAATGTGCTTGTTGTCTTCCAGCTTTTCAACTTCGGTAAACTCGAACATGATTTGATCAACAGAAAAATCATATTCCTTGGCGGCCGCCAATGTAGTACGAATACAACGCTCTGGCTGGTAAATGGCATTAGGCAGAAAATTGATACTGAGCATCTCTTTTATATTCAGCTTTGCTGCCAAAGCAATGGCTTTTACGCGACACAGCTGATCGAAAACATAACGATTATCATCGTTCACTTGAGAAATAATGGAGTATGCCGATTCATTATTCAGCCCTCGCACCAAGGCTTCATAACCAAATATACTTTGCGTTTTACAATTGACTATTGGCTGAAAGGCCATGGTAAAGTCAAAATCAAGGCCGTTTTTATTTGAACACTGAGTGCACACAAGTCTGTCGCAAATTATTAACTCGTTTCCCATACACTGACCTTTAAAAAGTTATAAAAAGGCCAGTCATAAAACCAACCCGCGAATCACCGAACACCGCCCAAACGCACCTGACTTGCAACCGGCTTCGAATGATATCATCGAGCAGTTTACCTCATCAGACGGCGCCTGTAACACCTCCGCTGGCTAAAGCACGGCACTGCCGGTTTTACCCGCCTGGCTGCGCCGCCCGGCACAACGTTTTGAGCAATATTTAACCTGCAACCAGTTGTTAGCCCACTTTTTGCGCCAGCTGAATGGCCGTTGGCAAACCGGGCATACCTTGAATGGCAAATCTGACTTGTTAATCATGGTGACTGCCATCGGCAGGAATAGGCCAATCGGCCGCATCTACCGAATCCAGAGGTTCCGCTTGATGTTTGCCGTGCCATTTATTGATGAAGGCTTCATTGGCATCATACAGCTGCGTTTGTTTGGCCAGATTAAAGTGACGCCCTCCTCGCGGATCCGCCCCTACGCCCGCGATGTATTGCCAGTTACCCCAGTTGGACGCCACATCATAGTCAATCAGCTGCTGCTGAAAATAAGCCGCACCATAGCGCCAGTCAATCGACAACTCATTGACCAAACAGCTGGCAACAATTTGACGGCCGCGGTTGGACATAAAGCCGGTGGCATTCAGCTGATGCATGCAGGCATTCACCAGCGGATAAGGCGTGCAACCCTGGCACCATTTAATAAAGCGCTCGCCATAATAGCTGGTCAATGGTCGTGTGGCGGCACTGCCTTGCAGCGCGAACAGGCGAGACTTTTGTGCCAGGGCCCACCACTGAAAATACTCGCGCCACAACAATTCAAACCCGATCCAATAGGTGGATTCATTTTTCAGGCATTCTTTTTGGTAGCGATCCAGCCGCTGCCATATCTGACGTGGAGACACATTTCCCACGGCCAGATATGGGCTGAACTTGGTGGATGTACTCCAGCCATCCAGGTCATTACGCGTTTGCTTGTAACTCTCGGGGGCCTGGCTGGTAAAGTAGCGCTCTAGGTGTAGCAGCGCGGCTCGTTCTCCGCCGATAAAGTGTTCATCCTCATGAGTAAGGCGAGTGTCGGCATAACGTTGGCAAGAGGCTGCCATACTGCCTCGATACTCATGCAAAACCGTATCAAGCTGCTGGCTTGTCTCTTCGGCTGCCAGCGGCGGTGGCAAGGTGTCCAGCCAGATTTTACAGGGTGAAACCGGCGTAATCGGCTGCTGCTCTACCTGTTTTCTGAAGCGCGAAAAACTGGCCAGCGCATCCTCGCCCCGTTCAAGCTGTTCAGGTTCGAACAAGGTTGAATTCCACCGGGAAATACAGTCTACCTGTGGCAATTGCTGTACCAAATACTGCCATACCCGCCGCTCATTCCAGCCTACCTGGCTGGCACAGCCCAGCAAATTAATCCCCTGATGCGACACAAAGTGAAGAAGTTCGGCCACAGGTTCGCCATGCAATACGGTCAAGTGATGCCCAAACGATCGCAGTTGGGCGTCAAGATCACGCAATGACTCGACAATAAAACGAAAACGATGCTCGCCAACACGCTTGTGCTGGTAGTTATTCTGCTTGAACCAGCGAGGATCGAGTACATAAACAAAGGCGATACTGTCGCTTTGCATCAGCAGAGAACTCAAGGACATGTTGTCTTGCAAGCGCAAATCGTTGGTAAACCAATAGAGTGCTTTTTTCATCCGGCGTTTATCCTTGGCATTGGTTTATATTGAGCGGGACATTCTTGATAGCCTCAACATTCGAGATAACACAACCACTCCTTGCTCATTGTCGTCATCTTAGGTATTACTCGAAGCTGACAAAAAGATCCACATTCAGGGCTTCAACCTGAACCTGTATAGCATGATAGCCAATAAAGGAGTCTCAGTGCCCAACCCCAATCGCCCCTGGATATTAGCAGCCTTGATGTTGTTTATGATGATGGCCGCCATGGACGTGACCATAGTCTCGACTGCTGTGCCGCAAATTGTAACGGCGCTGGGTGATTTTTCCTTGTTCACCTGGGTGTTTTCCATCTATTTGCTGACCCAGACCGTGACCATTCCCATTTACGGAAAGCTGGCCGATATTTATGGCCGCAAACCCATTCTGCTGGGTGGCGGTCTGCTGTTTCTTCTGGGCTCTGCGGCCTGTGCCGCAGCCTGGAACATGCCGAGCCTGATTGCCTTTCGCGGCCTGCAAGGCCTGGGAGCCGGCGCCATTATGGCCACGGTCAACACCCTGGCCGGCGACTTGTACAGCCTGGAAGAACGTGGCCGGGTGCAGGGCTTTTTATCCAGTGTATGGGGCATGGCGGCCATTAGCGGCCCTATGCTGGGTGGTGCCTTTGTTGAGTATGTGTCCTGGCACTGGATATTTCTGGTCAACCTGCCCATAGGCGCACTGGCCGTGGCGGTGCTGTGGGTATTTCTGCACGAACCCCAAACGCACAAACGTCGCCAAATCGATTACTTGGGCTCGGTGACCATACTGGCCGGCGTAGGTACGCTGATTTTCGCGCTCATGCAGGGAGGCACGGCCTGGCCCTGGCTATCGGTGACCAGCATAGGGGTGTTTATGCTGGCGGCATTGTTGCTGATGCTGGCGGTATGGACGCAGCGCCGAGCGGCCGATCCGGTCATGCCTGGTTGGTTATGGCGCAATCGTGGCCTGGCCTGTGCCAATCTGTCGATGATCGGCATGGGCTTTATCGTGATGGTGCCCAGCGCCTATTTGCCAACGTTTGCCCAATCGGTATTCCAGGTCAATGCCATTACCGCCGGCCTGGTGCTGGCCGCCATGAGTATTGGCTGGCCTCTGGCATCCTCGTTTTCGGCACGTCTGTATCTGCGTATTGGCTTTCGCAATACCGCCGTCATCGGCAGCCTGCTGGTATGTGTGGCCACGGGCAGTTTTCTGCTGTTGTCTTATCAGGTGTCTATCTGGGTGATCGTGGCCGGGCAAATCGTACTGGGGGCTGGTTTTGGCTTGTTATCCACCCCCATGCTGGTGGGAGCGCAATCGTCAGTAGACTGGCATCAGCGTGGCGTGGTGACCGGTGCCAACATGTTCTCCCGTTTTCTGGGCCAGAGTCTGGGCGTTGCGGTGTTCGGCACCCTGTTCAATGCCGGTTTAAGCCAGCGTTTACAGGAGGCGCCGGCCCAGTTGCGTGAGCAGTTACCGCAAGAGGTAGATACCGTGGTGAGCAGCTTGCAACAGGCACCATTGACCGACGAGGTGGCGCTATACCTGCGCCATATGATATTTGATGCCACTCAGGGGTTATACATAGGACTCTTTGTTATTGCCGTTATTATCCTGGCAATTGTGTTGCTCAGCCCGCGGCATTTTAGCCATCAGCCCTCGGTCAGCACCGCCTGGAATAAACAAAGCACGCCTTCCTAGTTCACAGCCCGACTGTTCGGCAGTGGCATGGCAGATATAAAAAAACACCGAATCGATTGATTCGGTGTTTTTGTTCCGGCTTGCAATTATCTGTTAGGCGGCGGATCTGCAGGTGAATTAGAGAATCCTGATAGAAGGTGCAGGATGCCAAGCTTTATGTTTTAGACTTCACGGTATCTCGCGTTTGGACAGTGCGTATCCGGATACCCGCCAACGGGTTCCGGTGTGGGTGTCGTAATATCCTCCCTGGGCACTGGAGCCCTCATTAGTCATCTGCCAACGCTTGCCACCATCTGTGCTTAGGGCGGTAATGTCGTTCGGCAAGAAACCCTCGGTAACGCCGTCGAACAAGATATGCCCCGCCGGCGTACGATACAGGGCGTAGCCAATCACATCTTTCTTGAACTCATGCAGGGGTTGCAGCTTAGCGCCGTCCCACATCGATATCATGCTGGGGCGCTCGCGCTTGCTGTCGTCAGGAATAGAATAATTTACGGGTAATCCTTGCCAGCCCAAGACGTGCACCTTGCCCGCTTCATCGGCAAGTAAGTCGATAACACTCTGGTCCGGCACCGTAAACTCCACTTCAGGCGTGTCATCTCCCCATGGCAAGGCCAGTACCACACTCAGGTTTTCTTGCTTGCCATAGCGAGCCGTAAAATATGCCAGTCGTAAGGTGTTATCGGCTCCCAACGCCACCAGATCGAATTGCTCAGAAAAAGTAATATAAGGCTCGATAGCGGGCAGTGCAATTTCCTGCCAGTGCTCGCCACCATCTTGGGTGCGCCACAGCCGAGGCCCGCTGCCAATCAAATAGCCGCGTTCGGCATCCAGAAAGCGCAAAAAGGTAATGTTATCCGCTTCGGGCCAGGTCAGTTGCTGCCAATACTCGCCGGCGTCAGTGGACTTCCATAATTTTTGAGTAGGAAAAAGTTGTTCGCCTGATGATGACTTTATTCTTCGGTCGCGCCATTGCGTGTGCACATAAACCGTGCGCCAATCCGGCGCAATCCACCAATCGCCATATTGCGCACGCTCAAGCAATACCGTGGTGACAGGGCCGTCAATGAAGCCTTTAATAATGCTGAGCGAGCGCCTATTCGCTCGCTCAGCAGCATCAGCCATCCAGTCTTCGGTCACTTCTGCTCGAGAGTTCGGCTCATTAAGTTCAGCTTCGGTCTTATCTCGGAAGATGATTTCGGGCTCACTCATCGTAACTGTTCACCCGCAGCGCCTTGACACTCAATAATGGGATGATCGTCTCTTGATCCGCTTTTGCTACTTGCACGATCTCCCAGTTCAGGCACGCTTATCAATATGAATAAAAAGCACACCACACCGACGGTGCCGCCCCCGACGCNGCACACCACACCGACGGTGCCGCCCCCGACGCTGGAACAAGCGCATGAGCTGATTTTCAAGCTCATGGAGCGTATTTCCGAGCTGGAAGACCGCCTCAATCAGAACAGCGGCAACTCTTCAAAGCCCCCGTCCAGCAATGGACCGGGAGGAACGCCGCCGGCTCGCCCACGCAAACGTTCCGGCAAGCAGCGCGGCGCTCAGCCTGGTCATAAAGGCCATCGTCGAGAGCGGCATCCGCAGGATGAACGGGTGACGCTCGCGCCTCATTATCCGTCAGACACCTGTACCTGCTGTGGTGGCGATATGCTGGCTCATGCCAAACCACACCGAGTACATCAGGTATTTGATTTACCCGAAGTCAGCTACTTC
>NZ_BMKE01000043.1 GCF_014643915.1 Oceanisphaera marina
CCAAGCAAAAAAATACCCTCATACCATGTGGTGATGAGGGTATTCTGACGCCGTATAAGGATCGGTCAACCGATCGCCAAAATTCTTAACTGATCGGTGTTAGCCACTCGGCGGGTTTTTTTATGATTCGGTGACCACGGGTAAATGAGATGAACCACCCCATTCTGTCCAGGAGCCATCATAAACGGCTAGTTTGTTGTGGCCGGTTATATCTGCTGCCAACGCCAAAATGGCGGCCGTTACGCCGGAACCACAGCTGAAAATCAAGTTTTGTTCGGGTGTAACCAGCGCATCGAATTTTTGTGCCAGTTGCTCTTTGGGTAAAAAACGGCCCTGTTGCAGCAGCTCGGTAAAAGGCAGACAAATGGCGCCGGGCATATGGCCGGCTCTCACTCCGGGGCGAGGGTCGGCTGTCTGGCCGCTGAAGCGATCGCGGCTCCTGGCATCCAGCACCTGATATTGTGGCTGTGGCAGTGCCGCCTGTACCTGATCGGCATCGGCGAGCCAGGCGGTTTGTAATTTGGCGACAAACCGCCCCGGTGTGATGAGAGCCGGCTCGCCCTGTTCCAGCGGTAACCCTTGTGTCATCCAGCCAGGCAGGCCGCCATCCAGTACTGCAACCTGGTCATGCCCCATGACTTTAAACATCCACCAGGCTCTGGGAGCGGCAAAAATGCCACTGCCATCGTAGATTACGACGCGATGGTGATTACTGAGCCCCAGCGCCGCCACTTGCTGTGCAAATTGGGCCTCTGGCGGCAGCATATGGGGAAGCGGACTATGCTGATCGCTTATTTTGCTGTCGAAATCGAAGAAGCGGGCACCGGGAATCCGCTGCTGGCGCCATTCTTGCTCGCCTGAGCGTTTGGCGGCAGGCATGTACCAGCTGGCATCCAGTACGATCAAATCGGGGTGATCCAGGTGGGCCGCCAGCCACTGGCTGTCTACCAGTGATGCTGGCAAGGTTAATGAATTCATCTTGTTTTCTCCTTATTTATTACCCTTGTTTTATCCTAAGCTGCTGGCTTCGATCGGGCTACATTTTTATCCTGGCCTGTTCTTGTGAGAGATCGGCCCGAGTCTTTGTGAGATATCACGTATCTAAGCGAGGGATAATACGCTTTAAACTGCAGATTTAGCGGGTTGGTAATTATATTGTTCATATAAAACAATACATTATAATTAAGTTTGTTTTTTGGGACTCATTTTGTGGTTATTTCCAGTGTTGAGCCCTTGGATAAATCCTCTATAGTTAATCAGGCAAGGAGCAAGGAAGTCCGTCAGGAAGACAGACTTGCCAAGCAAGGCGAAAGGAACACCCGCAGGAAGCGGTAAAGGACACCTCCAGGATGGAGACAGCAAAGCGACTCAGGATGAATCGCAGTCAGGATGACAAGGGACACGCCTAAGGATAGGTAAGAGGAAAGACCTTAAGGACTAAGGTAACAAGTCAGGGAATGCAGGGAGCAACTTGGTTTAGGGATTAGAGCCAAACGACAACCCAAAAGGGGGTGACATGATGTCACCCCCTTTTTCTATTGTTTTTTTGATGACTATTTTGGGTGACAGAAAAGCGATGAGTGAGTGGATTTCGATTTATCAGGCAGCGAACAGCCTAGAAGCACATATGCTCAAAGGTGCGCTGGAAGTGGCTGGCATCAGGGTGCAGCTTAGGGGGGAAGCATTAGCGGGTGCCTTGGGCGAATTACCCGCTAATGCGATAGAAGTGATGTTGCTGGTCAAACCCCGAGACCTTGAGTCAGCTCGACGGCTCCTGGCGCGCTACCAACAAGACGAGCAACCCGCCTGGTACTGTTCACAGTGTGGCGAACACAATGCGGATAGCTTCGAGATCTGCTGGCAGTGCGGCCATGAACCGGCTCATCCTCACGAGGGTTGAGATTAGGGCTTTTGTTTTTTCTGTCGATTTTCGGCGTTTTTCTGCTTGTTTTCTTCCGAGATGGCTTTAAGGCGAGCGCGATGATGGTTCATGGCAAATGAGCCGAACACCAGCACCGCAAGGTAGTCTTTGGCGGTGGGGTGTAAAAACTTGGACACCTGCTTTAGCATCAACATTTGCAGGCCGTGCATGACCAGCACCACTATACCCAGAATAAGCGGCATTGAGCCTACTTCCTGAAAGTCCGGCCCGATCAAGGCGTAAATAATGCCGGCCCAGAACAGCAGCATGACCAGTCTCATTGCCAAATTCAGTATTTTCATTGCTCACTTTCCCTTTGATAAAGTTGATAGTTTACCTGGCCGGCCTGCTTGTCTTTCAACAGTCGCCAATGTTGTGGCAGCAGTAGTGATTCCGATGCCTGCTCGCGTTCGATATAAATTTTTGCATCATCGTTTAGCCAACCGTTTTCTTCCAATAACTGGCAGACATTGGGCAATAATTCGCGGTGAAACGGGGGGTCAAGAAACACCAGATCAAACGGGGTGGCCGGGGTTTGTAAAAAACCGAGCGCATCGGTGTTGATTATCCGACCCTGAGCGGCGGGTAAGCTGGCAAGGTTGTGTTGAAGTTGTTGAGCAACTCGGGCGTCTTTTTCCACCATAATCACCTCGCTGGCCCCACGGGACAAGGCTTCAAACCCCAGGCTGCCGCTACCGGCAAACAGATCCAGACAGCGACAATGAGGGATATCGAACATCAACCAGTTAAATAATGTCTCTTTGATGCGGTCGGTGGTGGGTCTGAGCCCTTCGCTGTTCAGCACGGGTAATTTGCGCCCGCGCCACTGGCCGCCAATCAAACGGATTTGTCCGTTGCCCGCCGATGCCTTTTTTACCGGTTTTGCTTTTGCCATCTCGTTTCGCCGTCTTTCAATAAAGTGCTAGTATAAGGCGGTTTTGCACCCATAAGGGGTGAGTATTCTAAAGAAGGGGCCGAGTTACGGCCAGCCCTAATCACCCCCGACATCAGTGAGTAATAACAGAATGGCAAAAAAAGGTTTTTTTTCCTGGCTGGGCTTTGGCAAAAACAAAGATCAGCCAGAAGAAGTAAAAGAGCAGGAACAGCAGCAGGCGGCTCTGGAGTCGGAAGTTGAGGCGGGCAGCGCAGAAGTAGAACGTGCGCTGGAAGAGCCAAATGCCGAGCAGGCCCGTTTGGCGGCAGAAGCCGAAGCGGCGGAGCAGGCCCGACTGGCGGCGGTCGCCGAAGCGGCGGAGCAGGCTCGATTGGCGGCCCAAGCCGAAGCGGCAGAGCAGGCCCGATTGGCGGCAGAAGCCGAAGCGGCAGAGCAGACCCGTTTGGCAGCCGAAGCCGAAGCAGCAGAGCAGGCCCGACTGGCGGCAGAAGCCGAAGCGGCGGAGCAGGCCCGACTGGCTGCCGAAGCCGAAGCAGTGGAGCAGGCCCGACTGGCGGCAGAAGCCGAAGCGGCGGAGCAGGCACGATTGGCGGCGGTCGCCGAAGCGGCAGAGCAGGCCCGTTTGGCAGCAGAAGCCGAAGCGGCGGAGCAGGCTCGATTGGCGGCCCAAGCCGAAGCGGCAGAGCAGGCCCGATTGGCGGCAGAAGCCGAAGCGGCAGAGCAGACCCGTTTGGCAGCCGAAGCCGAAGCCGAAGCAGCAGAGCAGGCCCGATTGGCAGCAGAAGCCGAAGCGGCGGAGCAGGCCCGATTGGCAGCAGAAGCCGAAGCGGCGGAGCAGGCGCGATTGGCGGCGGTCGCCGAAGCGGCGGAGCAGGCCCGACTGGCGGCAGAAACCGAAGCGGCGGAGCAGGCGCGATTGGCGGCAGAAGCCGAAGCGGCGGAGCAGGCGCGATTGGCGGCAGAAGCCGAAGCAGCCGAGCAAGCCCGATTGGCGGATGAAGAAGCAGCACGCCTCGCGGCAGAAGAAGCGGCAGCTGCACAGGCGCAGGCTGAAAAAGCACCTAAAAAAGGCTTTTTTGCTCGTCTTAAAAGTGGCCTGTTTAAAACCAGACAAAATCTGGGCTCTGGCTTCTTTGGCCTGTTCAGCGGCAAAAAAATTGATGATGACCTGTTTGAAGAGCTGGAAACCCAGCTGCTAACGGCAGATTTGGGCGTAGAAACGACCTTGTCGATCATCGACAACCTGACGCGCCAGGCCAGCCGCCGCCAGCTAAAAGACGGTGAGGCGCTCTATGAGCTGTTAAAAGAAGAAATGGGCACCATCTTGAGCAAGGTGGAACAACCCTTGAACATTGACAGTGAACACAAGCCTTACGTCATTCTTATGGTCGGCGTTAACGGTGTGGGCAAAACCACCACCATCGGCAAGCTGGCTCGTCAGTTTCAAGCCGAAGGCAAGTCGGTGATGCTGGCGGCAGGGGATACTTTCCGTGCCGCAGCGGTAGAACAGCTACAGGTGTGGGGCGAGCGCAATCATATTCCGGTTATTGCCCAACATACCGGTGCCGATGCCGCTTCGGTCATCTACGATGCGGTGGAGGCCGCCAAGGCACGAAAAGTCGATGTCTTGATTGCCGATACTGCGGGTCGCTTGCAAAACAAGGCGCATCTGATGGATGAGCTGAAGAAAATTGTGCGGGTCATGCAAAAAATAGACGGCGGTGCGCCTCATGAAATCATGCTGACCCTGGATGCCGGTACCGGCCAGAACGCACTTAGCCAGGCCAAGATCTTTAACGAGGCGGTGCCCATTACCGGGATTACGCTGAGCAAGCTGGATGGCACGGCGAAAGGCGGGGTTATTTTTGCCGTTGCCGACAAGTTTGGCATTCCTATTCGCTATATTGGGGTGGGTGAACAAATTGACGATTTGCGTCCCTTTGTTGCCCGAGAGTTTATCGACGCCCTTTTTACGCAGGACGAATAAATGATCCGCTTCGAGCAGGTTAGCAAGGTGTACAGCGGTGGCTTTCAGGCGCTGCAAAAGGTCAGCTTCCATCTGGGAAAAGGGGAAATGGCGTATCTTACCGGCCACTCGGGGGCGGGCAAGAGTACTCTGCTTAAACTGATCAGCGTGATGGAAAGGCCGACCGACGGTCAGGTGCTGTTTAATGGCCAGGATGTCAGCCGGATTAATCGCAGCCATATTCCTTATGTGCGTCGACGTATCGGCATGATTTTTCAGAATCACCATTTGATTAATACCCGCACCGTGTTTGATAACGTGGCGTTACCACTGGTGATAGAAGGTTATAGCCACCAGGACATTCGCCGCCGCGTGTCGGCGGCGCTCGACAAGGTAGGGCTGCTGGGCAAGGACCGCTATTTTCCGTTGATGCTGTCGGGGGGGGAACAGCAGCGCGTGGGCATTGCTCGTGCCATTGTTAACAAACCGTCGCTGCTGTTGGCGGATGAACCCACGGGGAACCTGGATCCCGAGTTGTCGATGGAGATATTGCGCTTGTTTGAAGCCTTTAACAGCGTGGGAGTCAGCGTCTTGATTGCCACCCATGATACGGGATTAATCAATTCCCAGCGGCACAGAACCCTGACGTTGAACGCGGGCCGACTGGAGGCAGAGTTATGAGCCGGCACAAGTTATCCTGGTTGCAGCGTCTGGCCATGTATGGCGTTGATCATCTGCGTCAGTTGTTTGCCAGTTTGGGGGAGCTGTGGCGTACGCCGCTCAGTTCGTTAATGACCATCGCCGTGCTGGGCGTTAGCCTGGCGCTGCCTGCCAGCTTTTACGTGTTGTTGAAAAATGCCGAGTCGGTCAGTGCTTTCTGGCAGAGCAAGGCACAAATCAGCCTGTATTTGCAGCAGAACACCACAGAACAGCAGGTGACCGAGTTGCAGCAGCGCCTGGCTGCCCTGCCGGAAATAGAAAAAATTACCTACATCAGTGCCGAGCAGGGGTTGAGTGACTTCAAGGGCGCGGCGGGTTTTGCCGAAGCGCTGGATCTGCTGGCCGACAACCCACTGCCGGCGGTGTTCATTCTGGGCTTGTCTGAAGCGGGACGAGCCCCGGACGCTGCCGAATTGCTGCTGGCCGACATGAACGCCGAGCCCACAGTGGCTACGGCGCGGCTGGACATGGCCTGGCTGGCACGCTTGTCGGGCATCGTCGATCTGCTGCGACAAGTGGTGGTCGGTATGGCGAGTTTATTACTGGCAGGGGTGTTATTGGTGGTCAGTAATACCTTGCGCCTGAACATTCTGAACTGCCGCTACGAAATCGAAGTCATGAAGCTGGTAGGCGCCACAGACCGTTTTATTCAGCGGCCCTTTCTATACGTGGGACTATGGTATGGCATTATCGGCGGCCTGCTGGCGTGGTGGTTAACACTGATCATGGTGTTCTGGCTGAGTCACAAGGTCAGTGCCTTGGCGGCCCTGTACCAAAGTGACTTCGATTTGCTGGGCTTGAGCCTGCAGGAAAGCCTGCTGCTTATCCTGACCGGGACCCTGCTTAGCTTGTTGGCTTCCGGATTTTCGGTGCGCCGGCATATTCGTGCCATAGAGCCCAATTAAGGTGATGCTGGCAGTGGAATATAAAAAACCTGGTTGAACTTAATGAGGAGAATGTGGTCTTATGGGAGCAGAGAAACGCCGCCCGCTTGACATTTAGTTCTAAATAAATACATTTTCCGCTGTACAGTACGCGGCATAGAATCACCGATACGCTCGCAAAGCGTCACCGCGGCTGTTTTTATACGGAGTCATGTAATAATGAATACGAGTGTAATGACGACAGATTTTCAGCGCCATTTCTCCTTGGTACCCCAAGGCAGCCTGGAGGCCTATATCCAGGCAGTTAACACTATTCCCGTACTGAGCGCGGAAGAAGAAAAGTCACTGGCCGAACGGCTCTATAATGAGAGTGACCTGTCCTCGGCCCGACAGATGATTATGTCTCATCTGCGTTTTGTGGTGCACATTGCCCGCAGTTATTCCGGTTACGGCCTGCCTCAGGCGGATCTGATTCAAGAAGGTAACATCGGCCTGATGAAGGCCGTCAAGCGCTTCGATCCTAACGTAGGCGTACGATTGGTGTCGTTTGCGGTGCACTGGATCAAGGCCGAAATTCACGAATATGTATTGCGCAACTGGCGGGTAGTCAAGGTGGCCACCACCAAGGCTCAGCGTAAGTTGTTCTTCAATCTGCGCAAATCCAAGAAGCGTCTGGGCTGGTTCAACCAGGCTGAAGTGGAAATGGTAGCCGAAAATCTGGGGGTGCAGCCCTCCGAAGTGCTGGAGATGGAGTCACGCATGAGCGCCCAGGATCAAGCCTTTGATCTGGCGTCTGACGACGATGATAAAGACACCAGCTTTTCCCCGGTGCACTACCTGCAGGACCACGGTTCAGATGTGGCCGAAAAGGTAGAAGAAGACAACTGGGAACAAACGGCGAACCGTCGCCTGCGTGCCGCTCTGGCCACGCTGGATGACCGCAGCCAGCATATCATTCAGGCTCGCTGGCTGGACGAAGACGACAAGACCACATTGCAAACTCTGGCTGATGAATATGGCGTGTCGGCCGAGCGGATACGCCAGCTGGAAAAAAGCGCCTTGAAAAAGCTGAAAATGGCCATGGATGCCTGAGTTTCAACAAGGTGAAAAAAAGGCCCCGCCGGGGCCTTTTTTCCGCCGGTAATCTACTCTAAAAAAAGTAAAACAAGCAGGAACATCCCATGAGAATCTTGAATACGCTGTTTGACAACAACAAAGAATGGTCAGAAAAAATCAAAGCAGAAGATCCGACCTTCTTCGAAAAATTAGCGTTACAGCAGGCGCCAGAATATTTGTGGATTGGCTGCTCCGACAGCCGAGTTCCTGCCAACCAGTTGATGGGGCTGTTACCCGGCGATGTGTTCGTCCATCGCAACGTGGCCAACCAGATCATACACACCGATTTCAATTGTTTGTCGGTGGTACAATATGCGGTTGAAGTGCTGAAGGTTAAACATATCATCATTTGTGGCCACTATGGCTGCGGCGGTGTAAAGGCCGCCATGACGGATGAAGAGTACGGACTGATCGACAATTGGCTTCGCAGCCTGAAAGACCTTTATCAGAGATACCGTAAAGACCTGCTGACCATAGAGCCGCTGGAATCCAGAGAAGACGCCTTGTGCGAGCTGAATGTGATTGAGCAGGTCGCCAACCTGTGCCGCACCACCATAGTGCAACATGCCTGGAAACGTGGGCAGGAACTATCCGTACATGGCTGGATATTTGGTATTCAGGATGGCCGTTTGCAGGATCTGGACGTATGCGTAACCGAAAAAGAAGAAACGCCCGATGTGTATCGTATTCTGCAACAGCGGATACTAGACAAGTAACTCGGCAAGTAGCGATAACTTGAACAGATAGGAAATCTAATGAGACGTGAATTAGCCATTGAGTTCTCCCGCGTGACCGAAGCCGCCGCTCTGGCAGGCTACAAATGGTTGGGAAGAGGCGATAAAAATATTGCCGACGGTGCTGCGGTTGCGGCTATGCGTCATGTACTGAATGAAATCGAAATCAGCGGTGAAGTGGTCATCGGTGAGGGCGAGATAGATGAAGCACCCATGCTGTATATCGGCGAAAAAGTCGGCCAGGGTGGCGATGAAGTCGATATTGCCGTCGATCCTATCGAAGGCACTCGCATGACGGCCATGGGCCAGTCCAACGCCCTGGCCGTGATTGCCGTGGGCGAAAAAGGCGCTTTCTTGCGCGCCCCCGATATGTACATGGAAAAACTGATCGTGGGTGCCCGGGCCAAGGGTGTTATCGATCTCACCAAGTCGATAGAGCAGAATATCAAGGCGGTGGCCAAGGCGCTGAACAAGCCGCTGTCGCGTTTTACCGTGATTACCCTGGCCAAGCCGCGACACGACAAGGCAATCAAAACCATGCAGGCGCTGGGCGTGCGGGTGTTTGCGGTGCCCGATGGTGATGTGGCCGCTTCTATTCTGGCTTGCATTCCCGAGAGTGAAGTGGATATGCTCTATGGCATTGGTGGCTCCCCGGAAGGCGTGATTTCTGCCGCGGCCGTGCGCTCGCTCGACGGCGACATGCAAGCCCGTTTGATACCGCGTTATGAAGTAAAAGAGCCAACCGAAGAAAATATCGCCATGGGCAAGCAGGAAATTGCGCGTTGCCAGGAAATGGGCATTGAAGTGGGCAAGGTACTGAAGCTGGAAGACATGGCACGTACCGACAACGTGATGTTTGCCGCCACCGGCATCACCAAGGGTGATCTCTTGGAAGGCATCAGCAGCGACGGTTATTATGCCCATACCGAAACCTTGGTGATCCGTGGCAAATCGCGCACCGTGCGTCGTATTCGCTCTACGCACATACTGTCTCGCAAGCAGCAGGCACTGCGGGATATTATTCTGTAAGTGTGATGATTGCACTGTGATTGAAAGGGATGCCACGGCATCCCTTTTTTATGGTGAGGAGCAAAAGACAGCTATCAGTAGTAAGCTTTCAACTCGTCTTTAACGCGTAAGCGAAGCGGGGTCGAGCAGGGTTCGCAGTTCGTCTTCCGACAGATCGGTGTGTTCCAGCGCCACTTCCAATATCGGTCTTTGCTCTTTATAGGCCAGCTTGGCGATGTTGGCGGCCTTGTCATAGCCAATCACCGGGTTCAGCGCCGTCACCAGAATCGGGTTTTTGGCCAGATTTTCGTCGATATGTGTCTGGTTGACGGTAAAGCCCCTGATGGCCTCGGCCAGCAGGGGGGCCGAGTTGGCCAGCAGCTGGATCATGGTCAGCAGGTTATTGGCCACCAGTGGCAGCATGACATTAAGCTGAAAATTGCCCGACTGACCGGCAACGGTATTGGCGGTGTCCAGGCCAATAATTTGTGCTGCCACCATGGCCACGGCTTCGGGGATCACCGGGTTGACCTTGCCCGGCATAATGGAGGAGCCCGGCTGCAGGGCTGGCAGTTGAATTTCGGACAGGCCGGTTAGCGGGCCCGAATTCATCCAGCGTAAGTCGTTGGCAATTTTCATCAGCGCCACTGCCAGTGTCTTGAGTTGCCCGGACAGCTCTACCGCCGTGTCCTGACTGCTCAAGCTGTAAAAGTAATCTTCTGCCGGACAAAAGTTAAGGCCGGTGATGTCATTAAGATAATCACAAGCCAGTTGTGCCTGACGGGCGTCGGCATTAATACCGGTCCCAATGGCGGTGCCACCCAGGGCGAGTTGCTGCAGTCGGCTTTGCAAGCCGTTCAGTCGTTGAATGGCGTAACGTATCTGCGTGGCCCAGCCTCCCAGCTCTTGATCGAAGCGCAGCGGCATGGCATCCATTAAATGGGTGCGGCCGGTTTTTACTTGATCTTTCAGCTGCTCACCCTTGGTCAGCATGGCTTGTTCAAGTTGTAGCAAGGCCGGCATGAGGTGACGGCTAAGGCCGAGGGCGGCGCTGACATGAATGGCGGAAGGAATGACATCGTTGGAACTCTGGCCCATGTTAACGTCGTCATTGGCGCCCACGGTTTTGCCAAGTGCAGTAGCTGCCAGGTGAGCCAGCACCTCGTTCACGTTCATATTGGTGCTGGTGCCAGAGCCTGTTTGATAGACATCGATGGGAAACGCATCGGTGTGCTGGCCGGCGATAACGGCTTCTGCCGCCTTGATAATGGCATCGGCCTTATCTTGTTCCAACCGGTCAAGCTGACCATTGGCATGGGCACAAGCGGCCTTGATCTTGGCTATGGCAGCGATGAAGGCCGTGGGCAGCGGCTGACCCGAGATGGGAAAGTTGTTGATGGCTCTTTGGGTCTGGGCGCCATACAGGGCGTTGGCTGGCACTGCTATTTCGCCCATCGAGTCCTTTTCGGTTCTCATCTTCATGCCGCTTCCTTCTGTTGTTAACGGTCCAGACAACAGCTTAGCATTCCTGCCTGGGTGTTGAAGCCCTGACTGGTTAAAAATGCGGCCAGATCGGCCTGCTGTGCAGAAGGCGCTTGAGCCGGATTACAGTTAAGGCGCGTGAGACCGGCTGTCAAAGCATCGGACTTGATTTGCCGCAATAGCTCTTGGCCTATGCCTCGGCGGCGCGTAACATCGCGCACCGCAATAAAGTCGAGTCGTTCTTGTTCGCGCCAGGCGAGCGCCACGGCCCTGTCGTTAAAGGTGGCCAAATAGAAGGCTGCCTGCTCGGGCAAGGCTCGGCCTTGCAGGATAATGTCAACATGGTGGCGGTGTACTGCCGGTATGTGTTCGAGGCGATGTATGGTCAGACGCATAAACGATCCTTGTAATAAAAGCAGCAGTTTACCACGCCCTGCGGGCAGCGGTATGCTGTACGCTATCAGTAAAGCAGTATGACGTTTATCTTTAACTTATGGCGTACAGCGTAATGTGTACCGCTTTTTGCTCTGGTTTGAAGGAACTCATGACATTTGACACCACAGCCCATAATAGCCACATGACGCACTTTGATCGGCGGGATTCTTTGTGGCTGTTTGGCTATGGCTCTTTGATCTGGAAGGCAGACTTTCCCTTTTTAGAGCGCAAACCCGCCTGGATTGAACACTGGAGCCGCCGTTTTTGGCAAGGTTCGCATGATCATAGAGGCACACCAGAGGCGCCAGGCAGAGTGGTTACCCTGACTCAGGACAAGGGTGCCCGTTGTGATGGCATGGCGTATCGCATTCAGCCCGAGGTGCTGCGGCAGCTGGATATTCGCGAAAAAAACGGTTATTTGCGTGAAGTGGTGCCGATACATTTTACGGCGACCCGTTCTGCAGAGGGGCTGATTTATCTGGCAACTCCAGATAACGAGGCTTTTTTGGGAGAAGCCTCGCTAACGGCCATGGCTGGGCAAATTGCCGATGCTCGAGGGCCCAGTGGCAGCAACCGTGAATATCTACTCAATCTCGAGCTGGCGTTACATGAGCTGGGAGCCAGCGATGATCATGTGTCGGCGCTCGCCGCCGCCTTGCCAGTCATCCGATAACATATTGCACCGGCATCAGGCGCGGGCGAACAAAAGGTCATTTAATGGAATGTAGAAATAACTGCGGTGCTTGCTGTATTGCACCCAGCATCAGTGGGCCTTTACCGGGTATGCCCAATGGCAAGCCCGCGGGGGAGCCATGTTTTCATTTATTGGAAGATATGCGCTGTGCCTTGTTTGGCAAACCAGAGCGCCCGGCGGTATGTGGCCGTTTTAAAGCCATGGCAGATGTGTGTGGCGAGAGTAAAAGCGATGCCTTGTGGCTGATCAACGAGCTGGAAATGGCGACAAACTAACTAGTGAAGGAACCGCTGCTACTTCTTCAAGTGCAGAGTTAAATATGATAATTAAATATAGGCAACGCGATAAACCTGATGGGGTATCACGCTGCCCATTTTCATGCGAACGCAGCCGATGTGCGTCTGAACATTAGTGCTTTTATGGCTCCATCATACTTTGTGGTAGAGCCTGAATTACCGTTATAACTTTGGTGGTGTGCCTTCACCATTAGAAACAACAGCATCAATCTGTACCAAAGCATCCATAGGGATAGCTGAAACGCCAACTGTTGTTCTTGCAGGAAGATCGCGGTTGAAAAATGTTATGTAAACGTCATTTACAGCAGCAATGTCTGAGATATTTTTCAGTTGGATATTTACTTTAACTATATCGTCCATAACGTGGTCGACACTTTCTACAATCGCTTTAATATTTGCCAAGCATTGCTTTGTCTGCTCTGCCGCATTGCCAGCTACAAGGTTACCCGTTTTAGGATCTACAGGTAATTGGGCTGAAATGTGATTGTAATGAGAAAAAGCAACTGTTTGTGTAGATAGTGGGCTTTTTGGAGCATTTTCCGTATTGTTTGCTCTTATGACTATACCATGTCTGTCTTCCACGGCTTGTGGCGGTGTGCCATCTCCATGTGACACAACGGCATCAATCTGCACTAAAGCATCCATAGGTAAAGCCGAAGCTACAACGGTTGTCCGGGCAGGAACATAGGCTACTGTTCTAGCGATAGCCGAGTCTGGGAAAAATGTTGTATAAACTTCGTTTACCGCTTCAATATCCGACAGATTTTTAAGGAAGATATTTATTTTAACAATATCGTCAAAAGGGACGTCGATACTTTCTAAAATTGCCTTGATATTCTTCAGACATTGTTCTGTCTGCTCTTTTACCCCACCCATTACCAATTCACCTGTTTTAGGGTCTACAGGTAATTGAGCGGAAATGTTGTTGTAATGAGAGAAAGCGACAGTGTGAGTAGATACTGGGCTTTTTGGCGCATTTTCCGAGTTATTTGCCACTTTTATAAGGTCGCAAGGCGCTTGTGAAGGGGTGCCTTCACCGTTTGAAATAATGGCATCAATTTGTATAAGCAATCACGTATAACGTATGTGGAATTCACTTCCTACTCCCTTTAGCAACATTGAAACTTCAGTCAGTAGCTGATCTTTTCTCCAGGAAATAAAGCTG
>NZ_BMKE01000044.1 GCF_014643915.1 Oceanisphaera marina
CAAGCAAAAAAATACCCTCATACCATGTGGTGATGAGGGTATTCTGACGCCGTATAAGGATCGGTCAACCGATCGCCAAAATTCTTAACTGATCGGTGTTAGCCTCAGGGCGCCTTTTTTATTGTCTTTTTGGCAGTGACTTGTGCCGTAGTTTCCATTGAATGAAACCATGTCCTCACGATGATTAGTGGAAGCTAATACTGCTATATTTACATATGCCAGTCTGATCCACCATGTTGTCGGCTTCATCACAGAATTCAATAAAAACAGTGAGCTACCGGCAGCCTAATACCCTGGGTCGACTTGCGGCAAATAGCCGGATAAAATTCCATAAAGGTTTCAATTGAAACTGGTTTTTGCTGTTGAAAGGCGTGATGATGAAGGTGCTGGTTGCCACATTTTCGCATAAAAATGGTCAGTTTCTGGCAGTTGAATGCTGAAATTGTTGCCATATTAAAACAGGGGGTTGGCTGTTGTTATTTGGCAGCCATAGTACAGACCAGATCGATAACGTAAATATCTGGTCAGACGGCATCCAGTAAAAATAGATCTTAATAATTCAAGTTTATCAGTGTTTTAGTCTCAGGCATCGCTTGCGCCTAGCCATCGTTATTATGGGGGGCAAGCGACAATGTGGTTGCACAGCGAACAGTCTAATCAGCTGTTTATTGACGGCATGATAGCAGTTAACTGCTGTGACCTGCCGGTATGCCGAGGGGATGATCGCTGACAGCTTGAACAAATAAAGCAATGAATATTGCTAGGCAATGTTGAATAAGTTGACTACTATCACATTGTATAAACATTGTGATAAACTTGTTCACACATAATTCGTATAAATGTCAACAATCGCATCAGGGTACTCGTAGAATGACCGACTTCCGTCAAAAAGCACTCGATTATCATGCTTTCCCGACTCCGGGCAAGATCTCCGTTGAAATCAGTAAGCCGGCAGAAACCGCCCAGGATCTCGCCTTAGCCTACAGCCCGGGTGTGGCCGAGCCAGTGCGCGAAATCGCCGCTGATCCAGACAATGCCTATAAATATACCGGCAAAGGCAATCTGGTTGCCGTTATCACCAACGGTACTGCCATTCTGGGTCTGGGTAACCTGGGCCCATTGGCTTCCAAGCCAGTAATGGAAGGCAAGGCGTTACTGTTCAAGCGTTTCGCAAACATCGATTCGGTTGATATCGAAGTTAAGCACCGCACTACTGAAGAATTCATTCAGGTAGTCGCGGCCATTGCCGACACCTTCGGCGGTATCAACCTGGAAGATATCAAGGCACCAGAGTGCTTTGAAATTGAAAAGGCACTGATTGAGCGTTGTAACGTTCCTGTATTCCACGATGACCAGCACGGTACCGCCATTGTTACCGCCGCCGGCCTGATCAACTCGCTGGAAGTGCAAGGCAAAGACATTGCCGATGCGCAGATCGTTTGTATGGGTGCCGGCGCCGCCGCCGTTGCTTGTATGGAGCTGTTGATCAAGTGTGGCGCGCAGCGTGAAAATATCTACATGCTGGATCGTAACGGTGTGATTCATACTCGTCGTGATGATTTGAACGAGTATAAGGCACTGTTCGCCAACAACACCGACAAGCGCACGTTGGAAGACGTTATCACTGACGCCGACGTATTCGTAGGTGTTTCCGGCCCAGACGTATTGCCAGCCGAAGCCGTTGCTCTGATGGCCGACAAGCCGGTTATTTTCGCCTGTTCCAACCCGGATCCAGAAATCAAGCCAGAACTGGCGCATTCTGTACGCCAGGACCTGATCATGGGTACGGGTCGTTCCGACTATCCGAACCAGGTGAACAACGTATTGTGCTTCCCGTTCATCTTCCGTGGTGCTTTGGACGTTCGCGCTTCCTGCATCAACGACGAGATGAAAGTGGCCGCCGTAGACGCCATTCGCGCGCTGGCCAAAGAGCCGGTACCACAGGCAGTACTGGATGCTTCTGGCTACGAAAGCCTGACCTTCGGTAAAGACTATGTGATTCCAAAGCCAATGGACCCACGTCTGTTACCTCGCGTCGCTCGCGCCGTGGCCGTGGCAGCAGTAGAGTCCGGCGTTGCCGGCATCGAACTGCCAGCAAACTACATGCAGGATTAATTCCACGCATGATATGAAAAGGGGAGCTTCGGCTCCCTTTTTTGATCGCACAAGCCTTTCGGCAGCTGCAAGCCTTCAGCCAAATAAAAGCACGGCTTCCGGGCGTGCTTTTTCGTTGCTATGCTTTGCCGTTGTGCTTATTTTGTTCGCTTCACTCTTACCTTCTTTTAAGGTAAACCCCGGCTTCCATGTGATGGGTGTAGGGGAACTGATCAAACAGTGCGAAGCGACTGATGGTGTGGGTCTGAGACAGGGTGTCCAGATTCTGGCGTAGCGTCTCAGGGTTACAGGAAATATACAGAATATTATCGTATTCCTGCACCAGCTTGACGGTTTCTTCATCCAGGCCGGCCCGCGGTGGATCCACCAGTATGGTATTGCACTCATAGCGGGCTAAATCGATGCCCTGCAGGCGACGAAACTCGCGCACGCCCCGCATGGCCTGGGTAAATTCCTCTGCCGACATCCGCAAAATGGTCACGTTATCGATGTGGTTGGCGGCAATATTATATTGAGCCGACTTCACCGACGAGCTGGAAATTTCGGTCGCCAATACGCGATTGAAGTTTGGCGCCAAAGCCAGTGAGAAGTTGCCGTTACCGCAGTACAGCTCCAGTAAATCACCGCTGGCACCCTGGGTGGCGTCGAGCGCCCAGGACAGCATCTTTTCATTCATGCGACCGTTGGGCTGGGTAAAGCTGTTTTCTACTTGCTGATAAATCAGCTCTTTCGTGTCAGCCTGAGTGGCCACCTGCAGCTTTTCAATAACGTAATCCTGACCCAGCACCACTTTTTGCTTTTTAGCGCGCCCAATAATGCTGGCATTGATGCCCTGTTGTTGTAACTGTTCGCGCACCGTTTGCATGCCTTGCTGCCAGGCGTCATCGAGTTGGCGATGGTAAAGCATGCTGATCACCAATTCACCGCTGAGTGAGGATAGAAAGTCCACCTGAAACAGCTTATGGCGTAGCACCAGATCGGGTTTGATGGCTTCAAGCAGCAAGGGCATGGCCTGGTTGATCAGAGGCGAGGCAACAGGAAACTGTTCGACGCGATATTTTTGCTTGGTCGCCTGGTCGAACATGATGTAATACAAATCATCTTCTTGATGCCACACCCTAAACTCGGCGCGCATGCGATAATGTTCGGGCTCAGAGGCAAACACATCAAGCTGGGGTGGATTAAAAGGCGCAAAGGTATCTTGTAGCTGGCGTGCTTTGGCATCCAGCTGGGCCTGATAGGTGTGCGGGTTAACCACTGTGCTCATGATGTGCCTCTCTTGAAAACGAAGCGCGAATTTTAGCACGCCCGGAGCGGATGTGTGTAACGCCAACGCAATGCTGGCGGTCGTGTCCCGCTTTTGTCAGACTGCGCCACTATTTGAATGCATTGGGCATTTTTAGTTACACACCAATAATGAGAGACCGTCATGCGTCGCAAAAAGCCGGAAGATCTTCGGGAATGGTGCTACCCCTTTATTTATGAAACCCGCCTTACCTGCGATTATGAAATTCTTACCGACGAACTCTGTTGCCATATCGGCGTGGTGTTATCTCTGTTGCCGGAGGGCTGCGAAGATATTCAGGCCGATCTGGAGCAGTTACAGCCGCTCATTTACAACCTGAACGGCTCGGTGCGCGGTAAAAACGGGATTTTCGAGCAAGATATCGAGTGGTTGAAAGAACGATATACTCATTATCAGCAGGCAAGTGAGGGGCGAGTGACCGGGTTTGTGCTGCCCAGAGGGCCAGCCCCGGTACCGCAGCTGCATTTGTGTCGCTGCACTGGCAAGAAGATAGTGCGCATGCTGGTGCGGCTGGAAGAAGAAGGCAGAAAATTCGACGAAGTATTACCACGATTCGCCAATGTACTGGCCAATTTCTTCTTCGTGCTTACCGTCGCCATCAAGCATCGTCAGAACGTAGCTGAAGTTCCCTACATCAGTATCAACTACTAAGCCGAGATTGCAGGTGTGGAGACAGGAATTCGACCGCAGGGTGAAGACCGCGGTCGAGTCTGTTATCAAGCAACTTATGCATGTGTTGCTTCAGTTTATGTTCATGATCTTTACTTGCGCAGAGTGATCACTTTGCCTCAGCGGATTTTCGATACGGGTTTTCTGGTCGTTGTTCGGCGCGCAGCGGTGGCCGGCGGGCGTCTTGCTTGGGCCCATAGGCGCTGCTTAAATATTCCAGAATGGTGTTTTCTGTATCGGAGTCAAACTCCCATAGCCCCTGGGATTCTTGCATCCAGCGGATCAGCGATAACCAGTGTTCACGGCTGCCGCTGTTTTGCGTGACCAGACTTGCCGAATGACAGGCAATGCAATTATTGCGCACGGTTTCCCAACCCGGCGCAATAATAAAACCGGTTTGCGGGTCTTGCTCGGCGGCTAACGCAGGGGCCGCCGACAACCCCAGCAATAACAAACTTACAGCAATAGGGTGTGCCATTATGCCTCCTAGACAATTTGTACCGCAATGCGATGGCAGGCGTTGTTCAAATATCCCTTGGGATTCCAGCCCGGCACCACCATAGGTTGTGCTTTGCCTTCGCTGTCTACCGCTCTCGCCCAGATTTCATAGTAGCCTTTTTCGGGAAAGGTCAGTTCGCTCTGCCAGTGCTGCCAGGCCAGGCGATTGGCCGGTGAGCGCAGCTCGGCTTTTTGCCAGGTAATGCCAAAGTCGATGGACACGTAAAAATCGCTCACTTCCAGATCGCCCGCCCAGGCATGCCCACGAACAGGCAAAGGTTCGCCCAGTTGATGAGTAATGCCGGTTTTAGGAAAGGTGATTAAAGATTTAACCGGCATGGAGCCGATGATTTCCATGTCTTCATTGGGTACTTGAGTACCGGGTGCGACCGGATATTTGGGCACGCTGTAAGAGGGGGGGGCCATCTTGTTGCCGTCGTGTACCTGGTTGCGGATCACGATCTTTTTTAGCCATTTACCAGAGGTAGAAGCGGGCCAGCCGCCACACACCAGCCGTAGCGGGTGTCCGTTCAATAAGGGAATATCTTCATCGTTCATGGCCCAGGCAATCAGGGTTTCATCCTCCAGCGCCTTGGACATAGGTACACCACGGGAAATCGCTTCTTTGCTGGCATCACCGCTGGGATGCAGGTCTGCGCCATAATAGCCGATATAAACGGCGTCTTTTTTAATGCCGCAGGCCTCCAGCACGTCTTTCAAACGTACACCGGTGAATTTGGGGCTGGCTACGGCACCTGTGGTCCATTGGTTACCACTGGCTGCGGGTACGTATTCGCTGCGGCCATTGCCGCCACATTCTACGGTGAGCTGGTAGCTGTAATGTTTGAAACGAGATTTCAGTTCGGCAATGGTGAAGGTGGTGGGATTTTCACAGGACTCACCGGCGATTTCCAGCGTCCAGCTTGCCGGATCCAATGATTTGCTATCAGGCACCAGACCATTGTTACGCACAAACATATGTTTGGCTGGGGTTATTTCGTCATCCAGCAGATGAGGCGGAGTTTCGGCGTTAAGTGGCCTATCGTTCAGAATCATCAGGCCTTCTTTACCAGGAATGGTAAAAGGCGCATCGGACTGGGCAAAAGCGGCAGGGATCAATCCTGCCGGCATATTTTTAGAAAAAGGTATGCTGGCCCCGATGGCGGTGGCCATGGCCAGCAGGCCACCACGTTTAAGAAACCCTCGGCGGCTGCCTTTGTCGGTTTCACGGTTCCATACCAGCTCATCGGCTTTAATGGGATCTTCTGCGTAAAGTTCATGCAGGCCTCGGCTGGGCTGGTCACTGTTCTTCTTTGCATCGTTTGCCATTTTGTCTCTCCTTGTACGCACACCGCGCATAACCATAACCATAGTTGAAGCAGCCTAGCAAAAGACAATATGTTGCCGTTATGTAAAAGTGATGTGATTGCGATCCAGGTCATATTCATTTTTATAAGGAAACATGCATATTTTCCCTCTGTATGTGCATATACAGCTGATAAGGCTTTCCCCTATAATGCCCGCGCTTTGGTGCCTTTAGGCATAAACGGGAATCCGGTGTAAATCCGGAGCTGGCGCGCAGCGGTAACGAGGAACGACACGACACGGGGTAACCCAGGCACTGCCTGATAAAGCGGGTGGGAAGCCGTCGTTTAGGTGAGCCAATAGATTAAGGCTCGAGCCTCCAAGCCCGAAAACCTGCCAAGGCGTTCACAGGAAGGCCAACAGGCCATTACTACGCGTACTAGGAAGTAATTACATGTCTAAAATATGGCTGGCAGCCGCATTGTTGCCATGGGCGGCGTTTGCCCAAAAAACCACTACCTCTCAAAATGATGATGCCACCGACATCACCATCTACAGTAAAGTCAAACAGTCTGCCACCAGCGCCCTGGCGCCAGTAGAAGTAATCACCAAAGCCGATATCGAGCGCCGCCAGCCGCGTTCACTGGTCGATCTGCTGGAAACCCTGCCCGGTATGCAGTTTGGTAGCCAGAATGGGGGAATTGGCCAGCAAACAAGTTTGTTTGTACGCGGCACTAATTCCAATCACGTGCTGGTGTTGCTCAATGGCCGCCCCATGGCGCAGATGGTAAGTGGTAATGTCGACTTCAGCCAGCTGCCCATCAACAACGTTCAGCGTATCGAATATATTCGTGGTCCACGCGCCGCTATTTATGGTTCGGGAGCAATCGGTGGTGTGGTGAATATTATCACTATATCTCAGGTCAATAACAAACAGCTGAGTGTGACCACCGGCAGCAACGACTACTATGCTACTGATGTTTCGATTAATCAGTGGATAACTGAAGATACTCGCTTACAGTTGGGTACTGGCTATCGTGAAACTCGTGGTTACGATGTCCGGCCTGCCCCGGGCAATACCGAAACCGATCGGGATGGCTTTGCAAGTAAGAACCTAACTTTGGGTATTGAACATCAGTTGAATCAGTCTTGGATTTGGGATGCCAACTTTAATGGCTGGGAGAATAAGACTGATTACGATAGTGGTGGTTTTGGTGCTGATACCAGTGACACCCAAACCTATCAAATTGATAGCGGTGTGCAGTATCAAGGCCAGCAATTAACTGGTCAGCTAAATGCGAGCTATGGTGAACATGAATTAGAAAGCTGGGCGAAAAAAAATGGGCGTAACTCCGTTTCATTTAGTAATACCAGCACCGCTACCACTCGTATCGATGGCTTAGTACAATACAGTTATTCTGAACAGGGTTACGGATTAGTAGGGATAGACTGGCAGCAAGATCGTTTATTATCTAAGTCTACCGAATTCACTGCTCCTGATCGTGATAACACAGGTATTTTTGTTTCCGTGTTTCATACTTGGTCACCGATCTCTTTTGAATTAACTGGTCGCGTCGATGACAATGAGCAATTTGGTACTCATGGTACTTGGCAAAGTGCATTAGCTGCTGATTTATCAAAGCATACTAAAGCTATTCTAAGTTATGGTACTGCTTTTAAGGCCCCTAGTTTTACTGACTTACGCTATTTAACTGGTGAGCCAGAACCTGAAGAGTCTGAAAGTTTAGAGTTGTCATTGCTAGGTAACTATCCATTATTTGATTGGGAAGTTAACTTCTATCGTAATGATATTAAAGGGTTACTGTTTAGCCAAACGCCGACTAAAAAAGACAATACAGATGCAGTTATTAAAGGTGTTGAGTTTGTAGTTAAAACCAATACAGGTCCAGTGCATCATACTGTCAGTTATGAGTATACAGATGCCGAAGAGCGACGAGTACCCAATCAAGGGAAGCAGTTATCTAATCGGGCCAAGCGTAAAGCTAGCTGGACAGGTGATATAGACGTTGCTAATGTTAACTTATTTGCTCAAGTCTTGTATGTGGGTTATAGACAAACCCCAGATGCTAATTCGTTTGCAAGTACATATACGCCCCCTTACACCATCTGGAACATAGGTGCTCGTTATCCGTTAACGCAACAGCTGACCCTTAACGGTAAGATCAATAATCTGTTCGATAAAGATTATCAAGTGGTCAGTGGCTACGACGCTCCCGACATGGAATTCTACGTCGGTGCCGATTACCGCTTCTAATCGCACTAAACATCGATGAACAGTCTCAAGCTGGCCTAGTGCCGGCTTTTTCATTGCTGGTTTTGGCGCTATGATACGGCTCTTGCATAGCGAGGGCGGGCAGTGGCAAACATTCTTATTTTTGACTCCGGTATGGGCGGCTTGTCCGTGTATCGAGAGCTCCACCAGACCCTTTCGGGTCATCAATATCTATATCTGTTCGATAATGCCTGTTTTCCCTATGGCGAGCTGACCGAGTTTCGGCTGGTTGAACGAGTCGTCGAGTTGTTCGAGGCCTTTGTGGCACGCTATCCAGTCGACATCGCCATTATTGCCTGCAATACCGCCAGTACTCATGTATTGCCCGCGTTACGGCAACGATTGACCATTCCCGTGGTGGGGGTAGTCCCAGCCATCAAGCCCGCGGCGGAATATAGCCGACAACATCAACAAGCGAGCAGGCTGGGCCATATTGGCTTGTTAGCCACGCCGGGTACCGTCTCTCGTCGCTACACTGCGGAGTTGATTCAAAACTTTGCCGCCGATCTGCAGGTATCCATGCTGGGCACCACAGAACTGGTAAAAATGGCCGAAGACAAGCTGTCTGGCCAGCCTGTAGATATGCAGCAACTCCATAAGGTATTGGCCCCCTGGGCTGGTGAGCAGGGGCCAGACACTTTAGTGCTGGGGTGTACCCATTTTCCGCTGTTGGCTGCCGAAATTCGCCAATGCTTGCCCAATGCCAAGTTGATTGACTCGGGCGCGGCGATTGCGCGTCGTGTGTCCAGCTTACTGGCGGAGCTGCAGGGTGAGGAAGGAGAAGCAATGGGTGAGCGGAGTATTCAGAAAGGACGACTATTTTGTACCTGCCTAACAAAAAAAGCCCGGCTACAGGCCGGGACTTTTAGTAAAGAAGGGTTTGGCGAACTGGGGTGTTTTACACCTTAGTCAATCAAGACGGTTCGCCGTTACCTTCTTCATCATCTTTACGCTCATTGGCTTCTCTTACCTTCAGCGTGCGCTGCTGAAACTCCGAATCGTTTAATGCCTGTTGTGCTGCCATGGCAGCATCACTTGGCATTTCAACAAACCCAAAGCCTCTGCGCTTGCCTGTGTGCTTGTCTTTCATCAGCCTGACCGATAATACCTGGCCAAAGCCTTCAAACAGTGCTCTTACAGATGCCTCATTAGCGCGGTAGGGCAAGTTGCCTACATATAAGGTAGTAGTGGGAATCGCCGCAGGCACGGGAGGGCGGGTGAACAAAGGAATCAAAAAACCGCCCAACAACAAGCCAAGTGCAAAAAGAACGGCAGCAGAAAGTGAAGGCGCAGCCCAACCAACAACAAAATAGCCGACCAAGGCCAACACAACGGCATAAAGGGCAGACTGAATATAAACAGGATACTGGGATAACTTCATCGGCAGTCCAATCTCAAAGTGGATGAATGTGCATGGTATGACCACGTTAATCTAACGCAGCACAGACCATCGACTACAGCATAGCCTCAATTGAGCTATGGAGTAATGCTTGTCGTCAATATGCGTGATAAATGTGATCTAAAAAGTGTTGTTGGTGAAGGGCGAAGGGTTATGGATGAAGGGTTAAGGTGAATTTCAAGTTCAAAGACATCTTTGGCACGGAACCCACAAAAAAAGAAGATTAGCACTAAAACGAAGAACGAACTGACCCTTAGCCCTTTACTACTTACCTCTGTTATCGCTCTTCGTCCGTGGTTTCTGTGGATTCCGTGGCAAAATAGCTTAAGGGGGTTGGTCTTATGTTGCCGCTTTACCCCTTACGCTCCACTCTTTACTATCCTTTCTTGTGGGTAACTCTGTAGATAACATGTGCCAATGCTGGGTGTTTGAGCAGTCAGTCACCTAATGCGTATTTTTATCACAAAAGCCCTTGCGCTAAATCTCTCGCTCCCTATAATGCGCATCCACTGACACGGGGCAACACGCCCACGGTCACAAGGGTTTGAAGAGAACGACACAAAGTTTGAATCAACGCTTGACGAACAATACGGAATGCGTAGAATACGCATCCCTGACCTGAAACAAGGTCACAGCAAACTGTG
>NZ_BMKE01000045.1 GCF_014643915.1 Oceanisphaera marina
CCAAGCAAAAAAATACCCTCATACCATGTGGTGATGAGGGTATTCTGACGCCGTATAAGGATCGGTCAACCGATCGCCAAAATTCTTAACTGATCGGTGTTAGCCGAAAGGCGCCTTTTTACGGCTTGTATTGTGTCGCATCGTGGCTGACTAAAAAATAACCACCACTAATCGTAATAAAGTTTGACGCCACCCCCCGACTCCCGTAGAGTGCACTCCAGCAAAAGATTCAAGTTAGCGCGGCCGTTGTACATTGTTCGTTCCTTATGGCACTACAGTCACCAAGCTTCCCTTATTTGATATTTGTTGCATTTTCCGAGCATACGCTCGTCACACTAAAATAAAGGTAAGAGTTATTATGGCTACTGGTACCGTAAAATGGTTCAATGAAGCAAAAGGTTTTGGTTTTATCACTCCTGCTGACGGCAGCAAAGACTTGTTCGCGCATTTCTCTGAAATCGTTGGTAGCGGTTTTAAAACTCTGGCAGAAGGCCAGCAGGTATCTTACACCGCTACTGAAGGTGCTAAAGGTCCTCAAGCTTCTCAAATCGAAGCTATCTAATTACCCTTGCGGTAATACAGATACTAAAAAAACCCGCTTCGGCGGGTTTTTTGTTTTTTTAAAGAAAGTAAAGGGTGAAGTGTAAAAGGTGAAAGGGACGACATAAAACACTGGGCATGCGAGTTTGGCTGTATTCTGCTTCACGCTTCACGCTTCACGCTTCACGCTTCACGCTTCACGCTTCACGCTTCACGCTTCACGCTTCACGCTTCACGCTTCACGCTTCACGCTTTATAGATTGTTGTTTTCCATCCAGGATTCCAGAATTAGCTGTGCCGATACGGCGTCCACGGCATCTTTGCCCAGCGCCTTGTAGCCACCGGCATCAAACAGTCTTGCCCGGGCATCCGTGGTGGTCAGGCGTTCATCCTGCAACTCGACCTGTACGCCAAAGCGACCGTGCAGGCGATTGGCAAACTTGCGGGCACGTCGGCTGATATCCTGCTCTGTGCCGTCCATATTCAGCGGCAAGCCGATGATTAACAAGGCGGGCTGCCATTCCTGAATCAGGGCGCCAATCTGTTCCCAGTTGGGAATACCGTCATTGGCTTTCAGTGCCATCAGCGGGCGGGCCGAGGCAGTAATTTCCTGGCCTACCGCCACGCCAATGCTTTTGGTGCCGTAATCAAAACCGAGCAAGGTACGGCTCATGCGTGACCTACTTGTGAGGATAAATGGCGAGAGTCTATGCCCAATCGACCAATGGCCTGATGCCAGCGGCTGGCCAGCGGGGTATCGAAGATCAGTGCGGTGTCGGCAGGAATGGTGAGCCAGCTGTTTTCGGTCAGCTCCTGCTCCAGCTGGCCGGGTGTCCAGCCCGCATAACCCAGTGCCACCAGATAATGCTCGGGTGCCTGCTCCGTGCCCAGGGTTTCCAGTACGTCGGGAGAGGTGGTAATCATCAGATTATCGGCCAGCATCTGGCTGGAGCTGAATCCCGCCACCGGCGAGTGCAGCACAAATCCGCGATCGGCGGCCACAGGCCCCCCTTGCAATACGGGTTTGTCGAGTTCGGAGGGCAACTCCTCGGGCGCCATTTCCAGCTGCTCCAATAACTCATGCAAGGGCATATCGATGGGAATATTGATCACCAGCCCCATGGCACCTTCGTCATTGTGCTCGCACACATAGGTTACGGAACCGGCAAAGAAAGGGTCTTTGAGGTTGGGCATGGCAATAAGAAAATGATGTTGCAATGAGTCCATGTCATCTCGTCTTGAGTCAGAAATAGCCCCGCCTGTGGCCGGCGGGGATAATGAGCTTTATATTCAGGATAGACGTTTTTCAATGGCGTCCATCAGCATGCCGGAAATATTGACCGGAAAAGCCGCTTCAATTTCGCGTACGCAGGTTGGACTGGTCACGTTTATTTCGGTCAGTTTATCACCAATAATGTCCAGCCCAACAAAGATCAGTCCTTTTGCCTTCAGGCTGGGGCCCAGAGCCTTTGCAATGCGGCGATCACTGTCGCTTAAAGGTCGCGCCTCGCCACGTCCACCTGCGGCCAGGTTGCCACGAGTCTCACCACCTTGTGGAATACGGGCCAGACAATAGGGCACGGGCTCGCCATCCACCACCAGAATCCGCTTGTCGCCGTCGGTAATGGCCGCAATATATTCCTGTGCCATGCAATAGCGGCTGCCGTGGTCGGTCAGGGTTTCAAGAATCACGCCAAGGTTGGGATCGTCTTGCTTGACCCGAAAAATAGACGCGCCGCCCATGCCGTCGAGCGGCTTGAGAATAATGTCGCCATGTTCCTGATGAAACGCGCGCAGCTCCACCGCGCTGCGGCTGACCAGGGTAGTGGGCGTAAACTCGGAAAACCAGGCGGTATACAGCTTTTCGTTGGCGTCACGCAGGCTTTGGGGTTTGTTGACGACAAGTGTGCCTTTTTCTTCGGCGCGCTCCAGCAGATAGGTCGCGTAAATGAATTCGGTATCGAACGGGGGATCCTTGCGCATTAAAATAACGTCCAGGTTACTTAATGGCTGGCGCTCGGCTGTTTCCAGGGTAAACCACTGGCTGGCGTCTTCTTTAACGGTCAGTCTGGCCATGCGGCCGAACGACTCACCATCACGCAGGCTGAGATCGCCCATTTCCATGTACCACAACTCGTAGCCACGGCGCTGAGCTTCAAGCAGCATGGCGAAGCTGGTGTCTTTTTTAATGTTAATGGACTGAATAGGGTCCATTACGATTCCCAGTTTAATAGTCATGCAAGATCTCCAAATCGGCATTGCAAAGCGGTGATGGCGGTCAGCGCCGCGGTTTCGGTTCTCAGCACCCGAGGGCCGAGCAAAATATCCACAAAATTCTGTTCTCGAGCCTGAATAATCTCGTCATCAGACAGGCCGCCTTCCGGGCCGACCAACAGTCTAATGCCCGCGTTTGGTGGCGGTAAAGTGTTTACGCTGTATTCGGCCCTGGGGTGCAGGTTGAGCTTGAGATCGTCGGTCTGTTCGGCCAGCCACTGGGTCAAGGTCATGGCCGGGCGAATGTCGGGTACCTTATTGCGGCCACATTGTTCGCAGGCGGCAATGGCAATGCTTTGCCACTGCTGAATCTTCTTGTCCAGCCGTTCACCGGACAGCTTGACGCCGCAGCGGCTCGAAAACAGCGGGGTGATGACATTCACTCCCAGCTCTACCGACTTTTGAATGGTGAATTCCATTTTGTCGCCACGGCTGATCACCTGGCCCAGATGAAAAGGCAGGGGAGACTCACAATCACTGGCATCAAATTCAGCAAGGCGTACCCGCACCGTTTTCTTGTCGGCGTGCACAATGTTGGCGTTATATTGACCGCCCTGGCCGTTGAACAGCACCAGCGGTTGCCCGGCCTGCATGCGCAGCACGCGGCCCACATGGTTGGCGGCGTCATCCGACAGGGTTAATTCCAGTCCGCTGCTCAAGGCCGCGGCTTCATAAATTCGGGGTATACGCATAATGTTTGCACTGTTCCTTTACAAAAGGATTGTGATTGCCCTGTATGGCGTTAATTCGATAATCGCGCTCGCATTCCCAGTTATCGGCCGGGTATTGCCGATTCCAGACTTCAAACAACTTGAGCTGTTGCGACGCTATCTTTAGCTGATAGTGCTGCTGCATGTACAAATAGGTGCGAGCAATGGCGCCGCGACTTGCCTGCGGCGGCTGCACCTTGCGGCCCTTGAAGTCGACCAGCATCTGGCAGTGGCCATACTGACTCGGCTTGCCATTCCATTCTGAAAAACGGTAGTTGGAACGGTCGCCATTTACCTCGCCCACGGCGGGCACCAGGTTATGCAAGTCACCCTCCATTTGCTTGAAGGTGTTGTCGTTGCGAGTGCAGTTTTTTCGGCCACCCTGTTGCCAGCATTGACGCTGATGACCGAGCTCCCAGGCCGGTACTATGTGTTCCCACTCAATACGACTGGCGCGTTTTTGTTGCTTGCGTACCTGATAGCCGCAACTGGACAAGTCGGGTACCAGCTTTTTGCCGTTTTTGTTAATCGCGCAGCCACAATAAAAGGTGACTGGGTGATCGTTATAGATTTCAGGTGCTTTTCGCTTGGCCTGACCAAAAGACAAGGCTTCGCCATAGGCAAGCCAGGAGCATAAGCCCAACAGTAAAATGAAATAGCGCACGACTCATTATTTTTTATGGTTTTGTTATGACGCAAGTTTACCACTCGCGGCAGGGGCGGGGAAAGGGCTCATGGTTAGATGGGATGGGCAAGCGGCAGAGAAAAAATCGAGACAGGGGAGTGATAACTCCCCTATCTGCAGGGTGTTGTTACAGCAAGGCCAGCATGGCCTCGGCAGAAGAGACGTCGAGCTGGCCCGGAGCCTCAACCTGCAAGGCAGTTACCACGCCATTGTCTGCCAGCAGCGCAAAACGCTGAGCCCGCAGGCCGCCAAAATCGCCGGTGTCTTTGGCAAGGCCCAGCGCCTGGGTAAAGGTACCGGCACCGTCGGCCAGCATGGTGATGGCACCGGCATTCTGGGCCTGCTGCCAGGCGCGCATCACGAAGGCATCGTTGACCGACAGACAATATACGCTCACACCCTTGGCTCTGAACTGATCGGCTAGCACCACAAAACCGGGCAGATGGGCCTGGGAGCAGGTAGGGGTAAAGGCACCGGGCACGGCGAATATAACCACCTTTTTGCCGCCAAACAGCGCGGCACTGTCGGCGCTGGTTTTACCGGCGTCGTTGATAAAGGTAAAGCTGTGTTCGGGTAATGATTCACCAATCTTGATCATGGGACTTTCCTTGTGGAGTGAGGAACGGATAACGACAACAGCTGATTGCAGTGCAGGCACTGATAACGTTGCTTGCCCCGCTGCATATTATTATGGCGGCGCAGGGTAATTTGGTGCGTGCGACAGTCACATTGATAGCTGAACGTAGGGGCGACCTTGCTGGTGTTCAGCCGATGACGGGTGCGCGGCACAAGCTGAAACACCGATTGCATGATGTGCTGCCATTCCGGCCCGTGGGGCTTGACCCGGCCATAGCAGGCAAAGGCGATCAGGTGCGCCACTTCATGAGGGATGATCTCGGCCATAAACTCGGCCTCATTATCACTCAGCAATACCGGATTGAATCGCAGCTCCCAACGTTCCAGCCAGGCAGAACCGGCAATACGCCCCCGCTGATTAAAGCGCACGGCAGGTGGCAGAAATTCACGGGCAAGCTGCTCACTGGCCTGCTGCATGCAGTCATTGACGCGAGCTAAAACGCGGTCTTGTAACTGAGAATGTATTGGATTCATGGCATAAAAAAGGGAAGCTTGCGCTTCCCTGATATCATTTTAATGTAATCACTTAAGACCGGCGGCGTCGCGCAGCAGGTCGGCCTTGTCGGTGGCTTCCCAGGGGAATTCATCGCGACCGAAGTGACCGTAGGCGGCCGTGGCCTGATAGATAGGACGGTTCAGGTCCAGCATCTGGATCAGGCCGTAAGGGCGCAGATCGAAATGCTCGCGTACCAGCGCATCAATCAACTCTTCAGCCACCTTGCCGGTGCCAAAGGTTTCAACGCTGATGGAGGTTGGCTCGGCCACGCCAATGGCGTAAGACACCTGAATTTCACACCGTTCGGCCAGGCCGGCAGCCACGATATTTTTGGCAACATAACGCGCAGCATAGGCGGCGGAACGGTCAACTTTCGACGGATCCTTACCGGAGAAGGCGCCGCCACCGTGGCGAGCCATGCCGCCGTAGGTATCCACGATGATCTTACGACCGGTCAGGCCGCAGTCACCCATGGGGCCGCCAATAATGAACTGGCCGGTGGGGTTGATCAGATATTTGGTGTCTTTGGTCAGCCACTCGGCTGGCAATACCGGCTTGATGATCATTTCCATGACCGCTTCACGCAGGGTCGCCTGGTCAATATCGGGGCCGTGCTGGGTCGACAGCACCACGGTGTCGATGGATTGCGGCTTGCCGTGATCGTCGTAAACGAAGGTCACCTGGGACTTGGCATCCGGGCGCAACCAGGGCAACTCGCGCGCTTTGCGCACATGGGCCTGACGCTTCACCAGACGGTGGGCGTAGGTCACAGGGGCCGGCATCAGCACATTGGTTTCGTTGGACGCATAACCAAACATCAAGCCCTGGTCACCCGCACCCTGTGCGTAAGGGTCTTCATCTTCGCGATCCACGCCCATGGCGATATCGGGAGACTGTTTACCAATGGCGTTCAGTACCGCACAGCTTTCACCGTCAAAGCCCATTTCCGAGCTGGTGTAGCCAATGTCACGCACGGTTTTGCGCACCAGGTCTTCAATATCAACCCAGGCGCTGGTAGAGATTTCACCGCCAACGATGACCATGCCGGTTTTAACGAAGCTTTCACAAGCAACGCGCGCCTTGGGATCTTGTTCGATAATGGCATCCAGCACCGCATCGGAGATCTGATCGGCAATTTTGTCTGGGTGACCTTCGGATACGGACTCGGAGGTAAACAGCTTGGCCATGATGGTTTCCTAACGTAAAAATAAAGTCTTGAGTGTTATCACCGCTCCAGTATGGCGGTATTAACATCTGGACGGCCATTCTAGTAAGGCAAGGCGTCGATTACCAGTAAAATGTGGTTTGCCGAGGATTCACCTGCTGGCCATGGCCGAAGCCAGCGCCAGGCCCAGACAGATTAGATTTGCGCCGCTAGGCAGTCTTTGGGACAATACCGCCGTTTTATTCACCCTCATATTACGTAACTGTCTCAGGAGATGTCGATGCCTTCTCGTCAAGTGCTGGCTAATGCCGTGCGCGCATTAAGTATGGATGCGGTACAGAAAGCCAATTCCGGTCACCCCGGCGCCCCCATGGGCATGGCGGATATTGCCGAGGTGTTGTGGCGCCATTACCTCAAGCACAACCCTGCCAATCCTAACTGGGCCGACCGTGACCGTTTTATTCTGTCCAACGGCCATGGTTCCATGCTGTTGTATTCTTTGCTGCACCTGACAGGCTACGAGCTGTCTATTGAAGATCTGAAACAGTTCCGTCAGTTACACTCCAAAACCCCGGGTCACCCTGAATATGGCTATGCGCCGGGTATTGAAACCACCACAGGTCCGCTGGGTCAGGGCATTACCAATGCCGTGGGCATGGCGATTGCCGAAAAATCCCTGGCGGCGCAGTTCAACCGCCCGGGCCATGACGTCGTCGATCACCACACCTATACCTTTTTGGGTGACGGCTGTTTGATGGAAGGCATCTCTCACGAAGCTTGCTCTCTGGCCGGTACTTTGGGCCTGGGTAAGCTGATTGCCTTTTGGGATGACAACGGCATTTCCATCGACGGTGAAGTGGATGGCTGGTTCAGCGACGATACCCCGAAGCGCTTTGAAGCCTACGGCTGGCAGGTGATTGCCGGGGTAGACGGCCACGACAGCGCCGCGTTAACGGCTGCCGTTGATGCCGCTCGCGCCGATACGTCACGCCCAACCCTGATCTGCTGTAAAACCGTGATCGGTTTTGGCTCGCCCAACAAGGGCGGCAGCCACGACTGTCACGGTGCGCCGCTGGGTGAAGCAGAAATTGCTGCTACCCGCGAGCAGCTGGGCTGGACTCATGCCCCGTTTGAAATCCCTGCCGACATTTATGCCGAGTGGGATGCCAAAGAAAAAGGCAACGCTGCAGAAGCACAGTGGAACGAGCAGTTTGCTGCCTACGCTGCCGCTCACCCCGAGCTGGCTGCCGAGTTCAAGCGTCGCGTGACTGGCGAGCTGACAGCCGACTGGGCCGCGCAAAGTGCCGATTTCATCAAGACCCTGCAGGCCAACCCGGCCAAGATTGCCACCCGCAAGGCATCCCAGAATGCACTGGACGCCTTTGGTGCCATTCTGCCCGAGCTGCTCGGCGGCAGTGCCGATCTGGCCCCCAGCAACCTGACCATGCACAAAGGCTCCAAGGCCATCAGCGCCGAAGACGCCTCCGGCAACTACCTGCACTACGGTGTACGCGAGTTCGGCATGAGTGCCATCATGAACGGCATCGCCCTGCACGGTGGTTTTGTGCCTTACGGCGGCACCTTCCTGATGTTTACGGAATATGCCCGCAACGCCCTGCGCATGGCGGCACTGATGAAGCAGCGCTCGATCTTCGTTTACACTCACGACTCCATTGGTCTGGGTGAAGATGGCCCGACTCACCAGCCGGTAGAGCAGATTGCTGCGCTGCGCCTGACCCCGAACATGAGCACCTGGCGCCCCTGTGACCAGGTTGAGTCTGCCGTGGCCTGGAAAGCGGCCATCGAGCGTCACAACGGCCCGACCTCGCTGATTTTCTCTCGTCAGAACCTGGGTCAGATCGATCGCACCGACGCCCAGCTGGCCGATGTGGCCAAGGGTGGCTATGTGCTGAAAGACTGTGCCGGCACCCCTGAACTGATCATCATCGCCACCGGTTCAGAAATCGAGCTGGCACTGGCGGCCCAGGAGCAACTGAGCGCCAACGGCAAGCTGGTACGGGTGGTGTCTCTGCCATGTACCGATGTGTTCGATGCCCAGTCTGCCGAGTATAAAGAAAGCGTACTGCCTGCGGCCGTGACCAAGCGTCTGGCGGTAGAAGCCGGTATTGCGGACTACTGGTACAAGTATGTCGGCTTCGGTGGTGACATTATCGGTATGACTACCTTCGGTGAATCGGCTCCGGCCGGTGATCTGTTCAAGTTGTTCGGCTTTACCGTCGACAACGTGGTAGAAAAGGCGAACGCCCTGTTAGGTAAGTAAGTTGGCCTAAAGCCCGCGCGTGAGTCCTGAATGAAAAAACCGGCTGCGGCCGGTTTTTTTGTGTCTGAAGAGGATGGGAGCAGACCAAACTGACAGCTATGTTTTAAGCCGTCTTCCTGACGAAGGTCAGGATCTCGCATTTTGATTACCTTTAGCTGCACGCTGTGACAATTTCGTCATTCAGCTCAGAGGCAACCGGGTAGCCTCTTCCGGAACGCATATATCCACCCACTAACCCAAGGTTTCTTCCATCTCTGCGTATGCATCGGACAAAGGGCCAACTCCCCCGACACGCTATGAATACCTCCCTGTACGCTCTTTGTTTCATCCCTGAAACAGAAGGTCGGCGGAGCTGATCCCTTTATCCGCCCTGATACTTGGGAATGGCCTGTTGGCAGAGGTTGCCACTTCCTATGGCTTTTTATTGCACTTCACCGTCACTCCGTCCAAAATGGTCTCATTTGAAGGTCATACATCACCTAAGAGAATGAGCTGTAAATGGCGGCCTTAAATTCTGCTGTTTGATACCGTATGTATTTTTATGGCTCGGCCAAAGCGTCTGTATTGCTGCAGTCTCGTGCTTACATGTGCTCGGTGATGTTTTAAAAGATACCAGTAATCAATGAGTTGAGTCTGGTGTGTTCGTTAATTTCGTGCGCGATATAGGGGCAATGTGAGTATGCGCAGTATTAAAACGTTAGCTTTTTGAAGGCGTATAAGTATCAAATTATCAAGGAATAAAAATGGCTCAAAAGACAAATGATCAGATAATTCTAGAGCAGATAATCAAGGAACGATGTGCAGAGTCTGGCGATGAACTGACTGTTCCGGAGTATTTTGAAATATATTCCGCATCAGAAATACTAAAGAATCATGATCTTACGTACGATGATATTTTATACGGTATCCCTGTGTGCCAACCTAAGCATGAACCAGCTGATTTTGAGTTAATATAGAAATCAGGGTGCTTTAGGAGACTGTTATGCCAAAGCCAATGACACACATTCAGCC
>NZ_BMKE01000046.1 GCF_014643915.1 Oceanisphaera marina
AATTTAGTCCCGTACTATCAAGCTTTGCGGAGTGGTAGTTCAGTTGGTTAGAATACCGGCCTGTCACGCCGGGGGTCGCGGGTTCGAGTCCCGTCCACTCCGCCACATTTTAAAAAGCCCTTAGCTATTGATAGCTAAGGGCTTTTTGCTTTTTTATCCTCGCTAATCCTCTTTTTTCTCCCTATGTCAAACTCACCTCCGTGACCAAACCGTGACCATTTGGTGACCATCCACCTATTTTGACCGGTGTTCAAAATAAGCTCGCCATGTCATACCAATCTGTAAAACTAACTTATCAAAACCTTTGCCACGGAACCCACTGTGGGCGCTGCTGGTTCTGACACTTTATTCCAATGGTTATGACCCACCTACGCTGGAGGTTCTGACCATCCTTTCCAGTGATTGTGATCCACTACGCTGATGATTCTGGCCCACCCGCCAAGGGTAATATGGATGCAATTTCAAACCGCCTTGACTCCATCAAATGCACGTCGAGAAAATTAGTTCAAACGCCTATGCTGATCTGGGCACACCACATGCGAACACAATGCAGCGCAAAGCTATGCTCGTCGTGCGTATCAGTGATGTTATTTCCGCTTTGGAGGCTTGGTTAAAGGGACATTTTCGAGATGCCGACGAAGCCGTAGTGCATGCCTGCTTACTCCACCTGAGATGCAGCTCACTGACTCGGCTATTTTCGCGGGCGCGAAAATAGCGAAGGGGACAATGCCCCCTCCGCTATCGGTCACTGCGCCTTGACAGCCTGCTTGCGCAAGGACTCGCCCTTGAGCCCAATACGGTGTGATCGGTGGACGATGCGATCCAGGATGGCCTCGGCCAGCGTGGCGTCGCTGAACATGCTATGCCAGTGTTCCGTAGGGAATTGACTGGTTATGATCAGTGAGCCGGTCTGCATGCGTTGATCGACAATATCCAGCAAGGTATACCCCACAGTGGGTTCTACCGGTGCCAGCCCGAAGTCATCGAGGATCAGCAGGTGGACTTTGCTCAAGGCCGTTCGGTACTTGGGCAGGGAGCCGTCGCCAATGGCGATTTGCAGCTCTTCATAGAGCTTCGAAGCGCTTTTATAGATCACCGAGTAGCCCTGCCGGCAGGCCTGGCTGCCGAATGCACAGGCGAGCCAGCTCTTGCCTGTGCCGGTGGCACCGGTCAGTAGCAGGTTCTGTTGCTGACCGATCCAGGTGCAGCCCGCCAGGCTGGCGATCACTTGCTTATCCAGGCCTCGACTGCTGCGGTAGTCAACATCCTCCAAGTGTGCGGCATAGCGCAACTTTGCCTGTTTCAGCAGCCGAGATAGCTTGCGATTCTCGCGCTCGCTGAGTTCACGATCCACCATCAGGCCCAGGCGATCATCGAAGGGCAGTTCCTGCATGCGCGGCAGTTCAAGCTGGTCGCGGTAGGCCTTGGCCATGCCGGACAGTTGCAGTTGCTGGAGCTTGCTTTGGGTCTGCTGGTTCAGCATGTCGAGCGTTCCTTTTCATCAGCAAAGTAATGGGCACCACGCAGGTTTTCGTGAGCCGGTGTCGAGCTGGGTAAAGCTTTCAGGCCAGGGCGCTTGTCGGGTTGCTCGCGCAAAATGGATTGCAGGCTTTTCAGGGCGAAGGTCTTGATGGTCAGCGCATAGGCGCAGGCCTCCTCCAGTCGGGCATCGCCATGCAAGCGAGCTTCTTTGCGCAAGGCGCTGGCAGCCTTGTGCCCGTTGGCCACATCGGTACGTTCGGTCAGGTGATATTGCAGGTGTCGCAGCAGTGCTGGCCCGACTCGCTCGCCCCAGGCGAGCAATGCGGCGGGTTCACTGTCAGCGTAATACTGGTGGTTCGGCGGCCTGTGCTCCGGTTGCATGCTGATGCCGGAAACATACTGTCGGAGATGACTGCTGACCCGCAGATGATTGTGAAAAACCTCCACGACCTCGCCAGTAGCGCGGACATCCACTTGCTGCTGAACTAATCGGTTCGGTACTGAATAGTGGTGGTTGTCGTACTCCACCAGGTAGTCACTGCGCACCCGTACCTTGAAGCGCCAGTCGGCATGCTCATAGGCGTGGATTGGCAACGGCTGGAGCGCAGGCTGCTCCACCTCAACGAACAGGCTGTGCCGACTACAGCCGGGCTGTCGCTTGAAGGGGCGTTGATTGAATGCCGGTAACAATTCCAGGATGGCCTGATTGAGTTCTGCCAAGCTGAAGAACCGACGGTGACGAAGAGCTGCCAGCAGCCAGCGCTGAACCAGTTTCACTCCGGCTTCCACCTTGCCCTTGTCTTTGGGTTTGCGCGGACGCGCCGGCAGAATGACGGCTTGGTAATGCTGGGCCAGTTGCTGGTAGATCAGGTTGAGCTGAACTTCATCCTTGCCATGCTTGATCACCGCCGCCTTGAGGTTGTCGGGAATCAGTAGGCGGGGTACACCTGCGAAGAAATTGAAGGCCTGCACATGGCAGTGCATCCAGTCTTCAATCCGTTGACTCCACACGGCACAGGCGAAGGTGTAGCTGGAGTAACCCAGCACACCAACAAAGATTTGTGCCAGGCGCGGTTCCGATTGACCTTCCAGATAGATCGGCATGGTCTTGCCGGAAAAGTCCAAAAAGAGCTTGTCGCCAGGCAGATGAAGCTGACGCATTGCCAATGGTTGTTGTTGCAGAAAGCTGCGATAGCTGGCCGTAAACTGCGAATAGGCGATGCCGTCTGGCTCGGTGGCCCGCCATTCACGCCAGAGCAGTTCCAGGGTGACGCAAGGATTACGCATTTCAGAATGCACCCAGTTCCAGTCGGGGCAGGCTTTCAGGCGGAAGCCGTTGAATGGCTTGATACCCAAGCGCTCATAAAGCTGTTCGTCGCTCCATTCAGCAAGCTGACCCACATCGAGGGCAACGTTTTCTAAGTGCCGGCACAAGCGCTTGAGGCTGTTGCGCGAAAGCCCGGTGCTATGAGCGATTTCGCGTGTCGATAAACGTGTGCCATAGTGCAGGCGCACGGCTTCGCGCAGCAGGCGCGGTTCAATCCTGACTCTCATCCATACTCCTTCTTGCCCTGTGGAGGGCGCTTAACGGCAGGCAGTACCTGCCCCTCGGCCTTGACAGCCGATAGAAGGACGCTGAGAATCCACAAGCGTTGAAGGTGCTTATGTCATCTAGAAAAAGGCTCGGAGTTGCTGCTCCGGTCTTTTTTGCGTCCACAGTTTTTCTTGCTCGCATGACCTAATTGATAGCGTGATGTCCTGTAGTTTTCTGGGCTTTAGTGGTCGTGGCTGCCGGATACTCCAGCCTGCGCGGCCAGCCACCGTTCGACCTCCTGCTTGAGGAACAAGCGGCGGCGACCGACGCGAAACGAAGGCGGCATCGGCAAGCCCATGCTCAATCGGTTGCGAGCCGTATGTTCAGAAATTCTGAGAATCTGACTCACCTCCATGAGTGTCATCGTATCCACCGTTATCCCCTTGCCTGAGCTGCAATATCCCGATAACGCATGCTAGGCAGTTGGTGGATACCTAGCTACTAGCCAGACTGGACACTTGATTTGCCTCTCTACCTGAACGATGAATTTCTCGATTCTTTCGTATACGAGGATGTGGCGGTTGCCCTCTGGGCAATCAGGCTGCACGCTGCTGACATCGCTGTTACGCCGGCAATCGCGCTGCGACTGATCAGGCAGTATCTACAGCCCTTGATCCCACCTGAGCATTGCCATGTGCTTTATGGGCAGCGCATAGCGACCTGGAATGGCATCTGGGGAATTTATGCCGAGCTGGGATGTTGCGTTGGCAAGAGTAACACCCCTCTGCTGTTTGAAGTAATGAAGGCAGTGGAGCTTATCCATCACTACACGACTTGGCCGCCAAGGGAGTACACGTTCCCGACTGTCATTGAGGTCACCTACTTCCTCAGCATGTGTACTCAACTGAAGATTTCCGTGCAGAGCCATTTGCGCTTGGAAAATGGCCTGCGACTTGATCCGTTCAGCTTTTGCACGCTGTGTTGGCGGCAGCCATTGCCAGGAAGAAAGCTCTGCGCACACCATTCCCCCAATGTTCCGCTTCAGGATGAGGTCGGAACGAAAGCTGCGGCGGCCCGCTACAAATCAGGCGTTCGCCAAAGAGAGCGGTTCGATAAGGCGGTAAATCGCATCCTGACCAGGGAAGTGACGGAGTTCCATGAAGGGCTCTTTACTCCCGTGGTGCTGTTCCCCGAACAGGGCATTGTGACTTGGCTGACTGAGCGTCGCCCGTTGCTGTGGCAGTTGCTCGGGGAACGACAGCAGCAGCTCAACGATACGAATGCCGTGAGCATGCTGGTTGATCTATTGCACTGTCCTGATGGCCTGCCACCCAAGGCCAATCAAATTTATCGACTTATCAATCAGCATCTGTACGAGCATCCATTACTGATCTGGCCGATGCTAATACGGGCCGAGGGGTGGCATCGCTGCCGCTCGGATGTGCGAGGGCAATGGGGAGGAAAACGCTCTGGAGCAGGGCGTCCTATACGGCTCGAGAGCGAGTCGTTACCTGCTTCTTTATATGCTGATCCACAGAGCTAGCAGGCTGCTGGCTGATAGATGAACTTACAACTGAGCGGGGCAGCGCCTTCCCCAGCTAGGTACGCGACGACAGGATCGTCAAGCGTTCGCGGGCGTGCTCGTGGAGCATTTGTGCCAGATGCGCATCAGTCTGTGGCAGGGGCGTCAGGCAGCGTGATAATACATCGTACGTAGCTCAAAGCCTGTTTGAAGGCGCCCCGTCAGCGGGCGTAGCGAATCACTCAGCGGTGTCAAGCTCCGGAGGGCGCGTACTCCACTTTGGCAAGTTGCTCAGCAAGGCAAGCTACTGGCAGCATGCTGCTCACGCATGGTATGGGACGACCGCAAAAACTGACTGCAACTGCCCGGTTTCACTCAAAAGATATACGACCAATTGCCGATTCAGCTAATCATCCGGGATGCTAAAATAGCTTTTTGGTAAGATGGCTTTTTGTTATCATTGAATATTGGTTCAGAGGCTTTACTAGATGAAAAACAATGGTCATGTCACCACGAAAGAACGCGATTTCCCTGGAACTCAACGCCTGATTACGACTACGGACACGAAAGGCACCATTACTTATTGTAATGATGCCTTCGTCAGCATTAGCGGCTTCGAACGCGATCAGCTGCTGGGGTCAGAACACAATATCGTGCGCCATCCGCATATGCCGGAAGCGGTATTCGCACACATGTGGAGTCACCTTAAGGCCGGTAAGGCTTGGATGGGTATCATCAAAAACCGCTGCCAAAACGGTGATTTTTACTGGGTCAGCGCCTATGTGACGCCGATAACCGAAAATGGCCGGGTAACGGGTTATGAGTCTGTACGGGTAAAGCCAGAGGCCGAACAGGTGCGTCGGGCCTCTGCACTGTATGCAAGCATGCGCTCTGGCGCAGCAACCAGCTCAGCAGAAGCAAGCTCGCGTTTCTTGCGTAAGTTGGCTATGCCTCTGTTTGCCAGCCTGCTTGTGTTGGCAGCGAACTTTTTCTTGTCTCCTGCAATAGCCATAGGCTGCGCAGTGGTGGCCATATTTGCGTTGCAGGCTTGGCAAAGTCGGACTACCGAAAACCTGCTATTTCGTTTACAAAACACGGTACATGGGGCCTTCGATAGCGAACTAATCGCCCGAACCTACACCGACCTGACTGGCAAGCCCGCCCAGATACAAATGGCCTTGATCAGTGAGCGCGCGCGAATTAGTACCGTACTTAGCCGTCTCGAAGACTATGCCGACCATAGCTCAGAGTTGGCCCAGCGCAGTGGACAATTGACCAGCAGTTCTGAAACTTCCTTGCTGGCTCAGCGCAGTGAAGCCGATATGACGGCAACTGCCATGCATGAGATGGCGGCCTCGATTGCCGAGGTATCAGCACATGTTCATCGCACCGCAGATGAGGCGCAGCGGGCTAATACACTGGCTCGTAACGGCTCTGCCGAGGCTGGCAAGACACGCGACGTGATCGAGAACTTGGCACATACGGTGTCCGGGATTAGCGATTCGGTGGAGGCATTGGCGCGCGACACTCAAGCTATTGAACAGGCGGCGGGCATGATTCGGGCAATTGCCGAGCAGACCAACTTGCTAGCCTTGAATGCGGCCATCGAGGCGGCACGGGCCGGTGAACAGGGCCGGGGCTTTGCCGTGGTGGCAGATGAAGTACGAGCCTTGGCATCGAAGACCCAGGAGTCGACCAAGGCTATTCAGGACATCATCAAGACACTGTTGGCGGGGGCGCAGAACGCGGTGACGATAGCCCAGGCCGGCACCCAAGAGGCCGCCGCCGGTGTGCAGCAGGTGATCGCTACCCAGGAGGCGCTGCAAGGAATCAGTAGCGCCGTTGACTTGATCCATGACATGGGCCAGCAGATGGCGGCGGCATCAGAAGAACAGGCGCATGTCGCCGAGGATATTTCCCGGCAGATCACGCGCATTGCCCAAGCCTCTGACCATAATGCCGAGCTGGCGGGAGAGTCCGCGCAGGTGGGCAACGACTTGAAACAGACATCACATGCCATGCATGCACTGGTTGAGCGCTTCGGTAACTGAAATGAGAAAACCGGGAGAGAACAATCAGGTGCCTGACGGGGCGGAACCGAATACATGGGATGGCCTGGAGTCAGCGCTTGCCGGTGCCATTTTCAATGCCGCTGTAGATGCCATCATGGTCATCAACGCACGCGGTATTCTCCAGGCGGTTAACCAGTCTACACAAACGCTTTTCGGCTTCAGTTCGGACGAGATGCTCGGCAAGAACATCTCCATGCTGATGCCAGCACCGTATGCCCAGGAGCACGACAGTTATTTAAACAACTATTGCTCCAGCGGTGAGCGCAAGATCATCGGCATTGGCCGAGAGGTCACGGGCCAGCGCAAAGAAGGCAGCTGCTTTCCGCTGCATTTGAGCGTCAGTGAGTTCAGTCAGGATGGCCAGCAGTTATTCGTCGGCATCTGCCACGACATCAGTGAGCGCCGTAAGTTCACCGAGCACATTGCCTTTCTGGCCAAATACGACGGGCTTACCGGGTGTGCCAATCGACGTGAGTTTATTGAAGGGCTGTCCAGAGCCATTGAGGCTTGTCAGACCAGTGGGCGGAACATTGCGGTGTTGTTCATCGATCTGGACGGTTTCAAGCAGATCAACGACAACCATGGTCATCAGGTTGGCGACCGCTTGCTCAAGCTAACAGCTGAGCGCTTTCAGAAAACCTTGCGCGATAGTGACTTATTAGGTCGGGTGGGGGGAGACGAGTTCGTCGTCTCTATCATTCTAGATTCCAAAGGGGAAACAGCCTCCCACATCGCCGCACGGTTGATGGAGGCGCTGAAGGAGCCATTCGTCATTGATAATCGGGCACTGAGTGTTGGCGCAAGTATCGGCATCAGCCTGTACCCCGATGACGGTCTGACAGCCGATGAGGTGATGAATGAAGCTGATATCGCCATGTATCAGGCCAAGGTGGAAGGAGGCGGCTGTATTCGCCTATTCGATCAAGCGTTACGTGAACGATCCGAGCAGGTCTATCGCCTGCTCAGTCGCTTGCGCAAGGCCATTTCGCTAGAGCAGTTCGAGTTGCATTACCAGTTGCAGTTCGATATGCAGACCTTGCAGCCGTGCGGCATGGAGGCCTTGCTGCGTTGGCGTGATGGCGTTAATGGCCTGGTGGCACCTGATCAGTTTATTCCTGTAGCACTGGAATACGGCCTGATGCCGACTATTGGACGCTGGGTCATTCGCCAGGCGTGCAAAGACAATATGACGCTAATCGAAACGGGCCTGCTGGATGTGGTGGTAGCGGTCAACATCTGTGCCCCGTTGTTCAGTGAAGCCGGATTCTGCGCGCTGGTTCATCAGTTACTTGTCAGCACTGGACTGCCGGCTGAGCGTTTGGAGCTTGAGATCACCGAAGGTGTGGCAATGAACTCTTCGGCCCAGGTATTGCAGACCTCGGATGAACTGCATGAGGCCGGTATCCGTTTGGCAATGGATGATTTTGGCATCGGCTTTTCGTCGTTGAACCGCTTGAAAAAGTTGCGGTTTGACAAGCTGAAGATCGATCGATCGTTCGTTTCTGGTCTTTTTGAAAGCCGTAGCGATCAAGCTATCGTGCAGGCCATTCTCGGTATGGCCAAAGGACTCAGCATGCGCACGGTGGCTGAGGGGGTTGAAACGGAGGAGCAGCTAGCCTTCCTGCGGGAGGCAGGATGCTCTCAAGGGCAAGGTTTCTGGTTTGCCAGGCCGATGCCACTACCTGAACTAATTGAGTGGTTGCGGGAGCGGCGTTAGCAGGGCAAACACTTGCCGTTGCACCGGCCCCAGTACGCCTCACGGGACATGATCCTATTGATCGCCCGCCTTGAAGTCTTAATCGGCGGCCCCTTGAAGAGTATCTGGGAAGAGGCTCATAACAAGCTTGGCCTTGTTATGAGCAGGCCACGAGCAACTTTACAGGGAACGTTCTCAATCAGGCCAATCACACTCCTTTGCATTACTAGCGGCTATACCGCACATACATACGGTGCCAACGGTCATAGGCTTCTGGAGTGTCGTGCCAGAGAGGGCCGATTCGGGCAATTCAGAAGAACACCGTCTCGACAAAGACCTCAACTATCTCTGGCCGCCAGTCACTGTCACTGAATTTGCCCATCAATAACACCTCGATTCATTGCCAGTGATCATCACGCAGCCAATACCGACAAATCCCAACTACAAAAAGCAGCGAGATACTGGCGGCACCTTCGGCATCAAATGAGAACACCGCCTAGCACGCTGAGCGCGCGATTGCATGGGTGCAGCACAGGTACGATTCGTCCCAACTCTTGCCGGTCAAAACCATCAGCGCGGTGGATCACAATCACTGGAAAGGATGGTCAGAATCTCCAGCATGAATGGGCCACAATCTCTGGAACTGAGTGTCAGCATCACTGGAATACACAACCCACGGAAGAACACGGAAAAATAGTGATCAGATCTGAAAAGACCACTCTATGGGTAAGAGCCAAACATCACAGCCTGAACTAGAGGAGCTCTTACCCTATACAGTATTAATCACTTAAGCAATCACGTATAACGTATGTGGAATTCACTTCCTACTCCCTTTAGCAACATTGAAACTTCAGTCAGTAGCTGATCTTTTCTCCAGGAAATAAAGCTGCG
>NZ_BMKE01000047.1 GCF_014643915.1 Oceanisphaera marina
CGAGCTGGAGCATGCACAGTACCAACGGCGGTTGAGGCGGTGCCGACAAAGCTGGCAGGCTCAACTGAAACGCGGCATGGTGTTGTGCTCCTCGCGTTATCGGGGACGATGCCGCTGGTTGCTCAACGATGATGACATGCTGTGGACGTTCCTGGAGGACGACCAGGTGGCCTTGACCAACAACGAGGCAGAGCGTGCGCTGCGCGGTTATGTACTGTGGCGCAAAGGCAGCTATGGCGTCTGGTCCCAGCGGGGAGAGCAGTTTCGTCAGCGTATTCTCTCGCTGGTGGAAACCGCCAAGCGTCTGGGNCACTCTGGGTGAACTGTTACCGCTGATTTGCCCCTGATCATCCGTTACCCAGCCCTCAAGCAGTGCCAGATAGCGCTTTTGAATGGTGCGCGCCTGAAACTGTTTATTAAGATGTTGCGCCGCCTGATCATTCAGCCCCACCACCATGATGCCCGAAGTGCCAAAGTCCAGACGATGGGGTAACTTTGCTTGCGGGAAGGCCGGAGTCACCCCGCCCTGGCCGTGCACCAAACGGTAATGTACCGAATCCCGGTTAAGCGGATGTTTACCCGACAAGCTGAGCAGGCCACTGGGTTTGTTGATCAGCAATATATCGTCGTCTTGATACAGAATAACCAGAACATCGTCACACTCAGGCGCCACAAAATCATCGCCCCGAGCCGACAGGTCAACACTAGACATTCAAATTATCCTCGTTTGAGCGGCATAGAGCGAACGCTGACAACACGACACAAGAGTCAGATATGCGCAGCCCGGCGGGGTAAACGCAAGTGCCGCCCACTAGTAATAACGTGGGCGGCACAGGGTGGTATTTATTTGAGATTAATATTGCTTGGCGCGCTTGCCCCGTAATATTTTTTTCTTGGGCCCGGTGACTTTTGGCTTATGGGTCTTTTTCAGGTGTACCGGTTTGGCCGTGGTATTGCCCGCTGATTCTTCACGGGGTTTGGCACGACGGGGTTTACCCTTGTGCTGACCGTTATTTGAACCTTCCAGTTCAATAATGGTTTCGCTGGCTCGGTTTGAACGCCCGGACAACACCTTCTGCGAAATGCTCTTTAACAGCGAACCTCGGCTGGTGACTTCAAAGCCCGGCTTAACGATACGCTTCACCTCGGTACCAATCAGCTTTTGAATACGCTCCAGGGTTTGCTCTTCTTCACGGCTGACAAAGGAAATCGCGGTACCCTGCGCCCCTGCCCGGCCCGTGCGACCAATACGGTGCACGTAATCTTCTGCCAGATAAGGCAGGTTGAAGTTCACCACATAATCCAGACCTTGAATATCCAGGCCGCGAGCAGCCACTTCGGTGGCGATCAGTACCTGTATCTTGGCGGACTTGAAATCGGCAATGGCGCGGCGTCTTGACCCCTGGCTTTTATCGCCATGGCACACTGCCGCATCAATCTTGCTCTTTTTCAGGCCGGCCAACAGTCGGTCTGCCTGCTCTTTGGTGCTGGTAAATACCAACACCTGAAACCAGTTTTTTTCTGCCAGCAGCTGTTCGAACAACTCGATTTTGCGACTTTCTTCTACCGGGTACACCGCATGTCTTACGGTATCGGCCGTGCTGTTGATTTTGGTTACCCGAATTTGCTGATGATTCTGCAGAATTTTGTGCGACAGCTCATTGACTGCCGGTGATGTTGTGGCTGAAAAAAGCAGCGTCTGGCGCTTTTGGGCGGTGAGCTGCATCAGCTTTAGCACGTCATTGATAAAGCCCATATCCAGCATACGGTCGGCTTCGTCCAGCACCACAAACTCAACATCACTTAACGTCACATTGCCCAACGTCATGTGCTCCAGCAAACGACCGGGAGTGCTGATCACAATATCAACCCCCGCTTTCAGTTTGTTGGCCTGGCCACCCATTTTAACGCCGCCATACAAGGCCGTTACGCTGATAGCCAAAAACTGGGCATAGGCACTAATGGAATCGGATAATTGCTCGGCCAGCTCTCGGGTGGGCGTTAAAATCAGGGCGCGAGGGCGTCGTGCAACGGTTTCTTTAGGCTTATCGTGCATACGTTGTAATACGGGAATGGCAAAGGCCGCCGTTTTACCGGTACCGGTTTGCGCGGTCACTTGTAAATCTTTGCCACGGCGGGCGGGCACAATGGCCTGGGCCTGAACAGGTGTCATGGTACTGTAGCCACAGGCAACAAGAGCACGCTGCAGCTCAGGAGCCAAATCTAAAGATGAAAATTGCATAAGAGATCCTCTGTAGAGTCGCTACAGTAAAAAATTTGAGGGCAGAATATACAGTATTTTAGTGCCAAAGGAGAGAATTGATTAGTCAGTGGAAAGCGCGGAGGCACTGGCGGAGTCTGGTCGTATCACAAACCTCCGCCAGAAGCACGTGGCGCTACACAGCTCTGGCAAGCCGCCAGGCCCAAGTCGTTATCATCACTTGGGCCGCTGATTTGGCGACACGGCCAAAGTGTCATCACCCGGCTTTGGCCGCTGCTGGCCATGGGGTCATGTCAACAAGCCGATAGTTTACGCTTCGTCGTCCATTGCTTTGATTTTTGCAAGGGGATCGTGCTGGCAGGCTCTGGCAAGAATTTCGACATAAAATGAAGGCAGCTCTTGTGCCACGGCTGCATCAATATGCTTATTGATGTCAGAGGTGTAAATCTCTTCTGCTACATCCTCTGAAGCGCCAAAACGACAATCAAATGTCCAGTAGTCCATACCCTGAGGCAGCGTCTTGTTGCGCTCTCTTTTAAGGTATTTTTTAATTTCGTACTTGATTGAGTCTACCAGACGGGCTGGCTTCAGCTTGTCGTGGGTTAAAGCGAAGGTCTTTTTCATGAAGTTCCTACCGAGGTGCACTTGAATGATCGTTTAAAAGCGCATTCTACATGGATGGCTGGAAGATAACTGCCTATTTCAATGGTTTTCTAGGCAAAAAAACCAATTGTTCCCCCTCTTCTGCCCTCGGAGAGCAACGGCTAAAAAAGAACACAACCGCCAGCCTGCTATTCAAAGAGAGCATCAGGCTCCTGGACATAGCTCAGTATTCCGGTATTGGTAAACATGCCGAGTTCGCTTCTACCAGCGCCAAAAACGCCCCTATGTGCCGAACGCCTGTTCCGCTTCCAGCAACTGGTCACTTTTCAGACGCGTGATAAGCAGTGTTTTTCAATGCGTTGCTTTATCACCCCAAAGCGCTTTCAATCGAGCGTCACGCCCGCAGCTCCAGCGATACGCCTTGTAGCGTATTGGACTTTTCTTGTAATAGTCTTGGTGATAACTCTCATCGCCCTTAATGGGGTAGAAAATAGACGCATCTAAAATGGGCGTAACGACGTTTTTATTGGGGAACATCATGGCAACGTCGGCTTTGGTTTGTTCGGCAATGGTTCTTTCTTGTTCATTTGCCACAAAAATGGCACTGAGATAACTGGTACCTTTATCGCAAAACTGACCTTTATCATCAAAGGGATCAATGTTGACCCAGTAATAATCCAACAGGTCTTTATAACTGACTTTTTCGGGATCATAGGTTATTTCAACGGCTTCATAATGACCTTGATGGTTACCCTTGTAGGTCGGATTTTTCAAGACGCCGCCGGTGAACCCCGAGATGACATCGGTTACCCCCTCAAGCTTTTCAAAATCCGCTTCCATACACCAGAAGCATCCTCCAGCCAAAATGGCTTTATCTGTAACGGCATTAGAAGAAAAGGACAGTAAGCCTGCTGCCAGGGTCATCAACACCAGTGTAATTTTCATGAAACGCTCTCCTGTTTTTCAACACTATTTTCACCGTCAGTTCACTTCGGATGATAGTGCCGAGTTAAGCGGTCAGGTGGATTATTCGTGACGATACCAATTACACCAACCAACCCTGTTTAAACAATAACAGCACGCGTAGAGTTTGGACACACGCCTGCGCGCTGATGCGGTTTGTTGAACTAAGCCGCTTCGCGGCAGAACAATGGCGCTGCACATCATACTGATCTTAGAACCCTACCAGAGTGGTAGCGGACTGGAGATAGCATGATGAATAGCCAACAGCAACGCCACTTCGATGCGCTGTATCAGCAGCATCTCAATAATTTAACCCTGCAGGGCAAACGACCCGCGACCATTGACGCCTATGCCCGAGCCGTGAGGCGGATCGCCGCATTTTTTGACTGCCCGCCGGACAACCTGACAACTAGCCAGCTCAAACAGTACTTCGTCAGCCTGATTGACAGCCATTCCTGGAGTACCGTCAAGCTCGACCGCAATGGCCTGCAGTTTTTTTATCGCCATACGCTCGATAAACAATGGCAGTGGCTCGACATCGTCAAACCGCCGCAGCTCACCACCTTGCCCGATATCCTCTCACCCGCCGAAGTCGGCCTGCTGATCAGCATGACCCGACAACGCCGCTACCAGATGTTCTTCTATACCCTCTATAGCCTGGGGCTGCGGCTTGGCGAAGGACTGTCGCTGACCGTGGCCGATATTGACAGCGCTCAGCAGCAAGTACATATCCGTAATGCCAAGGGCGGCAAAGACCGCCTGGTTCCCTTGCCCAACAGGACATTGCGTGCCTTGCGTTCACACTGGCAATCCCACCATCATCCACGGCTGCTGTTCCCCGGCACAAGAAAAGGGGCCGAGGCACCGATGGATCGGGGCGGGGTGCAAAAAGCCATGAAACAGGTCTGCCGCGACTGTGGGATCCGCAAATCCGTCAGCCCGCATACCCTGCGCCACTGCTATGCTACCCACCTGCTGCAACAGGGGTTGGATCTGCGTTCACTGCAAACGCTGCTCGGTCATGCCAGCCTCAATACCACCGCTCGTTACACCCAGCTCACGGCGGCCAAACGGTCGTGTGCGATGACCGCGGTCAATCAATTGGCTGACTCGCTGGCGGTCATGTGGGAGGTGTCATGAGTACTTTTATCTCGCTGCTGCGTGCGCACCATGATGCGTTGATGACGGCCAGCCAGACGCCGGTGTCGCCCGACATGAAACGGGCGATCGCGGCGATGGAAAGCTGTCAAACCGAGGCCGCTGGCTGGTCACAGTGGTACTGCCGGCATTGCCATCATCACGACCAATCCCCGCTCTCCTGCGGGCATCGGCTCTGCCCGCAGTGCCAACACCGAACCAGCGCCACTTGGCTCGCCCGTCAGCAGGCCAAGTTACTGCCGGTTCATTACTTCATGATCACCTTTACCTTGCCGGCCGAGCTGCGTGGCCTCGCCCGTGCGCAGCCCAAGGCGCTGTATCGCATCATGTTCTCGGTTGCCGCCTCGCTACTCAAGGACTTCGCCCAGCGTCGCCATGGTGGTCGCAGCGGCTTTACCGCGGTACTGCATACCCACAGCCGACGACGAGATCTGCATCCTCATCTGCATGTCATGGTACCGGCAGGCTACTACAATCCCGCACGGCGCCAGTGGCACAAGGGCCCCAAGCGTTACCTCTACCCTGCTGTCGCACTGGCCAAAGTATGGCGGGGCCGGCTACTGGCCGCCATTCACCAGCACCCCCAGCTCTACCTGCCAGCTAGACTACCGGCGCAATGGGTGGTGGACTGCCGCCCTGTGGGCCGGGGCCTACCCGCCCTGAAATACCTGTCCCGCTATCTGTACCGCGGGGTACTGCCCGACCGGGATATTATCGGAATAGACGGTGACCAGGTGACCTTCCGCTACCGCGAGGGGAAAACCAATCACTGGCAACACCGCACCTTACCCATCGTCAGGTTCCTGGGGCTGATACTGCAACACGCCTTGCCCAAGGGGCTGCAACGAGTACGGGACTACGGGCTGCTGCACGGTAGCGCCAGGGCGGTGCGCTTGATTATCCAGTTGTTGTTGATGCGACTGGGATGGCGAGGGCTACCAGGGGAGCCGGCAACGATGACCAAAGCCAGCCGCAGCTGCCCGCACTGCGCACAAAGCATGGTGTGCACCGGCATCATCCGAACGGGATAGTCGAAAGGCACGCATAATAAGGATAATGGCCTCAACAACAGCAGGAGAAGCACGACCGTCACTCACAGATCACTGTAACTAGCTGAAGTTATTAGTCTTCTAATCGCTTAGCGGCTAGCTATGCCTGCAGAAAATAGCGGCCTCACCGCCCACCTNATGCCTGCAGAAAATAGCGGCCTCACCGCCCACCTCATGCTCAACCGAGCAATTTACTTAATAAAGGCAGCTTCGGGCTTGTTCAACACCCGGATGAAGTGTCGGCTGCGCGACACTTATCCTTATTTGTTATGTTTTTTCTAACCATTTGAACATCACCAATGCATCAACGTAACCTAAATTGGGGTGGTTAAATGCATTGGGTAAACGGCCAACAGTATCAAAGCCTAGTTTGCTCCACAAACGAACTGCACCTTCATTACTTGATGCTACAAAATTAAATTGCATTGCTTTGTAACCTAATTCTACGGCAACTTTTTGGGAGTGCTCGCACATGGTCGTAGCAAGACCTTTCCCCCTTGCTAAAGAAGAAACCATATAGCCACAATTGCAAACATGACTGCCAGGGCCCGATTGATTAGTTTTTAGATAATACGTACCTAATATATTACCATCTTCTTCAAAGACGAAAGTCTTACGCGGAGCACCTAACCAAATATTCTCAGCTTGTTCTTTGGTTGTGTTTGTTTCATAAGCATATGTTTCACCAGCCAAAACTATTTCATGGAATATTGGCCATATTGAATCCCAGTCTGCTTCTGTGGCTTCTCTAATATTCATGACTCTACCTCTTTAGAAACATAACGCTTGCAGTTGCGGCGGGCACGGAGCGCAGCGTAGTACACGTCCGACAACCTGCACTTGTTAAGTTCTATTCGTACCACGAAGATGTGTCCACGTTTAATTCTTCACCTACGACCGAAAAATCATCAGGGTTAGCTACGTGAGCCTTCATCACGAGTGAAAAAGGATAACTAGAGCTGATGGTGCACGAGTCATCTTTAGGCCCATATTCTTGATCAACATGTACCGTTCCGGTTGCTGTCACATAAATGAATTCGTGATCGATCGCAGTGCACTCAATTTCTTCAACCTCTGAGTAATCGACGAACACATGGGGTGCAAGTAAAGACAAACTTTCGGGAATAGCGCTTACTGCGGTAGAAACGACTGAATCGTGTATTTTATCTTCCAGTGACTCAATTACTATTCTTTCTAAGTCACTAATCTGACTCAAGGAATCACTTGCAATTTTGACTACGGCTTTAGCATCCTCAAAGAATTTTTTAGGGCAGGCTTTAAAATACTTCTCAGTGATATGGGTATATTTATTTAAAAACCTAAATTCCTTCAAGAATTCAGAAATTACCTCATTTATTCCTTCCTGAACATCGTCATCGAAATACACATCAGCGATATTTGATTGAGCACAATATTTTAATTGCTGTCGCCTGGTTACTTCATGCTGTTCACTTTCACGTTCATACCAATTAGCGATCCTAACTTTCTTGACTGGTGCTTTTCTCTCAATCACCTGCAGTACCAGTTCCCGCATTGAAAAAGCAAAGTTATGAAAACGAAGCGGGTTTCCATGTGAGGCATAATTTCTTAAGCTCGAAACGAACAGCTTGTGCTCGAATTCAGTCTCCAGTAGAGATTGAAACTCTTGCATAAAATCTAGCGATAGCAGCTTATTTAACTTCATGCCTTCCCTTTAAACTTAACGCCGCCAACACAGGCGAGCGTCAGCGAGTCCAGCCAGCTTGCTGGCGTTTGTGATTGGCCTTGTTATGAGTTGTAAGTAAGAGCAAAAAACTCTCTCAAGACTCTGTGGGTAAACAAAGCTATCGCTGCCAATATTGAATGAAGCACACCGAATGTTCAACGAGATGACCAGCTGAGATCTTGAATGTTGAGCACCACAGCCAGGTACCTTGCTCGGTTCTCCGACAGACGATGCCGGTGTTACTTTTTGCTCCGCCATTTCAGCCTGCACAGCTCCGAGATAAATCTAAAAACTGACTTTGTGGTTGGCAGATTACTGACTCATAACGCTTAGATAATCAGCGAAGGTCCACTCAGCGTTTTCTAATCTCCGTAGAGGGTGGAGACCTTTGTCTGATTCATCGCTTTGTTGGACTTGCGT
>NZ_BMKE01000048.1 GCF_014643915.1 Oceanisphaera marina
TTTTTTTTCATTTTAACGTTTCACAACTACTTCAACTTCGCGTGAGGCGCAAGATTAAGGCCGATCCAGCTAAAAATATTGAGCAGCCAACGCTTGTGCCTTAGCTCTCTCCGTCTTGGTAAGCTTTTCTGCTGCAATATCTCGCAGCGTCACTCCAGCCTCTTCTCCGTTGGCAGCCGCCGCCGATGCCCAAGCATATGCAACCACGTCATTCTGAGGAACACCTTCTCCCCGTAAATACATTAACCCCAAGTTATATTGAGCACCGGCATAGCCTTGCTCGGCGGCTCTAAAAAAACGGGAGCATTCCACCTTTGTGGAATGCTCCCGTTTTGACAAAAAACACCCCAACCCGGCACTATCGGCAATGAACGTCATCGTCAGTATCCCCAAGAAAATGAGATCTACATCACAAAATAAATAGTTTGACGCCACCCTCTCCCTGCCGTATTGTGCACCACACAAGCAAGATGTTTCAAGTTAGCGCGACCTTTGTATATTGTTAGTTCCTCTCGGTTCCACAGTCTCCAATTCCTCCCCTTATTTGATATTTATTGCACTTCCGAGCACACGCTCACCCCTGAATAAAGGTAAGAAAATAATGGCTAACGGCACCGTAAAATGGTTCAACGAAGCGAAAGGTTTTGGTTTTATTACTCCTGAAGATGGCAGCAAAGACTTGTTTGCACACTTCTCAGAAGTAGTTGGCAGCGGCTTTAAAACACTGGCAGAAGGCCAGGCAGTATCCTACACCGCCACTCAAGGCGCGAAGGGTCCTCAAGCTTCTCAGATTCAGGCTATCTAATTACCCTCGGGTAATGAACAGTCTAAAAAACCCGCTTCGGCGGGTTTTTTTATGCCTGAATTTTACCGCCCCCACCACACATAATACGCCGTTATGTTCAATGCACCGCCCCACCAGGGCGCTGGTGCGTTGGCAAAACCCCGCTTTTGCCCTATCCTCCCCCAACAAATCTCCAATTTGCCAGGGTAAAAACCGATTATGCGCATTGACCAACTGCGGCTGTTATTTGACGCCGGCGATTTACAGAGCTGTGTGCTGTTGCCGGCGGTGCTGGACGCCGGCCCGGCGCCACGCTGGGTGTTGCACGTTAAACGGCGCAACGGTGCCCTGGTGGCCTTGTGTTTGAACCGGAAGAAGAATGGCGTGGAGGTGGAGCGGCTGTTTCATTCTCTGGACGCGGCGTTCCAGGCGGCGCGGGACATCGGCTTCATCGAGGTGCGGGTACGTGGCTAGCCAGGGGATTAAAGTAAGCCCCGCGGGGTGGTACGGAGGCATGTCCGGCTATGTACGCATGCGCAACCATGGTGTACCATGTACACTTAATGTGCTGGGTAGGGAATCCGCTGAGTGAGTCATGCTATTGAGTTCGTAGAAACTTCGATCTTTACCAAGCAGATCAAGGAGCTGGCAACAGACGACGAACTAAAGGATTTGCAAGTCGAGCTCATCGCTCAACCTGAAAAGGGTGATGTGATCAAGGACACCGGCGGCTTACGAAAGGTTCGAATGGCCGTCGGTAACAAGGGCAAGAGCGGCGGGGTACGCGTGCTTTACGTCCTGACCCACGTCGACAGGATTTTCCTGGTGCTGGCGTATCCGAAATCAGCGAAAGACAGCCTGACGGATGAAGAGAAAGCGGTGCTGAAAAAACTGGTTCAATCACTGAAAGGAGAGGGAAAATGAGCTTTTTTAACGAACTGACAGCCTCCCTTGAGGAAGCTGTAGACATTCAACAGGGCCGCAAAGCGCCCGCCCGTGTCACCCGTTACGAGATTGCCGACGTGAAGTCCATCCGTGAAGATTTGCTGAAGGTCACTCAGGTCGAATTTGCCGCCACGATGGGCGTCAGCGTAGACACCATCAAGAGCTGGGAGTGCAAACGCCGTAATCCCGCAGGGTTAGCCGCCAAGGTGCTGGCTACGATTCAGGACGACCCGACAGTCTACACAGCTCTCGCCGCTCACTAAGATCCGCAAAGGCCCTGCTCGGGCCTTTTTGATATCGGCTTTCCACCGCCACCCGCCTATCGAGGTGCGCGTACGCGCCTAAAATCCATTTTGCAGGGGCCGAGCCCCTGATTTTTTCCGTAGCGTGTCGGCGTAGGCAGTTTGTTTCAGGAAACGCGACAGTAAAAAGGGTAAATATTAGGGCCGCTGTCCATGTGTAACTTTTTGATCACCCGATAGCGGCCACCACCGGGCGGCTCCGGTGCTACCTGTTTTAGTTCCTGCAGATGCGTAAGTGCCTGCTCTGAGCTGATCATGCTCGTCAGTGTTACCCATGTCTCATTCATCCGCTCCTGGACGACATACGTGAATTCTTCACTCACTGACTATTTCCCTTTGGCTAAGCCCTGCAATCATTCATATCCACACTATAATACCGACCGAGAAGCCCCCCGGGTATTTAAATAAGTAGGTTTAGAACCTGCTAGACCATGCTTGTACGTGCCTAAATACACCTAAACAAGGGAGTCCCCCCCCGTTTTTTACGGTGCGCACAGCGTCTCGATGTCAGCACCACACATTGAGGCCTTCCAAGCTGGTTATCATGATAACCAGCCTACATCCCCCTATCGGTACTCGCTTGCGACCCTAAATAATACATGCTATAAAATAATCTCTCGCTCACAAGTTGAGCACCCCGTAGGTAGTTGGCCTCTGAAAATAATCAGCATAAAAACACCGGCCATCATGACGATGTTCGGTAAATTAGCTAAAAAACTTCATAAAATGGCCGTTTCTTCGATGAAACTACGCCACCACCGCCGTTTTTTCGGCGAGTAAATCTTCATACCATCAATGGCTCCTTCAATAGCGAAGCGCGTCACCAACGTCGATCTCGACGAATATAACCTCATATAAATCCCTACCAGGGAGCATCTGGCCTCTCGGCCTGAAAGAATCGTTCGCCACTCTGCAGCTGCCAACATACCGCTGTGCATTCATCTCCAGGCATTCATTCCAGCCGGATGTGTCTGCTGCCGAGCCTGCGAACGCCCCCCCGCCGTCTCTGTTGAAAAACAGAGACGGCGGAGCAAAAACGCCGCAGCCCCCGCCCCGTGCGGGCTGGCATGCGAGCCATCAACACGAAAACCAACGAAACCACACGCGATCATGCCAGCCGGAGCTATCAGCAGCCCCGCTAGGGGCCAGCTGAACGCACGCGATTTCCCCGCCATAGCAGCTGTTCACGTTAAAAATCACCCGTAGAGGTCGGGTTATCCCTCTCACCGCCGCCAGACGGTTTCTGGCTTTTGCAGTCACGACACGCGCAAGTCGATTACACAAACGCGCTTTATCACTTACCACGAAACAGGGAAATGACTGCCCACTCGCAAGCAACAGGAACAATGGCCAGACACGAACGACAAAACCCGAATGCCCGTAATTTCGGACTCCGCAGCAGAGATATGAACCGGGCCGGTTACCACGCGCTAAAAGAGGGGATGCAATCACACGCCTCGATAGCCACGATGGCGAATCGCTGGAGTCAGTTTGTACAGTACGCACAAAAAGAACTCGGGATCCGCGATATGCGGCAGATTGAGAAGGTGCATTTGCAACAGTACGCCGCCCAACTCCGTGAGCAATTCGACCACGGCGAACTAAAGTCTGCCACCACACAAAATTACCTGAGCGCGGTAAACCGGGTCATGGAAATTGCCAGGGGAGATAAAACCGTGCATCTGGACCCGGTACGCGAAGCCGGCTTGCCACGTCGCAGCGGCATTTGTACCGAATCCAGGGCCGTCAGCCCGGAGGCTCATCAACACGCTCTGGGGCTCGTTTCCGAGCGGATCGGGGTGTTACTCAATCTGCAGAGGGAATTCGGGCTGCGATTCGAGGAAAGCGCGAAATTAGACGCCGCCAAGGCGCTGACCCAGGCCGAACGCAACGGCTCGGTGCGCATCCTGGACGGCACCAAAGGGGGGCGTCTTCGCGAGGTGCCCATCACCCGACCAGAACCGCAGCTGGCAGCCCTGCGTGCTGCCGCCCGTGTTCAGGGGGAACATCACAGCCTGATCCCCGCCGCACAGACCTACGCCGCCTTTCGGGGAGCGGCATACCGAGAGATAGCGCCTACCGGCATCCATTTTCACGGCGAACGCCACTCATACGCCCAAGAACGCTATCAGGTGCTAATAGGCGCGCCCTGTCCGGTGGTGGCCGGTGTCAGCCACCGCGAACATCATCACTACTTGAGCCAGACGCTGCAGATATCAGCGGCCGAAGCCAGAGAGCGAGACCATGCCGCCCGACTGCAGGTCGCCCTGGAAGTCGGCCACGGTCGTATCGACATAACCAACAACTATTTGGGGTGATCAGGATGGAAAAATGGGTCAAAGAACGAGCAGACACCTATCTCCGGCACGGCGGAAAAACCGCGCGCCGAGCAATGGTAAAGAGGCTGAACAGCATCCTCCTGGACATACAACAGCATGAACCAGGAGTAAAAAAGCCGGAGAGCATAGGACGGGCGCACATTCACAGGTACTACAACCGATTTAGCCACCTAGCCAACAGCACAATTCGGGATCACTACTATGCCCTGGTCCTGCTTTGGGAATGGCTAAATCGTTCAGGTACTCCCCCAAAACCAAACAAGCTCCGTGGATAACCCCTACTGCCCACAGGCTAAAAACACAGCCTGATGGACAGCCCTACGGGATCGGGGTTACCCACCTCGCCAAGGTTCTCTCTAGGTTTTTTTAAAAGAAAAACAAATAAAAGGAAGTCGGCCTACGGCCTCCGCTGTCTGTGCTTGCCTATCTTTCGCTGCGCTTCAAGATAGGCAAGCCATCCTGGCCACTTAAGTGGGTTTCAGGATGATCCGCCTTGCTCTGGACTATCGGCACCGCTTGCAGCGGCTGCCCCTCTCACGCGCTCCAGAGACACACCTCCGGCCTGCTGTATCTGCTTTCGTCCCCGCCATGAGGGCTGGACTGCCGCGCCGTTTTTTAAGAGCTGGCCGTGGTTGGTTCCCCGTTACGCTCTGTGTGCAGGTACTCCAGAACCGCGACGTTCTGGAAGGCATAGGTGCGCGTCGCACGCTTGGACCGTATGTGAGATTTCCCCGTTCGGTCCGACCGACACGGCAAGGAGGGCAACAGCGACTTGAATCCAATCCCTCCGGCCACGTAATCACGCCAATGGTGACGGCCAAAGGAAACATCAGAGAATGCGGGGTGGTTCTGAAAGGTGTTGAAGTGAGGCACTAAGGCCAGCTACACTTATAGAACAAGCTTTGGAAGCATCCCGCATAGATGTTTCCTCCGGTTCAAAAGGACTGCAATCCTCTTAGATAGCTAATGTACCTCACATCACGTATTTGTCCACGCAGCTAAATGCTCCAAAAGAGTACTTTCGCGTCGATAGGTTGATTTTTAATCACCGTTTGGCCTTTTTCCTAGATGCCTCCCCTTATTACCCTCCATCTTCAGACCTAAAGCCATACAGTGACAAATTGCTTACCCTTGATTATCCCGCTCTTCCAGCATCAGCTTCATCAGCTCTATCCTGTCGGTTGACCTCATCTGCTCCAATGCGCGAACTGCAGCCCTCATAACCAATGACTTACTGAAACTTGGATCACTGGTACTCTGTTGCGCCTCCAGCAGCAGCTTGTTAATGGCATCTGGGTAGTCTGCAGTCCAACTAACCGATGTACGAACAAAGACCGACTCTTTTTTGGGGATGGCGACAGCTCGACTAGGGGTCGCAGTCCAATCGTTTAACTTACTCATAAATCACCTTTTAAAACTGCATCAGCCAATATTTTTATCTCGTTCCTCGCTTCATTAGCCCCACTGTAATTAACTTGCCAAACAGTAACGCCCTCACCAGTTGCCCTTGGATAAGAGCTCCGACTACCAATTACAAAAGCGCCTTGTCTCCTTAACTCTTGGGATACCTCTCTTTCCTCGCGACGGCGTACATCAACCGCATTAACCACACGATAAATTGCTTGCTCAGCGTTAAGCTGGCCAGCCATCAAAGAGGCGCTGTGGATGTCCAAAGCGCTTGGTCGTATCGGCATAACCACCTTGCCCACAGTTGGTACATCGCCAACTCCTGGTGGATGATCAAACAGAACAACATCAGCTTTAGGCTTTTTCTTTGGCATTCCTGCCACCACCTCAAAGGGTAACCTCCCTCGACTATAAACCCACGCGGCGCTCTGCTGAGGATCTAGATCTACCACCAGCACAGTTAACCCTTGTGCGGAATAAGCACCAGCCAGATTAAGAGTGATAGTAGTTTTCCCTGCTCCACCTTTAGGACTCCACACGCTAATAACCTGCATAATTTACCGCACTTAATAAGCTACCTTAGTTAGTTCTGATAATAACAACAAACAATCAACAATCAACAATCCAGCTGAAGGTAGGCAAAACACGACAGCAAAAAATAAGTAAGTCATTGTTAAACATAAGATAAACAAAAGAATATCAATAAATTCTAAAAATAACCAAAAATAGACTTTTAAATTATTCTTCTTGAGTTACAATGTGTTTAGTGAATAACAGGAGGGGTGTGAGATGGCACGTACAAAACATATGCAGCAACGCATGAGCCAGCGTTCAATCAATCAAACAATGCTTGAGATGACTAGGATGTTCGGTGTTGAGCACGGAGACAAAGTTGTTCTCAATAGAAAAGGAATTGATGCCGTCTTGCAAGAATTCGAAAGGCTACAATCCACCATGATCAAGATGAGAGAGCGAGGAGGGGTTGTTCTTATTGAAAGTGAAGGTCATGAAATAACCACCTATGGCCTAGAGGGTTACAAGAGGCACTAAGATGAAAAACATTGAAGAAATAAATAAAAAACGTAAAGAAATAGAAAAAGTCGATCCAGAGTCTACTGGCTACTTGGCTATAGACTATTTATATGGAAAGCGCGATGGCTCCTCCCTATCAGGAACTGAGCTTACCAAAAGATATAAAAATAATAAAAAAAGCATAAGCATTAACGTTAGAGTTAGAAAGGATGATGCTGAAGCTTTCGAGTTCATAGCCTCAACATTTAAAGAGACCAGAGCTTCCATTATAAAAGAAATTATATCTCACGATATATCATCAATGTTCGAATCTCTTGACATAGCAGAAAAAACACATTTATCTGAGTATGTTGATAAAAAAATATCAGAAGGTGGTTTTGAACAGGAATACAGAGGCCTAACTTGGATGTGGAGAGTGCTTCAACCTGCTGATGAGGCATACAACCCATCCAATCAAAAAAATTGGGTGCTAATGAAAAAAAATTTGGAAGACTGATATTACTATGAGTAAACATGCAGAAAAATTTATTAAAGAGAGATACAAAGAACTCGAGAAGAGCATTGATGAGAACTATATTAATATCACCATCAGGCTCCCTCCGGAAGATGCGCTGATGTTAAAGGCAATGTCTAAATCTCTAAACTTCTCTATATCATCATCATTCACAGATATTTTATCTCAGCATTTATATGACATGATTATGAGCCTCAAAGATGAAGAGTTCAAAAAATTTATGGATGAACACTGCCATGCGTACGAGACGTACCCATCATGGTTAAACCAGATGTTTGAATCTGGTATAGTTAATAAGAGTGAGATATACAAAGACATGTTATCTACATTAAAAAACAAGGACAATGATTAGATCATGGAAAAAAAATCACAAGGGACTGCATACATAACCAAATCCAACTTCAATAAAATTGTTAGAGGTTTGGATATATCAATTACAAAAGGAAGTAAAAATGACTTATATAAATCAAATATTAGTCACATACTATCTGTAAAAGAGATAAACCTTCTTTACATTGTAATGGAAGTTTACAAAGGGTTTGAGATAGAGTCATACAAGCCAATCCCCCCCC
>NZ_BMKE01000049.1 GCF_014643915.1 Oceanisphaera marina
CAACTGATGAACTTGAGAAATAAGCTCGGACGAATAGACTGGCAGGTGTATGCCTGTGCTCCTTATGCTCACGGTGTCGGTGTTGCCAAATACTTAGCTCGGTATATGCGCGGTGGTGCGATCAATAATAAGCAGCTCATCGCCGTAAAAAATAATATACTCACGTTTAAATATAAATCACATCAAACCAAAAAGACTGAACGACAGCAGGTTAGCCTGCCGAATTTTATGCGTATGGTACTGAAGCACTTACCATTAAAAGGCAAGCCCACCATCCGCTACTACGGGCTATATCACCCAACAGTGGTCGAAAAGTTGAATGTGGCAAGAGCACAATTTAAACAACCCGCATTTATTACAGCATTGCTGCCAACATGGCAAGAAATGCTAAATAAACTAGGCACTACATTAATCTGCCCGACATGTGGTGCCACTGAGCGAATAGCAGTGGCTCCGCTGAAACGATAACGGGGCTGGTACTCACAGTCTGTTTTCGATGCGGAATAATAGCGGGTGGGTAAAGGACTCAATTCATTACAATAAGCATAGTGATAAGAGTGAGTGATTGTTACTATCCGTCTATAAATCATGAGTTTGGCGACCAAGAACCCCGAGGCTTTTCCTCAGCGTCAACGCAAGTCCAACAAAGCGATGAATCAGACAAAGGTCTCCACCTTCTACGGAGAGTAGAAAACGCTGAGTGGACCTTCGCTGATTATCTAAGCGTTATATTTATTCCACAGTCAGGGGTTGATAATGAGTAAATTTGAAGGTAGTTGTCATTGCGGTGCAGTTACTTGGGCGTTTTCTTTGCCGATAAAGACTGTCGTTAAGTGCCATTGTAATAATTGCAGAAAGTTGCAGGGCAGTGATTATAGCTCTTGGGTTGTGGTGCCTCAGTCGCAGTTTGAAGTGCTTTCTGGTCAAGATGTGGTCTCTTTATATAAAGCAAACGAGACATCTAGCAAGTCATTTTGCTCAACTTGTGGCTCAGCAGCTTACTTGGTAAATGGTAAGCACTTTCCAGGAAATTTTGTATTGCCGCTTGGTGCCGTCAATAACTATACAAACGAGCTTGCGCCGCAAATTCAAGTTTATACAACAGACAAAGCTCCTTGGGTAAACTTGCATGAAGATGAGCCCGTATTTAGCTAAAAATATAACAAGGCCAATCACAAACGCCAGCAAGCTGGCTGGACTCGCTACGCTCGCCTGTGTTGGCGGCGTTAGTTTTCTAGGGAACATATGAGCCAAGAATTAACTCTCAAAGGTATTGCACTTGAGAAGCTCAATCGGATATTGAATCCGAATTTTGATTCCAAATTTATTTGGGCTTTACTCTCTGGTGGAGTACTTCTTGCCGGGTATCAGCGAATCATACAGCTATGCTCCAGCATAGAAGTAGTTTCAGGTGATACTTATGTGAAGTTGTCCCTTAGTTCGGGCACCGATGCTGTTTTCATTTTCATTTCATTTTCATCGGATCTGTGATGATATTTTCATCGATCATCATATTCATTGTAAGAATGATAAGTAGTCAGCCTGGGACTGTTAAAAAGTATAAGTCTTTGCAACGCGCAGCAAAGGATATTAGGCCTCTGATGGACGACAACCGTAGGGTATTTACCGCATTCGGGCCTAATTCTGAAAGCGGGAATGTAGATGATTTAAGGCAAGACTATGAAGTATGGGAGCAGCTAAAAAGGGATCAGATTGTACCTAATAATGATGAGATATTGAGTATATTGAACAGAGTAAAAGTGCTTACGCAGAATGAGGCACCGATTGTAAGTAAGATGAAATCACATATTGCAGCATTTAAAAAGCACTGTTCCAACCCAAGTTTTGGCTACAGCAATGATCAGTTTCCATTGAGTTTTGCGGATTTGATTTTCAAATATTCGAAGTCAAATGATAATAACATGGAAGAATATTCGGAGTGGCTGAAGAAATCTCTTTCTCTATATCTAGATAAAGTTGAATCCGTATACATCTTTGGAAGCGCGCTCTATGGACAAGAAAAGACTGACGTAGATGCGATCATAAAGAACAACCTTGTTGATATTGAAGAAATAAGGGAGTTCGCTGAAATATCAAAGGAACTGAAAAATGTCTTTGAGAAGGAGTTTTCCCTCTCATTGCATTTAAAGGTGTTCTCGGAGAGAGAGGCTCAGAGCTTTGGTAGGTTTTTAGAGAAAATATACAAATCAGAAAAGGTGATCTAGCTTGGGTAGAAATCTGCACTACACAATACCTAAATATCTCGAGAGTGCGCTCACCAAGCATGCGAAAGTGCTGTCTTGGGAGCGTATTGATAGCAGTCAATCAGACGAACACTACATCTATTTGATTAGGAGGTCTGAGGGGCTTTCCCAGGTGATTGTTCATTTGTCTGACGAATATGAATACTCCTTAGATGATTATTTTCAAAAGCCCGACAGCATCGGGGAAGGTGCATTTATCTTGGTTGCTCGGCCTGAAGCTGTTTATGACGATTCAATCGTCGAAGTAGCACAACAGGATCAAGTGAGCATAGGTAAGTTTGGCGCCTTAATGGGAGCTCTTTATAAAGAGAGGCACTGGGAGTATGTTCCAAAGGAAAGAAGAGACGAAAACTAACAAGCGGCAGCACGCGGACCGCGCTACGCGCGGCCGGTGTGCCGAGCGTTATGCCAGTAGGTTGGATATTTTATTATGAGAAAAATACTTTCACAGGGAGACATGGATGGAGCGTGCTTTCTGTACGCGGTGTGCAATGCGTATCATGCTCTGAGTGGCCGAAAGGCAACAGCTAAACGCTGGAGAGAGTCTTTGAAATGGATTCCGTTTGCTAACGATTTTATATCTGATGGCGGTACGTGGAGATACGACGAAGACGTCGCCCTGTACGAATTTTCAATATCTCGAATTCTTCGCGAATTAGCGCCAGACATGACTTTTCGCCTTGAATGCGTGCCCAAAATCAAAAAGCCATCAGAATTTGCCGAGCTAATTGATTCCAGCTCAGTCGTTCTTACTAACATCGAGTCCGAGCACTAATACATAAGCAAGCACTAATACATAAGCCACCCATATCAAAATGGCTTCGAAAGCCACTCTTGGCCTAAAAAATAGGCGTTGGTGGTTCTGTTTTTAATGGGAAAAGCTGGATATGGCTAAACCCAGCTGGGTGGATGCTGATTTTGTGGCAATAGTCGAGCAATCCAGCAGCGCTGGTGCACGCTTATTGGCGTGTAACAATGTAAACGTGACATCAAGACTTGCTTGAGGCGTCAGCCAGACCAATGTTGGCAGCTGCGGGCATGGGCAATGCGCTGCATGTTCAAATGCGTGCAGTAGCGGGTGAGGTCGTCGAGTGTGCCGACCGGACCCGTGAACAGGTCTTTAAATTTATGGGTTATTTTAAGCCAGTTTTCCAGCGGAATATTCAGTCGAGTCAGGATGTTGGCCGAGCCGGGTTGAATGGCCCCGCGTTTGTCATTACGCAGTAGTCGGCCGGTATCATCCACCAGGCTCAAGTAGTCTTTGGCAGCAAATGATAAGCCTTTGGGCAACTTGTCGCGTTCGTTACCCACGAACGGCAGTAATCGCTCGGGTTGTTTTCCCTGAAATGCGGCCTTTATACGGCGCTGAATACTGGTGAATTGCGATTGCTCCGGGGTAAAGGCCATCTTGGCGCGGATGGGGTTTAAATCGACATAGGTCATGCAGGCCAATACTGCCGCTTCATCTAACAAAGCCTGGGATTTAAAGCTCCCTTCCCGCTCTTTCCTAAAGTAATGGCCCAGTTGCAGTTATCTTCCTTGTTCGCTTGCCGGGCTATCGGCTCGTTCAAGGCCCGCATAAACCAGCTGATGTCCGTTAACCGGCGGCGATACTCGGCGATGGTGTCATTGAGCAGTGCCATAAAATAGGGCTCGATGGCCTCACCCTTAGCGAAGCGCTGGGTCAGTAAGGTGCCTTTAAATAACTGGTGCCAGTGCTGAACGACCTCGTTATCTGACCATGCCTGCGCGGTGTCGATGTCAATTCTTAATACCACATGCAAATGATTAGACATGACCGCGTAAGCAGCAATATCAATGGCAAACACCTGCGTTAACAGTAACAAACGCTGCTCAACCCAGTCGCGTCTATGCTCGAAACATTGACCTGAATAGAGGTCTGTGCCACACAAAAACGCCCGCCTTACAGTACGACTCACGCAATGGTAAAAGGGCGTATCCTCCAAACTGACTTGGGTAGAGCGTGGTCTTGGCACCGGAGCCTCCTCATATACATCAAACGTGATGTTTTAAGTGTAGAGGTGAGACTAAAAAACAACCAATTCACATGGGTGGCTTGTTAGATTCCTGTAACCAGACGCCAAAGCGTACCGCTTCGCCATCAGTTCCCTCAACGTTATGTGCTTCGAGAAAAGTTGGAATTATGAACTATTTTGAGTCTCCTTTTTTAGGTGTTTCGTTGCTTGAACAAGTGACGAATCCAAATATTATTGTTGGCAAGCATAGCTACTACTCGGGCTATTATCATGGTTATAGCTTCGATGATTGTGCGCGTTATCTTAGCCCGGATAGAAGCGATGTAGATAAGCTGATCATCGGCAGCTATTGCTCTATAGGCTCTGGTGCCGTATTTATGATGGCTGGAAACCAAGGTCATCGAAATGACTGGGTTAGCACGTTTCCGTTTTTCTACCAGGACAATGAAAACTTTGCGGATGCCGAAGACGGCTTTCAGCGTTCAGGTGATACCATCATTGGAAATGATGTTTGGATTGGCTCAGAAGCCATGATTATGTCCGGTGTGAAAATTGGCGACGGTGCGATTATTGCAAGCCGTGCTGTAGTAACCAAAGATGTAGCGCCATATGAAGTAGTGGGTTCTAATCCTGCAAAGCATATTAAGTTTCGGTTTTCAGAATCCGAAATTGCTATGCTAATAGAAATGAAATGGTGGACTTGGCCTGATTTAAAGCTAAAAGATTGTATGAAATACCTTTGTTCGTCTGACATTGAAGGTCTATACGGATTTTGGAAAAAGCAGGTACGCACATAACAGGCTTAGGCTACATTGCGGCTTTGCCTCCGTTTTGTGGTCGCGCATGCTGGCAGCGTAAATGTCTATGATTGATCACGGTACATTCGAGGAAATCTACAATGGGCCAGGTGCCCTTGTTTGGGAGCAGTTCAAAGGTAAACGGTTACCAAGTAATGGCCAGTTTCAGGTTTCTCTCAACACGCTCCGGCAACTCAATCAAACTGTGGCTCAAGCAGACCGCGTGCCGAAAGCCATTTAACAAGATGCAGCAGCTCTCGTCCTGTAGTTCCTTTCCGTTGTTCCTTCGTCGCCACTTCAAGCTCGCTGCTGTGCAAAGCGTTATAAAGCAATAGTTATGGTTAAATATCCTTGTTATTAAACGGAAGTCATATGATTTTTGATATCGAAGGGCTGGACAGCCAAGAGAAATATCGTCTCCTGAATGGGGGTGTCACTCCCAGGCCCATTGCCTGGATTAGTACCCGTTCACACGATGGTATTGATAACCTGGCGCCGTATTCCTTTTTTACCGTGGCAAGCTGTAATCCTCCGGTACTGCTATATACCCAGGTCACCCAGAGAAACGGCATCAATAAAGATACACTGCAGAACTTGCTGGAAACAGGCGAGTGTGTGGTCAATATTGTCAACTCAACCTTGCTGGAAAGCATGAATCAGACCAGTGCGAGCCTTGACCGTAATAAAAGCGAATTCGACTTCGCCGGCATCGAGCGCTGTGCCAGTGTTAAGGTGAAGCCGCGTTCGGTTAAAGACGCTCCCGTTCGTTATGAATGCACGTTAAGAGAAGTCATTCCTGTGAGTGACTTGCCCACGGGCGGCACCGTTATTCTGCTTGATGTAAAGTGTGTTTATGTTCGAGATGATCTGTATAAAAACGGGGTTATCGATCAGCAGCGTATTGATTCTGTCGGCAAGATGGGTGGCGATCATTTTAGCCTGACGACTGAAAACGTAGAACTGACTCGCCCCTAGAGATTAGCAGTAGGGGGCTAGGGTCTTGAACACCGTATACTGTGTTGGTGTATCAAATACGATAAATCTGACGCTTGTGTCTTCACGTTAACGTCAATAAAGTGAAGATGTAGTACTCGCCAAGGCCGTGGAGAGTCATTATCATATAGGCCAAATTCATTTACAGAAGCATCATCTATGTCTATTCCTGCGTGCCCCAAGTGCAATTCCGAGTTTGCTTACCAGGATCAAAATAATCTGGTCTGCCCCGAGTGTGGTCATGAGTGGAACCCGTTAGAAGCCAATACCGATGAAGAGATTCTGACCGCAAAAGATGCGAATGGAACAATGCTGGAAGCAGGTGACAAGGTCACTGTGGCCAAAGACCTTAAAGTGAAAGGCAGCTCACTGGTGATTAAAATTGGTACCAAGGCGCTGATCAGACGCATAGTGGAAGGCAAGGATCACGAACTCGACTGCAAGGTAGACGGCGTTGGCGAAATGATGGTCACTGCGAAGTTTGTCAAAAAGTCCTGATCGTTCTCGGTTGATTAACATTCAAACCGGCGCCTGAAGGGCGTTATGCATAATAAAGGAAGCGCGCATGGAGCTGAATATATGGTTGCTATACATCAGTGTGATCAGCATTCTGATCTTCAGCCCGGGCCCTTCTGCTTTATTATGTATAAGCAATCACGTATAACGTATGTGGAATTCACTTCCTACTCCCTTTAGCAACATTGAAACTTCAGTCAGTAGCTGATCTTTTCTCCAGGAAATAAAGCTG
>NZ_BMKE01000050.1 GCF_014643915.1 Oceanisphaera marina
GGCCGTGAGTGACTGACCTAACAAGTTCCGTTTCATGGCAGGCTCCCGAATGTAGCTATATGTAGAAATTATAGATCCACATGGGTTATGCCGTACTGCTTATACGCTTAAATGAATCACTCTCTAACTTAAACGAACCAAAGCACAATACTTTCGCGCCTGGGTTAATAAAATTATGACTCAAGCCTTTCTTTAAACGCGCTACAGGATAAATACTTTGTCCATACTTATTTATTTTTGGTGAAAATTCTGCAGATGAAAATTTTCTTTGTGGTGTACTAAAGCTCACCCTTTTTACATTCCCAACAATCGCAGCTTTAACAGGGCCATTTACTAAAACTTTTTTATGAAGAATATCATAGTGCTTCACATCAAAGAAAAAATCTTCCCACTGCGTTTTCTTTTTGTCAATCATGACAAAAATAGAACTTCTGACAGCAGAATTCTCTCGCCCATAATTATACAGCTCTAACAAACCGCTTAAACTGTTTACATAAGGCAAATTGCACCCTCGTTTTCTATATGTACGTTTAACTGTATCGTGAGTATGGTTGTTTAAAAAGTTGCTTTCTTTTTTTTCCATATCGGATTGATCTTTTTCATCCATAAGATGAATACGGAAGACTCTCATCCCGTTAGCCAAAGCAACTGCAACCTCATTTGATGAGCCTGCTGCATCAATAACTTTTTTGCCACAGGTTTCAAATGAGCATGATATGGAGTGGTTTTCATATTTAGCTAAACGAAAATAAGCAGGCACTTGTGTTATTTTATTTTTACCTACTCTCTGACTTGCTGAAACATATACTAGCTCCGCTTTACAATCATTCCCTCCGCAGAATATTGGATGAGGCTTGCCTAATGAAAAATAATCCAAAATTGTCACTTCATTCCCTTTTGAATCATAAGAGTATGGGATTTTAACTCCACTCACTGAATTCTCCTATACACATAACGCCTCAAACACCGGCTTGGTGAAGTTGGCGGCTTTTTTGCGTAAGCGGAAAAGGTGACAGCTTTACCAAGTCCGCGTGCTTTGATTTGTTAAACTATTTATTGAGAACAATGACAAGCATAGCTATCACTAAAATTATACCTATAGAAACTATGGCATTGACCTTTTTATGTAGCTTAAGGGTGTGCTCCGTAAGGATTCTGATGTCTTGCGTCCTATCTATCACAGTTTCAGAGATTACAGGATTTTCTCTATCAGTAGAGGTTTTATCTGCATGAGTAGCAATAACACTTCCGCCAGCGCCTGCACAGGAGAATATAGCGAGATTAGACAATATGTTTAAATTGTGAGCTAGCTCGACATTGACAGAATCTTTCCCGATCATGGCAGTGAAAAAATCGACATAATAAACCCCGAAAAACACACCAAATAATATTATGGAAATACCTTTCATGACTCTTTCCTGTTTGAGCTCAATTACAAACATGAAAAGGATAATATAACCGACCATTGTGAAGTTGAAGGCAATCTGTTCGTGCTCATAAAATAGCAAAGCTGGTACTACGACAACTGTCGTAAGTAAAGCTAGTGCTAAGATAATTTTTTGCCTGACTGTGTATGAACTCAACTCTATCTCCATTAGGTTTAACGTCCCCATCAAGCGCCGCAGAATGCGGTCGCTTGGATGGGCTTGTTAAGCGCCTAGACTTGAGTCGCATCAGGAACATCGTAGATATTATCTGTTATCTCACTCATAAGCCTGTGATCAAGCAGAACATTCATGATGGTGCTCGCTGTAGTTTTACAAGGGATTATAGTGTTATTAGATGGGTCAAAGTTGATACCCCAGTTTCTTGTAGTATTGACTCTTTGCAGTATTGGAATGAAGTTTGCTCTGCTGTAAATCCCTTTTTCTTCGATAACAGCCATGCGCCTCAACTGTATAGAATTTGTGCCAACATATTCGATAATAGGGGTTATGTCAGAAAATAAGCCACTAAATGCAGGGGTTTGTTGAAGCTGCGTAAATGCCTGAACATATGCAGTTCTATGTTGCATAGCTGACTCAAATCCACGCTTATTAGCTATGAAAACAGTATTATTAATGACATAGAAATCAAAGTTTTTCTCTATGGCGAAGCTATTGTCCTCAACCCCAGACAATTCACCATTTGAAAAAATCATATTGATGTATTTTTTAGGATATGATGTTTTCCATGTAGAGGTAGATCGTTTTACTGCATAAACTGTAGTTCCGTTTGAGGTAAATTTGACCACATACCCCTTTGCACCTTTCAGGTCTTTTGCATCTGTAATTCTATGCTCACTCTCAAGTCGATCTACTAGTGCTTTCAGTTGTGGGAAATCTGTACTTGTAGGATCAATAGATAAGCAGCTATTCTCATTTGTCTGAGATATGTAAGAATAAGGCGTATGCTCAGTGATTCTTTCAATCTCTGTTGCAATGAAATCCTTTAACTGGGTGTTTAGACCGTCTTCAGTTTGAACATAAAATGTTCTGAAGCGTGCCGCACTGCTACTGTCCTTGAAAACCCACAAATGTGGTGTTGAATTTGCAAAATCAAATGTTCTTAAAGATTGAAAGTCAGCTGTCATTAGTTTTCTCGTGCAATATAAAAATCTTGTATCGTTTGGACTTTATAATTTCCAGGGGTTAAATGGCCCTTTTTTAAAATCCTTACATCTCTAGACTGTCCGTTGATATTGATCTTTGCTTCGTACAACCTCCAGCCAAACATTAACAAAAGTGGGTTCATAATGATCTGACCAGACTTGTATGTTATCGCAAACATCCAAAGTAAAAAAACTGAAAACCCTAAGAGTTTTTCTGGAGCTTCATAGCTCATCCCCATAAATGAAACGACATAAGGGAATACATAATTGATAATATCGTTTGGTATCGTTTTAGAACTTTCTACCTGCGCATCAAATGGGAATGATAATTTTTTCAAGGATCGATTTGAAATTACTACAGATATGCAAGTTACAACAATAAATATGATTGATAGATACGGGCTATTAAAAGGGTTAAATAAGCAATTATCTATATCGGAGAAATCACAAAATGATTTACTCCACCATGACATAGGAATATCTTGCACAGCTAGAATTAAAGCCAGTGGCAAGTATGAGCCTATGAAAATTATAAAAGCAGATAGAACTCTAAATTGCATTTTCTATTACCACTTTGATGTACTCCAATGCTGATGGTTGGTAGCGCTTAACGCCTCATTAAAAGGCTAAAAATAGTGGGCTAAAATGGAGCGAAGCGAAAAAAGCCCGCTGTTTTTAGTCCTGTTTGAATGATTTGTTATGTTACTTGGAAGAGGGGAATTCTACTTTATTTATAAACTCTCCAAGCTCTTCATGCATTCCTTGAATAATAAAAAAAAGCATAGCTATTGTCGAAAACATACCTTTCACAGTATAAAGCACATCAGTTATCTGCTCTGTGTTATAAGACATTTTTTCATGCTCGTAGTAAGCTTTCAAAAATGCACCTTTTCCGTGACTAAACAGTGAAAATTTTTCATAACTTGCGAGGTAGTTTTTAGTAAACTGCGAAAAGACCCCTTCAAAACTGTCTCCTTTAGGACTTTTAACCTCTTCAAGTTCTTTTGTCATCTGAAAGAAACTAGGGAAATCCTTATTTTCTTCGATGTAATCAATTACATTATCCCCTCTTTCTTTGGCAATGAATTCTAGGTAGTAGCTTTTCACATATATTTCAAGCATTGTTCTTACTAAAACAATCCCTGATGAAAGATAACCACCAGAATACATTAAGTGGTTCCCTGTGTGCCAACCTAAGCATGAACCAGCTGATTTTGAGTTAATATAGAAATCAGGGTGCTTTAGGAGACTGTTATGCCAAAGCCAATGACACACATTCAGCC
>NZ_BMKE01000051.1 GCF_014643915.1 Oceanisphaera marina
ACGCAAGTCCAACAAAGCGATGAATCAGACAAAGGTCTCCACCCTCTACGGAGATTAGAAAACGCTGAGTGGACCTTCGCTGATTATCTAAGCGTTATGAGTCAGCAATCAGCCAAGCACGGAGTCAATTTGTAGAATTGTCATCCATCTTTGCTGGCTGAAATGGCGGAGCAAAAAGTAACACCGGCATCGTCTGTTGGAGAACCGAGTAAGGTACTTGGCTGTGGTGCTCAATAGCCAAGATCTCAGTTGGGCATCTCGTTGAACATTCGGCGTGCTTCATCCAATATTGGCACCGTCAGGGAGGGCGTTTTATCGTAACTGTTCACCCGCAGCGCCTTGACACTCAATAATGGGATGATCGTCTCTTGATCCGCTTTTGCTACTTGCACGATCTCCCAGTTCAGGCACGCTTATCAATATGAGTAAAAAACACACCACACCGACGGTGCCGCCCCTGACGCTGGAACAAGCGCACGAGCTGATTTTCAAGCTCATGGAGCGTATTTCCGAGCTGGAAGACCGCCTCAATCAGAACAGCGGCAACTCTTCAAAGCCCCCATCCAGCAATGGACCAGGAGGGGCACCGCCGGCTCGCCCACGCAAACGTTCCGGCAAGCAGCGCGGCGCTCAGCCTGGTCATAAAGGCCATCGTCGAGAACGGCATCCGCAGGATGAACGGGTGACGCTCGCGCCGCATTATCCGTCAGACACCTGTACCTGCTGTGGTGGCGATATGCTGGCTCATGCCAAACCACACCGAGTACATCAGGTATTTGATTTACCCGAAGTCAGCTACTTCATGACCGAGCATCAGCTTTTCCGGGCCACCTGTACGCGCTGTATCCACACGGATGAAGCCCGCCTGCCAGAGACGGTCAGCCACACCCAGATGGGTACTAACCTGCTCAGTTACATTGCCCTGCAAAGCGGCCAGTATCATCAAAGCATCAGTCAGATACAGAGCCAGCTGAAACAGCACTTCGGACTGCGTTTTAGCCGAGGCGCCATCAGCGAGGCCCAGGGCCGAGTCAGCGCCATGCTGACACCCACCTACCAGGCTATTAAACAGCAGGTGCAAACGGCTGCGCATATCCATGCCGATGAAACCCGCCACCAGCGCGGTGGTGAGCGGCGCTGGATGTGGCTGGCCCTGAGCAAAGTGGCGGTCTGCTTCATGACTGCGTTCGGTCGGGGTCAGGATGCTGCCCAACGGTTGTTGGGTGACGTGCCGGACACCTCGGTACTGGTGACCGACCAGTATGCCGGCTATCGCTTCATTGATAATGGCCAACGCCAGTTATGTTGGGCCCATGTGGCCCGTAATGTGGCTGCAATTGCCGACAGCAGTGAGCGGACTAACCATCCCATTGGTGCGCGTTTGGTGTTGCTGGCAGATACGGTGTTCCGCACCCGGCATCGTTGGGAAAACGGCGAGCTGGAGCATGCACAGTACCAACGGCGGTTGAGGCGGTGCCGACAAAGCTGGCAGGCTCAACTGAAACGCGGCATGGTGTTGTGCTCCTCGCGTTATCGGGGGCGATGCCGCTGGTTGCTCAACGATGATGACATGCTGTGGACTTTCCTGGAGGACGACCAGGTGGCCTTGACCAACAACGAGGCAGAGCGTGCGCTGCGCGGTTATGTACTGTGGCGTAAAGGCAGCTATGGCGTCTGGTCCCAGCGGGGAGAGCAGTTTCGTCAGCGTATTCTCTCGCTGGTGGAAACCGCCAAGCGTCTGGGTCGTTGTCCTCAGGAATGGTTACGTGCCGTGGTCCGCGCCTGCATCGAAAAAACGAATTACCCCATTCCTGAAGAACTGTGTGCGTCAAGCCACTCTGGGTGAACTGTTACGTTTTATCTGATCCCCTCGGCGTACGCAGGTAAGTTCTTACTTTTACTTACAGCTCATAACAAGGCCAATCACAAACGCCAGCAAGCTGGCTGGACTCGCTGACGCTCGCCTGTGTTGGCGGCGTTATGTATTTATGGAGTGTTAATTGAGATTTACAAATATTGGCCTGTTCGAGAACCGAATGATGGATCAGGGCGTAACCGTCGCCTTCTTCAATTTCCAGTATCACAACTGTGTCATTGAAACTGCGTACTCTATAAATCAAAGGAAGTTTCTCTTTGCGTTTGTAGATCACAATATCGGGTTTACATGCTCACTCCAGGGAGAGCATGCAAGTGGGTATATTAACCATAAAGCAGCCGTAGAGCAGTTGATGAGATGCCGTAACCATGACCGCTATGACCCAAAGCATTTTTATGAACTGTTGAATGATTATTTGCCGAGCGCTCGCTTTTCACAAATAAACCAACCGCAGTATAAGCTCGCAGCACAGAAGGCTGTCTCGAACTTTGAAGATAGAATTTTCTTCAACCATTGGCGTAACTCAAATATGTCGGAAAATCAGCGGCAAAAGACCATTGAGCTTATGGGGCATGAAGTAATTGATTTTTGTGAGAAAAATCACCTCATTCCTGTTTTCTACCCTTACCCAACTGACCGAACACTCGCAGCCTTTGAGAATTTCCAAGCGGATTATGTTGGGTTTGGTCTGCGACAGTAATACATAACCAGGCCAAGCACTGCGACAGCTTTTCCGTTGCGGCTTCGCCTTCATGGAAAAGCTGCACGTGTTGGCAGCGTTATGAGTATTTAGTCAGCTAGTTGTGAAGTCAGTTGGCGGAGTTTTCTTCAACCGAAGTCGCGGAACAAAGGGTAACACCGGCATCGCCTGTTGGAGAACCGGGCAAGGTACTTGGCCTTGGGCTTCAACCTTTGAAATCTCTGCTCGGCATCTCGTTGAACATTCAGCATGCTTCGTTTTGAATTTGCTGCGTTTAATCACAGAGCCCAAAGTGAGTAATTGGTTCTTACTTAAAGTCATAACAAGGCCAATCACAAACGCCAGCAAGCTGGCTGGACTCGCTAACGCTCGCCTGTGTTGGCGGCGTTATGTGTAAAAGGAACGTTATGGAAAGCATTGATGAATTAGTATACAAACTAGCTGCTATTATTGATGAAAACGCAGAAGGTAATGGTTTCGTTAGAACTTTTAAAGTTGATGTGGTCGAAAAAGAATGGAATAAATTGAACAGTGGTGTGTGTTTCAAGAAAGTATTAACCAAACTAATATCTCGTAATCAAGTTGGCATTGTCGGCAAAAATACTTGCGAGATACGTGATATAGACAGAACGGATTAATCATCGTAAACACCAACCAATACATAACAAGCAGCGGCACAATCGCCCGCAAAAAACGCGGGCTGGACTCGCTACGCTCGCCTGTGCGCTGAGCGTTACTAATCAAATTAGGATGAAATTGTGAACGAAAAGGTTGGTGTGCTGGTTAAGAAAATGGAGTATGAGTACGGTCTGTTCCATCATTTATTAGGTGAACGTAAAATAGACACATCTGATGAGTATAAGAAAATTAATTATGCTTACTTCAGAATATTTGCGACGCATTATGAAGGGTTGAACCGGAACGTGTCAACCTCACTTGAACCAACTTTTTAGCAATTAAATTGCTTTCAGTATGGCTCTTTGCAGCGTCGGGAAGTTCACTCCTTGCTCAGTAACGGAT
>NZ_BMKE01000052.1 GCF_014643915.1 Oceanisphaera marina
AAATCAGAACTAATATTTTTTTTATCGGTAAAACAAACATATCTTACTCCTTCTTTCTTAAAAAAAGGAGAGTGTAAACTATCATAATCGCCAAATATTGAAGTATAAACAACAAATTCTTTCATAAATTAAAATATTTTTCATCTATATATATACAACAGGAACAAGAGTAAGAAGTCCCTTGAACCATAAAATCCCACGCCAGCTCTATGCTATATAAGGGAATGACTAAACTTTATTATTATTCATCAACTCATCCACCGCTTATACCACATCTGAAAAACAAGGACTGTCCAAAGTTTTCCTATTAAATACTTTTCACCTGATAAGTATCCAGCTTTCATTGCAATCAGTTTCTCTATATTAAAAATTCCTTGATGCTGTAGGAAGACAGGATCGAAATGCTCGTCCAGATAGTCTTTTAGTTTATCTCGAAACCAGTCAGCAATAGGAACGCTAAAGCCCATTTTGGGTCGATTCATTATTTCTTCAGGCAAGTACTTATGTGTAATTTGCTTGAGTAGGTATTTTTTATTACCTTGGTTAATTTTTAGTGACGGCTCTAATCGCGCAACATATTCAATCAAACGATAATCCAATAACGGCTCACGACCTTCCAGGCTTACAGACATAGTGGCACGATCAACTTTTGTAAGAATATCGTCCAGCTGGTAGGTTTTAAAATCAATTGCCAACATCTTATCAAGATCAGACAATCCCAACCCCAAATATTTAAAATCATCAAAACCAGTATATAGTCGTGCAGCCCTACATTTAATAAGACTATCCAGCTCAGTACTAGTAAAAATCTTTTGCAGATTTTGCATTGTCTGCGTGGCCGTTTCAGAAGACATGATAGACAGCCCGCGATGATATTTACCTGAAAAATTTTTTATAAAATAGTCAAGACCGGTCCTATCTGGCGGAATAAAACTTAAAGCTTTGGCCAACCGTTCTTTTCGAGGAATTTTACTAAATAGTTGGTAATACTGATTTGCTTTCACATATTTATCGTAACCACCAAAAACTTCGTCACCACCGTCAGCACTCAGTGAAACAGTAACTTGTTCTCTGGCAAGCTGACTGACCAGCATGGTTGGTATGACTGAATTATCGGCAAATGGTTCATCCCATATCTCAGGAAGTTTGGGAAGGATCTCGAGCGCATCCTGTTGAGTACAATAATATTCGGTGTGCTCTGTTCCCAGGTGCTCAGCAACCTTTTTGGCATGATGAGCTTCGTTAAACTGCTCCTCATGGAACCCAATGGAAAAGGTTTTAATTTTTTCTGTGCGTTCAGATTGCAATAACGCCGTGACAGCTGATGAATCATAACCGCCGCTTAAAAACATACCAACTGGTACATCTGCTACCATGCGGTATTCGCAGGCAGATTTTAGCAAGCGCTCGGTTTCACCCATTGCTTCCTGTTCAGAAACAACCAGTTTGGGTTGGTTGTAGCAATCAATCACATCCCAGTATTTTTTAATGTTGAACTGTGCGTTTTGAGTGTTGAGCTCTAAAACATGACCGGCTTGCAGTTTATGAGTGTGATTAAAAATGGTGTGCGGTTGAGGAATATAGCCGTATTGCAAAAACAGGGCTAAACCATCGTGGTTGAGTTCCTTTACAAATGCAGGGTGCTCATGAAAGCTTTTTAGTTCACTGGCGAACATAAACAAGCCATCTTTTTGATACCAATAGAGCGGCTTGACTCCTGCACGATCACGAATCAAAGTAAGAGTTTGTTTTTGACTATCGAAAATCGCAATGGCAAACATACCATTAAAGCGGTGGACAGCACTTGTCCCCCACTTATGGTAAGCCTTTAAAATTACCTCGGTATCAGAATGGGATTCGAAGCTGTAACCCTGCTTTTTCAATTCGATGCGGATTTCTTTAAAGTTATAGACTTCGCCGTTATATATCATCGTCAGATGATTAAACGTCATTGGCTGATGACCATGATTTGAAAGATCTAGGACAGAAAGACGACGGTGCCCAAGTGCAACTTGTGATGATTCATATTCATCAAACAAGTAACCACCATCATCTGGACCGCGATGCAGCAAGGCATCAGTCATTTTCTTAAGTATTTCTATATCAGATTGGTGCCTGAAATCTATCAACCCTGCTATACCACACACTATTTATTACCTTCTACAATCACATCAAATATAGTTTGGAATTTTTCTGATATAGTTTTCGGTGAGAACTTCCTCTTACAAATCTCAATAGATTTCCTCTTCATCTCAATCAATTTATCATGTTCTAATTTAGATAATTCGGTAAGCGCTAACACTATTGACTCAATGTTTTGAGGTTCAAACAACATCCCATTACCATCGACTATATCAATTAAGCCTCCAGTTTTTGAAAACAAACATACATTACCAGTAGCTAAACCTTCTAATGCAAACATAGATAGGCCTTCATAACGACTTGGTAGCATCACTACATCTGAGTTCTTTAGTTCTTCTATTATTTCATGGTGAGGCATTGACTTAATGAACTCTACATTATCAATATTCTTACAGAGATCTATGAGCGACTCTCTCATATCTCCATCACCAACAATTTTAACTTCAAATTTATCTAAAACTTCTTTGGGCAGTAATTTCAATGCATATATGAAATCTGTAAATCCTTTTTGATTATTTCCAAGAT
>NZ_BMKE01000053.1 GCF_014643915.1 Oceanisphaera marina
CAGGAATGGTTACGTGCCGTGGTCCGCGCCTGCATCGAAAAAACGAATTACCCCATTCCTGAAGAACTGTGTGCGTCAAGCCACTCTGGGTGAACTGTTACCGCTTTATGGTCGGCCATATCAACCAAACCGTGGCGCAGGCAGAACTCGACTCAAGCCGGGGGGCCCTGCTGCTGCTCGATCTTGATGATTTCAAGAATATTAATGATTCTCTGGGCTATGCCATCGGCGACAAGCTGCTCATACAAGTGGCGGAGCGCCTGACGCAGTTTACCAAGCACCTTGATGGCGTCAGCCTGGCCCGCATTGGCAGTGACGAATTTGTACTGCTCTGCCCTGATTTGGGACACGGCTATACCAGCGCAAAAACCCGGGCCGAGCAGCTGGCACACAGCTTGAACGAGCAATTTGTGATCCCGTTCGAACTGGATACGCTGCGCCTGCACCTGAGCGCCAGCATCGGCATCAGCTTGTTTCCCGTGGCCCAGCTTGGCCAGGAGGAATATCTGCGCCAGGCCGATACCGCCAACCATATTGCCAAGCAGGTCGCCCCGGGTAGCCATGTCTTTTTCAGCCAGGAAATGGCCGATGAAATACAGGATCGCTTGCGTATTTCCAACGATCTGCAACAGGCATTGGCCAATAATGAGCTGGACCTGTATTTTCAGCCGCAGCAACAGGTCGCCGATAATAAACCCGTGGGAATGGAAGCCCTGTTGCGTTGGATTCCACCAGGTAAAAAAACCATTCCGCCCAGCGTATTCATTCCCGTGGCAGAAGAAACCTCGCTGATTTGCGACATTGGCAACTGGGTGCTGCAACAGGCCTGTGCCTGTTTTCAACGCTGGCAACACAGCTCGCTGCCACTGGGCAATTTGTCGGTCAACATCAGCGCCCGTCACTTTCACAGCCCCGATTTTATTGCTCGCTTAACCGTGCTGATGCAGCAATATCCGGGCTGCCGCCATAATTTAACCCTGGAAGTGACCGAAGGCGTGTTTCTCGAAAACCTGACCGAAAGCCGCAGCCGCATGGCCCATATCAAGGCGTTGGGCGTCAACCTGTCCATTGATGACTTTGGTACCGGCTATTCGTCATTCGCCTACCTGCGTGAGCTACCGGTAGATGAGTTAAAGCTGGACCGCTCTTTTATTCAATACATTGATCAGCGCCCTCAAGACAAGGCCATTATCGCCTGCCTGCTGGATCTGGCCCGCACCCTGGGTATGAGCGTAGTCGCCGAAGGGGTAGAAACCGAGCAGCAACTCGCTACCCTGGCCGAGCTGAACTGCCCTGCTTATCAAGGCTACCTGCGCGCTCACCCCATGTCAGAAGCAGACTTGATTGCATGGTTAGAGAAGCACTGACAGCAAAGCTATGCACATGCCGCTTCACCCGTTCTCAGCGTGCATAGCCAGGTGCTAGAATACAAAAATCTCAATATTCATAGGATCAGTAATGAAATTTATACTTTTGGCAGTCGTCATTGCAGTGTTGGTATTTTACTTCGTCAGAAATTCAAACCACAAGAAAGCCGCCGTTGACAATATCGAAGCCGGAAACGCGTTTTTGGCCGCCAACAAAGCCCATGACGAGGTGCAGGAAACCGCCTCCGGCTTGCAATATCAAATACTGGAAAAAGGCGAAGGCACCACTCACCCCACTGCCAAGTCTACGGTCACCGTGCATTATCACGGCACGCTGTTAGACGGCACCGTATTCGACAGCTCGGTAGATCGCGGCGAACCCATCAGCTTCCCGCTGAATCGCGTCATAAGAGGCTGGACCGAAGGCGTACAATTAATGGTCGTCGGTGACAAATTCAAGTTCTTCATCCCCTCCAGACTCGCCTACGGCAACAGCCCCGCCGGAGCCATAAAACCCGGATCCTTGCTGATATTTGAAGTAGAACTGCTAGGAATCGAGTAAATTAAGTGGCGGCCTTTTTACAGTGCGAGTATCGCAATCGTAAAAGGGCGTATTACACCTCGATCTAGCTAGGTCGAGGTGCATAAAAGTGAGGGAAGTAAAAACGCTCTTAGAATATTTTATTTTACATTCGTAAACTTATAATTAAAAATAACAGAATAAGAAATAAGATAATAACTAATATCAACCATAAAAGATTGTGTATAGTACTTAACTTATCTTCAACACTTCTCAATGAGATATTTTTTTCATACAAGCTAGATGAAGGACTATCAGAGGAGTGTTCAGCAGCAACATTAGCGATCATACTGCCTCCTGCGCCAAAAAATGTGGCGCCGGCAATGGTAACTAAAGCTGTAAAAGACAATTTCATTTTTTCAGGAACATCGAAAATTTTATTATCATTGACGTCTAAGCCAGCAGCAGTAGTCAGTACTATGACAAAAAGTGCACCTATCACTATCATTAATAGGCCTTTATCTAATTGCGACTTTCTATAATGTACTGACCACAGAAATAACACCATATAAGCAATCACGTATAACGTATGTGGAATTCACTTCCTACTCCCTTTAGCAACATTGAAACTTCAGTCAGTAGCTGATCTTTTCTCCAGGAAATAAAGCTGCG
>NZ_BMKE01000054.1 GCF_014643915.1 Oceanisphaera marina
TATTGATAAGCGTGCCTGAACAGGGAGATCGTGCAAGTAGCAAAAGCGGATCAAGAGACGATCATCCCATTATTGAGTGTCAAGGCGCTGCGGGTGAACAGTTACCCAAACCCGGCCTCGTGCACCGTTATCCCCAAAAAATCTGATGCCAAAGAGTGGCCTGCTGGCCCGCATGGGCCTGAACGAGTTGTTGGAAGGATAGGCAGCATTCCGATATTCGGTTACCTGTTCGACTTTGACTTCAAGGTCAACCGGTGGAATATGCAGTTGATGGAAAGGTATTTTTAATGAGTAGGGTAGGGGAATAACGCTGAGTGCAGCGGCAGTTTGTGTAGTGACGGTTTGTGCTAGCGTAGCGGCCATCACAAAAAGATCCACGGAACAAACTGTCCGACTGACACGTATTGTTATGTCCTTTCATCACACAGATTAAATACAAGCAGAGCCTAAGCATCAAGTGGGCTACCTAATACATTATCTTTGGCAAATATCCGATCAAGTACCGTAATTGACTTTTCGGATAACTCTTGCGTAAACAGCAAGGTGAGATTGTGTTTGGCTCTCGAGCAGCTCACGTAGAACAAGTTTCGATTTCGCTCAAATGTATCTTGTTTATCTTCGGGACAGCTACCGTCCATCCACTCCAACATCTGATTCCAGTTGTATTGATTCCATCCGCGACCACAAACGACAAGAACATTATCAAATTGCGCTCCTTTCACGCCGTGCTTCGTCGAGAAAGGTGTCTTTTCATCGATGTACTCACCCAAGTTAGCAACCTCAAGATAATCTACGGAGCGCAACTTGCTAAGCTTTTTTACAAACTTCGCTTCATACTCATCCAGCTCGTCAATCGGTTTTGATTTCAGTTGCTTGTATCGTTTTTCTGATTCTTCAATTTTTGATGGAATTCTAGGTATTTTGGTTTCCATTAAAAGATCCAGCATATTGCCAACGCTAGAATTGTTTCTTGCGTGTATTACCCTATCAAGAATATTCAGCCATTCTGTTTTATCGGCCTGGTACTTCAATTGAGGATGGTTTTTCTTTTTAATTTGCAATAATTCACCATATTGCTGTTTCTCATAGGCAGATACTGTTGGCTCTATCACCTCAAGAAAAAACTGGACATATTTGTCATTTTTTTTGAGATAGTCATCTGTATACCGAAAGCAATCAGTAAGATTCTTAAAGTTTTGCTCACTAGCTATAAGATTGTTGGTTAAAAACAAGATTTTCGTTTTCTCAGGAGACATATCCCATTCATCTACGCACATCAATTCTTTCGTTTTTTCGATATATTCTTTCACATTGCATTCTGGAAGATCATCCTTCCAGTGACCGCCGCCTTTACCGTCTCTCCGGACACCCGCCCAATTATTGGAATGGAAAACTTTTATCACTCCATTTGAGTTAGGATCTGATTCTGCTTGGGGAAGGTCTGGGCGCATTCTGTTCAAACATTGAACTATATTTCGATCCGACCGGAAGTTTGCTTTCTTACCGATCTCTACGATTTTTCCTTTTTCGCTCGAAATCAAGCCGCAAGCTGAAGTGCCGTAGATTTTCTGCCAGTGATCTCCGAAAAGGCCAACCATTACGCCGGAGTCATTATCGATAAGATTAGTGACAATGCTATCAGCCAGCTTGTTATTGGTATCCTGATACTCATCGATTAACACTATAGGGAACTTGCTTTTAAGTAGCTTCTGAAACTTTGGATACGTAAGCATGCGCGCCATCAACGCGACTACATCGTCATGATGTAAGGTAATTTCGTGTTCATTGACTGCGGGGAATCCTAACTCGTACTTGACCGTCTGATTAGTAACACCTACTGACTCTTCTATTCGCATTCTCCATTTTTCACCAAGTTCTGGAAGATGCTGCCGAAGCTTGACTTGGTAGTGTTGCAGTATGCTCCAGCAGAACGCGTGAATTGTATCGGCGAAAATTACTGGGTGATGATCCGTTCTATCCTTTATTTCATTCTTTGCTACGTTTGTGTATGTAATACACGCGATCTGCTGCCGATTACCTAGTAACTCATCTGCGCGGTTCGATATTAAATACCTGATTGACTCAATTAAGGAATAGGTCTTAAGCAGTACGGCATAACCCATGTGGATCTATAATTTCTACATATAGCTACATTCGGGAGCCTGCCATGAAACGGAACTTGTTAGGTCAGTCACTCACGGCC
>NZ_BMKE01000055.1 GCF_014643915.1 Oceanisphaera marina
ATCCGTTACTGAGCAAGGAGTGAACTTCCCGACGCTGCAAAGAGCCATACTGAAAGCAATTTAATTGCTAAAAAGTTGGTTCAAGTGAGGTTGACACGTTCCGGTATAGTAGGTGATGGCGGTGATGGTGGAATTGATTCAATCTATACTTTTGTAAATGGCGAGCAATTAAAAGAAGATACGCCAGTAAATACCAGCCAGAAAAAGAACCATATTGAGCTGATTGTAATTCAGTCGAAGACTTCGGCCTCTTTTAAAGAAGATGCTGTAATAAAATTTAGAGAGTCAGCGCAGGATTTGTTTAACCTAGCGAACAATCCAGATGATTATGCTGCACGCTATAACGCAGATCTAATTGATAAGGTTAAGCTTTTTAGAAATTCATATGCAAAGCTAGCAAAGACATTTCCAAAAATAGAAATACGATATTTTTATGCTACACAGGGCGATGAAGTTCATCAGAATGTGTCAGGAAAAGTGTCAAAGCTTCAAGAAGATATTGTTAAAATGTTTGGAGGCGCTGAGTTTTCATTTGAATTTGTTGGTGCATCTAAACTTCTTGAGATGACAAGAAATGTACCGTCTACTTCGAGAGTTCTTGAGGTTGCAGAGTCACCAATTGGCACAAATGCTGGTAGCTACTTATGTCTAGTGAGCCTATCTAAATACTACGAGTTCATATCTGATTCTGGGGCGTTGGCACGCAGTATATTTGAGTCAAATGTTAGAGATTATCAGGGCAGTGTAGTAGTTAATACTGGTATACGGAAGACGCTGGAAAATAGAGAGTCAGAAAACTTTTGGTATCTGAATAATGGCGTAACTATCATTACTCCTAAAGCAGTAATGGCAGGAAAGCAACTTACAATTGAAGACCCTCAAATTGTTAATGGGTTGCAGACGTCACATGAAATATATCAATTCTACTCGCAGCTGGAAAGTCACGAGGGTGATGAAAGGGCTGTGCTTGTAAGAGTGATATGTGAAGAAGATGAAGAAGCTAGAGATAGAATAATTAGAGCCACAAACAGCCAAACATCTATTCCACCGGCATCATTAAGAAGCTCTGATGACATTCATAGAAATATTGAAGATTTTCTTAAGTCAAACGACTACTACTACGATAGGAAGAAAAATTTTTATAAAAATCAAGGAATGCCAGTTTCTAAGATTATAAGTATTTCTTATATGGCACAATCAATGATGGCTATTATGCTGTTGAAGCCTGATAGCGCAAGAGCTCGTCCTTCAACACTGATAAATTCGGATATAGAATATAGGAAAATATTTAGTTTAGATAAGTCAATAGATATATACCTAAAAGCAATTCAAATAATGAAAGCTGTAGAAGCATATCTAAAGCCAGAAAATTGTGAAATTCAGTTAGAAAGGAAGACGATTACAAATATAAAGTTTTACGTGGCAATGGTAGTTAGTATAAAGATAGCAGGGGGTATGTCACAAGAGGTAGAGAAAAAACTCTCAGAGTTGCCGAACGTATATGTACCTGGCGAAATACTTAATAACTCACTTCAACAAGTACTTGCCGAGTTCAATGAGTTAGGAGCAACAGATCAAGTTGCAAAGGGAACTGCTCTTGTAGCTAAACTCCCCCTGAGCTAGGAAATTACTGCACGCAGACACAATATAGTACTAGTTTTCGTATAGTCGCTGGACTTCATTTTACACACAGGGCAACCGCATGAACGTTTTTCAATTACATGAAGAGCAAAAAATGACCACACTTAGGTTGGTATTTATCTATTGTTTAAGCTTTCAAACTCGAATCGATTAATAAATTAACGCGGTGTTTAATAATTACACACTCATGCGCTCGCCCTGATTTTACACAAAATCACTCTTCATAGTATGTGTCGGTGAGCAAGGTATGATACAAAAATAATAACTTTTGATAAGATAGTATCGATGAAGATAAATAAAACGACTGAAAGTAAAAAGTTTAGTGTGCTTGGTTGGTTGATATATTTTATATCAATTATATTAGGTTTTATGGGTTTTGTTGGTTTTGCTCTAATGGGTTTTTTTTGAGCTAAGCAGTACGGCATAACCCATGTGGATCTATAATTTCTACATATAGCTACATTCGGGAGCCTGCCATGAAACGGAACTTGTTAGGTCAGTCACTCACGGCCGA
>NZ_BMKE01000056.1 GCF_014643915.1 Oceanisphaera marina
CCCTGTGTGCCAACCTAAGCATGAACCAGCTGATTTTGAGTTAATATAGAAATCAGGGTGCTTTAGGAGACTGTTATGCCAAAGCCAATGACACACATTCAGCCCAATCCCAAGCTGGAAAAGCGGGGGCGTCGCTCATTCACTGTAGAGTATAAGTTGTCTATCCTACAGCAAGCCGATGCCTGTCAGCATGGGGAGTTAGGCCCTCTGTTAAGGCGTGAAAAGCTTTATTCAAACCAGCTAGCCCAGTGGCGTCGAGAGTTCGCCGAACAGGGCGTTGCAGGTTTGAATAAGTCTCAGCCAGGACCTGCTGCCACCAAAACAGCTGAGCAAAAGCGCATTGAACAGCTGGAAAAAGAACTGGAGCGTTTGCGCCGTCAGCTTGACGTTAAAGACAGCTGCATCTCGCTCCAAAAAAAAGCCTTGGCACTCATCGAAGCCTTAGAACAAGAGAGCTCGTCGCCATGATGATCGCAGAGTCACTACCCAGCGGTATGACAGAACGACTGGCCTGCAAGGTTCTGAACCTTTGTCGTAATACGGTGCGGTCAGCGCGTCGGCGGTTGAGCTTCATCGGTCCTCGGGAGCTCCCTTCACGTTGCAGAAAAGACGCCAGACAACCTAAGGCCCTGAATGCACACGAACAGCGGCAGGTACTGGAGGTATTGAACGACGAAAGCTACTGCAATCAGCCACCTATGCAGGTGTATCACAACCTGCTTCAACAGGGCCGATATCTGTGCTCGGTGAGCACCATGCATCGCTTGCTACGTAAACAAAACTTGCAGGGTGAACGACGCGCTCAGCGCGCCCCACAATCGAATCTGATGCCGCGCCTACTGGCAACAGCGCCCAATCAGGTCTGGACGTGGGACATTGCCAAACTACCGACGCGCAAGCGCGGTGAGTACTTGTCGCTGTACGTCATCATGGACTTGTTCAGCCGCTATATTGTCGCTTGGATGCTGTCCCGCAAGGAAAATAGTGCTCTGTCATCGCAACTGATTGACGAAGCTGCCCAACGCTACGATATCCTGCCGGGCCAACTTACGCTGCACCAGGATCGTGGGGTGCCCATGACCGCCCACTGTTACTTGGACTTGCTCTGTGAGCTGGCCATCACTGCCAGCCATAGTCGGCCCCGGGTGAGCAATGATAACCCGATGAGTGAAGCACAATTTAAAACACTCAAGTACCAGCCAGACTACCCGCGACGCTTTGATAACTATGACCACGCCATGCGCTGGTGCAACGATTACGTAGAATGGTACAACCACGAGCACCACCACAGCAGTCTTGAAGGGTTCACACCTGAACAGGTATTTACCGGCCGGCACTTAGACGTTGCCCAAGTGCGTCAAGCTGCTCTGGATGAAGCCTTTACTATGCACCCGGAACGGTTCAGTCGAGGACGCCCACTCGTTAAATTGCCGCCGCAAGAAGTGGCTATCAACCCAATACCGGACGATGCCGAACCATCCGTTACTGAGCAAGGAGTGAACTTCCCGACGCTGCAAAGAGCCATACTGAAAGCAATTTAATTGCTAAAAAGTTGGTTCAAGTGAGGTTGACACGTTCCG
>NZ_BMKE01000057.1 GCF_014643915.1 Oceanisphaera marina
TATATGGACACCTCGCTTTCTGCAAGTGGGGTTTCTGTTATTTTGGGTAATCAGGATAAAACTGCATACGTATATTCGGCCTGTTTTGATGAGCAAATTTTGTCTGCTCTGGCCTTAATGAGAACCGCGCCCTTGCAGCGTTATCGTCCCTACGGAATCCAGGTTCCGAGTGCTTGCTCAGCATTGGCAAGGGCCGGTCTTACCTGTTACCACATTAACGTCATTTCCACACGCAGGTCGACGGGGTGATGTAACCTGTTTTTCTTGCTAAACCCGTGTTTGCTTTACTGTCCTGCTGCTTATTCAGGCTGCACGGTAGTGTTCCTGCCTGACCAGCATCGCCCAGATAATACGGGCCAGTTTATTGGCAATGGCTATCGCCGCCTTCTGTTTGCCGCGTCGCTCAATCAGTGCTTTCGCCCACAAGGATAACCGGTCCTCCGCCTTGTCGGTATAGCGAATAATCGACCAGGCGCCTTGTACCAACAGCTTGCGCAGGTAGCCATTACCGCGTTTCGTAATACTGCCTAATCGCTGTTTACCGCCACTGGAATGCTCTTTCGGCACCAAGCCCAGGTTGGCGGAGAAATGACGGCCATTGCGGTAGTGACGAGCATTGCCAGCAAATGCGACCACAGCGGTAGCGGTGATATCGCCGACACCTTTGATTTCGGTCAGTCGCACGCAGTCTTCATGACCGCGACATTGTCGGCGAATATCCTTATCCAACGCCGCTATCGCCTCATTAAGTTGTCGCCATTCTTCCATCATGTCGTGAAAGTACTGCCGTGCCATGGGCGTCAGTTCATTGTCATCCTCCAGAATATCCGGCATGGTGGCCTGCAATGCCTCCTTGCCACGCGGCTGTACGATACCGTATTCATTCAATAGCCCGCGGAGCTGGCAAATAAGTCGGGTACGTGCTTCCACTCGACGTTCGCGGATGCGGTGAACCAGATTCATGTCAGTCTGTTCCAAGGTTCTGGGCGTGACCACGGTGATATTGGGTCGCCGTGCCGCTTCACAGATGGCGAAGGCATCGTTGCGGTCATTTTTGTTCCCTTTGACAAAGGGTTTCACATGCTGGGGTGGCAACAACTTCACCGTGTAACCCCGCTCCTGTAGGGTTCGCCCCCAGTAATTAGAGCCACTGCAGGCTTCCATGGCAATGGTCACGCCGGGATGTTGTGCCAAGAAATCAAGCAGATTCGCGCGCCGGATTTGGCGATTAAATACCGCCTTGCCCGCTTGATTCACGCCACAAACCTGGAACACATTCTTTGCCAAATCGATACCTATCAGCGTAATGTTCATAGTGGACACCTTTTGTGATGATATTTGAGTGGGTAACCCAAATATGGCGCGTAATGACGCCGGTTGCACAAGAGGTGTCCATCTCATCATCC
>NZ_BMKE01000058.1 GCF_014643915.1 Oceanisphaera marina
CATCCCTTTACCCATAAGTCAGCCCAATAATTCCTTTGTTTCTTGTATGGCTCGGACCATATCATGGCAACGTTCCAGGCCCAGCCACAGCGTTTGTAACCCGGGTTCTCTATCACCCTTACGTCCTAAATAACCACCATAAGAGGCCACCAGATGGAGCATAGTTCTCAGACTCGGGGCGTCTTTAGGCGGCGTTTTCCGTAACGTCGAAGCGTATATGATCCGCCATTCTTCAGGGTCAAAAACCAGTTCGCAGCTGAGCTCCGGCACCACGCGATTGAGCCGCATCAGGTACATCACCCGCCAGGCGACAATCATTTTGAGCACCAATAACCGCTCCAGCTTCTCTCGGCTTCGCAGTTGCATCGACTCTACTCGACAACCACTTTTTAACGTTTTGAAAAACAGTTCAATGTCCCAACGACACAGATACCAGTTCAGCAGCTCCTGAGCGCCTGATAGCGTCTCTACCTGGATGTTGCTGAGTAGCATCCAACTGATCGGTGTCGCCCCGGCGGGGGCGTTTTGCTCTTCTGCCAGTACCACGGTGATCGGCAACTGCTGCTGTTTTAATACCACTTGAGTGGCGCGGATGTGCAAGGTAACCGGCCTGGAGGGGCGTTTTCTCCCTTTGGGCAAGGTAAAACTTACCTCACCCAATACCGGCGCCGCCGCGACCGCTTCCTTGAGCTTGCGCCCGTCCGCCAGCTTGCGATTATGTTTTCCCCGGATCAGGTAGTCGATATTGGGGAAGGCTGTGTGCTCTTGATAGAGCGTGAACAGATCGGCTTCCCGGTCGCCGACATACACCAACCGGGTATCAGGCAGCTGTTGTTTCAATTCACTGATACGCTGATAGCCTTCCAGCCAGCGTTCACTTTCCTTTGGTTGCTGGCCATCGCGTGCCCACATCCAGGCATCGGTGATACCCAACGGCAAGCGCTCCGGTGTCACCATCAAGGTGGGGTGAAGGTACATGCCACGGCGAGCATCGTAGTTCAGTTTGCCTAATCCCTCAGCCTTGCGGCCATTGAAATCCAGTTCAGTGGTATCTTGCAGACACAGCACGGTGTTGTGCTCTGCCGCCCGCGCCAGAGTGCTGTCCCAATGGGGTTGGAGCAAGCAGTCCCAGCCAATGTCCTGCTCCAGCAAGCGATAGGTTGCCTTGGTTTCGCTCCAGCCACGGCATGCCGCAGTGATACTCTTGCCTGGTTGCCTGGCCAAGGTCTCAACAACCTTAGCCAGTCGCTGGTTTAATCGCTCATCGCCCAGATCTGCGGTGGCAAACTCCTGCTCAACCCAATTCGTCATGTCACTCGTCGCTACACCTGTTGTTCAGTGGCATTGATGATACTCATTCAAGGACTTATGGGTAAAGGGATG
>NZ_BMKE01000060.1 GCF_014643915.1 Oceanisphaera marina
CTGGAGTGGCCCCGAATAAGTAGACACTTCTTCAGAGTGAGGAAGTGTATGCAATACCGAACCAAGCGTAAATTTAGTAATGAATTTAAGCGTGAAGCCGTTAGACTCTCCGTTTCATCACCTAAAACATTAGCTGAAATCTCCAGTGAGCTAGGGGTACGTCCGAACCTATTAAGCCGTTGGCGTCGAGAGTGGATAATGGACAAGCCAGATTCGAAACAAGATAAGCCCGTTAAAAATGAAGGGCCAGATAAAAGCCTTCGTCAGTTAGAACAAGAGAACAAGCGTCTTCAGAAAAAGCTAGAGCGCGCTGAATTGGAGCTCGATATCTTAAAAAAGCTGGAAGAGTACGCTACCAAGACTCGGCGATAAAATTTGCCTTCATCGACCGGTATCGCAGCATTAACTGGACGGTACTGGTGATGTGTCGCGTACTCCAGGTGTCTCGTGCGGGTTATTATTGTTGGAAGCAGCGCCAACGAGAGCCTTCGGTTCAGGCGGAGCGTCATCGCAGTTTGCTCGCCTTTTTATTGGCTGAAGCTAAGCAGCAACATGCTATTGCGGGTTATCGAAAATTATGGCGCGAAGCAGTTGACCGAGGCTTTGCGTGCGGCAAAAACCAAGTGCAACGGCTATTACAGAGCGTGGGCTATCGTTCTTGTGTCGCGCCTAAGCCTGGGCATCGTAAACATAAGCCAGGCATCGCTGCGACGCCGAATCTATTAGACCGACAGTTTACGGTCGCACAAGAGAACCGTGTTTGGGTGTCAGATATTACTCAAATACGCTGTGAGGAAGGCTGGCTGTATCTGGCTGTAATAATCGATCTTGCTACCAGACAGGTAGTGGGCAAGGCTCAAGGGCCGGTTAATAGCGCTGAATTAGTGATTAAGGCTTTAAAGCAGGCCTGGAAGAAGCAGAAGCCTGATGGCCGTGAGCTGATGTTCCATTCAGACCAAGGCAGCCAATATCATTGCATGGTGACCATGGCGTGGTTGAATAAGCGTAAAGTGACCATCAGTATGTCTCGGCGGGGAAACTGCTGGGATAATGCGTGCTCAGAAAGCTTTTTTGCTTTACTGAAAAAGGAGTGGACCCGCCGTTTAGGACTTTTAACTCGTAAAGAGATGACAGAAGAAATACACTTCTACATCACGCAGTATTACCACAAAGTAAGACAACACACTGCGCTGGGAGGGTTAACCCCCAACGCATATGCGCAGCAACTTAATGCTGCTTAAACTAGTGTCTACTTTAGTCGGGCCATTCCA
>NZ_BMKE01000061.1 GCF_014643915.1 Oceanisphaera marina
TAAGCAATCACGTATAACGTATGTGGAATTCACTTCCTACTCCCTTTAGCAACATTGAAACTTCAGTCAGTAGCTGATCTTTTCTCCAGGAAATAAAGCTGCGCCAGTGGTACTTGGCCTGCTTCCACAAGAGCTCAATGAGGTTCAGTTCCGGGCTGTAAGGTGGTAGATAAAGCAACACAAACCGGTGTTCATACAGCCACTGTTCGCGCATCGCTGGCTCGATACCGTGATGGATGGAGGCATTGTCCATCACCACAATGGTGAATTTCTCCCGGTTGGATGATTTGGCCAGCTTGTCCAGAAAGGGGACAACATGCTGCCGCTTTACTGTGTGTTCAAATACTTCAAAGTGCAACTGGGACGTCGCATAATTCAGTACCCCGAGCACATTCACCCGCTTGCGACCGACACTGGCGTCGGCCAAGTGCGTCTCACCGCGCGGTGACCAGGCCCGCTGGACATTCGGAACACATGAGAAGCCACTTTCATCGCAGTAAAGCAGCTCTATTTTGCCGGCTTTGGCGCCTTCTCGGTACGTTGCCAGGCGCCCTTGTGCTGTTCGGAAGGCTGACTCATCTCTTTTTTTTCGAGACTGAGACGGGTTCGTTTGAAAGAGAAATTTCTGGCTCTTAACCCAGCAGAAAGCCGATCCAAACTAAACGAAGGGGCCTCAGGATAGAGCTCGTGAAGACGGGCTGCGAGCTTGGCCAGCGTCATGGGTTCAGAACGGGCGATATCGGCAGCCGCATCCAACATGTCGGCGGTCAGCTTGGGCGGTCTGCCCCCCTTATGGCCCGTTAAAATACCTGCCAGTCCTTGGGTTCGCCAACCCTTTGCCCAGTTGTACACTGGTTGGTCGCTTATCCGAAATAGCTGAGCAATCTGCACCACGGACGTGCCATCATTCAGAGCGAGCAAGGCCAGTGCCCTCCGTCTGAAGTCCGGGAAGGGGTGATGTTTTGACATCTCATCCAGCGTGATCGCCTCTTCGGCCGTGAGTGACTGACCTAACAAGTTCCGTTTCATGGCAGGCTCCCGAATGTAGCTATATGTAGAAATTATAGATCCACATGGGTTATGCCGTACTGCTTA
>NZ_BMKE01000062.1 GCF_014643915.1 Oceanisphaera marina
ACTCGTTGCAGCCCCTTGGGCAAGGCGTGTTGCAGTATCAGCCCCAGGAACCTGACGATGGGTAAGGTGCGGTGTTGCCAGTGATTGGTTTTCCCCTCGCGGTAGGACTGTTGATTCAACTAAATGCTTGTTAATCGAGATTTATGCATGGGTGGCTTGTTAATTTTAATGGGAGCTTCTTATGAGGCATACCGAAAAACACAGAACAGAACGGATTGGCTGGCTGCGGGCCGCGGTTCTTGGGGCAAATGACGGCATTGTATCTACCGCCAGTCTGGTCCTGGGAGTCGCGGCCGCCGGAGCGGACTCCAAGGCCGTGTTGGTGGCGGGCGTAGCTGGGCTTGTTGCAGGCGCCATGTCGATGGCAGCAGGTGAGTATGTGTCAGTCAGTTCCCAATCGGATACGGAACGGGCTGATCTTGCCAGAGAGCGTCGTGAGCTGGCTGTTGCTCCTGAACAAGAGCACGCGGAGCTGGCCGAGATATACGTTAAGCGGGGACTGGATCGTGAACTTGCAAGCACAGTAGCAACTCAACTCATGGAGCACGATGCACTTGGGGCGCATGCGCGGGATGAACTGGGCATTTCAGAAGTATCGACGGCTCGCCCGATTCAGGCAGCGTTTGCGTCTGCAGGTACATTCTCGATTGGTGCGGCTCTTCCTTTACTCGTCGTTCTATTGTTGCCCGCTTCCGCGTTGATGTGGGCTGTGCCGGGTAGTTCTCTCTTGTTCCTCGCATTACTAGGCTCATTAGCAGCGAAAACAGGCGGTGCCCCCGTTCTTATGGCTGCCTCTCGAGTCACTTTTTGGGGGGGGCTGGCCATGGCCTTGACCGCAGGGGTCGGCGCACTGTTCGGGGTGGCTATTTGATTCGCCGATTGTGTATCGGGCGATGATTTCAGTATTCATTTCTGCTGAGCTGCAATAGCAATCCGAACTTACCCATAGCCGCGAAATGCTATAACAAATAAGGATAAGTGTCGCGCAGCCGACACTTCATCCGGGTGTTGAACAAGCCCGAAGCTGCCTTTATTAAGTAAATTGCTCGGTTGAGCATGAGGTGGG
>NZ_BMKE01000063.1 GCF_014643915.1 Oceanisphaera marina
CGCAGGTTAGCACGTCCTTCATCGCCTCTGACTGCCAAGGCATCCACCGTGTACGCTTAGTCACTTAACCATACAACCCCAAGAAGTGTGTTTATGCGGCTTCATCTTAGTGATTTCGTCGTTGCGGCTTTCGCTCGCTCCATCACATAGTAAACTATGCTCAGGAGACTCGTTCAAACCGCGCCTCGAACTCACGTCGATGACACTCGCCTAAATATATCGCTATATAAAGGCAGCATAAAAACAACTTGCTCAAAGCGGGGTTGATTGCATCAGTGACTGATGCTTACAACATATTTCGCCAAGAAGTTCCAAGACACTTGCGTATCAAGAACTACAAATTATTTCTATCAGCTTTCCAGATTGTTAAAGAGCNTAAATGGTGGAGCTATGCGGGATCGAACCGCAGACCTCCTGCGTGCAAGGCAGGCGCTCTCCCAGCTGAGCTATAGCCCCATTTAGTTCTTAGCTTTATTTAGCTTTGCATTGCTTACACAATGTTTAGCCAATCACCAAATCATTCTAATACTAGGAATAAGGCGAGGACGTTTAGCCTGCTAAACGACGAGTCTTATGACGACGTAGGAGATTGATTTGGTGGGTCTGGGTGGATTTGAACCACCGACCTCACCCTTATCAGGGGTGCGCTCTAACCAACTGAGCTACAGACCCAAACCTATCTGGCTGCTCTCAACCGACCTCACCCTACTCTTTATTCAAGATATGTGGGGTGCTAACCAATTGAGCTACAGACCCGAACCTTTTCTTTTTTCCCTCAACTGCGGTTAGAAACCGGTATCCTGAGGGCAAAAAATCGCACCGGCAGCTTTTGCCCATGCGATAAGTCACTCTTTCTTATCAAGCAAACTGTGTGAACACTCAACAGACGTTGAGTTAAGGTAAGGAGGTGATCCAACCCCAGGTTCCCCTAGGGTTACCTTGTTACGACTTCACCCCAGTC
>NZ_BMKE01000064.1 GCF_014643915.1 Oceanisphaera marina
ATAAGCTGAAACGAGAAAGTTCTTATCTCTTGCTCCACTTCAAGCAATAGTTGTAAGGCTTGCATAAAAGTTATTTGCTCAAAGCTATTCTCCGTAATTTTTAATCTATGTCGTACTTCTTCAATCAACCATCTTATTTCTTCGAATTTCTGGCTTAACTGTTCTCTCCATTTCCCGTTTCTACTTTGTAGAGAGTGGAGATCTCCCATCCTCATCGCTGCTTCTCCAAGCGAATCTCTGTAGAGCTTCAGAGACTCGAACTGTGTTATCATTCCATTCAAATCCTCCGATGAGGATCTCAATTGCATTTTTGACATCCTTGTCAGTATGTCCTGGAAGAGAAGGTAATGGTGAGATTTCGCCTACGATTGCTCCTTCTTCCGTAAAAGCTCTAAGTAGTATCAGGGCTTCAAGCCGATTGAAAATCACACTGAAATTTGCTTTCAATGTGATGTTTTTGTCCACTATTGCTTGGTCCATTCTAATGCATAGGGACCCTGTTATTTTCTGTTTGGGAATGAGCATTAACCAATCTCTTGACATTTCTTCAAGAGTCATGTCAGTTAGATAGCGTGGAGCTGGCACTGAAGCAACACTCATTTTAAATGCTTCATCTGACTCTTCCTCTAAAATCCGCTCCACTATATGCTTTCCTTCACGCGTGGCGGTTCTGATGTCCAGACCAAGAGTGCTGCTTCTTCCTCTCAGGGACTTCTGATCTCGGCGGAGCCGGTCTAGAAATGGGGCATCACCCATTTCTTGGTCTGCAAATCGTTTGCGGACATGCCAAAGAAAGCAGTCTACCTGGAAGCTTGACACAGTATTGGAATCCATTATGTTTTTGTCACCCTGCTTTTGCTGATCACGCGT
>NZ_BMKE01000065.1 GCF_014643915.1 Oceanisphaera marina
TTGCAGGGCAATGTAACTGAGCAAGTTCGCGCCCATCTGGGTATGACTGACTGTCTCCGGCAGGCGGGCTTCATCCGTGTGGATACAGCGCGTACAGGTGGCCCGAAACAGCTGATGCTCGGTCATGAAGTAGCTGACCTCGGGTAAATCAAATACCTGATGTACTCGGTGTGGCTTGGCATGAGCCAGCATATCGCCACCACAGCAGGTACAGATTTCTGACGGATAATGCGGCGCGAGCGTCACCCGTTCATCCTGCGGATGCCGTTCTCGACGATGGCCTTTATGACCAGGCTGAGCGCCACGCTGCTTGCCGGAACGTTTGCGTGGACGAGCCGGCGGTGCCCCTCCTGGTCCATTGCTGGATGGGGGCTTTGAAGAGTTGCCGCTGTTCTGATTGAGGCGGTCTTCCAGCTCGGAAATACGCTCCATGAGCTTGAAAATCAGCTCGTGCGCTTGTTCCAGCGTCAGGGGCGGCACCGTCGGTGTGGTGTGCTTTTTATTCATATTGATAAGCGTGCCTGAACTGGGAGATCGTGCAAGTAGCAAAAGCGAATCAAGAGACGATCATCCCATTATTGAGTGTCAAGGCGCTGCGGGTGAACAGTTACCCTCATTCAATATTGGCAGCGGCAGAACGAGCGATTTATCTTATAGCCTTGGAGTATGCAGGTAAGTTATTACTCTTACCTAAGCTCATAACAAGGCCAATCACAAACGCCAGCCCTGTGTGCCAACCTAAGCATGAACCAGCTGATTTTGAGTTAATATAGAAATCAGGGTGCTTTAGGAGACTGTTATGCCAAAGCCAATGACACACATTCAGCCC
>NZ_BMKE01000066.1 GCF_014643915.1 Oceanisphaera marina
CTCAGGAGTGGTTACGAGCCGTAGTCCGCGCCTGCATCGAAAAAACGAATTACCCCATTCCTGAAGAATTGTGTGCGTCAAGCCACTCTGGGTGAACTGTTACCAGAATCATACCTCATAAATTTTCTTTCTTTTGACAAAATATTCCCATAAAACGAATTGCGGCCATTCTTTATTACAAAAGGCGAGTTATACAAATAATCACTTTCTTCTTTTGTTAGCTGTAATGAATTGAAGTCTAATAATATGGTAGGCCTAACGCTTTCTCCTTCATCCATGCACCCAAACACCAGATACCTGCAAGGGGTTGCCCAGTGTGCGGTATCAACATGGAGAGGAAATGCACCCGTTGCATATTTGGAGCTTAGAGATCTCGGATGAGCCTTGCAGCTAGAAATGGGGACCAGTTTCTGAATGATATCCTGTGACTTTCGAGCCTTTACGGGACTACCAAGACCATTTGCATATTCTAATAACGCATCAAGGAAATTCACGCCGTTCGCAATACGAATTTGGAACCATCCTTTTTTATCCAGATCATCAATGCTCATATATTTATGCTGACTCCTCTACGTATAACGCCGCCAACACAGGCGAGCGTCAGCGAGTCCAGCCAGCTTGCTGGCGTTTGTGATTGGCCTTGTTATGGTTTATATTTCCAGCCATTGGTATGACGCACCTAGACCCATTACAAGCTCATGCCCTTGATGTGCAGGCACTAAGCAATCACGTATAACGTATGTGGAATTCACTTCCTACTCCCTTTAGCAACATTGAAACTTCAGTCAGTAGCTGATCTTTTCTCCAGGAAATAAAGCTGCGCC
>NZ_BMKE01000067.1 GCF_014643915.1 Oceanisphaera marina
AAATCGAAGGTTCCACAGGCTGTCAGACCTTGCCGCCTCACTTTTACACCTTTCAAAACCTCCCCTATTTAATGTAACGCCAATTGCCTGGTGGTTTTAATTTGGTCTCTCTGCAATTGAGGTGGGGCAACTTTATGGCCATAATTGGCGTTTTTAATCTGTGGTTGTTTATGGTAACTACGTGCCATTATTATTAAGGTAGTTTCAGCTTAGGATGGTTTTTTATTTAACTATTACAGTTATGACAAGGTTTGAATCCCAGCTGTTCTAGTAGCTCGCCTTCAAATTTAAGATCGGGGTTGAGCTTTACTCTGAAATACTCTTGTAGTAGCCTTTTTAAATTTGTTTTATATTTGTTGTGCCATATAAATAAAGGGTTTCCTTCTATCTTAGCTTCTTTAGCTCGATCTGTTCCGTATCCTTTGTTTCTTATTAGCTTGGCTGTATCTTTATCTCTGTTTCTGAAAGCATCTGCATCTTCAAGTAGTTGATCTATAAGTGATTCTAGCTCTTCAAGGCTGAGGTTTTGAAATTCAACTGAGCCGCTATTGTTATGAGAAATTTTGTTTGGTGGGTTTTTTAGAAGAAAATGAATGCTTAATCTCTCCTTAAACCTTGATTCATCTGACACTAGAAGGTCCATGTTTTCCTTGCAAAAAGCCCTGAACCTTTTTATTGATTCATCTCCTTTATCTGCAATCTCTGGAGGTATTTCTAAGTTGATAAAGTTAGAGGTGAATCGTTCACACTTTTTATTGGTGTGGTAAGTTGGATTTCCACCCTCGAAAACATATTTTTTTGTATCCTGAGGGGGGGG
>NZ_BMKE01000068.1 GCF_014643915.1 Oceanisphaera marina
CATCCGCGGCTTCGGTGCATAGTTTAGCCCCGTTACATCTTCCGCGCAGGCCGACTCGACCAGTGAGCTATTACGCTTTCTTTAAATGATGGCTGCTTCTAAGCCAACATCCTGGCTGTCTGAGCCTTCCCACTTCGTTTCCCACTTAACTATGACTTTGGGACCTTAGCCGGCGGTCTGGGTTGTTTCCCTCTTCACGACGGACGTTAGCACCCGCCGTGTGTCTCCCGGATAGTACTTTACGGTATTCGGAGTTTGCAAAGGGTTGGTAAGTCGGGATGACCCCCTAGCCTTAACAGTGCTCTACCCCCGTAAGTATTCGTCCGAGGCTCTACCTAAATAGATTTCGGGGAGAACCAGCTATCTCCCGGTTTGATTGGCCTTTCACCCCCAGCCACAAGTCATCCCCTAATTTTGCAACATTAGTGGGTTCGGTCCTCCAGTTGATGTTACTCAACCTTCAACCTGCTCATGGCTAGATCACCGGGTTTCGGGTCTACTCCTAGCAACTATGCGCCCAGTTAAGACTCGGTTTCCCTACGGCTCCCCTATACGGTTAACCTTGCTACTAAAAGTAAGTCGCTGACCCATTATACAAAAGGTACGCAGTCACCCAACAAGTGGGCTTCTACTGCTTGTACGTACACGGTTTCAGGTTCTATTTCACTCCCCTCACAGGGGTTCTTTTCGCCTTTCCCTCACGGTACTGGTTCACTATCGGTCAGTCAGGAGTATTTAGCCTTGGAGGATGGTCCCCCCATATTCAAACAGGATATCACGTGTCCCGTCCTACTCGATTTCAC
>NZ_BMKE01000069.1 GCF_014643915.1 Oceanisphaera marina
TCTCTCAATCATTCCATCAGGCCCCCTCAAAGCCGAGATCGCGCAGAGACTTGAGGATGTTTTTGCAGGGAAGAACGCAGATCTCGAGGCTCTCATGGAGTGGATAAAGACAAGACCAATCCTGTCACCTCTGACTAAGGGGATTTTAGGGTTTGTGTTCACGCTCACCGTGCCCAGTGAGCGAGGACTGCAGCGTAGACGGTTTGTCCAAAACGCCCTAAATGGGAATGGGGACCCAAACAACATGGACAAGGCAGTTAAATTATACAAGAAACTGAAGAGGGAAATGACATTTCATGGAGCAAAGGAAGTTGCACTCAGTTACTCAACTGGTGCGCTTGCCAGCTGCATGGGTCTCATATACAACAGAATGGGGACAGTAACTGCAGAAGGGGCTCTTGGATTAGTATGTGCCACTTGTGAGCAGATTGCCGACGCACAACATCGGTCCCACAGGCAGATGGCAACTACTACCAACCCACTAATTAGGCATGAGAATAGAATGGTACTAGCCAGTACTACGGCTAAGGCTATGGAGCAGATGGCTGGATCAAGTGAACAGGCAGCGGAAGCCATGGAAGTCGCAAGCCAGGCTAGGCAAATGGTGCAGGCTATGAGGACAGTCGGGACTCACCCTAACTCCAGTACAGGTCTTAAGGATGATCTTATTGAAAATTTGCAGGCCTACCAGAATCGGATGGGAGTGCAACTGCAGCGGTTCAAGTGACCCACTCGTTGTTGCAGCTAACATTATTGGGATATTGCACCTGATATTGTGGATTC
>NZ_BMKE01000070.1 GCF_014643915.1 Oceanisphaera marina
AGGATGAGTGCAGACCTTGCTAGAAAAATAAGATCTTCTATTTCAGCATTTCCAGGATTTCTGCTTTCTCGCACTTGATCCACCATTGCTCTTTGTGCTGCTGTTTGGAATTTCCCTTTGAGGATGTTGCACATCCTCTCGTATGCAATTCTTGTTCTTCTTCCATTTTCGCCTCTCCAGAAATTCCGGTCGTTTATACCTCGTTTTATCATCCGAATCAGCTCCATCACCATTGTTCCTATCCCCTTTACTGCTGCGCCTGCAGCTCCAGATCTCCTCGGGAGGGTTGATCCCTGCATCAGGGAGCACATCCTGGGGTCCATTCCAGTACGCACGAGAGCTCTCGTTCTCTGATATGTAGCATCATTTAGGTTGGAATGCCATATCATCATATGGGTAAGACCAGCAGTTGCGTCTTCTCCATTGTTCGCTTNATGGGTAAGACCAGCAGTTGCGTCTTCTCCATTGTTCGCTTGACGCCAAATTCTCCTGATTTCCTCCTTGTCGTACAGGATCAGCTCTCTCACCCATTTCCCGTCTCTTCTTCGGTAAATTGGACCTCCAGTTTTCTTCGGGTCCTTTCCCGCACTGGGGTGCTCTTCCAGGTATCTGTTTCTTCTTTCATCAAATGCAGAGAGTACCATTCTCTCTATTGTTATACTGTTCTGGATCAGCCTCCCTTCATTGTCACTGAGTTTGAGTTCTGTACACATTTGTAT
>NZ_BMKE01000071.1 GCF_014643915.1 Oceanisphaera marina
CCCCCTCTGTCAGCCTAGTTGTCCAGTTGGCGATTTCGCCTGAATTTAACCAATCAGGGGCGGCATAGGAGCATTCATGCCACGTTATTCTGAAGAACGTAAAGCCGCCGTATTGAAGAAGTTGTTGCCTCCGCAGAACCGAAGTGTGGTGTCGGTGGCCACAGAGGAAGGCATATCCGATGTGACTCTGTATAGTTGGCTGAAACAGTGTCGAAAACAAGGGATGCCCGTGCCAGGTAATCGTCATATAGGGGAAGACTGGTCCCCTGAATCCAAGCTGGCTGTTGTCATCGAAACAGCCTCTATGTCTGAGGCCGAACTCAGCGCTTACTGCCGCGAGAAAGGCCTGTATCCGGAGCAGGTACATCGCTGGAAAGAGGCCTGCCTTCAAGGTGCTGGCAGGCAGGATGAGCACCAGAAAGCAGTTCAGAAGCAGCAACGAGAGGCCCGTAACACGATTAAAAAGCTGAAGTCGGAAGTTCGCCGTAAAGACAGGGCCTTGGCTGAGACCGCTTCACTGCTGGTGCTGTCAAAAAAGCTCGAAGCCTTGTACGGCGAAGATCCGGACAGCAGCGAGGAAGACTGACGCCGCTGGTGGAACGTGCAAGGCTCCTGGACTTATTTAATGAAGCCGTTGCCGGTGGTGCCGCTCGGTACAAGGTCGCAGCGTTAATGGGCATCAGCGAGCGCACCTTGAAGCGCTGGCAAGCTGC
>NZ_BMKE01000072.1 GCF_014643915.1 Oceanisphaera marina
CAGCCGCGCCGATGATAGTGTGGCAGCTGCCATGTGAAAGTAGGTCACTGCCAGGCACCCAATTTAAAAAGCCCTTCACTGATGTGAAGGGCTTTTTTTCGTCTGAAAAACACTAACAATCCACGGTAATCCAAATAGAGGCCTGCCAGGCTCTGGTATGCGCCGCGAGCTGTGTCATTTTTCAGCACTCCAGGATTCACCTTCTATTATGGTAGGTCATTCCGAGTAGTAACTAGGTTGGTGAATAGTTGTGCCGCTGATAGGCATCAGCGCTCTTCTGCAGTGTTTCGCAGCTATGGGGGTCACTTTGTAGAGAGTGTGTCCGAGGAGGGATAGTCTTGTCTTTAGATTCAGTCTTTGAAAAATGAATATATCCGTATTTAAATTAATATCTGTGGTGCCACGAGTGCAGATGGAAGATCAATTTCATAGTAATTATGTCTGCATTTTAGGTTGGTTGCTCGGGGCGGATGCTTGGCTTTAGCGGGTGATCTTGCATGAGATCTGTTGATAATGCTGTGTATAAGTTGTATTTTTGCTGGGTGTTTGAGCGGTTGAGTGTGAAAGGCGTGTTTTTATCAGAAAAGCCCTTGCGCTAAATCTCTCGCTCCCTATAATGCGCATCCACTGACACGGGGCAACACGCCAACGGTCACAAGGGTTTGAAACGAA
>NZ_BMKE01000074.1 GCF_014643915.1 Oceanisphaera marina
TACCATCACGGTCAGGCTGGCCGCTGAGCCCGCCTGGGGTGGATGGCTCAGCTGGAAGTTAAAGGTCACGGCCGCATCATCTTCGGTCACGTTGCTGGTGGTCACGGCCACGGTGGTGGGGTCGGGGCTGTCGCTCACCGTCACCGTCGCGGTGTCGCTGGTCACCAGCTGCTCGAAGTTACCGCCACTGGTGCTGTCTACCGCCACGGTGAAGCTGCTGCCATCGACGTACACGTCTTCGCCATTATTAATCGCGAACGGCGTGGAGCTGACCGCGGTGCCCGCCACATAATCGGTACCAAAGGTAAGGGTCGCCCCGTTGTCCAGGGTGATCACCAATNACCAGGCTGCCGGCGCCGCTCGCATCCACGTTCACCGTATAAGTCGCACCCGCTACCATCACGGTCAGGCTGGCCGTTGTGCCCGCCTGGGGTGGATGGCTCAGCTGGAAGTTAAAGGTCACGGCCGCATCATCTTCGGTCACGTTGCTGGTGGTCACGGCCACGGTGGTGGGGTCGGGGCTGTCGCGCACCGTCACTGTCGCGGTGTC
>NZ_BMKE01000075.1 GCF_014643915.1 Oceanisphaera marina
AAATAGAACGTTATCAATCAGAGGGCTACCCAAAAGGATATGGGTTAAATGAAATGAATGTTATTTTTAGAGTACATAACGAAGTAATAAGATTATTGATGGAAGAATGGTGGCAAGAGTTATTATCCGGTGCTAAAAGAGATCAAATTAGTTTTAGATATGTTTGTTGGAAACATAAAGTGTCAGTAGGAGAAGTTGAAATTTCTCCTAGGCGTGAAAATAAATTCTATAAAATTGTGCCACATTCCTCGGAAAGTATAGGCTTAAAGAATAAGGTGTTATTTAATATATTATATCGTAAACATAGCTCCAGTTTCTTTTACCTACTATCACGCTGTGTGGAATTTAACTCTAAGCTAAAGGGGCGATTTAAATGGAAAAAAAGATAGGTTTTGACGAAGGAGGGGTGTACTCATACTTTTATGTTTACTTCAGGGCTATAGTCATCCCTTTACCCATAAGTCAGCCCAATAATTCCTTTGTTTCTTGTATGGCTCGGACCATATCATGGCAACGTTCCAGGCCCAGCCACAGCGTTTGTAACCCG
>NZ_BMKE01000076.1 GCF_014643915.1 Oceanisphaera marina
CTGACTCATAACGCTTAGATAATCAGCGAAGGTCCACTCAGCGTTTTCTAATCTCCGTAGAGGGTGGAGACCTTTGTCTGATTCATCGCTTTGTTGGACTTGCGTTGACGCTGAGGAAAAGCCTCGGGGTTCTTGGTCGCCAAACTCATGATTTATAGACGGATAGTAACAATCACTCACTCTTATCACTATACTTATTGTAATGAATTGAGTCCTTTACCCACCCGCTATTATTCCGCATCGAGAACAGACTGTGAGTACCAGCCCCGTTATCGTTTCAGCGGAGCCGCTGCTATTCGCTCAGTGGCACCACATGTCGGGCAGATTAATGTAGTGCCTAGTTTATTTAGCATTTCTTGCCATGTTGGCAGCAATGCTGTAATAAATGTGGGTTGTTTACATTGTGCTCTTGCCACATTCAACTTTTCGACCACTGTTGGGTGATATAGCCCGTAGTAGCGGATGGTGGGCTTGCCTTTTAATGGTAAGTGCTTCAGTACCATAC